>JAPPJY010000075.1:29213-167606 GCA_028874335.1 Gemmatimonadota bacterium | reverse complement strand
CATCCTCGGAGGGTTTATTCTAATACTTTTAAAATCCGTTTTTGGACAGGTGTGACCTTTAATTATTGTAGACAGAACTTACATGGATGTACAGGATAAACAGGATAAAAACCAAAAGCTGAAAAGAACACCTTTGGCAACGAGTATTGATAGTCGAGTCATCCACGTACGAGCGCGTAACGACACCCTGCCCCGCGATTCAAAATGCCTCTCCCCTACCCTTCCGAACCGACTCCAATAATACCCTGCGCCAGTCCCGTTAACGTCGCACCTCTGAGTACGCCTGTATGAAGGTGGGGCAGACATTCCTGTCTGCCCACGTCACTTTCCCTTGAGCGCCCATTGTCATCCAGAGGATTTGCACTGAGCCTGTCGAAGTGGCCTGCGTGCATCGTCCACGAAACACTTCCGTTACACATACGCCCAAACTGCCATGTACAGGAGCACGCCAGGCCGACGAAGGATCTACTGCAGCATGGAATCATCCCCGCGTGATATTCACGTGTCGATACCCTAAAGGCAGCATGTACGCCCCCTTCCGTAGCGACGCGGCGCGTTTCCGGGTCTGCCTGTCTGAAGGTGGGGCAGACATTCCTGTCTGCCCACGTCACTTTCCCCTGAGCGCCCACTGTCATCCAGAGGAGGCCTGCGTGCATCGTCCACGAAACGCTTCCGTTACACGTACACCCAAACTGCCACCATGTACAGGAGCACTCCAGGCCGACGAAGGATCTCCTGCAGCCTGGGATCAGCCCCGCGCAATTTGCACGTGTCGATACCTGAGAGGCGGCACGTCCCCTCCCCCTTCGGCTGCGCTCTGAATGACATGATTTCCAATGACCGTACAAGAAAAACCATCCGTCATTCGTCGGCTCATGTCAGGCTGAGCAAGACAGGCAATCGCCGACACAGCCAGGGCGCCCACAAGGGACGCCCCTACACACTCGGCGGATCAGCATCCGCGAAAATCATCGGTCGCACGTATGTCTACAATATCATGGTGAGGAAACTGACAGGCTGGCAATGGGTCCGCGCACATGCTCGTCTACCGAGGATCAAAATAGATGTACAATCGCGAAGACGGGAGATTCTTCGACTTCGCTCTAAACGACGGGGCTACCCATCTTCTGGCCGATCAAATCCCCTCAAGGATCCCAGCACGAAATTCCTCTTTCAATCTCAACGCCATGCCCGCCTTCACCGTCAAATTCGCCGAAATGCGGCGACATGCGCGTGGGCGGTTCACGGTACGGACGCAGTCGTGGGCTTAGACCTTTCAGTAAGACTTCAACGCAAGATGCGTACATGTTTGATCATGCTGCTTGATTGATGGTTGTGTGATTGTGGTATAGGGTGAGTGAAGTAGCGAAGGTGGCGTGGCCGGATTGTGTGACGCGCCACCGTCTGGACCGTGGGATTTTAGCGATCAGGCCGCGAGCGTGAAGCCGCTTGAGGAGGCGGCTGACGGCGTTGGCTTGACGTCTGCGTTGTGGGACGGATGCAGAGGGTGTGTCACGGATCGCCCTAATCAGGCCACCCATGATCGGCATAATCAGGCCACTTGGAAGTGGCGATTTTGGGGTTTCGGACGGGGTCTGTAATTAGTGTTTTTCGACCTCCTTTCCAAGGTGTTTTTCTGGTGAGTGCGGTAAAGGTTTTGGAGAGCGATAGCTATTGCCGTCGAGGATGACGCGATAGGTGCCGTGCCTGAGGCGGTCGAGGGTGGCGGCGCCGAGCAGTCGATTGGGGAAGGCGTCGCCCCATTCGGAGAAGTCGAGGTTTGAGGTGACGATGGTTGCGGCGCGTTCATAGCGTTCAGAGATGAGGTCGTGGAAGTCCTCGTCGTGTGGCGGCGCCATGGGTTTGAGGCCGAAGTCATCGATGATAAGCAGCGGGGTTCTGACAACATTGTGGAAGCGCCGCTCGAAGGTGCCTGTGGCGCGTGCTGCGTGGAGTTGTCCCAACAGCTTGGTTTGTGTGGTGAACAATGTGTCGTAGCCTGCTCTGACGGCGAGGTGTCCCAGGGATTGGGCGATGTGGCTTTTGCCGGTGCCGCAGGGTCCGGCGATGAGGACCGCGACCTTTTCTTTGATGAAGGCACAGGTGGCCAGGTCCTTGACGAGGGCCTGATTGATGGCGGGGTTGAAGGCGAAGTCGAAGCCCTCGAGGGTTTTCTCGCCGCGGAAGCCCGCGCGTCGCAAGCGAAGGTTGAACTTTTTGTGTTCCCTGCGTGCAACCTCGTCCTGGACAAGCAGGGCGAGGAACTCACTGTAAGCGAGTTTGTTGTTGATGGCTTCCTGGTTTCTGGCAGGCAAGGTCTCGAGGATGCCGGACAGACGCAGTCTTTTGAGCATGGGGGCAAGTTCAGGCATCGGGTTCATTTTGTCGTTCTCCCATTTTTGTTAGCTGAAGAGGGTTGTGGCGTCGCGGCAGAAACGTCCCTTTCCCGTATAGGCTGCCGCGAGGGTGTGTGGATCTGTGGATGTCTGTGTTTCGTGCTTGCACTGATCCAGGCCTTTTTCGAGGATGTTTTTGACACTCCGGTAGCGGGGGTTGTCAAAGGCGATGGCGCGGTCGCACGCGGCTTCGAGGCGCCGGACGCCGTAGCGTTCGGAAAGCCCGATGATGCCCTGCGCCGCGCGGAGGTTGTCCAGCACGCGATCACGAAAGAGGGTCTTGATGAGGGTGTGGCACGCCGGTCCGATGGTTTGTGCCTTCTTGAGACACCATTGGGGGTCGCGCATCAGGAAAGCGCGCGCGTCGGGCGGCAGATGTTCGTTAACAGTGGAGCGTGCTCCGGGTGTGTTTTTACGGGGGTGAACGGCCACCATTTCCTGGTTTTGGAGAAAACGCCGTACGGAAGAATACGAGCCGGCATACCCGTAGGTGTCCACCAACGCCTGATGGATGACCGTACCCCGGATACCCTGACGCCACCAGGCCGTGACCTTGTCCTGGTAAGGCAGCACCGAAGAAGCCGACTGAGGTCGTGAGGAAGGAACATCCAGAACCTGCGCGAGGGTCGCATCATCGGGCATCACGCTGGAAGCTTCCAGCCACCCCTCACGCCCTGCTACCTCGCGAAGCGCGCTGGCCTTCTCGCGATCCATCAACCCTGAACGGGCGATCGCACGATCCGACTCGCCCAAACGCATACGCGTCAATACCTGCCGATACAGATACATCTCGAACCTCCGGTTTGCCATGTTCATCCCTCCTGAGTGTCGGGGAGACACTCAGGAGGTAGATACGTTGCCGGAAAGTCCGAAACCTCAATCGTACCCCAGGTGGCCTGATTAGGCCGATCTTGCAGTGGCCGCATATGGGCGATCATTAACATGCACCATGTGTCTCGCCTATTTCGAAGTGGGAGAATCGTGGGGTTTTTGGACGTGAAAGACTTCCGCGAGGGAATTATACGAAGGGGCGCCCAGTAGTTCCGCGGCGCCCTTTTTTGGAGTCACTCCGTTTCTGTGAACAGATTCCGCTATTCAGCCCGCTACTTTTGCACTACCTCTTGTTGTCCTTCCCCAGGTACGAAATTAATCTCGATCCGTTGATTCAATGCGATCGCGATTCTTTGAAGCATCGTAAGAGAATGCCCTTCATAATCCGCATCTTCGAGCCGTGCAATTACGGGCTGTTTTGAACCGATCAATTCCGCCAGTTCAGTTTGCGTCAAGCCTGCCCTCTTTCTGGCTTCATAAATCAGACGTGCAACTTCTGTGTTGACTGTCTCCTCTGCGATCATTTGCTGCAATTCTTCATCATCTCCTGTTACATCATCCAGGATCCGAATTGCATCTCTTGTTTTAGCCATTGGTATCGTCTCCTTCAAACAAATGCTGATCAGGTTTTGACTCAAAGTTCCTCCTCCGCCCCACTGCGCGATCAAACCGTCGATACAGGCGGGCACCCACAAGGGGCGCCCCTACGCGCTGCGTGCCGACATTGACGCCTGCGCGAAACTTCGAGGGTCGCCGGACTTGACTGCCAGGTTGGCTTCTTATGTCATTGCGACACCTATACCCCATCCTTACCCGCCGACCAAAGCCTGAAAATCCCGTCTGAGCCGCACGCGCGTGTCGACGACCGTCTCTCCCCAGCTGATGAGCGGTCCGGGTGATCCGTTCCAGCGGGCATCCGGGCCGAACAAGACATAGATGTCCCACGCGACTTTCACGTTCCTGTCATACCATGCCTGCCGTGCGAACCACCTCCCCGTCACTCGCTGCTCGTCCCACAGATGAACCGCCCTGGCATCCCGAAGCAGGCTCTGCTTCCACTCCGACCGGGCATCGCCGGCGATCATCGGAAGCCAGACCGCGTAGACCTTCACGTTGGCCTCGCGGTTCCTGTCCAGAATCTCCTCCTGCACCCAACTGGCGCCCGCCTGACAGACGGGTCACGTGGGAGACAGCAGCAGGATGAGCCTCGCGGCGCCCGTGTCCCGATTGAAAATCCTTCTGAGTTCCTCGATCTTGGTGAGGTCCCTCAGTCCCTCTGAGGATTCGTCCGATACCGTATCATTGCCGCATGCGGCGGACAGCCCCGCCGCCAGGAGCAAGATCAGTGGCCAGAGCACTCCGTGGCCTGCCGCTGCCGACATCCAATGCGAGAAGCGTGTCATCACAGATGATTTCCTTTCTTCAGGTGACTTTCTGATAACCGCAGACAATGCGATGACAATCGAAGCTGCAAAATTACTCACGACCCGGTAATAACTACAACATGCATCGAAATCACAAGGTAAGAAATCTCGGGAGCGTCATTTAAGGGTCGTAACCACAGCTCCGTTGCGCGTCGTCCATTGTCGACTTCGGGAAATTGTCCGTCCGCAGTCGTCAGGCTCGAAATCCTGCCGAATTCACACCTTGCCGCTTTCGCCTTCGCCATTACATTTAAATAGAAACAAGCCAATGCGACAACCACCCGATGTCCCGGCAACCGGTGTCGTTGAAGCAGGATACTGCCCCGCCTCCCCCATCCGGAATAACGAGAAACCCCCCTGAACTCTTCCGCACAATCTCCGCACACGTCGACAATCGAGACGCGTAACCGTCGCTTAGCCTCAAACCGAAAAAAACATCAACGCGGCGACGCGATAAAACCCTTCGAAACGGGGCGTTATCGACGTATAGAAGGACGTTTTTTCCCTTCACGGCCAGTGACCTGGTGTATCCTGGTAATCAGCCGTTTAATCGCCTTTATTTACAAACACATATTCGAATTAACGTCCCCAAAGACCTGCAAATCAAGGTTAGTAATCGGATTAACTGGAATCGTGGACTTGACCGGAAGGCGAAGAGGGTTGGATGATGTCTTTCGTTTTGCGCGAGCCAGACAAGCGTGAATAATAATGACTAAGTTGATCGTGGGCAGACTTGAACCGGCTCGCAACGGTGGCGACCATCGCGGGGGCGGTTTGGGAGTGATCTGTATGGCCGCAATCGTCATACTCATACTGATCTGGAGAAGCTGCACAGGGCAAACAGCAACATCTGGGATTTCTACCCGGACGTAGCCCAGTTAGACTGGTATACGCAAATCCGGGCCAGGTTTGCGTTGACATAGAATCCTTGACACCACGTTACGAAAGGGCGCCGTGGATTTCCACGGCGCCCTATTCTTTTCGTGTTCGTTGTTTGTACGCCTCCGCTTTTGGCTTCTGGCTGTGTAAATTGTTCGAAATCCTTTAGAAATCACCATCCTTTCTGAATTCGTCTATTCGGCGGTCATGCCGGATTCGCGTTTCTGAACACGGAGATCCAACGTGAAATCCGTTCCACGTCTAATCGAGACAGCTAATCCGGAGATTTATCGATATTTTCCGACCGGATTTCGTATCTTTTCAATCATGACATCCAATGCATATCTGTGATCAGACGCGCAGACTCACCCGGTCTGACCCGATTAGGGAACAGTCGCTCTTGGCGTTATTTGCGCGAAGATGGTGGCGTCGCACGAGTCTTCAAGTTGCAATTCGGCCATAATTACGTTTCCTGTCAAACCGGCGACGGGTCCGCGCACATGTTCGTCGATCAGGGACCAATTTAAGGGAACCGTCGCGAAGACGGGAGATTCTTCGCTACGCTCAGAGAGACATGACTGCCACCGGACACGGAACCCTTGCCAGTCAACGGGAAGAACGCAAGATCAGACAGAAAGTGCAATAGACGGGATTGTTGTTGTCTACGTAGTATAACAACAACCAATAAACCGCTGCCATGTCACACTCTAACACGGAGAGGACCAAATGAGCACGAGGACGCTTTTGCCGGCAATTGCCCTCGTATCACTCGCAACGGCTTTTCTGGCGACTCCCGCCGCTGCCCAGCAGCCATTGCCTGAGGGCACTGTGGAATCTCGGTTCTCTATGGAAGACAGTATCCGGTTGGATACGATTCTGGCTGAAATTGAAAGTATGAAATCTGTTCTCCAACAACTTCAACACGAGCTTGGGAAGCGAGCGACTTCCCATCAGTTCACGAATCTGAACGGTACGGTGAATCTGCTGTTGAAACGGTACGAGACACTGGATGACAGTGTAGCCCATGGTCGGCGCGATTTGAAGAGCCTGACCATCGAGACAAAGAAAATAGCTGAAGACTTAAACGATATCCGGATCGATACTGACGAGCACGGTCAATCGATCCTGACCATTACCAGGAAGGAGCTTGCTAAAGGAAAAACGAAATACGAAAGTGACGTGAAGGATCTGCGAGCTCATCAAAAACTCCTGACTGCGATGCGAAATACACTGAACAGCCTTGACAGCGCAATAAAACAGGAAGACTATGCGTCCGCGGTTCGCCAGATTACAAGCCCGACAAGCGACTCGCTCGGGTTCTCGATCTTCACGGGCGCCAGGTCCGCGCTGCAATCATTGGAGACGGAACTCAGGAAGAAAAAGGTCAAAAAGCTGGGCGGCGTTCCATTCCATCGCATTGCAGGATTTGTAACTCAAGCCTTGAAATCTCCGCTTGCATCCACAGCAGCGATTACACCGCTCTCGGCAGGGCTGTCGAGTGTCGCCTCATTCGTTACCAGTCTTGCAGTCAAAGAAAAAAAGGTGAAACCCAGTGATTTGCAGGTTTTTAACGAGACGCTCAAGCCCTACGTGGATTACTATGCAAGGCTCGACGCTGCCAATGCACAACTCAGAGCCAACCTGGATGTTACCGAAGCTCAGTCGCGTGCCGTCCGTGTATCCATGAACAATTGGATCTTCGAGAAAATGGAGCAGATGAGAATCCAAAGTGACCTGTTGAAAGAGAAGGACGTTCTTTCTGCAAAACCTGAGACGACGAATAGGCTATTGAACGAGGGTGGTCCGTATTCCCAGAAATCGTTGAATACGAGAATCGCTGAGATCACCTTCGGCAATAAAGCTGAGCCGAATTACGAAGCATTGGCGGACGATTCACGGCTCCATACGTCGTTCCTGGCACAGAATCAGTTGGTAGGAATCGCCCAGCATCTGGAGTCGGTTGTCAAGGATTACCGAGAGGCGTTTATCCTCTATCAATCCACACTTGCCACCGTGTTTGTCGATGGCACACGAGGAATCACGGGCGCCGATCGGGACAGAATCAAAAGGGTCATTGAAAATCTTGGCAACAAGCACAAAACCGCCCTCTCTTCGTTTGACAACGCTGTCAATCTCGACCAGATTCGCACGATGCTTGCCGCCGTCAGGGCACAATGATTCAGACACATCCTGTCTTTACTTCTGAGAAACGGCATTTGCGTCAGAAGGACCGGTCGCCGACAAGGGACGCCCCGCCCTGCCTCCCAGCAACGCCAGAAAATCCCGCCTGAGCCGTTCACACGCGTCGCCGACGGTCGACTCCAGGGGAATCGTCCTTCCGCGGTCGCCAGGTTCGAAATTTGAACCACTTGACACCTTGCTGCATTCTCCTTCGACGTTATATTTTAATAGAAAACGCGACAGGGATGACCACGCAATGTCCTGGCAGTGTGTTGCCACTGCGAAATCCTTCCCCCTCCCATCCGGAAAATTAGCCCGGCCCCGAATAGCTCCCCGGCACAGCCTCGGCAAACGCGGGCTGCCGACTGATAGACCTCCACGCAAGATGAAAAAGAGCAACGCCGTCTGTATTCTCTAAACGGTGCCCGCGACAGGAGACTTCCGCTATGCAGATCCATCTCAAGGTCCTTCGGTACGCACTGATTTTCACTTTATTGGGTGGAGCTTGCGCATTCCAGGCGTCCGCCGAAGAAGGTGACGACGTCGAGGAGGTTGACGAAGCGGAAAAAGCAGTGGATGAAGAGTTAATCGTCTACGAACTTGACGCCATTACCGTCACCGGGTCGCGGATCAAGAGCGAGGACCTGGTTACGCCCGCCCCGGTGATTGTCATGTCGCGGGATGAAATCAAGGTACGGGGCCTGGCGTCCATAGGCGACGTCCTGCAGACCCTGACCGTTCAATCCAATGCCATCAATACCCAGGCCAACAACGGCGGAGACGGCTCTACCCGTATCAGCCTCCGGGGGCTGGGCGCCCATCGAACGCTGGTTCTGCTCAACGGCCGTCGCTTCGTGCCGGGCGGCACGGGCGCCAATTCCTCGGTCGATCTCAACGCCATTCCCGCCTCCGCCGTCGAGCGCGTGGAAGTGCTCAAGGACGGCGCATCGGCCGTGTACGGTTCGGATGCGGTCGGGGGCGTTGTCAACGTTATTACGAGGGCCGAAACTGAGGGGCTTGAATTCGAAATCTACCGGGGCGTCGCGGGCGAGGGCGACGGCGAGACGCTTGACATCAGCGTGACCGCCGGTCTGAAAAGCGAAAAAGGCAGTGTCCTGTTTTCGGCCGGTTACCACAATCAGGCGCCCGTATGGACAGGCGACCGGCCCTTTAGCACGGAAGACAAGACGTACGACTGGGAAAAGAACGACGGCACCTACGCCACCAGCGGCAGTTCTGCGACGCCGGAAGGCCACATCATCGACCGGACCGGCGACCCCGGCAACGAGGCGTGGCAGACCGTGAATGCGGCTGCCGGCGAAGACGCCGGCGACTATCACCTCGATCCCAACGCTGGCTGGCGCCCATTCAACTGGGCGGGCAATTCGTCCGACGGCAGCGGCGACCTGTACAATTACCAGCCGGAAAATTACCTTTACACGCCCCAGACCCGTTACACTTCCTTTCTCAGCGGCACCTATGAATTCGCACCGGAGGCGGAAGGCTTCTTCGAGGTCTCTTATACCAACCGGCAGTCCGATCAAAAGCTCGCCCCGACTCCCCTTTTCATTATCAGTGAGGGCCTCTCCATATCGTCAACGAATATACACAACGAATTCGGCCGCGAGTTTTACGACGTCCGCCGCCGGTTTGTGGAAGCGGGAAACAGGAATTTTATTCAGGATATCAACACGTATCGAATTGTGCTGGGTATGGAATATCCGCTTCTGGACTTCGAGAGCGACGTCTCGTTCACGTACGGACGCAGCGAGGGTACGAATATCAACGAAGGTCGATTTGTCCGCAGCCGTCTCGCGCACGCGCTGGGGCCGGCCGAGGAATGCGCCGCCCTCGGCGATTGCGTGCCGCTGGATCTGCTGCACGGCGCCGGCACCATCACACAGGAAATGCTGGACTATATCCAGTATACGGGTATCGCCACGGGCTATTCCAAGCAGAAGATCCTTCAATTGAACCTGACCGGACAGCTCGCCGAACTGCCGGCCGGGCCGCTGGGTGTGGCAGCGGGTGTATCTTCCCGCTGGGAGGCCGGCGCCTATCTGCCCGATCCGGTAACGAGATCCGGAAATACGACCGGCAGCAAACAGGAAGCGACCGAAGGCGCGTATTCGGTGAGGGCGCTCTACGGTGAAGCCTCCGTTCCGGTGCTTAGAGCCGACGCCGCAAGTCTGGACCTGTCGGCAGCCGGCAGGGCATTCGATTACGACACCTTTGGGAGTGGCTTCACGTACGAGGCGGGCACCCGTTGCGAGCTTCCCCGCGGGCTGACGCTCCGGGCGACTATATCCAATGCGTTTCGCGCGCCCGGCATCGCTGAGATGTTCCTCGGCCAGAGCGATGCCTTCCCTCTGGTAAGCGATCCCTGCAGCGTGGTCGACGAAGCGGGCAGCGCCCGGACACTGACAGCCGAGCAGCAGAGGAATTGCGCGGCTGCCGGCGTCCCGCCCGACTTCAAGGACTCACGCGCGCAGCTGCGCGCCAAGGTTGGCGGCTCTACCGAGCTCGATCCGGAAACCGCCGCCATGATTACGGCCGGGTTGGTCTACCAGCCAGAATACGCCGAAAACCTGGATATTGCCATCAGCTACTATACCAATAAAATAGAGGATGTGATCGGGTCGCTTCCCGCGGGTCTCATTCTGAGCAACTGCTATTCGCAGGTAACCCCATCCTACTGCGATCAGATTGTGCGGGACCCGAACACGAAACTGATAACGACCATTTTTTCGCAGGGCGCCAACGTGGGTGAAACCGAGACCAGCGGACTGGACATCGAACTGGATTACAGCGTCGACACGCCGCTGGGATTTCTGACGGCCCGTACGGAGAGCAATCTGCTGTTCAAATACGAGCAACTTGTGCCGGCCCCGGGCGGCCTGGAACTGGTGAAGGGTAGGGGCTATTACGACCTGGGCGTCTTTCCGAGATGGCGGCATGCGCTTACGGCGGGTCTGAGTCAGCCGCGAATCTCTTTCGGTCTGAACCTGAAGTACGTCGGTGGTTTCCTAGAATGCGAAGACGACGATTGCAAGGGCCTGTACCGCGACGACGTATCGGTAACGCCGGTGAGTCGCAAGGTCAGCTCAAACAGCACGATCGGCCTGTACGGATCTTACAGACTGGGTACTCGCGCGGGGGCATCCGTGCTGACCGTTGGTATCAACAACGTCTTCAATCAGCGGCCGGCGGTGATCTTTAACGGCTTTCTCGGCACGTCGGATTCCAGCACCTACGATTTCATGGGCAGATACATGTACGCGCGTCTCTCGCACTTTCTGTAAAACTTGATCATTGTCAAGGTCGGGCACACTCATCAACAAACGGAATCCCTCCATCGTCCGCAGTCTCGCCGCACCGTGAGAGACAAGCCAACTCTCGTATAGTCGAGTTCGTGGCACCCACGCGCTCGCCGGTGCGGCGCCTTCGCAGCCTGCCTTCCCCGTGACTTCAGAAAGCCGCTATTGTGCAAACGGTATTGACGGATACCATCCGTTTTGTGATATTCCAATTGTGGTAAATATCGAGCCGGATGATAATATCGTTCAAACCCTGAATGAGCGGGAACAATGAACCCAAATCTGTCGGTATCCAAGAAGGCTCTCGCGATTTTCTGTCAAGAGCACGGAATCAAGCGGCTCGCGGTTTTTGGCTCGGTACTGAGAGAAGACTTCGGCGTTGATAGCGATATTGACGTACTTGTCGAGTTCAATCCGGATCGCATACCAGGACTGTTCGGCGTAGCCGGAATGGAGTTGGAGTTATCTGAGCTGTTTCCGGGACGTAAAGTGGATCTGCGGACACCAGAGGACTTGAGCCCATACTTCAGGCAGGAGGTTCTGGATTCGGCGGAAGTTCAATATGAACAGAGTTAACAATACTCCTCTCGTATACTGAATTCGGGTCGTCACATGGTCCAACGCATCATCGCCATCGGCTTGATTTTTGTGTGTATTTCGGTCGCCTGGCTGATTCTGGGGCAGACCATCCACCTGCGCACCCTGGAACAGGACGGCAAGCTTAAAGATGCCGTGGGGCAACTCTGGGGAACCGCCCAGACCCAGCAGGCCCCGCAGGTTTACCGGCTGGAACGCGTCACACGGGTGGAATCCGGCGAGGACGGTCAGACCGTCACTCGTACGGTGGACGAAAAGCACTTTCATAGCCTGAACGCCAGCCGCATTGACGTCGACCTGTCCCTCGAACACCGTCGCAAGGGCCTGCTGTGGTATGCCACCTACGAGGTCCGGTTCGCCGCATCGTACACCCTGTCCAACCCAACCGACCGGAGTCTCAGACTCTATTTCGATCTGGAGCTGCCCGCCCATCGCGCCGTGTACGACGACTTCACCCTGAGCGTGGACAGCCTGCTGATCGCCGAGGTCCCGGTCCGAGCAGGCCATCTGGTCCAGCCCGTCGATCTCGCGCCCGGCCAGGCAGTCCTCGTCCACGTGTCCTATCGCTCCCGGGGCCTGGACCGGTGGCGCTACAGTTTCGGAGAAGACGTCAACCAGGTGACGGACTTTGAACTCATGATGCGAACAGACTTCGACGCGATCGACTTTCCCGCCGACAGCGTATCCCCCACTTCCAAGACCCGGACGGGCGACGCGTGGACGTTGAAGTGGCGATACGATCATCTCCTGACCGGCGTCGATCTGGGCATGATCATGCCGGCCCGCCTCAACCCGGGGCCATGGGTCAGACAGGTTGTCCTTGCGGCGCCGATATCCCTCTTCCTGTTCTTCTTCCTGCTCTTTGTCTTTACCACCGTGCGCCGCCTCGACCTGCACCCGATGCATTGCTTCTTCATCGGGGCCGCCTTCTTCAGCTTCCACCTGCTGTTGGCCTACCTGGTCGACCACATGCTCATCCACTACGCTTTTGTACTTGCTTCCGCGGTCTCGATATTCCTCGTTATATCGTACATGCGTCTGGTCGTGGGCACGCGCCTGGCATTCGTCGAAATCGGCGCGGGACAGTTCATCTACCTGGTACTCTTCTCATACACGTTTTTCTTTTCCGGGTATACCGGCCTCGCCATTACGGTCTTGTGCATCGCCACCCTGTTTGCGGCCATGCAGTTCACCGGACGTACCGACTGGAACGCGGTTTTCGAAAGGAAGGCCGCCGGATCGACCTGACAGCGAAGATATACACTCCCCTGCCCTGATTCGGACGTGCAGGCGATTCGGATCGACAGATTCAACGGCAACCTCAGTTCGTTTATCACATAATCAGTTGCCCCGTCGCCCCTCCCAGCCATTGTCCCCTGCAATGCAGACAGTATTCGCGCACGAACACGCCCAGCGACTAACACCCCGATGCCGCACACCGGATTGGCTTCCGACCTTAAATCTAGAGGTTGGATTCCTCGTAAGCGGCAATATATGCTCCCCATTTTCTCCATAAACGGATAAACCCGCTTTCACAAGTCGCGATATTTTATTATATTCTTTATGTGGATATTGCAAATATAACAGAATCGTGGCAAAATACCGGATTCTTGCGCGCCATCTGGAGGGTTCAGCATGGCCGTTCACGTCAGCGTGTTTGCCTCGCGACATAAGGCTCACCTTCGAGGCGCTGATGCCGCAATCGTCCGCCACCTGCTTCCAGGTGCATTGGCGGGCCTGCATCTCTGCATCTAGAGCAGCTAAGAAGGCATCCACGTCAAACGTCGGCGGATTGACCTTTCGATTATCGCAACTGCATGTTATTACGTGGAGCATTAATTAGTTGACGCAACAAAAGGGCAGGGTAGCGTACGCATGGGACATGAGAGTAGCGTTTGTGACTACAAGCGGCAGATGTTTGACGGAATGCCGCCGTACGACAGAGTACGAGGATGCAAGCTGTAATTTGACCCCCTTAATAAGTATGCAATAGTAGGATATGAGACGAACAGGCGGCAAGTTTAGCCGGAGCGTATAGCAATGGGATTGGATGAAGACCTCTACAGCCTACTGACTCCGATTAAGGAATTTCCCGAACCGGCAACCCATGTCCGTGCTTCAATGACACCAGCGCCTGAGATGCCTCCTGGAAGTATCCGTATGAAGGCGCCTCCGCTTAGCGTCTATATCACGGGAGGCCGAAGTGCTTGGACGGACTTTGCATTCCGCCTCAAGGACATATCTGGAATTGAGACTACTCAAAGCCTTCCCGCGGAATACGGCGGTCCAGTGGACGTCGCCCTGGAAATATTCAAGCATCCTGACGAGATTTGCTACTACACGGCGCCTTGGTTCATCGACTGGTTGAGCGGAAGCACGTTGACGCAGGAGATGATTCGCCAGAAGGCAATCCGCATAGCCGACGCTTTCAAGGATGGCCACGGCAGGCTGATTTACAGGGGAGAGAACAGAAAGTACAAAGATGTCCGTTCAACGCTCTCACGGCGGTGGAACACAAGGAGTCAGGATGCTCTTGCATCAATTGGTCGCCATCAGGTGAATATGCTGAAGCTCGGCCCAGTGGGCAAGAGCAGCATGGTGGAAAAGTTGTCTCCGGTAGAAATCCATACGGCAATGCGGCACTTGGGTGGCGAAACAAACCTCCTGGATTTCTCCTTGCTACCGTGGATTGCGCTGTACTTCGCCTGCGAAGGGGACGACGCGGCGAGCGATACCGGCAGGTTGTGGAGTCTGGACGTACATTGGCCAACGAATGGATTCGCGGTACATCAAGTACTTGGAAAGGAAGGTGGCTATCCCGTCGCCAAAGAGCGATTGGAGAACCAGCGCGGTGTTCTTGTGGAGCCGAAAACTGGCGTTCTGAGCCCGCCACGCCTCAAGTTGTTGGCCTCAATAGAACCACAAGAGAAACCCCTGTTTGCTGAGTTGCTCAAGAAGATCGGTATTGAGCACGATACGCTATTCTCTGATTTCGTAGCCTATATTCAGACACATCAAGCCGACACGCCTGACGACGCCTGGATGTACCTCATGGCCGAACGCCTTTCGCGAGGCGAGGTTAATACCGTCTTGGAAAAAGCCGTCGGGCGGTTAAACAGCAAATCCGGACTCAGGGACCAGCCAGGGTTGTACTATCGGGGTCTCGCGAACGCCCTGTTGGGCAAACTCGAGAACGCCCGTGAAGACCTGAAAGCTCTACTCGACATTCTCGAAGACGCCGCGCCGGATGTGCTCTTGCGGAACTATGAACTGATTACTAAGGTCGGCAAAACATACTCATCTAAACGGATCATGCGAAGGTTGAGAATGGAACTGGATTTGAAGGTAGATGTCAACATCGCCACTGTCACCCTCCGGGGATACAGGGTCGTGGAATAAAGTCGCAGTTGGAGGTTTGGAACTTTCGCAGCGTCTTGTGCATTTCTCTTGACCAAGACTTGCCATGGGGTTTTTGGGTGGGGAGAGGTTCTACTTGCTCGTTGGTCGCTATTGGGTACTGTCATTGATCCCCACATCCTCAAATAGCCGTATAATGCAAACATGGCAAAATCAACAGATTGTAAATCCATCAGTCCAACATCACAGGCCATCCGTGCCAGCCTTATCCTCGCCCAGGAGCAACGCGCCCTCGACACGGCAATGACAATGCCAAAGTGTGTGGTCGAAACTCGGGCTTGTGAGGGTCGTCGCAAACGCTGTATTTTTTCAATAAGGAGCGCACATGTCCAGGATGACATTTGAATGTCCGGATGACATTTTGCAAATCCTCGGCGAAACCCCTGAAGACTTCGCTGAAAAAGGACGTATGTTGATAGCAGTCAAACTGTTTGAAATCGGACGACTGTCGTCAGGGCAGGCCGCTCGTTTTGCGGGTATGGAACGCGTTCCGTTTTTAGATGCCTTAAAGTCCTACCAGGTATCAGCCATTAATCTGCCCTCAGAAGAACTGGCAAAGGACTTCTCCAATGCCAGGAACCTGAAGCAATGAAAAAATATGATTGCATCAGTGGCTCCCTTCCTCAATGCTCTTGAGAATGCGGGAATGTGGTTGTCCGAAGACTTAAAGCGAAGAGTTTTAGAATTGGCTGATGAAGCCTGAATAACGACCCACGATTGGAATCCTATTCACAGACGCTCAGGATCTATTCATATTTCAGATATGCCAAATATAACAGAATTAACCGAAGTGGCCGCTACGTTACGCGCCATCCGCGCCAGCATGGACCTCACTCAGGAACAACTCGCGGACCGTCTTGGCGTCACGTTTGCGACGGTGAACCGCTGGGAGGGCGGCGCGACAAGGCCGCAAAAGGCGGCTCAGGAGGCAATCGCTGCTTTGGCTGCTGACGCGGGAATTGACCCAACCGCTGCCTCGGAATCGACCGACGCGGCGGCGGGCGTTACCCGGCGGCGGCGGCGCGGTAGCAGACGATCGAACACTCCTTCAACGAAGACCATGGAGCAGATGTTGTGGGACGCGGCCTGCTCCATACGTGGCGAAAAGGACGCCGCCAAGTTCAAGGATTATCTGCTGCCGCTTCTGTTCCTCAAACGATTGTCCGACGTCTTCGACGACGAAATCGAACGCTTGGCCGAGGAGTACGGAGACCGCGACGTCGCCAGGGAGATTGCAGAGGGCGACCACGATCTTTTACGTTTCTACCTCCCACCGGAAGCGCGATGGGGCGTCGTCAGTGGCCGCGAAAGTTATGAATGGCCGCATGACGACCAGGGACGAAGCACGCGGCCCAGGGATATCGGCGAACATTTGACGAGGGCGGTTCGGGCTATCGTACAGCAGAATCCTTCGCTCTCTGGCGTCATTGATGTTGTCGACTTCGCGTCCGAGCGCAACGGTGAACGGGATGTAAATCCCGCAAAGCTCGCCGAGGTCATTGAAACCTTTTCCGATCCGCGGTATCGGCTCGGCCTGGCCGACGTGCAACCTGACTTCCTCGGCCGCGCATACGAGTATCTGCTAAGGAAATTTGCGGAAGGTTCCGGCCAAAGCGCAGGCGAGTTTTTCACCCCGACCGAGGTCGGCCTTCTCATGGCGCACATTATGCGCCCTAGACCAGGCGAGACCTGCCACGACTACGCCTGCGGGTCGGCGGGGTTGCTCGTCAAACTCCAGCTTGTCGCACGGGAACTCGACCCCATCAGTCGCGTGCCGCTCAAACTCTGCGGTCAGGAACTGCAGGCCGAGAGTTACGCTGTTGCCTATATGAACGCGATCATCCATGACATGGAAGTCGAAATCGCCCGCGGGGACACGATGATCAATCCCAAGTTCAAAAACGCAACCGGCCAGATCGGAACCTACGACGTCGTCGTAGCAAATCCAATGTGGAACCAACCGTTCGCACCCGACATCTTCGCCAACGATCCTTTCGACCGTTTCCGCACACAAGGCGGCGCCACGACCGGTAAGGGCGACTGGGCCTGGCTCCAGCACACTGTCGCCTGCCTGAACGAGCGCGGGCGGGCGGCGGTCGTGCTTGACACCGGCGCCGTGACTCGCGGCTCGGGTGCAAAACATGAGGACAGGGAGCGCAACATCCGCAAGTGGTTCGTCGAGCAGGACCTGATCGACGGCATCATACTCCTGCCGGACAATCTTTTTTACAACACCAGCGCCGCCGGGATTATCGTCGTATTGTCAAAACGCAAGCCCGCCTCGCGGCAGAATAAGATCCTGCTCCTAAATGCCAGCCGACGCGTGCGCAAGGGACGGCCCAAGAACTACATCCCTGACGAGGACATCCGCCCGCTCGCGGCGGCCTTCCTCAAGGGCGAGCCAGTGGATGGTGACGTAGCTGTCATTACGCGAGAGCAGGCTGAGGAGGCCGACTACAATCTCAGTCCCAGTCGGTGGGTGGGGCAAGCTCACACTGAGGAGCAGCGCCCGATAGCGGAGATCATTGCAGATATGCAGCGTCTGGACACAGAAGCCCGTGAAATTGACGCGCGCCTGGCGAAGATGCTGGCAAAGCTGCAATAGTATTCGGATACCGACATTCCACGGAGGCGAGAAAAATGGGAGCGACGCATGTAACGGTCAGAATTACGAACCCCGCCGATCCGAACAGGGTCTGGGAGGGGCTTTTTCTGGTTGACACCGGCGCCACGGATTCCCTGGCCCCCAGGCAGCACCTGGAAGCCATCGGTCTCAAACCCGAGGGGAAGCGCGTATATGAATTGGCCGACGGCAGCGAGATCTCGGTGGACGTAGCCGTTGCCAAGATCGAGTTTATGGGCGAGTTCGTCGGCGGGACGATCATCTTCGGCGAGGCTGGCGCGGAGCCGCTCTTGGGTGTGACAGCGCTGGAATCCGTCGGAATTGAAGTGGATCCACTGAATCAGCAGTTGAAGAGACTGCCGGCCGTGCGGCTTAAGGGTCTGGCATGACCGCTTCCGAGACCGTCCGCCTTTCGGAACTGTGCGATCTGATCGCCGAGCCAGTCAGACCCGGCGGCAGGCCGGACGCGCTCTATCTTGGCCTGGAACATCTTGCGTCCGGTCACCTCGTACGTATCGGCGGAGGTAAAGCAGCGGACATGAGAAGCAACACATCGGCGTTCAAACCTGGCGATGTGCTGTACGGAAAGCTTCGTCCATACTTGGACAAGGCTGTCCTGGCTAAGGAGGCGGGCGTCTGCACGACGGAGCTACTTGTACTCCGGCCGAATGCAGGCGTGGATGCGAGATTCCTCGCCGCTGTTGTCCATTCTCCAGGCTTCCTTGAATATGCCGTCGCAGGAACCACCGGCGTCCAACATCCGAGGACATCATGGGCACACATAAGGAAGTTTGGAGTAACCGCATTTACGCTCGATGAGCAGCGGCGCATTGCCGACCTGCTTTGGCTTGTACACGAGGCAATCAGTAGATCAGAGACATTGGTTGAAGAAGGTCAAGCTCTCAAACGCGCCGCGATGCGGACCATGTTTACGCGTGGGCTGCGGGGCGAGGTACAGAAGGATACGGAAATCGGGCCGATGCCGGAGAATTGGAAGGTCGTCAGTTTTAGGTCCGTGCGCGAGAAACTCCAATATGGTACGTCGGTCCGGTGCACATACGACGTATCGGAGCGCCCTGTGCTTCGCATCCCAAACATCGAGCCACAATGTGTCAATGCGGACGATCTGAAATACTGTGCGCTTTCAAGTAGCGATGCCGCACGGTACCAACTTGAAGACGGCGACCTGCTCTTTATACGGACGAACGGTGTACTTGATCGCCTTGGTTCGTGCGCCGTCTACGAAGGCCATCCTGCCAATGCCTTGTTCGCGTCGTATCTGATTCGCGCAAGAGTGAGGCCAGACCACGTGGTCCCCCACTTCGCAGCATCCTTCTTCGGCTCTGAACATGGAACGAGCATCGTGGCCGGGAGAGCCATTTCAGCCTCAGATGGTAAATTCAACCTGAACACAGCAGCGATAGACAGTTTATTGCTCCCGTTGCCGCCTACACTCAGCGAGCAACGCGAGATCATCACCATCCTCGACGCCATCGACCACAAAATTGAACTACATCGCAGGAAGCGCACCACACTGGAAGAACTGTTCAAGGCGCTGCTGCACAGGCTGATGACGGGTGAAATTCGGGCAGGAGACATTACGTTAAACCGCATAGATTATCTGTGATGAGTATCGAACCCAAGCACCTCGCTCAGACGGACAATTGCTCTCCGCACTGTAGAGTAGGGATGTGGCGCGGTAGTACAAGAGTGGCCTCTTGCCGTTCCGTACCCCGTTTCCACATCCCCCTCGTCGAACCGGACGTGCGGTTTTCCCGCATCCGGCTCTCCGACGGACGTCGCCTTCAGGCACACGCTGCCCGAACTGCCCGGACGGCTTCGCCTGAAACCTTAGCTTGATCCGGAATCGCCTCGTCTACTCTTGGAGGAGGTTATAGGCTTGCGTCACTCTCCCGACCGTTGTCTCCTTCACAAGCGCATCCGAAGTCAGGCCCCTTTCCTCCGCCGGCGTTACCCGGCATCATCGGTACTA
Organism: Gemmatimonadota bacterium; assembly: GCA_028874335.1. Classification (GTDB taxonomy): domain Bacteria; phylum Latescibacterota; class UBA2968; order UBA2968; genus JAAXHE01. The sequence goes on along the minus strand of JAPPJY010000075.1, from coordinate 147,948 downwards.
CGAGCCTGTCCGCCACCCCATACGGCCCGGCCTGTCCCTCACGGGTCTCCGGTTGGCGCCTCTCCGCCACCGCTGGGGCTTCCCGTGTTGCGCCGGATCTCCTTATATATGCATGCCGTCGCCAATACCCCGGCGGGACCGTTGGATGCACGCGTTGCTTTCTTTTTCCAACGACGGCGGCCTTCCCCGATCCACAGACGGGTCGGCTCCCGCATTACCTTTTTCGAGGCCTGCTCAGCGTTCACTGCGCGTTACGGCCTGCATACTCGCCGAGTCGCCTTGCGACCCTCTACACCGGAGGCTTCAGAGATTTTGTTGCCTACGTCCCTGCTCCGGTTGCTACCGACTGTAGCAACAGTTGTCGGGTGGGACTCTCACCCACTGAAGTTCCGCGCCTTTCACGGCGCACTTGCGGAGTTCAAAGCTACCACTGGCACACGCAGAGAGTCCTGCCTGCAGCAGGCAGGCGGCCAAGGCGGTGCGCACTTTCCTGGAACATCGTGGCCGACAGGCATTGTTCGTTGTAACGAAGCAGGTGAGGAGACAGTAATGAACTTACAGATATCGGTATCGAAATTCGCGCTGGCTGCCGTCTGCCAAGAGTACGGCATCAAACGGCTTGCCGTCTTTGGATCGGCCCTCCGGGAAAACTTTGAACCTGAGAGCGATATAGACGTTCTGGTTGAGTTCGAACCGGGGCGAACACCGGGGTTGTTGGGTATTGCGGAAGTAGCCGCGCGGTTGTCGGCGCTGTTTGGTAGAGAAGTAGATCTGGTGACGCGCTCTGCCGTGGAGCAGAGCCGTAACTACATCCGCCGCAGGGCTATTCTCGATTCGGCTGAGGAAGTCTATGCGACGTGACGGTGCCTAACTGCTTGACATGCTGTTGTCGTCCCGGGATGCCGTGGATTTTGTTTCGGGGATTACATACGCGGATTTCGAGGCGAGCCGACTTCGCCAGAATGCGGTCTTGAAGTCTTTGGAGATCATCGGCGAGGCCGCGTCTCGTGTGAGTACCAGCATAAGAGAGACTATTGGCAGCATACCGTGGGGCGAGATCGTTGGAATGCGTAATCGTATCGTGCATGCCTACTTCGAAACAGATATCGAAATCGTCTGGAAGGTGGTACAGGAGGAACTACCCACCTTGATAGTCCAACTTGAGCGGATCGTGCCGCCTGAATCCAATCATGAGTGAACTTAACATCACTGAAGCTGGCACCGTCCAGTTTCCCTTGGTCCGCCACGCGGCCGAGGTCGGCTGGACACCCATCCAGCCCGGGGACGCCCTGCGTTTGCGCAACGGCGAGACTGGGATGTTTTTCCGTGATGAACTGGAAGAAGCGCTTGGGAAATTCAATCCCTGGATGTCAAACGATGCCATCCGTTCCGTGATCGAGCGTCTCGAGGCAATCCCTGCGACGATAGAGGGCAACCGCGAGATGCTTTCCTGGCTGCGCGGCGAGCGCCAGTTGTACGACGAGGATGAGAGCCGTTATCGGCGCGTTCAGATCATCGATTTCGAACAGTCCAATGAGAACGTCCTTTATGTCACGTGGGAATGGAGACTCAAACCACCCGCGCGCAAAGCCAATCGTGCCGACGTGATGTTCGTCGTCAACGGTGTACCGGTTGCCATCGTGGAACACAAGAATCCGACCGATCGCAATGCGATCGATCGCGGAATCGGCCAACTCAAGCGCTACGAGCTTGAAACACCCGAGCTGATCGGCGCCGCACAGCTGTTCAACGTCACCCATCTCCTCGATTACTGGTACGGCGTGACGTGGAACGCCAATCGGCGTTTCATGGCGCGCTGGAAGGAACGTCGGGAGGAGAGTTACCGATTTGCGGTGCAGTCATTCTTTGAGCCAACGGACTTCCTCCGTACGCTACGGGATTGGATCCTTTTTTACGTTGAAGACGGTGAAACACGCAAATCGGTGCTGCGCCAGCATCAAAGGCGTGCGATCGATCGTATCGTTGAACGTTGTTCGGAATCGGGAAAGCGCCGCGGGCTCATCTGGCATACCCAGGGTTCGGGCAAGACCTTTACCCTGCTCACCGCTGCGCGGTTGATTTTGGAGCGCAAGGATCGATTTCAAACACCGACCGTGGTTGTGGTTGTGGACCGCACGGAAATCGAAGGACAGCTCAAGGGCTGGGTTGCAAGACTCCTGGGCGAGATGCAGCAGCAGGACATTGCCGTCTGGCAGGCGAATTCCAAGAAGGAAATACAGGAATTGCTGGAAGCCGACAAACGGGGCCTGATCATCTCGATGATCCACAAATTCGAGGGGATCGACAAGGACGCGAACACGCGCGACAACATTTACGTGTTCATCGACGAAGCCCATCGTTCTGTAGCCAAAGATTTGGGCACCTACATGATGGCGGCAGTTCCGAATGCAACCATCATCGGTTTCACCGGCACACCGATCGCGAAGACTGACCAGGGCGAAGGGACCTTCAAGATTTTCGGTGTCGACGACGAGTTGGGTTATCTCGACAAGTATTCCATCGCCGAGTCGATTGAGGATGAAACGACGCTTCCGCTCCGCCACACGATGGCGCCGAGTGAAATGACCGTACCGGTCGAGCGACTTGACAGGGAATTCTTCGAATTGGCGGAGTCGGAAAGCGTTACCGATGTCGATGAACTTAACAGGATTCTCGACAGAGCGATCGGTCTGCGTACTTTCCTGACTGCTGACGATAGGGTTGAAAAAGTCGCCATATACGTCGCGGAGCACTTCAAGAAAAACGTCGAACCGCTTGGCTACAAGGCGTTTCTTGTGGGCGTAAACCGCGAGGCCTGTGCAAAATACAAGCGTGCGCTGGACAGGTATCTGCCGCCCGAGTGGTCTGAGGCTGTCTATACCGAGAACACGGCGGACGTGATTGACCGTCCCCTGGTCGCAAAGTTGCAGCTGTCGACGAGCCGCGAGGAGGAGGTCCGACTCCTATTCAAGAAGGCGGATGAGAATCCGAAGATTCTGATTGTAACCGACAAGCTGCTCACCGGTTACGACGCATCACTTCTCTACTGTATGTATCTCGACAAGCCTATGCGAGATCATGTACTGCTTCAGGCGATCGCGCGCGTCAATCGACCTCATGTTGACGAGAATGGCGCCGGCAAACGCATTGGACTGGTCGTGGACTTCGTGGGCGTCCTTCGGGAATTGAGAAAGGCGCTGAGATTTGACTCTACCGATGTCAGCGGAGTAATCGAGGATCTTGATCTTCTTCTACAGGATTGCCTTGGAAAGATCGAGCGTGCAAGGATTGAATATCTTGGCGAGGCAGGCATAGGTGGAGCCGATGAGAGACTTGAGGAAATCATCTACGGTCGTTTTCTGGTTCCGGAGACAAGAAGATCTTATTTTCACGCATTTAGGGAAATTGAAGCCCTTTGGGAAATCCTGTCACCATCTCCTGAACTTCGCGAGCACATTAATACGTACAAAAACCTTGCGAAATTACATGCCGTTCTCATTAATGCCTATGAGACGAATACCACTTACAACGCACCCTTGGGCCTGAAAACGGCCAGTCTGGTGAAAGACAGCGTTACTCAACAGGGCCTTGGAGACGTGATCAAAACAGTGACGTTCGATGCGCCCACGGTCCAGGCACTTCGAAACGAACCGGGCTCCGACGAAGCGAAAATATTCAATCTCGTGCGGGGCTTGCGTGACGAAATAGACGCGGAACCGGAAAAGGCACCCGTGTTTCGACCGATCAAAGAACGCGCCGAACACATCCTCGAGGATCTTCAGAACCGCAATGCGACGAGCCTCGTGGCAATGGAGCAGTTGTTGGCACTGGCGAAAGAAAAAGAAGATGTGGCAAAAGCCGCTGAAGACAGTGGTCTTTCGACTCAAGCATTCGGTGTGTACTGGACGCTCAAGAAGAACACAACCCTTAAGTCCGCAGGTATCTCGGCTTCGATGGTGGCACGTGAAGCGGAAACGCTTCTCGTGCGCTTTCCGAACGCATCAGAAAATGAGGACGAAAAACGGAGACTTCGATCTGCTCTCTACCAACCGATTCTGGAGGTTAACAAGAAGGAACGCGCCCGGATCGTTGAGACCATACTTGAAATCCTGCTCGAATCTGACACAGATGCGCACTCGTGACGAGAGTCGTCAATTGATTCGCGATCGCGTGGATAACTGGGCCCAAACGCTGGGCGTCCGCCCAAGGGTTGTGCGGGTTCAACAGATGACGCGGAAATGGGGTTCCTGCTCGACGTCGGGGATCATCACTCTTGCGATCGATCTGGCCGACCAGGAACCTGGTTTCCAGGACTTCGTCATTGCACATGAGTTGTTACACCTGCGCGTTCCAAACCACGGAAAACTGTTTAAGGCATTGATGACTGTTCACGTGCCGGACTGGGCGAAGTATCACGCTGGACGAATGCGCGTCGCCTACGTCTCAAAGCTCAATTGTGACGGAGACACTTGAGAGAAAGTGTTCCAACCTGTAAGTAGTGTACGTATATTTGGTTACCCATTTGCCCACCGGATCTTTGTTACTTTCCTGCTGACGCCTGTAGATTCGAATGTGTGAGTCCCCTACCCTGCTGCTTCGCCCGTATATTCGTTTACGGTCCCAGTTGTCTCTCCTCCGGAGCGCAACATGCCCCCACGAGTCCTGATCAAGAGGTGCTCCGGACCGTTTCTGGCCGTCATGCTGGCGTTCACCGCCGCATGGTGCGGCGTGCCGGGGGACTTCACCGGTGACGGTCACGTGGGCTTCGAGGACTTCGTCGCCTTCGTCCGCAACTTTGGCACGTCCGCGTCCGATGACGCCTTCGACGAACGATTCGATCTGAATCTCGACGGGCGCGTCGGTTTCAGTGACTTCGTTCTATTTGCGGCGGCTTTCCGAGAGGCGCGCACCGATCTCCGTGAAGATCCCCTCTACCTGGGCGAACAGATCAAGCACATCAGCGATCCCGATCTCTTTGCCGCGATGGATCTGAACCGCGCCGGGCTCGAGGCGGTCAAGCGCGCCGTGGACCAAGGAGACTACGCCGCCGCCTACAGGGCGTGGGGGGCGTACTGGGACGCCCGATCCGGATTCGACTATATCAACGTCGGCATCCCCTATCGCACCATCGACCAGGCATACGAGTACTTCAGCACCAGAAACTACACGGCGGCGGCGGATCGCGTGGCCGCTCACAACATCACCGGATGGGGCGGCGTTACCATACAGCACGGCCCGGTCGTGGATTTCAACGCGGACTACGGCAGGAGCGGCAAATACGGTTTTCACTACTGGGGTTGGTCGGGGCCGCTGTTGTGGGCGTACCTTGGCACGCGAGACACGAAATATCTCGATGTTTTCGACAAACTCTTCAATCAGTGGTACGAACAGCGGGACGACGTCGTGGGCGCTTACACGCACCTGGATCCGATCTGGTACGAACTCGGGCTCGGGTCGCGCCGGAACCGCGTATTTCTGGAGTTCTACAAGCTGAACCGGGGCCGACTCTCGGTGCAGACTCACGAGCGGATGCTCAAGAACTACCTGGGTTCCGCGCGCTGGCTGTACGAGCTGGAAAAACAGGGATACCGGTCGGGCAACTGGCAGGTGATGGGTTCCTACGCCCTGGCGGAACTGGGCATCAATCTGCCCGAGTTCAAAGAGGCGGAACGGTGGGTCTCACAGGGCGTTTACCGGATTGAAGAACATCTCCAGAGAGATTTCTATGAAGACGGCTGCCATTCGGAGCGCTGCCCGTCCAGCTATTCCAACATCGTCTATCGCGACCCCCGGAATCTGGCCTTTCTTCTCGAACGTTTCGGAGGCAACGAAGACCGGGCTGCCGCCCTTCGTCCGCCGCTCGAACGCACGTTGAACCACTGGATGTACCTGATCAGTCCCCTGGGCACACAGCCTGCCGTGAACGACGGCGGACGCGGCCGTTTCAACCGCGATATTTTCATCGACGGCGGACGCGCCTTCGATCGACCGGACTTGCTATGGGTGGCTCAAAACGTGCTAGGCGCCAGCATCGACGACCCCGTCGAGCCGCCATCCAGAACGTCGATAGATTTCAGACCGTCAGGTTTCGCCGTCATGCGCCAGGAGTGGACCCGTGAGAGCGCCTATCTGGTCATCAACTACGGCGAATATGGCGGAGGCCATTCCCACCCCGATATCCTCAGTTTCGAACTCTTCGCCTATGGGCATGCGCTGGCCGTCGACGCCGGCATCGGCGTCAGCTACGACGACCCGCTCCACGGACCGTGGTACAAGACTTCCAGGGCGCACAATATGCTGGTGATAGACGACGCGAACCTCGACCGCAGGATTGCCGTAGGCCAGAATCCGGTATGGAGCAGCCAGGCCGGAATGGACTACTTCTCCGCACAGCACGAAGGCTATCGATCGCGGGGCGTCGCCCATCGCCGCCATATTCTTTTCCTGAAGCCGGCAGAGCCGGCAAACGGGATCGATCCCTATTTCCTCGTATTCGATGCCTTCTCCTCCGTCGACGGCGGCAGAAGAGCTTCGTTTTTCCTGCATTCCCCCACGCCGTTGCAGCGTGGCGGAACCGCGGTGTTTTCCACCGAGGCGCCCGGCTTGCTCGTGGCCACGCCGGATGCCCCGTCCGTTCGTCTGGGCACCGGAATGGCGCACCTCGGGGGCTTACCGAACCAGCGTCCGGCACGGCGACCAATCCGGTGGGCTTCGCTCGACGTGAGCACGTCGGGCGATGGCCTGACGGACGACCTCGCCGTGTTGCTCTTTCCGTTCAGGAGCATGCCGCTGCCGGGCGTGCGAATCCGCCGTGGAGAAAACGATGGGCCCGTCGGCACCGCGTACCTGATCGTGGAACACGGCGGCGGCGTGGATCACATCGTCATATCGGACGGAACAGACAGGACGTTTGGGGCAAACGCGATTTCCACCGATACAATCTGCGCTGTAATCAGGACCCATTCCGACGGCGCATACCTCTCGCACGCGACCGTCTCCGGCACAAGGCTGACTTTCGGGGATCGGAGCCTGGACGTGACATCGCGTTGAGGCGAACGCGTCCCGTTTCCAGTGCCGGGAAAACGCGACGACGACAGGCGTTCCCTCGAGCGGTTGTTTTTCGATCGTCTCAGTGGCGAACCTTCCAGCGATCCGCTCAAACCGGCCGGATTCTCCACCGCAAAGACCATCGGAATTCCCAATGACCGGAAAAGTCGCGCATTGGATGTGGTTGAGCCTGTTTGCGGCGGCCCTGCTGATGGCTGCCGATGCCGATTCTGGTGTGCCCGGTGACTTCACCGGAGACGGTCACGTGGACTTCGAGGACTTCGTCGCCTTCGTCCGCAACTTTGGCACGTCCGTGTCCGATGACGCCTTCGACGAACGATTCGATCTGAATCTCGACGGGCGCGTTGGTTTCAGTGATTTCGTTCTGTTTGCGGCGGCATTCGGAGAGGCGCGTACCGATCTCCGTGAAGATCCCGTCTACCTGGACGAGCAGATCAAGCACATCAGCGATCCCAATCTCTTTGCCGCGATGGATCTGAATCGTGCCGGGCTGGAGGACGTGAAGCGCGCTGTGGAGCAGGCGGACTACGACGCTGCGTACAAGGCCTGGGGTACTTACTGGGACACCCGATCCGGATACGCCTATATCAACGCCGGCGTCCCCTTTTTCACCGTGGAAGAGGCCTTCCGGTTCTTCAGTACGAAATCCTATACCGCGGTGGCTGACCGTGTGGCCGCCCACAATATTACAGGATGGGGCGGCGTCAACATCCAGCACGGACCGGTCGTGGACTTCAATGCGGATTACGGCACCGGCGGAAAATACGGATTTCACTACTGGGAATGGTCCCAGCCCCTGCTTTGGGCCTACCTGGGCACGCGGAACACGAAATATCTGGACGCCTTCGACGAACTCTTCAACCAGTGGTACGAACAACGTGACGACGTCGTGGGCGCCGACGCGGACAAGCACCCGATCTGGTATGAACTGGGACTCGGCGCACGCCGGAACCGTGTGTTTCTGGAGTTTTACCGTCTGAACCGCGGAAGGCTCACTTCAGAAACCCACGAACGGCTCCTGAAGAACTTCCTGGGATCGGCGCGCTGGCTGTACGAACTGCAAAAGCAGGGGTACCGTTCGGGCAACTGGCAGGTGATGGGCTCCTACGCCATGGCGGAACTGGGCCTCAACTTCTCCGAGTTCCAGGAAGCCGGGCGCTGGGTCTCACTCGGCGTTCACAGGATCGAGGAGCATCTGTCAATGGACTTCTACGAAGACGGCTGCCATTCCGAACGTTGTCCGTCGAGCTACTCCAATGTCGTCTATCGCGATCCGAGGAATCTCGCCCACCTTCTGGAAAAGTTCGGCGGTCACGAGGAGCGGGCGGCCGGCCTTCGCCCGCCTCTCGAACGGACCCTGAATCACTGGATGTACCTGATCAGCCCCCTGGGCACCCAACCCGCGGTCAACGACGGCGGACGGGCGCGGTTCGACCGGGACGTCTTTGTGGACGGCGGGCGCATCTTCGATCGGCCGGACCTGCTGTGGGTGGCCAGAAACCTGCTTGGGGCCGACATTGAAGACAACGCCGAACCGCCTTCCAGGACGTCAATCGACTTCCGTCCATCGGGTTTCGCCGTCATGCGCCAGGACTGGACCCGTGAGAGCCCCTATCTGGTTGTCAATTACGGCGACTGGGGCGGCGGGCATTATCACTACGACGTTCTCAGTTTCGAAATGTTCGCGTACGGCACGGCGCTTGCCGTCGACGCCGGGCTGGGCGTCAGTTACGACGATCCACTACACCGGCCCTGGTATATAAGCTCCAAAGCGCACAACATGCTCGTAATAGACGACCGAAATCTCGATCGTCGCATCGCCGTGGGCGAGCAACCCGTATGGAGCAGCCAGGGAGGTATGGACTACTTTTCCGCAGAACACCGGGGCTATCGCGCTCTGGGGGTCCGGCATCGGCGGCACTTTCTGTTCGTTAAACCTGTGAGATCCGTGAACGAGACAAATCCCTACTTTCTGATATTCGATTCCTTCTCCTCCGTCAATGCCGGCAGAACAGCATCGTTTTACCTTCATTCGCCGACGCCGCTTCAGCGAGGCAGGACGGCGGTGTTTTCCGCGGAAGCGCCGGGCTTGCTCGTGGCCACGCCCGATGCCCCGTCTGTCCGCCTGGGTACGGGAATGGCGCATCTCGGAGGCATCCCCGGCCGGCGGCCCGCCCGGCAACTCATCCGGTGGGCTTCCCTGGACCTGATCACGTCGGGCGACGGCGTGGTGGACGATCTCGCCGTGTTGCTCTATCCGTTCAGGAGCATGCCGCTGCCGGGAGTTCAGATTCGCCGTGGAGAAAACGAAGGGCCGGGCGGAACCGCGTACCTGATCGTGGAACATGGCGGCGGCACGGATCACATCGTCATATCGGACGGGATGCACAGGACGTACGGCGCAAACGACGTGACCACCGATGCAATTTGCGCCGTTGTCAGGACCGATTCCGACGGCGCCTACCTCTCACACGCGGCCGTTTCAGGCACGAGGCTGATTTTCGGTGATCGGAACCTGGAGGTGCCATCGCCTTGAAGACAAAAGGCGGATGGCCTTTCGTGAATTTCAGATGAATCCCGCAACACACACCGCTGTTGAAATGCCGATTTCACGCCGCAAACTACCTTAAAGAATTTTGAAATTTTCACTTGACAAAACTCTATATTTGGTATTATAATAGCAATACCCCACAATATAGGGTCCTTTATCCCGAGGACCCTATATCTGTCCTTATCCCCGCTCTCCGTGTGGTTTCGGGAGAACTCACATGAGATGTCCCTACTGTGGAACAGTGGAGGACAAGGTCGTAGACTCCAGGTCCAGCAAAGAGTCAACGGCCATTCGCAGACGCCGGGAATGTCTGAATTGCGGTCGGAGGTTTACCACCTACGAATCGATAGAAGACACGCCGCTGATGGTCGTCAAGTCGGACGGTCGACGCGAACCGTTCGACAAGAACAAGCTCTTTTCGAAGTTGCATCTCGCATGCAACAAACGACCCATTTCGATGGACCGGCTTGAAGAAATCGCAGACCGTATCGAAGCCAGGCTGAGCGGCACCGGCGAACGTGAGGTTGAGGCCAACGATATCGGCGAACTGGTGATTAATGAACTAAAGGACCTCGACCAGGTCGCCTATGTCCGTTTCGCATCAGTCTACAGGCAGTTCAAAGACCTGAGCGATTTCGAAAAGGAACTCCGGCAACTCGCTTCCCCTCAAGCAGGCGGCTGAACCGGATTCACTCCCCTCTCGCTGTCGTCACCGGACGCGCCTTTCCCCTTCAGATGCGTCTCAGGAAGCTGTTTTAAAAACCCCAGCGGCCTTCGCGCGGCTGCAAGTGCGCCGGTCGGCGTACGTCAAAACCGGCCTTAACGGTGGATGAAGGCGGATTCTCCAGTCGGCGCTACGCGCCCCTCGCCCCTCATTACCGCCACTTTTTTTCTCGTGCTCCAGAACTTACCAGGAATACCAGGACAACATCCAAATCTTCAATATAGACCGACTGCGGTCCCGCATGAACAGGCGGTGCAGGACCTTTGCGACTCGAATGCAGTTTACATGCCTGATCCTCTTTGCCGTGCCGTTTCAAATCGATTCCAGATTTCCGGAGGAAGTCCTCATATGAAGCTTGAACGCAGGCAGACCACACCCGGCCGGAATCCGTTGGATCAGGTCGAATACGTAAAGAAAACTTCCGTCATCACCAACCCCGACGGATCTGAAGTCTTTCGCATGGACCACGCCGAAGTCCCGGCCGAATGGTCCCAGCTGGCAACGGATATCGTCGTATCCAAATACTTCAGAAAACGGGGTGTACCCGATACCGGACACGAAACTTCCGTGCGACAGGTGATGCACCGGGTCGCCCGCACCATCCGCAGCGCCGGGGAAGACCAGGGCGGATATTTCGACTCGCCCGAAGACGCGGACACCTTCGAAGCCGAACTTGCCTACCACCTCGTGCACCAAATGGGCGCTTTCAACTCGCCGGTCTGGTTCAACTGCGGGCTGTACCACGAATACGGCATTCAGGGTAGCGGCGGCAACTGGCACTGGGACAGGGAAGACGTATCCGAAACCGAAGACTCCTATTCACATCCGCAGTGTTCCGCCTGCTATATTCAGTCCGTCCAGGACGACACCATGGACATTTTCGAATTGCTGAAGAGTGAAGTCCGACTCTTCAAGTACGGATCGGGCACCGGTACCAACTTCTCCAGGATTCGTGGAAAAATGGAGAAGCTCTCCGGAGGCGGCGTCTCATCCGGCCTGATGTCCTTTCTGGAAGTCCTCGACCGGGGCGCCGGCGCCATCAAATCGGGCGGGACCACAAGACGCGCCGCCAAAATGGTCTGCCTGGACATGGATCACCCGGAAATACTCGACTTCGTCAATTGGAAAGTAAAGGAAGAGAAGAAGGTCGCTGCACTTATGGCCGCCGGCTACAGTTCGGACTTTAACGGCGAGGCGTACCAGACCGTTTCCGGACAGAACTCCAACAACTCCGTTCGCGTCACCGACGCTTTCATGCAGGCCTGTAAGGATGACGGCGAGTGGCACACCCGATTGCGCACAACCGGCGAAGTCCACGAAACGCACAAGGCCCGCGATCTCATGCGGCATATCGCGGAGGCCGCATGGGCCTGTGCCGATCCCGGTATGCAGTACGACACCACCATCAACCACTGGCACACGTGCGCCGGCACCGACCGTATCTACGGGTCCAACCCGTGTTCGGAGTTCATGTTCCTCGACGACACGGCGTGCAACCTGGCCTCCATCAACCTCATGAAGTTCCTCAACGACGATGGCACCTTCGACATCGACGGCTTCCGTTATGCGTGCAAGATCTTTTTCATTGCCCAGGAAATTCTGGTCGATTTCGCATCCTATCCCACGCGGAAGATCGCTCGGAACAGCCACGATTACCGCCCCCTCGGCCTCGGTTACGCCAACCTGGGTACTCTTCTGATGGTACAGGGACTGCCCTACGACAGCGAGGGAGCAAGGGCGATCTGCGCCGCCATCACCGCAGTCCTGTGTGGGCAGGCGTACGCTACGTCGGCCCGAATGGCAGCAGACAGGGGTCCGTTTCCCGGCTTCGACAGGAACCGCGGCCCCATGCTCAACGTCATGAACATGCACAGGGACGCCGCTCACAATATCGATGCCCGCGCATGCCCGCGTGAGCTGCTTCGCGCCGCACAGGAAGACTGGGACCTGGCGGTCGAACTGGGAGAAAAATACGGCTATCGCAATGCGCAAGCCACAGTGATAGCGCCAACAGGCACCATCGGTCTGCTGATGGACTGCGACACAACCGGCATCGAGCCGGACTTCGCCCTGGTCAAGTTCAAAAAACTCGCCGGCGGCGGCTATTTCAAAATCGTCAACCACGCCGTGCCCAAAGCCCTCGAAAGGCTCGGCTATTCCTCCGATGAAATCTCCGATATCCTCACCTACCTCAGCGGACGGATGTCCCTGAAGGGCGCACCTCATATCAACGTCGAGTCGTTAGTTGCAAAAGGCTTCGGCCCCGTGGACCTGGCAAAGGCGGAGGGTGCGCTTCCAGGCGTCCTCGAGCTGGAATTCGCCTTTACGCCCTGGATTCTGGGAGACGGTCTGATGGGACGATTGGGCTTCTCGTCCGAACAATACGGCGCCCCTGGTTTCAACCTGCTTGCCGAACTCGGCTTTACCGGATCACAAATCGACGAAGCCAACGAATTCGTTTGCGGCCGTATGACCGTCGAGGGAGCGCCCCACCTCAAGGATGAACATCTGCCCATATTCGACTGTGCGAACAAGTGCGGTAAACACGGCAGGCGCTTTATCGCACCCATGGCCCACCTGGGCATGATGTCCGCCGCACAGAAGTTTATCTGCGGCGCCATTTCCAAAACCGTAAACGTCCCCAATGAAACCACAGCAGAGGAAATCGAAGACCTTTATATCAAGGGCTGGGATCTGGGGTTAAAGGCCGTGGCCATCTATCGGGACGGCTCTAAGCTCTCTCAGCCCCTGAGTACGGCCACGAAATCCGATGCCGACGCCGCCGAAGCCGAAGAATCGCCCAAGCAATCAGCCGAAGTCGGCGACGTTAAGTCAGCACATGCGCCGGTCACGCTGGCGAGCCGGCCGACAACACGCCGGCTCCCGAAAAAACGAAGCGGATTCACGCAGGAAGCGCGTGTCGCCAATCAGAAGGTCTTCCTTCGCACCGGTGAATACGAGGACGGCACCCTTGGGGAGATCTTCATCGACATGAGCAAGGAAGGCGCGCCTTTCCGCGCGATGCTGGACTGTTTCGCCATTGCCGTCTCCAAGGGCCTTCAACACGGCGTACCTCTGGAAGAGTTCGTGGACCGCTTCACCTTTACCCGTTTCGATCCCTGGGGTACCGTCGATCATCCCAATATCAAATTCGCCACCTCCGTTGTCGATTACATCTTCCGCGTCCTGGGCTACGAATATCTCGGGCGGACCGATTTTCTGCAGGTTAAACCGGAGGATATCGCATCCGATATCAACGATCATCACGATCTGGAAAACGAAATGATTTCGCTCTCAACACAAAGTCAGGAAACCCCCGATACTCATGCCGAATCGCCTGGCGCTTCACCGCCGGCGGACCCCGCACCGAAAGCCAATCCGGCGTCCAACGGCACGGCGAGCGCGGGATCACAGCAAACCGCATCCAACGGCTCGCCATCCCACACGGAAGCGCACGCGCATCCCCAAACGGTGGTTCTGGACGGTCAACTCTCGCAAATGATGGGAGACGCTCCATTTTGCGATACCTGCGGTCATATTACCGTACGTAACGGTTCGTGCTATCGCTGCCTGAATTGCGGGAATTCGGTTGGCTGTTCATAGCAGGGCCGCGTGATAATAAACAGAAGGGCCGGACGAATTGTCGTCCGGCCCTTCTGTTTACTGTACCTGTATGAATCGTCTACTCACCGGTGGAACGCGGCAGGAAATCAGCCGCGCCGGCGTGGCAGGTTGCGCAGGTGACCGGCGACCCGTCCGATGTGACCAGCGATCCCTCGTAGTGGTCCATCATATACTTCGCCATTTGCTTATGTCTGGTGGGCTGTTCCGGCGCGAGGCGTCCGTCCTCCCGCCTGACGTGACAAAACTCGCAGTCTACCCCAAGCGCCGACTCAATCGCCTTCATCTTCCGGTAAATCTCCCTCCGGGGCATACGCTCGGACAGATTGGACGGTTTGGCGCTGGTGAGGTCCCGCGGAAGAAAACGGGCGTTGCCCCGGTGGCAGGACATGCACTCCAGCGCCTTTCCATCCGGTGTTCTCAGGCCGTCCACAAAATGAACCTTCATGTGGACGGCTGTCTGTTTGAACAAGGAAGGCGCTTTGAAATCAGGTTTTCCATCCGGTCCCCGCACCGTGTGACAATGAGTACACCGTACCCCGAGAGACGCGGCGATTCGCTTCATATTCTCTTCGCTCGTGTCCATCACGTGGTCCCGGTCGGCGTGGGCGCCTGCCGCCGCAACACCCATTAAGAGCAAAATCAGCAAAAGTTTTGTCAAATCGTCCCCCTGATGAATATCGGGAAAAGGGCTGGAGCGGCCGCAACGCGCCAATGCGTCCGACAGGCGCGCCGGGCTATGACTCAATTCGCTCGGCCGGCAACCAGGGACCGTCCGTCCACGCCAACGGGAACGTCCAGACCAACGGCGTCAAATAGCGTTGGAAACACGTCGATCAGCCGGATCCGCCGCGGTAAGTCCGCTTTGCGATTGATGAAGAACATCGCGTCAGAAAATGTATGGGTGCCATTCACGGGACCGCGATCCATCAATACCTCCGTATCGAAGCCGCCCTTCAGATCGTACCCCTCCGTTGGCATGGCAATCAGGTCCGGCGCCAGGTCGAAGGCATCGCCGGCATAGAGTTCCTCGCGTCTGAAGACCCTGAGGATCACCGGTTCACCCGTTGCCGGATTCCGGATCTGCATCAAACTGTCCGCGATGTCCCGTCTAAGCGCCTCGTATTCGGCGCCTGGCGCCACGCGGCCCCCGCGCTCACGACCCCTCAGGGAAAGATAGATGCGCCCGGGCAACAGCGAATAACATCGCGTTTCGGGCGCCAGATCACGAAGCCCGCTGGCCGTTCGACCGTGGAGACGCAGGAAACCGGCCTGGCGCAACCAGTAATTCAGATGCACTTCATACTTCAACCTGCAGAACCCATGGTCAGATACGATCAACAGCAGCGCGTTTTCGTCAAGCCGGGAAGCGACCTCACCGATGGCCCGATCAACCCGGGCATAAAACCTGTGGAACCAGGGCAGATACGACTCGCTGCCGTCCTCCGCCAGACCCCACAGAAAATGGTGCAACCTGTCCGTTTCCAGGACGTGGGCGACAAACAGCCCCCACGGCTCCCGGTCCAGGTAGTGAAACATCGCGTCGAACCGCCGTTCCATGGCCTGGAAGACATCATCCAGAAACCGGTCCCGGTCCCTGCGGGCAAGCCAGGCGTCGATGTCAATCCGATATCCCATCGCAGACAGCTCACTCGCCACTGCGGCGGGATAGGTCGCCCCGTTCAAGTCCGGCGCCAGGAATCCGGAAATGAGAATTCCGTTGACCGCCCCTGGCGGGTAGGTCGTGGGTACACCCATGGAAAAGACGCGCTGGCCCATCCGGCTGAAAATCTCGGTCCAGGTTCTTGCCCGCATCGTTCTGGCCGTCGGAATGTACATTTCATGGGTGCCCGGCACACGATCTATGAAACCATAGATATTGTGCCTGCCCGGATTGCACCCGGTTACCATTGACGCCCATGCGACCGACGATACCGTTGGCAGGACCGACTCCATTCCCGCCAGGCTTCCGGTTTGCAACAGCGCAGCAAAGTTCGGCATCCGGCCTTCGGCGACAAACCGGTTCATCAGACTGCAGGGCGTGCCATCCAGCCCGATAATTACAGCCCGTGACGGCACGTCGCAAAAACGGTTGAGCGAAATCATTTGAAATTACGGACGCTAAAAAACCTCTGGCTCCCGAATCCGCAGGGAACCAAAGGCGAGTTAAAGCGAAACGAAAAATGGGGTGAGTGAGGGGACTTGAACCCCCGACCTCCTGGGCCACAACCAGGCGCTCTAACCATCTGAGCTACACCCACCACAAGCCGATGAAAAACACTCCCGGCAGGACTCGAACCTGCGACCTACTGCTTAGAAGGCAGTTGCTCTATCCAACTGAGCTACGGGAGCCACATGCCCCGCGCACGAAGCCGTCTGCTGGAAATCGGTGGCTAAAGATAGCCGAATCTCCCGGTGGTGTCAAGCAAAAACGGCGCAACGCATGGTTATGTAAAGAGCTGTAAATTTGAGCTCTATGTAGACACATGAAAGTAAATCCGCCTTGCTATCCGGACGCATGTAAGGTATATTTCAACCCGGAAAACCGGCACGGCCCCGGTGAGTTTATAACTTACGTATCGAGGAAACCCCGAATGCGAACGTCCACTGCACTCTTGCTGTTCCTTCTGGCGGGATCAATTGCGGCGCCAGCCGCCCATGCCCAGGGCGGTGTCAGCTGACGGCGCCCCGTGCTTCCGGGCGGAAGCCTGATGAAGAACAGTCTGGCTGTACAGGATCAGTTGAAGTTCAGCGTACATTACGATTACGAATTCCTGTCCGACCCCCACTACGGTTCTCGCGCCATACCGAACGTCAATCGCGAGCGAACGGATAATGCCACTACCACCGTGTTCGCCGCCCTCGGCGTTACCGGGCACATCGGTGTTGCGCTCGCCGTACCCTTCCGATCCGTTACCAACGAAAAGGTACTGTTGCGCGGACAGAACCCCAATCAGTATGAGGGAGGGAAGTATGTCAGGCATGCTTCCGGTCTTGGCGATATCGTGGTTATGCTGAATTACGCCGTACCCCTCGCGGCGGGCTTACCCGGGATGCATTTCGGCATTGGTTTGAAGCTGGCAAACGGATCCGTAGATGCCAAAGACCAGTACGGCGTGCGTTTTGCCGACAACCTGCAGATCGGGTCGGGAAGTGTGGACCCCATACTCGCGCTCAATGTACTCCATCGCTTTGAAAGCCTGACGGTTTCTGCAAGCGTGTTTACGCGCATCACCTCAAGACAGAACATCTACGGCTACAAATACGGAAACGAACTGCACGCAAGCCTTTCCCTGGAGTACGAGAGCGAAGGCTGGCTGTACGGCGGAGTGAGCCTGAAAAACCTGATCACCTCGAGAGACCGTTATCAGTTCGGACAGATAACCAGAGAACGCGGAGGTAAGTGGATGTATCTTTCGCCCGAATTGGGGGTCAACGTACTGGACAATCTAAGCGTTGAATTTCACCTTCCCGTTGTCGTATTCCAAAACGTGAACGAGAGCCAGCTGACATCGGACTATCTGATTGAGCTGAGCACGTCATATGCTTTCTCGCTCTAGCAGCCCGTTGAAGAAGCCCATCCGGGCTACGGCCGGCCATTGCGGTCGAAAACCTGCGTTGCACTCCCTCGCCAAATCGAGTGATGGGACTCGGTCGCGCGCCTTGTCTTCGACCACAATGGCTCGGCCTCGCCTGCAGAGCGACGTTTTTCAACCGACTGTCAGGCGATCCGGCATGCACCGAATTGGAAAGAAAAGCGGCCGGTTCATTTTTTTTGTCCTGTGGGCAACCCTTTTTGTGGCGGGCTGCTCCCTCTATCTTGACGACGAAGAGCCTGAGCAGTTCTACGAGATCGCAGATTTCGAAATCCTCAAACTCGGTGTAAATATCTCCGATATGGTCATGGATCCGAACCAGCCATATCTCTATCTGGCCGATTACGGAAACAACCGGATACTCCGTATCCACCTTGGCAGACAGATGGCCGTAGACGGGAGCATTCAGGTTGGCTCCCACCCTATTGACCTCGACATCACGCCGGACCAGCGCCGTCTGGTGGTGGGTTTGAACGGCGAATCGAACCTCAAGGTAATCGACCTGAATTCATTCGCCATTGCCAAGACGGTTCCTTATTCGCTCAATGACATTTCCCACATCGTCTGTGGAACCGACTCGATCGTTTATGTTTCCTCACTGCATGAACCGCTGCTTATCGCTGTATCGATTGTGGACAACCTCGAAACGAGCGGGAACGTGCGCTCCGGCGCACTTCAGATGAACCACGGGAACCGAAAGCTGTTTGTTGCCGCCAGAAACAACGTGCTGAAGTACGACGCTTCAGGACAGTTCCCCTCCACCGAGACCACCTCTACCCGATTCAGTTTCTCAGCCAGGATCAACGATTTCGTCATTGGCCCCCTCAACGAGCATCTATATCTGGGTCTGGCGGATCCGGAGGACCGCAGCCATGTTAAGGACCTCTGGGCATTCAGCGCCGACGACCTGACCCTGACGGGGAAATACGAAATCAAATCGGCCGCACTGGGGCTCGCGCTGAGCCGCGACGGCCGCCGTTTGTTCGTTGCACCTACCGACGCCGATGAAGCAGGCGTCTTTATAGTTGAATTCGATACGCAGACCAAACTGGAGAAAAGCTACTTCCTTGCGGCAGGAAACCTCAGGGAACGAGGCATCGCCATCGACAACAACGATGAGTATCTGTACCTGGCGGTGTACACACCTGGAGATGACGATACCTTCGAGCCCTACAATATCGATTCCTACGATCTGCAGCGGATCAGAATAGATTAACAGGTGTATGCCGTTGCGCGTCGGCGCAACGCTTTCGCGATGGATGTTTCGGTACGGTTCCCGCGATCAAACGTCTCCCCCCTGAATTTCGTGATAGTACCGGCACAGACGGGAGACGGGACACGCGCTGCAGGACGGATTCCTGGCGGTGCAGACAGTCTTCCCGAACTCAACCATGTTGATATGGAAAGACCGGGCCTGCCCCTCCGGGATCAGAGGCGCGAGTTCCAGGTGTGCCTTTTCGCGGCTGCACTTCGCTGAGACAACGCCCAACCGGCGAAGAACGCGATACACATGGGTATCCACGGCGCACAGGTCGCGATCAAACGCAAAAGCAAGTACGATGTAGGCCGTCTTGATCCCGATGCCTCGATGTTCGGTCAACAGGGATACCGCGGTCTGAGTCGGCAGGTCCCGCAGGAAATCCAGGTTCAGGTTCCCGCGTTTTTTCTTCAGCCAACGCAGGAACGCCTGCATATTCGGGGCCTTTGAATTCGCCAGGCCCGCCACCCTTATGGCGTCCTTCAGCTGTGCTTCGTCCGCGGCCATCACGTCGCCCCACTCCGGAAACCGCGCTCGCATCCTATCAAAAGCCCTGTCCCTGTTTTCGTCGTTCGTATTCTGGGAAAGGATCGTCCGCATCAGTGCGTCGAGACCATCCGGGCGCGCGCGCTCAAGGTCCCATGCGGCGCCATCGAATGAACCGTTGAGTACGCCGGACATTTCAGCGATCACGGCGCCGCGTGTCTGAGGCAGCGGGCTTTCCCACCACGTCTCTATAGAACACATCGGCATCTTCCGAACTGCGAAGAAACGAGACTACGAGACTACGAAAAACGAAACGGCGAAAAGACGAATAGACGAAAAACGAGACGACCGAAAACTTAACTACGAATAACGCGAATATACGCGAATAAACCGGAAAACGAAAAGACGAAAAACGAAACGACTAAAAACTACTCAGAAAATAACACGATAAACTGCGAGGAAACGAGACTACGAAAAACGAAACGGCGAAAAGACGAAAAACGAGACGACTGAAAACTAGATACGAAATCAGTGGCTGAGATCAATTGCCACAAGAGGCCCAAAACCATAATGTTGGGCGTCAGCCTGGCGATGCAACGAATTTCATCACTATGGGTGCCCCCATGCGGGGCGTGACAACTGTTTTAAAATTACCGGTGTTCGAATTCCGGCGCGATGCTTGACTTGAGCAATGTCGATACCGATATTCTGAACGACCCGAGAAAGAACAAGACCCGCACGGCCCACACGTTTTCGGGTACCTTGTGCACGATTGGTGTACCACCGTGCCCTCACCTGTCGAGCGTTTTTCGATGTCGATCGACCTCCGCTTTCTGGATTCAGGTAAGGCCATCCGGGATCCCATCTGGGGACATATCCATATTCCCGAATACATGATCCCGCTGGTTGACGCCGAAGAATTCCAGCGCCTGCGTGACATCTCCCAGCTAGGCCACGTACTCCTGGTGTATCCCGGGGCGCGCCATTCCCGGTTCGAGCACTCGCTGGGCGTCTTCCATATCGCCGGACAGTTTCTTCGTCGGCTTGTCCGGGCGGATCCGCCTCCGGACATCAATATCGAAGACGCACGCGTTCTGCTGGCGGCCAGCCTGCTCCACGACATCGGCCACTACCCGTTTTGCCACGTATTCGAAGAAATGCAGATGTTTTTTTCCGACCACGAGGAACGCGGCCGGCAGATCATCCTGGATTCTTCCACGGAAGTCAACGCCGCCCTGCGGAGGGCGGAGACGGACCCCCTTCGGGTGGCCAACGTGATCGACTACCGCAACAACAGCTTGGCGGTGCCCGATGCCGACCTGCGCCTGGCACATATTCTCAGCGGCACGCTGGACCCCGATAAGATCGACTACCTTCTGAGAGATGCGCGCTACTGCGGGGTGCCCTTTGGCGAATCCGTCAATCGGGACCGCTTGTTGGGCTCGATCACGTTCGATCCGGCCGGACAGCGGCCCGCGATCACCTACAAGGGCGTCTCGGCGGTGGAAGCGCTCATATTCACGAGCTATCTGATGTATCGCAACGTCTACTGGCACCACGCCGTTCGTTCCGCCAACGCGATGTTCAAACGCGGGGTCCAGGATCTGCTTCATCACCCGGACACCAGCCTCGGCGAAGGAGACTTCAACCGGGCCACGGAAGCCGACCTGATCCATCGCCTGGAACTGGAGATGGATCGGTTGGGTATCGACCGGCGAAGCAGCATGATCGGGCGTCTGAAACGCCGCAAACTCCACAAGGTTGCTCGAATCTTCTTCCCTCATGAGAGGGAAACGGGCCTGACCACCAAACTCGAGAGGTTATATTACCACCCGGTCGAACGGCGGCAACTGGAAATCGACATGTGCGCGGCGTTCGGCGCGAAAACCGGGCTCAAACTCAACGGCGACGAAATTCTGATCGATATCCCACGGCTAGGGAAGAGCCCCGAGGTCAACCTGAACGTCTACTTCGGATCCCACATCCCCCTTGACAAGGCCGACCCTCTTCGGTTCGACGATCCGGAAGTCTCGATGCTCAAGGAGTACTTGATCGGCAACTTTGAGACGCAGGCAAAGGTCGTACGTATCTTTTGCGCAGATCGCGCGACGCTCAGAGAAGCACTTAAGGCGGAGGTGATCGAACACATCAAGTCGGCTTAGCGAAAGTTGCGCCTCCAGCTGTGATTCTCCTGCCGGCGGTTTTTCCAGGTTGCCGGGCGAATTCTGTACTCAACGCAGCATGCCCGCGTATCCCTTCCGGCAGTGTGGAAGAGACAAGACCCCTGTTACGCAATATAGCGTTACTTGCCCGGAAACCCTCACCTGCATCCTGGATTTCCACGCGCAGGCGACGGTGCGAATCGCCTCCGTCCAATTCAGATCAGTCGAATTTTGCCTTGACACAAACCGGCAAAAGTTCTTAATATTCAGACTGCCAGGCTAAAGTTAAAACGCAAACTGTCCTTTAATGGTAATTACCGATCAGGAAAGGCGCCGTCTATGTGGAAGAGAAAACTGACGCTGATGGTCATACCCCACAATAGAGATCAGATGCGCCAGGTCAGGGCCTCTCGCCCCACCGTTTGGGGGCTTGGGGCCGGGTTGCTGTTTGGGTGTCTTGCCGTCGCCGTCGTCTTCTATGCATTGGGCTATTTCGTAAACCGACATCAGGAGGCGAATCTTCTGGCGTTGACGTCCGAGAATTCCGTGCTCAGGAAACAAGTCAGCCGGCTGCAGCAGAAGGTGGAAGGATTGCGGAACGACGTAAACGACCTTACCGATATGGACCGCATGTTCCGCAACTGGGTCAATCTGTCCGAACCGGGCGACGAGGTGCGGAAGATGGGTGTGGGCGGATACGGCACGAGCGCGCCGGAGTGGGAAGGCCGGGTAACCGGAGACATCGGCGAGAGGTTGACGAGGGCAAATACCGATGTGGACCAACTCTTGCGAGAAGCCCGTTTTCTCGAAGCCAGTTTCGAGCATATCCGCTCAATCCTCAATCAGAACGAGATCGCGCGCCTGCATACCCCTTCCATTCTTCCGGTACCTCCGGAGACCGGATGCTGGATTTCCTCGGGATTCGGCTATCGGACCAATCCCTTTACCGGCGCCAGGCAGTTCCATAAAGGCATCGACATTGCCGGTCAGTCCGGCACGAAAATTCTGGCCACGGCCAACGGCAGGGTGGAGTCCGTCGGCAAAGACAGGTATCTCGGCTGGTACATTTCCATCGACCACGGCATGGACTACCGGACGCTGTACGCCCATCTCTTGAAGAAACCGTCGCTTGGCGTGGGTCAAGTCGTGAAACGCGGGCAGGTGGTTGGCAGAATGGGAAGATCCGGGCGTGCGACGGCGCCCCATCTGCATTATTCCGTGACGAAGAGGAACGGGGACAAGGAACACCCGATGAATCCGCGAAAATTCATCCACAATCAAGAGAACCAGAGGCATCGTCTTACGCGTTTCTAGGGCTTTGCGCCAGTGTGAATCCCTAAGAAGCTGTCTTAAAATTCCCAGCGGTCTTCGCACGGCTGTAAAAGCGCCGGTCGGCGTTGGTCAAACCCACCCAAGAGTGGCGAGGGGCGCGCAGCCACGATACATTAAAATATGGGAGGGTTTTCCCGTCGGCGCTGCGCGCCCCTCGCGCCTCATAACCGCCGCTTTTTCGCTCGTGCTCGGGAACTCACCGGTAATTTTAAAACAGCTTCTAAAGGACGCATGGACACTGCGTCCTTTTTCTTTTCGTGCGCCAGGCGCCCGGCCATCTACCTTCGGGTCCGGATCAGAAGGACCGCGCCCAGACTCGAAAACAGGAAATTGGCGGACCACGCACTTGGAAATGGCGGCAGGATTCCGTTCCATCCCATGACCCGACCTGCCTGAATGCAGCCATAATAGACAAACGAGATGAGCAGACAGATTCCTACAAGAAGAGGCTTGCCCGCGCGCTGGGTACGGGACGAGAGTGAAATACCGAATAACGCCATGACAAACCCGGTGAATGGAAACGAAACGCGCATGTAACGCGCGACCTGTACACGAACAACGTCATCGCCCATTCGCCGCTTCCGCTGTATGAGTGCGGTGAGTTCGGAAAAACTCAGCTCATCCGCAGAACGAACGTCCCGGCTGAGATCATCGGGTGTGAGGGTGACATGGCGTGCCGGCATTGACCTGAACCGGGTTACCCGTTCTCCACTGCCTTCTGAAAATCTTCTCACTTCGCCACGAAGAAACGTCCATCTCCCGCTCTGCCACCGCATTTCCTCCGCACGCAACTTTTCGACCAGGCGCATCCCCTCGTACCTGTCCAGCGTCACCTGCTCCCCACGGGCTTCATTGCGGAAATAGGTGCCAACGGAGAGAATCTGTCCGTCGACGTCCTGAAGGACAACCTGGGACACGATCGGTGTAAAGACGGCCCGACGTTTGCCCTCAACAATCGCCGCACGTTTCCGGTTTGCCCCGGGCATGATCCGGTCGGTTAGAAAGAACGATGCAGTACACACGAAAAGAGCGGCCCCCAGAACGGGGGCGGCGATGCTGTAGAGAGAGATGCCCGCGGAATTCATGGCGGCAAGTTCGCCGAAGCGCGCGAGATTGCCAAAACAGAAAAGGCTGGCCAGCAACATCGCCATCGGCAAGATGAGGATGCCCATATAGGGAGTGGAGAGCGCGTAGTACAGGAGAATCGTGCCGCTGTTCACGCCGCTGTCTATAAAGCCGCTGAGCCTGCCGGCGAGGTCCACAACGACGAAAACGGCCAGAAATCCTGAAAAACACAAAGCCAGATATACGAGGAACTGTTTCTGTACGTATCGACTCAAGATGCGCAAGGGCTCTCCCTCAACCGACCGAAACGCCACCCGAGCACCGTTCCGAATACGAGCCATGAACCGCTGGCGAGTACAATAAAGTTGGGGCTCCACATGGCAACCCACGGCGAAACATACCCGCGATCGGCCAGCGTCTCCCCGCTGATCAGACAGAGCCACCAGAGAAGAAAGAATCCGATGCTGATTCCTGCCCCGACAGCCGGACTGCTCCCCCGTACCCGGATCCCGAGCGGGGCGCCAATGACAACGAAGACAATACATGCAACGGGAATCGAAAGTTTTTTGTGGATCTCTACCCGGTACCGATCCGCCTGCCGGAGTTTGTGACGTCCAATTGCGGCGTCGGTTCGCAATTTCATGGCCAGATCCGAGACGACTCCAAAGGGCCGGCGTTCGGTACCGGGCCCAAAAAGCAGCCGCCCCAGAGCGGCGCCTGCGCTGTCAGCAGCTTCGGCCTGCAATGCGGACGCATCCCTCTGGTACCCTTTCACCTTTTCCATCATCACATCCAATCCCATCTCCCTGTCCGTGCGGTAGTGCGACATCGTGCGAATGAGTTGCCGGCCGGCTTCGCCGAGGCGCAGGTTTTTTCTCTTGAAACGCGCTCTGATATAGACGCCGGGGTCGGCCCTGTCCACCCGATGCCATTCACCGTTCTCCAGCGTCACCAACGCCTCGTCACTTTCGCTGTCAATTCGAACCCGGCCGGTTTCGGCCGCAATGGATACCGGATACCCGCCCGCTTCGTACTTGTAAATCAGAATATCCTTGAGAATCGAAGTCCGTCTGTCGATATCACCGATCAGAATCCTGTAATTCGCGAAATCCTGAATGAAGATCCCGCTCCGATCCTCCAGGGCCACCGTGGGGCGCTTTCGCTGAATGTCTCCCATCAGCAAACGCGCCCGATAGTTGAATTCAGGCAGTACCCGGTCATTGAAGGCAACCAGCCCGATTGCAAGCGTTGAACCGATCAAGAATACCGGCAGAATCACGCGGTAGACGCCGATTCCCAGCGCCTGCATGGCCGAAATCTCGCCGTCGGCGCTAAGCCGGCCGAAGGCCATCAGCGTGGCGACAAGTACTGCCATTGGGACCGCCAGGGCGATCATCCACGCGGTATTCAAAAGGAACAATTCCAGGACGACACCCGGTGCGATGCCCTTTCCAAGTATCAGGTCCATCTTCTGCAGGATGAGGTCAACGACCAGGAGAAACATGATCACGGAGAAACCGAATGCAAACGGCACGACATGCTCTCTCAATACGTACCTGGACAGCACCATGCCCCGTCTCCAATGGAACCGTTTGTTTTCAAAAGAGTTAAAGATCCAGACACGCAACGACGCAAGAATATACCTGAATTTTTCTCATTCGGTAGCTCTTTCTGGACCCATCACCTGCCCGGCATGTCGATTTTTCTATTTAAATAACTGTTTTTGAATATCTTATCTATGAATCATCCGGTTTGGATTTTCCCTTGATCTTTATCACGGGGTTCGGTATTATTAGTTTGACGCCTTACCCCTGACCACGACGTGCCGGGCCGTCCTCGACCAAGCCATTCCTATTCACGCATGCAGATCCCTTATATCTCCAAAGAACCACAACGGGGAACCACCCACCCGATTCCCGCGATCCTCGCTTTTGTGTTCAGCACGAGTCTTTTGTCCGGTTCGGACAAGCTCCATGCCGAACCGGGCATTCAACTCTCATTCGGAAAAACCCCCGCGCACGTCTTTCATCGTTCCCCGGCCAAACTGACGTATTCCCGTTCCACCGCATTTCAGCCTCTCTTTCGACAACGGCGGCAGTTCACCCAGACGGTCACCCGATTGCTCAACACGGATACGGGCACCCTTATGGTGTATCGCGCCACGGGCGAAGTCGTTCATGGCATTCCGGTGGTCATCACCATTAAGGGTCTGTCCGCATACAAATTCGACGCCGACTTTCGTCGCGTGGTTGCGGAAAAACTCAGTCTTCCCGTGCAGACCCGCCGAGGTATGGGCGGGGCGCTTGTGGATATCAAGATTCCCGTCAACGTGCCCAAGGCATTGAGTGTCATCGCGGGTGAAGGCGACACCAATATCAAGATTACCGGATCGCGGCGTATCGATCTGTCAGGGGTGAATAACACCGTGGGCGGACAGGCACAGACGGTTCGCGCGCGGGCAGCCGAGGGCTTTACCGTCAATTTCGAGCAGGAGTCCCAGTTAAACGTCCAGGGTACCATAGGCGACCGTATTTCGCTGAATCTGCAACAGGACAGCCGCGGCCAGAAGGATATCAGCGAGTCCCTTCAATTCCGCTACGATGGACACGAAGACGACATCATCCAGGAGATCGAGGCAGGCCGGACCTCTCTCAGTCTGCCGGGTACCCGCCTGGTCGGCTTCAGCTCATCCAACCGAGGCGGTCTGTTCGGCATCAGGGGCCGTGGGCGGCTGGGTGGATTGGACGTAACGGTGGTCACCAGCCACGACCGTGGCGCCAGCAACCGGAAATCCTTCCAGGGTCAGGCTGAAGAAATCGCACACAGAATCAGGGACTACGATTACGAAGAAAACCGTTACTTCTTTCTCGACCAGGTATATCGCGGGAGTTTCCCCGATGAACCCGCGCGACCGGACCTCGTGGACATCACCTCCGTCCGGGTCTTTCTTAACGACTTCAACGATCGAAATGATATTGAACAGCGCGCAGGCCGCGGAGTCGCGTACGCATTCTGGACTGGCGGAACGGCTCCGGAGCCCGATGCCGGTGTGGATGGCGCGCAGAGCGGAGGCATCGAAGAGGGATTTTTCCACGAACTGGACCGCTCCGAATTTCTGGTTGACGCCAGAGGGTACTTGATCATTACCAACCGGCGAGTTCAGCGGAGTCACACCCTCGCCGTTGCGTACCGCACGGCCGACGGCCGGGTCTTCGGCGACCTTAATTTCATCCAGGACCCCTCAAATCCGGACGCGAAAATCAGACTGAAACTCATACACGCCCGCCAGCAAAGGCCGGAATTTCCAACGTGGGACCTGGCGTGGCGAAACGTGTATTTCCTGGGAAACCGGAACATCGACCCTCAGGGATTCGAACTGGAGATCCTCAGAGAAGTGCCCGGCCAGGAGGCGGTGGACAACCAGAGCGGCACACCCTACCTTCAGATCTTCGGACTGGACAGACATACGAACGGCGCCTCGGAATCCTCCCCTCCCGACAATCTCATCGACATCGACGGAGGCACGAATCTGCCCGGACTCAATCTGCTGACCGGCCACCTTGTATTTCCGGACCTCGAGCCATTTGGTGAACGGGGTGTTGGCGCAGAGACGCTGGCGGACGACGCCCGCGTGCCCGAGATCTACAACACGACCAACAACACCACCCGCGCCCAGAAAGGACAATATTTCCTGCGAATCCGATCGCAGAACAGGGCCACCACTTTCAAACTGGGATTCGGCCTGATCGAAGACAGCGAGGAGGTGTTGTTGAACAACCAGCGGCTGACCCGCGGCCGGGACTACGACATCAATTATACAGCCGGTGAGGTAAAGCTGATCGGCGAGGCCGCGGACCTCGCGGCCGACCCGTCAGCCAGCCTGATCATCAACTACGGTTCAAAAAGCCAGTTCGGTCTGGGCGGCGGCCAGAAGAGTCTTCTTGGCATCCGGGCGGAGCACCCGTTCAGAGACAACGCCTCCATGTTGGGAGTGAGCCTTCTCTACGGCAGTGAAAGCGCAACCAGGCAACGGATCCGCGTGGGCGAAGAGCCCGCGCGAACCCTGATCTGGGATATGAACGGCCGCTTCCGCTTCAAACCGCAGATCCTCACCGACTTCGCCAACCGGCTGCCGTTTGTCTCCACCGAGGCACCATCGGCATTTAACGTCGATATGGAAATCGCTCAGAGCCTTCCCAACCCGAATACGAAGAACGTCGCGTACATCGACGATTTCGAGGGCGCCGAAGGCAGGAAGTCGTTTTCGACGTTCAAGTTCGACTGGTCCGCTGGAAGTTTCCCAACCCGGAACGGACTCCCGCTCTCGATGCCGAAGGGACGTCTCACCTGGTACAACCTGGTGGACCGGGACCGAATTACGATCTACGAGATTCAGCCTAGCCGCGACGATATACCCGTGGAAAGCAGCATCATCGACGATGTTCTCAGTGTCCGATTCGAACCGCGCCGAACCAACGGCTTTCCTGAGACATCCAGAAACCCGGCCGGAGGCCTGCCGGACAACTCCTGGGCGGGCATTACCAGTTGCCTGTTTGGCATGGACTTCTCACGGTCCAAGTTCATCGAGCTCTGGATCAGGGGGAATTCCGGCCGGCTGCATATCGATCTGGGCGAGATCTCCGAGCGCGCGGATCTGTTGCTCGATCACGCGACGTTCAACCCGCCGCCTGCCGGGCAGTTTCGCACCGAAGACCGTCCCCTTCCCGGTTTTCCCACGGGCGATGACGTGGCCATACCGGAAGAGGATATCGGTCTTGACGGCCTGACCGATGCCCAGGAAGATTCGGTCTTTCGACTGATCTACCCCGGTGTGACCGTACCCGACGATCCGTCGGACGACAACTTCAAGGACGTGGATGACGACCAGGAGGACCTTCGTTTCAGGTACCCGGCAGGCATAAATGGTACCCAGAACAACAATTCCGAGCGTGAACAAAGACCCGACTCCGAAGACCTCAACCGCAACGGCATCCTGGACACGCGAAACCATTACCTGCACTACGGCGTCGACCTGGCGTCCGATCGGGGCTGGAACCCGATGACGGGCGAGTACGACGGCCCTTCCGTGCTCGTCGTGGGCAGCCAGTCGGATCCTTCCGAGAGGCCCTGGAGGCTGTTGCGCATTCCTCTGCGTGGCAGCAATGCGCCTCGCACGGTCGAAGGCAATCCGGATACCACCTTCGCCGGTGTCTTTGATTTCGCGCGAATCTGGATCGAACACGACGATACAACCTCCCTCGATATCTACACGATTGCCGCGGTAGGGAGCGACTGGCTTGAAGATGAAACCCCCGAGGGACATCAGTCGGGTGACTTCAAGGTAGCCACGATCGGCACCGACAATCAGGTCTATGAACTTCCGCCCGGACTCGAACGTGAGATCGATCCCCAGACGGGAAGGCAACTCCTCGAAAGGTCTCTCGTTCTCCGGTTTGAAGACCTGTTTCCCGGCGAGAGCGTGTCTGCGTCGCGAACCTTTACCGAGGGCGAGAATTACACCCGATACGGTCTGATGACCATGTTCGTCCACGGCGGGAATCCCACGTCACCCACGTACGAGGCCAATTTTCCCGCCGGACCCGACTCAGTGACCGGCAGCTTCAGCCCGATCGAACTCTTCGTGAGGTTTTCGCCCATCGGCGAAGACACGCTCAACTTCTATGAGTTCAGGAAGCCCATATACCGGGGTTGGTCTCCGGAAAACAACACATTCAAAATCGAGCTCGATGTGCTGACGCAGATCAAGTCGAAACTCACGGACTACAAGGCCATCGGGCAGTCGTCCGACACCCTGAGGATCTCCCTCCCGTACGGAGAGGTCCTGGCCGAATACGACAGCGAAGCAGGTCAGATACGCGCAGTCCTGCACGGTGGAACGTATACCGTACGCGGCAATCCGGCGCTATCGAAGATCAAATCATTCGTGGTCGGCGTCAGAAACACGGGAGAATTCCCTCTGGAGGGTGAGAACGAAATCTGGCTGGATGAGCTGCGTGTCGATCGAGTCCGCAAGAAAAACGCCGTCTCCATGTTGCTGAATGTTCAGACGACTCTGGCGGATCTGGGCAATGTGAGCTTGAATCTGGAACGCAGGAGCGGCGACTTCCAGGATCTTCAGGGACGTTCCACGGGCAATTCGACATCGCAGGTCAGCATGAACGGTTCATTCAATCTGAACAAGTTCCTGCCCGACAGGTGGAACACCGTCATTCCGGTCCGGTTCAATTACCTCCGGAACGGTTCGGTGCCCCGCATCCGGCAGGGCTCAGACATCGTATTGACCGAACAGCAGAAGAGCAGAGAGAGTGCGGTCCGCGCTTCCTCACGGTTCAATGTCTCTCTGCGCAAGCGTCCGGCGGCGAGAAACCGACGCTGGGTTGCCAGACTTTTCTTCGACCGGATCAACGCATCACTGAACCTTCTGACCAATAACGCGGTCAGCGGCGCGATTACGAGGCGCCGGTCCAACAAAGAACATAACTTCAACGGGAGCTTCAGCTATGACGTCAACTGGCCCAGACAGAATGGCGTTAAAATCCTCACCTGGGTCCCGGGGCTGGGTTCCCAATTCGAGGAAGTCCAGTTCTTCTACCTCCCGTCAACACTTCGCTATAACCTGCGTTTCGACCGGAAGAACATCAACAGGCGCTCCTTCTCCGCCGTCGAAGGCGATACGTCCGACGTTATCGCGGTTCTGAACGAGACTTTCAACGTCAATGAGAGTTTCGCTATAAAACTGGCTCCGTTTCGGAGCCTGAACGCCAACTATTCCGTCGCAGTGAACCGCGACCTCCGGAATTCGTTCGATTTCGCCAAGTTGCAGTTCGGCCGCGAGACCACGCGAAATCAGGAGGTGAGCTTCAACTTCACGCCCCGCGTTTCCAAATGGCTCAACATCAATTCCGACTATTCCGCACGCTATCGTGAGCGCCTTGAAACCGGGGGCCAGCGTATTTCAATAGGCAACGAACGCAGGGGGCTGACCGTGGGCAACAGCAGCCGAGTCAGCGGCAGGTTCAGCCTGAACCTGCCGGGATTATTCCGACCTCTGGCACGTCCGTCGAAGGGGGGGACCGGGTTTTCGGTTGTCCGCCTGATCGGAAGACTGGGCGGGGCACTGGAAGCCGTACAGGTCAACGTCTTTCGCAACCGCGCGTTCAATCTCTTCGGCCTGCGACGTCGACCCGCCCTGAACTTCCAGCTTGGGCTCACCGACACGACGACGTCGCCCCGTTACGGATCGGGGGGCATTACACGCGTCAACACCAGAAACATCACCGACAATGCGATTCTCAAGGGCGGCGTCCGGCTCCCGGCCGGCTTTCGGGGAAGTACCAATCTGACGTTCAACCATACCAGGAGTTTTGGTAACGCCAATACGGAAGAACAGAAACTGGAGTTTCCTGAATTTGGCGTAAACTGGCGTGGCCTTGGAGAACTTCCGGTCTTGAGGTGGCTGTTCACCAGTTCGAATCTCAGCTTTAACTATAAGACCAACCGTATCTTCCGGGGTGACGGCGGTTTGGATGACAATGTCCTGACCAGCGATGCGCGGAGAACCGAGTTCAGGCCACTCATTGCGTGGACGGCCCGATGGAAGAATAAAATGAACACGATATTCCGCAGAAACCGAAGTCGCCAGCGCGACCTCCGGTACCAGCGTAACGTAGCCGCGGACACCACCGTGGTACAGCCGACATTGGAGGAGCGGCTTATTGGGACGACCCTAACAGAAACGTCCCAGTTCACCGCGTCCCTCAGATATTCACTCAGTTCGAAGTTCGTCAGGAAATTGCAAAGCAACCTCGACCTTACCCTGGAGTACGGGACCAGCACAAACCTCAAACGGGAGATTCCCCGAAGCGTGGACGCTACCGAAACGGAACAGGCTGTTGTGCGCCAGAGCGAAGATCGCTGGCACGCCAGCCTTTCAGGTCAGTATCAGTTCAGCAGCAAGTTTACGGGCGGGACCCGCTTTCGGCATGAAAACCGGAAGGACAAGCTCCGGGACCTGAACAACAAGGTCTGGGAGTTCAAAGTATGGGGAGAAATCCGCTTCAATTGAAACTGTCCGCCCGCCGTCCAACCTCCATCGGTTCCCGCCATCTCTGTTGGAGTTCGCATGTTTTCCTTCAATCGCAAGGAACGGTTCGTGTTGCTGGGTCTAACCGCCGCATTGCTCGTTGGCGGTGCGGTCACTCTGGTTGAACGGTACAGCGGCCGCGACCTCCCGGACTTTCACGTTCAAAAGGGTGCGGTACCGGTACCCAACGGTCCGGAAGCAACTGAATCTGTGCAGCGGCACACCGGGCCGATCGATCTGAACCGGGCTTCAGCGGGACAGCTGACGCGGCTGCCGGGCATCGGCCCAAAAATCGCCCGTCGCATTGTGGACGACCGAAATCAACGCGGCCCATTCAAGTCCGTGGATGATTTGACCCGAGTCAAGGGAATCGGAAAAAAGACGGTGAAAAAGCTGGGTTCGAAGATTACGGTAGACAGCCCATGACCAGAGCAACGGGGATTCAGATCGCGGGAGATCTGCTTCGATTGGCATGCCTGGAGCGCGCGCCGGCAGGCTATCGGCTATGTGCGCTCTTCGAGTCGCGCCTGATCACGCCTCTTCTGCCACATTGGCCTGTTCAACCGCGAGTCATGCAATGCGTTTCGGAGGGTCTGCGACATGCATTCTCGCAGGTTCAGGGTGTGCCGGGGACCGTTGTAATCTCGCTGGGAGGCGGCTTCTTTCATCTGCAAAAGACGCCGCTGGAGCTGGCTTCCCCCGATGATCGACAGGAACACGTCGCGTGGGAGGCAGCGCAAACGCTGGTCGACCCCATCGAAAGATATGCGGTCAGTTACCTGGCCGTGGGGCGAACTGCGTTCTGGACGGCCATCCGCAAGGAGGTCATCGAATTCTGTTCTGAATTGCTCTCATCGCTTTTCGTGCGGAAGTTCCGTCTGGAAGCCGAGCCGATCGGACTGTTTTACGCCTGCCTGCTGGCGAAATGCCGGTCCGGATCCAGCGCCGTTTTCATGGGCGGGCACCCCTGGCTCTATTTCGCTGCGACGGAATCGGGCGTTCTGGTTTCGGCAGAGGCTGCCTGGCTGGAAAACACGAGACCGGAAGAAGGGTCGCCACCCGAGACCTTGCGCAGATGCACGAACGCGGAAGAATCCGACGTCATATTGCGCCGCTGGCTCAACAGACGGCACGGGACCGACGGAAGCATGTCCGGATTTGATCGGATTCTGTTATGCGGAGAAGACCAGCAGATTACGACCCTTAGCCAACGCATAGATGCGGCCTGCGGGCAAGGATTCGAAACCCTCCTGCCCTTTTCGAATTGTACGACGGAGGCGCTCCAGGAATCACAGCGTCGCTTCCTGGTGAACCAGTCTACGTTCAGTGTTGCGGCAGGGCTGGCTTACATGAACCTTGCAAAGGAACAACTATGACCGCTGCGATCTATCCTGGCACCTTCGATCCGGTGACATTCGGCCATCTGGATCTGATCGAACGAACGGCGAAGATCTGCAGCCGTCTGATTGTTGCCGTAGGCCTGAATCCTGAAAAGCGCCCTCTGTTTTCACCTGATGAACGGGTACACATGATTCAGGAGGTCTCGTCGAAGTTTCCGAACGTGGAAGTCACCAAGTATAGCGGATTGCTCGTCGACTTTGCCAGAAAGAGCGGTGTGTTCACCGTTGTACGCAGTCTGCGCACAACAACCGAGTACGAACTGGAAATTGCCATGTCGGTTGCCAACCGTCAGATGGAACCCCGGTTGGAGGTCGTCTTTCTGATGCCCAGCCTGGAATATGCGTATCTCAATTCCACCCTTGTCCGGGAAATCGCGCGTTTTGGTGGCGATGTGACCGCTTTCGTACCCCCGTCGGTTGAGAAACGACTAAAGGCAAAGTTCGCTTGAAGAGTACGTTGCGTTACAGGTTGTATTCCAGACAATGTTCATCGATCAGACCATACTTACCGTAAGATCGGGCGATGGAGGGAACGGCTGCAGGAGCTTCCGGCGCGAAAAATTCGTACCTCGTGGCGGTCCTGACGGCGGCGATGGAGGGAACGGTGGGGATGTGATCTTCGTGGCAGATGCCGCCCTGAACACCCTGGTGGATTATCGCTTTCACAGGCACATTCGAGGCGAACACGGAAGGCCTGGAACGGGCAAGAAGTGCACGGGTCGACGGGGCACCAGCACCACGATACGGGTTCCTCCCGGCACGGTGGTCCGGGATGCCGACACGGGCGAAACACTGGCCGACCTCACCGAGCGCGGTGAACCGGTGGTCGTGGTCAGGGGTGGACGGGGGGGCAGAGGTAACGCACGATTCGCAACCCCTACAAATCGGGCGCCGGAAACCGCCTTTCCGGGCGAATCTGGACAAGAAAGACGCCTTGAGCTGGAACTCAAGCTAATCGCGGACGTCGGTCTGGTCGGGTATCCGAATGCGGGCAAATCTACATTGCTTTCACGGATTTCAGCCGCGCACCCGAAAATCGCGGATTACCCGTTTACAACGCTGCAGCCAAACCTCGGCATTGTTTCATATAATGACTTCAAGAGTTATGTGGTTGCCGACATCCCCGGCCTTATTGAAGGAGCGCACATGGGCAGGGGTCTGGGACACCGGTTTCTACGCCATATAGAACGAACTCGCATCCTGCTGTTTCTTGTCGATGCCACATCGACGAACCCCGAACGGGATCTGGAAATCCTTCGCAACGAACTCCATCACTTCAGCCCCATGTTACTGCAGAAACCCTCGCTCACCGCCCTCACGAAAATTGACACTCTGTCCTCGGACGATCAAGAGCGCAAATGTCGATCGGAGCAATACCTTTGCTTCTCGTCCGTATCGGGGGAAGGCATTCCCGAACTCGTGCGTCGCCTCGGAAAACTGGTCGACAGGAACCGCCCCGGCGAATCTCACCGATAATCGCCGATAGAGGTCAACCACCCCGGTCACGCGGACGATACCCCTCGTCTTTGGTGTTTCCCTGAAAATTCCTTTCGAACCCCATACCGCTTCTGAAAATCCCGTTCACCGCAGCGCGTCTCCAGCGCCGCAATTCCCCCGTTTTTTCTGGTACTCCTTTTGCATACAGATAGAATGAACCTCACACGCACCACACCTGGCCACCATTCATAGCTGAGGCGCGCAAGCCTTTTCGGCTAGAGATGTCCAACGATATTCTGGACTGGTTGACCCTTCATTCCGTCGCCGGGCTCGGCCCCGTCGCGTTTTCCGCATTGCTGCGTGAGTTTCGCGGACCGGACGAGGTATTGCGAGCGACCCGTGAACGCCTGTGTGCTGTACCGGGCATAGGTCCGGAACTTGCCGACGCGATCCATACGGATCGCGACCCGGCCTGGGCTGAAGAGCAGCTTCGTCGCGCTGAAGACGCGCGTGTCCATCTGCTGACGCTGCAGTGTCCCGACTATCCGGGCTATCTTCGAGAAACCCATGCGCCGCCCCCAATCCTCTATGTACTCGGAAAAATAAATGTTTGCGCGCATCCCACCGTTGCGATCGTGGGCTCCCGCTCATTCACGTCCTACGGGCGTGACATCGCCTATCAGATGTCGGGAGAACTCGTTCGTCGAGGAATCACGGTGGTCAGCGGACTGGCCACCGGTATCGATACGTACGTCCACCGGGGCGCGCTTGCCGAACGAGGAAATACCGTGGCGGTATTGGGCAGCGGACTGGACAGGCCCTATCCGCCACAAAACAGGGACCTCTTTCATGTGATCAACGAAACCGGCGCCACGCTTTCAGAATTCCCGATGGGCGCATCTGCAGAGGCCCACAATTTTCCTCGCCGCAACCGAATCATCAGTGGGCTCAGCCTCGGCGTCCTGGTAATCGAGGCAGGTGAACGCAGTGGCGCGTTAATCACCGCCCGCCTGGCGCTGGATCAGAACCGTGAGGTTTTCGCCATTCCGGGTCCCGTTCATTCCGGCCGAAGCCGCGGCACAAACCGGTTGATCAGGCAGGGCGCAGTTCTGGTTCAATCGGTAGAGGACATTCTGGATGAAATCCGTCCGCAACTGACGCAAATTCCCATGAGAAATATCCGTCCGAAACCGGCTCCGGAACCCCTTGAACTCTCGCATCGGGAACGCCAGGTCTATGAGTGCCTTTCCTCCGACATGCCGGCCCACATCGATGCCATTGCCGACCGTACGGAAATCCCGGCCGCCAGCGTGCTTTCATTGCTGCTGTCGCTGGAACTGGCGGGCGTCGCCGAACAACTTCCCGGGAAACGTTTTGTCCGGAAGCCGGTTCGAACCGGATAACGACACTCAGAATCGACGCATCAGGCCCACAATCTTGCCCGCAATGCGGAACTCGTCGCGGCCCGGATGTATAAAAATGGTTTCGAACGCGTCGTTTTCCGGCGTGAGCCGTACCCGGCCCGCGTCGGGGAAATATCGCTTCACGGTTGCCTCCTCCCCAATCACCGCCACCACGATCTCGCCAGGACTCGCCGTTTCCTGATGGCGTGCCAACACATAATCACCATCCAGGATGCCTGCGTCACGCATACTCTCACCCTTGACACGAAGAACGAAGACATCCTCTGACGGCAGAAAAGAACGATCGACCGCCACGGTTCCCTCGACGTTTTCAGTTGCCAGAATGGGCTCCCCGGCAGCCACACGTCCAATTACCGGCACGTCCCGCGTCTCGGATCTTCCGGGAATGTCGCGTTCCATGTAGTCTGTAAGCTCGATACCTCGGGACACCATCGGGCGCCGCCGGATGTATCCCTTTTTCTCGAGCGCGGCCAGCGTGGTTCTAACGCCATTCGTGGAGGCAATGTTAAACGCATCCATGGTCTCCCGAATTGTTGGAGGAGCGCCGCCGTCTCGAATCTTCCGGGCGATAAACTCGTAGATTTCATTCTGCCTGTCCGTCAGCTTCTGACGCATCGCGCATCTCCCCTAGAGCCGGTCGTCTTTTCGGAGTTCGAAAACACGTCCAGTTCGTTTCAATACAGTCCGTTAACATGGGCACTGCTCATTTGAATATAGTGAACATTAGTTCATTCGTCAATATCAGTTTTGTAGTGTGCGGCCAATTGCTACTGCCGCAAAAGAAGCCGGTTTCTTGTCGAACGATGGCTTTCGCCAGACCGGAAATCCGCATGTTGTCACCCGGAAGTTCATTTGCAAACCACTGCAAAACCTATACTTAGATCAAACATAAAGTGCTTGACAGGTGTACCGGGTTACGTATATTTATCCATCCGGCGCATTGATTCTCCAGGTAAAAGGTGGCGTCACTTGAAGCCATTACGTTACTCAGACTGGTCCCTTTTCGGATGGCACGGGCTGACACTCGAGGTGCCGTTGGAGTGGAATCCCGGAAAGATAATGGGCGACTTCAATGCAGGCAGCGTTCGCCTGGATGATCCCACGCTGGCCAGACTGGAAATCGAGTGGAAGGATGCTCGGGGCGACGAGCGAGTCGCGCCGATTGTGGACCGCTTTGTCGATGGACTCGCCCAGAGTGCCCGCAAGGAAAAGAAACGTATCGACATCAACCGCAATCCCGACGCAGGGTGGATTGACCTGCCAGATGCGCGTTCTCCAGTCTTCTTCGCCTGGCAGGTCGAGTACGTGGTCCACGCGCTGGTGTTCTACAGTCTGCCTTCCGACCGGCTCCTGTTCGTCAGAATACGGACAAGACCGGACGAGGATGCACAGGACAATATCGGCAGAATTCTGAATTCAATTCGGGATACTTCACCCGACGGTCACCGGACCTGGGCGCTGTATGATCTCGTGTGTTCATCGCCTCCCCTGTATTCTCTGGAGAGCTACGAACTCAAATCCGGACACCTTCGACTCTGTTTTCAGCACGGCCGGAATATGCTTCAGGTCGACCGGCTCAGCCTTGCCAGGGTACTCCTGAAAAGGCGCACGCTTTTGGAGTGGTATCAGGAGTTTTTCCGCAAAAGCCTCCGGCAGGTCAATCTGGATGTCCGCGAGACCAGCGTCGGTAATCACCCGGGTCTGCAGATTAGTGGAAAACCCAAGAGCCGCTGGCGGGGTTTGTTGATGCCTCTACCGTTCTGGAACGTGAGACCGCGTCTGAATATGGAAGCCCGAGTCTGGACCTGCAGCCACGTAAACAAGATTTACACGGTTCACACCTACTACAAGAAACAGAAGGATGCTGCGGACATCGAGGATGCCCGCAGCTCCGTGGTCTGCCACCAGGGTGCCGTTCCGGAATTCACGGAATCCTGACGGCGGCCCGTCTCTACCTCAGTGCCTCAGGAAACGTTATGTCCTTGTTCTCCTTGAAGAGACAGCCCAAGATCAGCCGGGAGGCGATGTTCAACTCCAAACCTGCCCGGAACAGCCAGCTGGAATGGAAGACGAACAACGACGATGAGGTGACCATTACGTTGAGACGGGCCGATACCACCAAAGTGAAGATCCTTTCCAAAATATTCTGGGTGCCCGAAAAACGAACGCTGGTCCTTGATGAGATCGGTTCTCAGGTCTGGAATATGTGTGACGGCCGCACGTCCGTGGCCGCAATGATCAAGCGATTGTGCGACACCCACAAGCTCAATGCAAAGGAGGCTGAAATCTCTCTGTTGAGCTACCTTAGAACCCTGGGACGCAAGAATCTGCTCGGGTTTCTGGTCGAGAAAGGCGATCTGAGAAAAAAGAAGAGAAGCTCCAGCGGAAAAGCCTGGGGCTAACGTACAGATCCGGACGTTCAGAAAACAGCCCCGCGATGCTGGAACGCGGGGCTGTTGCTGTATCTGTGCTGGAAAAACCGGGTCACGCGTGATGCGGCCCGTATCGGATCCGCCCCTCACCCCGGCACACCGGTTTACCGCATCATGGCCTGAACCGCTTCACCACCGTTCAGGAAAATCGCGGTAGACGTTTCGGCCAGGTCGGCCAGCGGCGCCCAGTAGACGCCAAACAGCAGCGTTCCCACGAACAGGACCGCCAGAGTTGCCGTGGCAAACGGCGATATGACGACAGGTGTATCCGAGCGGGGCTTCTCAAGGTACATGGCGCGCACAACCCTCGCGTAGTAGTACAGGGAAACGGCGCTGTTCAGCGCGCCAACGACGGCCAGCCAGTAGAGCCCGCCATCGACAACGGCGGCAAACAGATACACCTTTCCCACAAAGCCTGCGGTCGGCGGCAGGCCCGTAAGAGAGAAAAGAAACGCGGACATCGCAAGCGCAATCCAGGGGGAACGCCAACCCAGGCCGCTGTAATCCCCGATATCCTCGCTTCCGATTCTTTCGGCCAACAGCAAGACTACCAGAAACGCACCCAGATTCATAAACAGATAGGCGCCGGCATAAAACATCACTGCCTTCAGGCCCGCGGACGACAACATCACCACACCCATCATCATATAGCCCGCGTGGGCAATACTGGAGTACGCGAGCAGCCGCTTCAGGTTGCGCTGCCAGATGGCCGTCAGATTGCCCAGCGTCATCGTAAAGGCCGAAATGAGAGCGAGCAACTCCGGCCAGGCCACACCTAACGCGACACCCGCGCCCGAAGCACCGTCGAAGGCGGACAGACCCACGTAGAAGAACCGCGCCAGCATGGCGAATCCGACCGCCTTCGGAGCGACCGAGAAGAAGGCAGTCACGGGAGTCGGCGCCCCCTCGTAGACATCGGGACACCAGAAGTGGAACGGAACAGAGGCCACCTTGTATCCGAACCCGGCCATCGCGAGCGTCGCTCCGAGAAACAACGTCAGTTCGTAAGGCGCCGTGGTTCCAAGACGCGCGGCGATCCCATAGATATCCAGTGTACCCGTCAGGCCGTAGATCAGGGAGAATCCATAGAGCATGATGCCGGAAGACACCCCGCCGTAAACGACGTATTTCAGCGCCGCCTCGTTGGATCGCCGGACCCGTTTCTGATAACCCGCCAATACGTAGGAAGGCAGGCTGACAAGCTCTAGCGCAAGATACATCATCAGCAGATTGGTCGCACCGGCCATTAGAAAGCCGCCCAGCCCCACAGAAAGAAAGAGCGCGTAGAATTCACCCATACGGTCGGCGTCGATGTCCCGCGATTGCAGGCCGAACAGCGTGACCACAATGGTCGTGACCACGATTACCAGCTTGAAGAACAGGGCAAAACCGTCCAGGGCGATCATGCCCATGAACAGCGACCGGGGCGGCTCGTCGTACAGGTCCGCGATCGAAAACAGACAGGCCACAAGAACAAGAAGCGTCAGGCCCGTCAACAGCGCCTTCTTCTTTGCAGCCAGGATCAGGTCGACGGTCACGATGCCTACAATTGCAACCGTAATGATGATCTCCGGCCAGATGTATTGCAGACCGTCCAGATTCACCGCGATCGCGTATTCAATGGCCTCAGCCAATTGATTATACCTCCCATCGAGTCGGGCTCAAAATGCAGCGAGGTCCAGGAACGTCGAACTGTCTTTCGCGAACCTACCGCTGCAACGCGGACATAACCGGCCCGTTCAGATCCCTTACAAGCTCCCCGAGCGACTGCGCCAGCAGGTCCAGCACCGGCGACGGATAGATTCCCAGGACGATTACGATGACCGCCAGCGGAGCCAGACTGAAAATCTCGCGCCCGTTAATTTCGGGCAGATCTTTCCACCGTTCGTTGAACGGTCCCATGAACAGACGTTGAAATGCCCACAGCATGTACGCCGCTCCGAGGAGGACGCCCAGGGTACCCAGGATCGTCATGGTGCGGTGGACCTGGAATGCGCCCAGGAAACAGAGCGCTTCGCTGATAAAGCCTGAAAGGCCGGGCAGACCCAGCGCGGCGAAGTACGCCACCATCGTGAGACTGCCGTACACCGGCATGTGCGACCACAGCCCCCCGAATCCCAGCTTCCCTCGCAGATCCGGATCTTCATAATCGTTGGGATATA
Source organism: Gemmatimonadota bacterium (assembly GCA_028874335.1). Classification (GTDB taxonomy): domain Bacteria; phylum Latescibacterota; class UBA2968; order UBA2968; genus JAAXHE01. Next base: position 107,126 of record JAPPJY010000075.1, on the reverse strand, counting down.
CAATATACCGGTGATGCGCCCGGTCGTAGATGACGCCAACGAGCAGAAACAGCATCGCCGTGATGGTGCCGTGGTTGAACATCTGAAATACCGCCCCGTTGATTCCGTGTGGCGTGAAGGACGACATGCCGAGCATCACGAAACCCATGTGACTGATACTGGAATACGCGACCAGTTTCTTCAGATCCGTCTGCGCCATTGCAACAAGTGCGCCGTAGATGATGTTGATGACCCCGATCACGGCCAGGAAATAGCTGAAGTCGCGTGTGACATCGGGCAACATCGGGTAGTTGAACCGCAAAATACCGTACGTACCCATCTTCAGGAGCACCCCCGCCAGAATGACGCTGATGGCCGTAGGCGCTTCGACGTGGGCATCGGGAAGCCAGGTGTGGAACGGAAAAAGGGGCACTTTAATGGCAAAACCGATAAACATGGCAATCCAGATGATTACAGGAGCCGAATATCCGAAAATCATGCCGGCCCGAAGCCATTCGGAGTGGTTGGCCTGGTCCATCATGACCAGCATATTGAATGTATGCTGTCCCGTACCTGGATCGGTGACGTTGAAGTAAAATGCGAGCATGACCAGCAACAACAGGACGCTCCCGGCCAGCGTATACAGAAAGAACTTGATGGCGGCATATTCCTTTCGGGGCCCTCCCCAGATCCCGATCAGGAAGTACATCGGCAACAGCATCACTTCCCAGAACACGTAGAACAGAAAGAAGTCCAGCGACACGAACACACCCTGCATGCCGGTCTCGAGCAGCAGAAAGAGTGCGAAATATCCCTTGACCCCGCGGTTGATGGACCAGGACGCGGGAACGCAAAGGAAACCCAGCAACGCCGTCAGCAGCACCATCGAAACACTCAGGCCGTCTATGCCCATATAGTACTGGATGTTGAATGATTCGATCCAGGGAAGCCGCACTTCATACTGCATGCCGGGTACGGACCGGTCGAAATCCTGAAACAGCCAGATGGCCAGCAGAAGGCAGAGTCCGGTCGCCGCCAGCGCTACCCTGCGAATCGCATCGACCGCCCTGCCGGGCATAAGCAGGATTACCCCGGCGCCAAGCACGGGTACAAAGGTCAAGAGTGTAAGAATCCACTGATCCATCTGTCGGCTACCTCCCACAGAAGCTACCTGGAAACACACCTGTCCGAAAACGGGTCTGATTCACTACAAATGTCGCGAGAATACGAGAATACGAAACTACGAGAAATCCGTGGCTGAAATCAATTCCCACAAGAGACACAAAACCACAGTGTTACGCAACAGCGCGCCGTTCCAGGGTCCCCGAGTCCGGTCATGACCTGCAATTCACATTATGACGGTTCATTCAACCATCAATCGGATCACCATCAGGACCAGAATACCTCCCATAACCAGAACGACGTAGGTCTGCAGTCGTCCTGTCTGAATGCGTCTCAGCCCGCCGCCGGTCCACCTGATCACCCCTGCGACGGCGTTCACAAGCCCGTCGACCACCCATTCATCGAAAAGGCGATCGATAAACGAGATACCCCGGGTCAACGTGGCCGAAAGATTCACGAGGCCGTCGACAATGTGAGCGTCGAACCAGTTCAACACCGTTCGCCCGACCAGGACCGCGCGGACGAAGCTGGCCTCGTAGAGCTCGTCGAAATACCACTTTCGGTTCAACACCCGGAAGATCCCGCCCGACTGAAGCAATTTCGCCTCCAGGGCGATCATTTCCTCGCGCCGGTTGTAATACTTTCTGTAAGCCGTATAGATGCCGGCGCCGGCGACCAGCAACGAGAGGATCATCGCCGGGTAGTGAGCGGCGTGCGCGGCGTCGCCGGGTGAACCCGCGGCATAGACCTCTGCTTCAGGTCCGACCGGCAACGGCTCGCCGCTGCCCGCCAGCAGACCCGCTTCAGGCCGCTTCACGAGATGCTGAAACCAGCCCTCGCCGCCCAGCGGGTTCCACGCATAGAAGATCCAGATACTCAGCACCGCCAGCACGATCAGCGGGACCGTCATCACGCGAGGAGACTCGTGGGCGTATTCGACTAGGGATTTCTCTCCGGGTTTCCCGTAGAACGTGAGAAAGATCAGCCGGAACATGTAAAACGCCGTCAATCCCGCGGCCGCAAATCCCAGCAGCGGCAACAGGAAATGTACGGGCCGGGAGAGACCGCCGAAACCCAGCGCTCCGGCCAGTATCGCGTCCTTGCTGAGGAATCCGGAGGTCAACGGCACGCCCGCCAAGGCTACGGTCGCGATCAGAAAGGTCCAGAACGTCAGCGGCATCTTTTCTCGAAGCCCGCCCATATTTCGCATATCCTGCGGATCGTTTTCGTTGTGCGTCTTGTGGAACGCATGTTCCACGGCATGGATGACGCTTCCCGATCCGAGGAAAAGACACGCCTTGAAAGCCGCGTGCGTCATCAGGTGAAAAAACCCCGCCACGTACGCGCCCACACCCAGGCCCATGATCATATATCCGAGCTGGCTGATGGTTGAGTAGGCCAGGACGCGTTTGATGTCGTACTGGGCCACGGCGATGGTTGCGCCCAGAATCGCCGTAATCGCGCCGATGTAAGCAATCGCCACCAGCGCGTCAGGCGTCAGGATCGGGAACATCCGAGTGACCATATATACACCGGCGGCAACCATCGTAGCGGCGTGGATCAACGCGCTGACGGGGGTCGGACCCTCCATGGCATCCGGCAGCCAGACATGCAATGGAAACTGCGCCGACTTGCCAACCGCGCCGCAGAACAGACACAGGCCCGCAACCGTAAGCAGGCCTCCGCTCAGTCGTCCGCCGGCTACCCCGTCGTAGACACTCGCGAAGTCGAATGCGCCGACCTTCCAGAAGACAATCATAATGCCTACAAAAAAACCGAGGTCGCCGACGCGGTTTACGAGGAACGCTTTCTTGCATGCCGCGGCCGCCGAGGGTTTCTCATACCAGAAACCGATCAGCAGATAGGATGAAAGCCCCACGAGTTCCCAGAACACATAAAGCAACAGAAAATTGTCAACCAGTACAAGGCCCAGCATCGAGAACGAAAAGATCGCCAGGAACCCAAAAAATCGGGAATATCGGGGGTCTCCGTGCATATAGCCGATTGAATAGAGATGCACGAGACCACTGACAACCGTGACAACCATCAACATGACGGCGGTAATATTGTCGACCAGCAGGCCAACGCTGATCTTCGCGGCGCCCAGATCCAGCCAGACCCACGAATCGAGTTCGAGCCGCCAGCCCGGATCGTAGGCCGAAAGGGCCAGCACGAAATACCGGAGAGAAAGCAGAAATGAAATGGAGATTGCAGCGAGGGGCACCCAGTCGCCACCGCGCGGCAGGCGCCGTCCCCAGAAAGCCTGTACGGCGAATGCCGCCAGAGGCAGCACAGGGATGAAAAGCAGATCTAAGGGCATTCAGTCTCCCGAACCGTCCGTCAACCGCTCAATGAATCCAGTCTGTCGATGTTGACCATCTGATAATTGCGGTAGATATTCAGAACGATCGCCAGTGCAACCGCCGCCTCCGCCGCGGCGAGTACGATCACGAAAACGGCGAATACCTGTCCCTCCAGCCCTGTATCGGAAAACCGCGCGAACGCGACGAGGTTCAGGTTGGCGGCATTCAATATGAGCTCCACCCCCATCAGAATGCTGATTGCGTTGCGGCGGGTGGCAACGGCCAGAATTCCCAGGCAGAAAAGAATGGCCCCCACGACCAGATAGTGCTCCAGGGCGATCATAACTCTCCCTCGTCCTCATCCTGCCCCTGCCCTTTTCCTGCCAGCATCGAAGCGCCGAGAAGTGCAGCCAGCAACAGCATGCCGGCCACCTCGAACGGCAGGACGTAGGTTGTCATGAGCGACTTGCCGATCTCCGCGGTACTGGAAGCGGGCGCCGCCCCCTCGGACAGCGGCCACGATGTTTTCAGGATCACCATCACCAGCAGCGCGAACCCGGCGCCAACGACAACCACGCTGGGCAGGAACTGCACGCGTTCTGCCAGCAGATTCAAGTCGTAAATGCGGTTGGTCAACATCACGCCGAAGAGCAACAGAATCAGGATTCCACCTACGTAGATCAATACCTGCGCCCCGGCCAGGAAATCGGCATCGAGAAATACGTACAAACCCGCGACGCCGAAAAACGTAAATAACAGGGCAAATACCGCGTAAATCAACCGGCTTACGAAAACGACCGCAGCCGCCGACCCTACGGTGACGGCGGCAAACACGTAAAACACAATCGTTGAGAGTTCCATATGCCAACCAATCCTGAGCGCCCGGTTTCAGGCAAGATCGTCCGCCTGCATCGGGCGCGTCTCCGATGTCTCCGGCGCCGTGCCCTGCAGGGATCCCGGCAGTCTATTTACGATCGGCGGACTCTGCGTCAGCGGGCTTCTTTTCGTAGTCCCATGGACGGGCGTAGCGGTAGACCAGATCCGTCCGATCGTAGACCGACGACTCGTAATTCGGGGTCATAATCAGACATTCGGTGGGACAGGGATACGTACAAAGACCACAATAACAGCAAAGCCCCATGTCGATGTCGAAACGCAGCACCTTGAGCCGCTTTTTCGTCCCCTTTGACGTCAGACCCAGGTCCTCGTCGGGACCTGCTTTTTCGCATTCTATATAGATACAGTCCACGGGACATGCTCTCGCGCACTGATCGCAGCCGATACAGTCATCGATATCGTTGAACAGCTGGTTGCGCGCCCGTTCCGGCATCTGCCAACGCTCGTCCGGATATTCCAGGGTGATTGACGGCGTGAACAAATGCTTCAACGTGATATTCAGGCCCACCCAGATGGAAGCCGCGGACTGATAGAGATTCCTGAAATACGATCCCATTGCATCACCTGTGGAAGAAGGGTCCCTGGAGATTCACCGCCCTGCTACGATGCGGTCTGGGCACGCTGTGTCCGACCGTGCATCAACCCCTGGGCGGCCGAACGCAGCAGGAAGGCAAGAACGACGGCCATCGCGCCCATCAACCCGACCTTGGAGATTTCCTGCACCCACACCGGAACGGCGAAGTGCCACACAACGGATCCGAGCATGCACAGAAAAGTGGCCGGCGTGAGCACCTTCCAGCCGACGAACATGAGCTGATCGACGCGCAGCCGGGGAAGCGTCCAGCGGATCCACATCTGAACCGCCACCAGCAGGAGCCCCTTACCGATCATCCAGATAGGACCGGCCGGAAACGAACCGCCCCAGGGCGCCTGCCAGCCGCCCAGAAACACGACTGCGCCGACCATACTCACGGCAACCATTGCCGCGTATTCCGCCACGAAAAAGAAGGAGAACCTCATGCCGCTGTATTCGGTGTGATAGCCCGCCACCAGTTCCGATTCGGCCTCCGGTATGTCGAACGGCGTGCGATTGACTTCCGCAAGGGAGGCGATGAAGTAAAGGATGAACGCGAGAAACGTAAACGGATTGCGAAACACGAACCAGTGATACAACGATCCGGACTGCGCCGCGACCAGTTCCTGCGTGCTGAGAGTACCCACTAGAGGGATCACACTCAGGAAGGCCATGGCCACAGGGATTTCGTAGCTCACGACCTGTGCGGCCGAGCGCATCGCGCCGAGCAGAGACCACTTGTTGTTGGACGCCCACCCGGCCATGAGAATGCCCAGCACACCCAGCGACGAAATGGCGAGTATATAGAAGATCCCGATATTCAGATCGCTTACGATCAGGCTGCCGCCGAAGGGGATGCACACGAAGACGGCCAGGGTCCCGGAGAAGACCAGCAGGGGCGCCAGAATGAAGAGGCCCTTGTCCGCCGCCGCGGGAATGATATCTTCCTTGAGGAGCAGCTTGACGCCGTCCGCAATAGGCTGAGCCCACCCGTGCCAGCCCCCGGTTCGCATCGGTCCCAGGCGGTCCTGGATGTGTGCGGATATCTTCATTTCCATGTAAACCATGATGAGCCCGAGTACCGCGACAAGCGTTACGACGACGATGCCGGCAAGCAGCCCCAGTGCAAGGGACACCAGGCCGATCGGCACGGCGCTCAAAAAGCCCACCTGATTTACAAGAACCTCCGCCAACTCGAGCATCGCGTTCTCCTCGAACTCTCTAGCGGTCGATCTCGCCAAGCACGATATCGATGCTTCCGATGATGGCGATTATGTCGGCCAGATAGTGGCCCCTGGCGAGCTCGTCGAATACGCTCATCACCGTAAAGCAGGGCGATTTCACGCGCACCCGGTACGGCACGTTGGAACCGTCGCTGATCACGTATACACCCAGTTCGCCCCTTGGGTTTTCGCTGCGAACGTAACACTCCGCGTCTTTTGGGGGCCGCACGTTTCTGGGCACCGCCGCCTGTACGTCGCCGCCTTCGGGGAGTTGATCGAGCGCCTGAGACACGATCCTGGCGCTTTGCTCCATCTCGCGGATGCGCACCATATACCGGTCCCAGCAATCGCCCAGGGTCCCCATTTCGCCCGCGCCGCAGGGTACGTCGAACTCGAACCGATCGTAGATTGAATACGGTTCGTCGCGGCGCAGGTCCCATTCCACCCCGCAGCCCCGAAGATTCGGGCCGGTAATGTTGTGGCTGTAGGCTGACTCGAGCGACAGAACGCCGACGTTGGCGGTTCGCTCGATGAAGATCTTGTTGTACGTCAGCAGATCGTTGTATTCTTTCAGCTTTCCTTCAAAGTCGGTGAGGAAATGCCGGCAGCGCTCCACGAAACCCGGCGGCAGATCGTGAGAGACCCCGCCCACCCAGATATAATTGTACAGCATCCGTGCACCGCACGTCATTTCGAACAGGTCGAATACATCCTCACGTTCCCGGAAGGCAAACAAAAAGGGCGTAAACGCCCCGATATCCATTCCGTAGGTCCCGAACGAAACCAGGTGGCTGGCAATCCGGTTCAACTCACACATGATGACCCGGATGTACTCCACCCGCTCCGGAATCTCGAGCCCCAGGAGTTTCTCCACAGCCAGAACATACCCCATATTGTTGTTCATCGCCGCCAGATAATCCATCCGATCCGTGAACGGAATGACCTGTGGATACGGCAGATTCTCGGCGTGCTTCTCGAAGCAACGATGGAGATAACCGATATGGGGTTTTGCCTCCTCTACAATCTCGCCGTCCGTCTTGATCTCCAGACGCAGTACCCCGTGCGTGCTGGGATGCTGCGGTCCCATGTTGATCGTCATCAACTCGCTGTTAAGGTTGTCGTCCTCCAGGTCCGCTACCGGCGGCAGTCCCGGCCGCTCCACCGTCAACTCAGTCGCCGCCCGTGAAATCTCTGCCATAATCTATACCTCGACCCGGATACCGCGATAATATTCCTGAACCTGGTAATCCTTCCGCAGCGGCCACCCTTCCCAGTCGTCCGGGCACAGGATGCGCCGCAGGTCGCTGTGGCCTTCGAAGACGACGCCGAACATGTCGTACGTCTCGCGTTCGTGCCAGTTCGCCACCCGCCAGACACCCTCCACGGTAGGCAATCGGGGATTCTCTCTTCCCAATTCCGCCTTCAGCGTAATCTTGTGCCGGTGCGTCGAGGAGAACAGATGATACACAAGCGAAAGGTGTTCCGGATAATCCACCCCGCTCAGACACATCAGCGACTCGAACCGCATTGCCTCGTCGTCTCGCAGAAAACGACCGATTTCGGCGATTGCATCCGCGCTCACCCGAATAAACGGATCCACGTTTTCGGTCAGCTCCAGAACCCGGTCGCCGAATTGTTCTTTCAGCTTTTCGAAAATCTGCTGCGGCGTCATGGTTCGCCTCAACACGCATTCCGGCGCAGGCTGACCGAACCGGCTCAGCTCACTTTCGCGATGGAATCGATGCGGATCTTGTCCTGAAGTTTCAGTACGCCCTCGAGCAGGGCCTCCGGCCTCGGGGGACAACCCGGGACGTAGACGTCAACCGGCACGACCCGGTCGACGCCCTTTAATACGTGGTAACCGTGCTGCCAGTACGGGCCGCCGGAGGTTGCACAGCAGCCCATCGACATCACGTACCTGGGCTCGGCCATCTGGTCGTACAGTTTCTTCACGCGAGTTGCCATTTTCAATGTAACCGTGCCGGCCACAATCATCAGATCGGACTGCCGCGGGGTGGCGCGCGGGACCATACCCAGACGCGACCAGTCGTACCGGGACGCCCCCGTGGCCATCATTTCTATTGCGCAGCACGCCAGTCCGAACGTCATCGGCCAGAGCGAGGACAGCCGCGCCCAATTGACGAAATAGTCGACGGACGTCACAATGACGTTATCCTGGAATCGACCTGTGAGCTTTCCCATAAACGGGCTTGCCTCCTGAAGCGTCAAGCCGGACGATGCGGTTGGAAATCCGTGGATGGCTGCGTAAGGAATCCGGTGAAGCATTGCGGCCGGAACGGTTCGAACGACGCGCCGGCAACGAGCCGGAGCCGGATCGACCGATCAGGTGACGCGGCCTCCAGTTGCAGGGGCGGGCACCGGCGCCTGCCGCCCCGACAGCTTGGGGCGAACCCATTCGAGCGCCCCCTTGCGCCAGGCATACGCGAGGCCGAGGAGAAGCACGACCACGAAGATCGACATCGCGCCGAAGCCGTACCAGCCGAAATCGTTCGCCACAACCGCCCAGGGATACAGCAGGACAACCTCCACGTCGAAGATGATGAAATCCAGGGCGATCACGTAGAACCGGATATTGAACTGAATCCAGGATCCGCCCACGGGCTCTTCCCCGCACTCGTATGTACTCAGTTTCTCCGCGCTGGGATTCCGGGGCCGAATCAGGCTGCCAATGAACAGATTGACCACCACGAAGAGACCGCCGATACCAAGAAAAATGAGTACGTTGGCGTATTGATCCAGCATGGGTTCCGGGCCTCCCCGGGAGCGGCGCCAACAGCCGTTGGCGAATTTGCGCATCGGCCTGAATTCATCCGCTTTGCGCATTCGAAACTGACGGCGATAAATTAGCGAAATCCGGCTGCTTCTGTCAAGAGAAAAGCACCCGTCGAACATCGATCCGCCCGCCCGCTCCTGCGCCTGCCTGACATCGGATGAGTTAAACTTGACTTTTTCGTACATTTTTAATCTTGACACATGGTTGCGGATTGGGTATGTTAAGCGTGAATTCAGAAAACGTTATCGTGGTGACGCATAAACTATAACAAAACTAATGCCCTTTCAAGAAATGGAAGGAGCGCGTGATGAGCGAAGAAGTGCAGGAACTCGAAGAACTGGCGACGAGAGAATACAAGTACGGGTTCGTCACGGATATCGAACAGGATGCCGCGCCCCCGGGTCTGAATGAAGACATTATCGCCTTCATCTCCCGGAAGAAACGCGAGCCCGACTGGCTGCTGGAATGGCGTCTCAAGGCCTATCGCAACTGGCTCGGAATGGATGATCCCACCCGTCGCGGACGGAGCCGGCAGTGGGCGATGGTCGACTATCCGGATATCGACTATCAGAAAATCATCTATTACTCCTCGCCCAAGCAAGCGGAAACCCTCCAGAGCCTCGACGAGGTCGATCCCGAAATCCTCCGAACCTACGAAAAACTCGGCATTCCTCTCGAGGAGCAGAAAATACTGGCGGGTGTGGCGGTCGACGCCGTTTTCGACAGCGTTTCCGTGGCCACCACGTTCAAGGACAAGCTTTCGGATCTGGGGATCATCTTCTGCTCGTTCTCCGAAGCCGTTCAGGACCATCCGGAACTGGTGAGGAAATACCTGGGTTCGGTCGTGCCGTACAACGACAATTTCTTTGCCGCACTCAACTCCGCCGTCTTTACCGACGGCTCCTTCTGCTACATCCCCCGGGGCGTGCGGTGTCCCATGGAACTGTCCACGTACTTCCGCATCAACGCGGCCAACACGGGCCAGTTCGAACGGACGCTCATCATTGCCGAAGAGGGTGCGTACGTATCCTACCTTGAAGGTTGCACGGCCCCCCAGAGAGACGAAAACCAGCTCCACGCCGCGGTTGTGGAACTGGTCGCCCTCGACGATGCGCAGATCAAATACTCGACCGTTCAGAACTGGTATCCCGGCGATGAAAACGGCGTGGGCGGCATCTACAATTTCGTAACCAAACGCGGGGCCTGCCGCGGCGTCAACGCCAAGATCTCCTGGACCCAGGTCGAGACGGGATCAGCGATCACCTGGAAATACCCCAGCTGCATTCTCCAGGGCGACAACTCCATAGGAGAATTCTACTCGGTGGCCGTTACCAGCGGGCGCCAGCAGGCCGATACGGGCACCAAGATGATCCATCTTGGAAAGAACACGCGCAGCACCATCGTGTCGAAGGGCATCTCCGCGAAGAACGGACAGAACACCTATCGAGGACGTGTGCAGGTGATGAAGGGCGCATCGAACGCCAGGAATTTCACCCAATGCGACTCCATGCTCATCGGCGACCGCTGCGGCGCGCACACATTCCCATACATCGATGTCAGGAATACGACCTCCCAGGTCGAGCACGAAGCGTCCACCTCAAAGATCGGTGAAGACCAGATCTTCTATTGCAACCAGCGCGGTATCTCCACCGAAGACGCCGTGTCCATGATCGTCAACGGTTTCTGCAAGGAGGTGCTGGCCGAACTTCCCATGGAATTCGCCGTTGAGGCGCAGAAGCTGCTGGGCATCAGCCTGGAGGGCAGTGTCGGATAAGTCCCTTAGCCCGCAGGCGGCGAGACCCGAACAGCGTCCGAGGCTTTCCCGGGGCCTGAACCATCGCCCTGTCACGCCGGGCTTCACGCTTCGAATTTGAACGTCTTCCAAAAGGAACACCAATGCTTGAAATCAAAGACCTCCACGCAAGCGTAGACGACACCGGGATCCTCACCGGTATCGACCTGAAAATCAATGCCGGAGAAATCCATGCCATTATGGGGCCCAACGGGTCCGGCAAGAGCACCCTTGCGCAGGTGTTGGCCGGTCGTGAAGAATATGACGTCACCCGGGGCGAGGTTACCTACGAGGGCGTAGACCTGCTGGATCTGGACCCGGAAGAACGCGCCCAGGCCGGCGTTTTCATGGCATTCCAGTATCCGGTGGAGATTCCCGGCGTCAACAGCGCCTATTTTCTCCGTACGGCACTCAATGAGCTCCGCAGGGCACGCGGCCAGGATGAACTCGACGCGATGGATTTTCTCGCCCTTTCCAGGGACAAGCTCAAACTGGTGGAAATGGACGAATCCTTTCTCAATCGGGCAGTCAACGAGGGTTTCTCCGGCGGTGAGAAAAAGCGAAACGAGATTTTCCAGATGGCTATGCTCGAACCCAGGCTGGCCATCATGGACGAAACCGACTCCGGATTGGATATCGACGCCCTGAAAATCGTGGCCGACGGCGTAAATGCGCTTCACCGGAAAAACCCCGATGGCGCGGTCCTCGTGGTCACTCACTATCAGCGGCTGCTGAATTACATCGTGCCGGACTTCGTGCATGTTCTTCTGAAGGGCCGGATTGTCAAATCGGGCGACAAGGACCTCGCCCGGAAGCTGGAAGCTGAAGGCTACGATTGGATTCGAGAGGAATCCACGGCCCGATTCGCCCGCGCCTAAAGGAGGCAGCCGAAATATGGGGTTCGAAGGCACGCAAGCCTATCTGTCGGCGTTTGCAAAGTCTGAAGAAAGGCTGAACGGAAGGCCCGCCAGGTCCCTGCACGAGCTTCGCAGGTCGGCGATCGGCCGATTCGAGGAACTCGGGTTTCCGGGTTCAAGGGACGAAGCCTGGTTTCACACGAATATCGCGCCGCTCGTCCGTAAGCCCTTTCGTACAACGACGCCGGAGGATGCACGTCGGGCCTGGAAATCGGAACACCCAATTCAGGAACTGACTGCGACGCGCCTGGTCTTCGTGAATGGCTTCTACAGCGCCGAAGATTCCAGTACGGGGAGCCTCCCGAACGGTGTGCGGGCATGCAGCCTTGCGGAATTGAAGGCCTCCGAGACGGATTGGGTGGAAGGCAATATCGCACGGCACGCTGATTACGATGAACACGCTTTTGTCGCGCTCAACACCGCGTTTCTGCAGGATGGCGCCCTCATATACGTCCCTCGAGGCACCGCTGTGGAAACCCCCATTCACGTGGTTTTTGTTTCAACAGCTTCAGGCGTCCCCTCCATTTCACACCCCCGTACCCTCGTACTGGCCGAGGAAAACAGCCAGGTGACGATCATCGAATCCTATACGGGCGACGGCGCCTATTTCACGAACGCGGTGACCGAAGTGATCGCCGACGACAGCGCGATCGTGGATCACTACAAGCTGGAGCTCGAGAGTCCGAAGGCGTATCATATCGCCACGATGCAGAGCCGTCAGGGCGCCCGCACCGATTTGTCCACGCACGCGATCTCTATCGGCGGCAGACTGGTGCGCAACGAAGTCAACGCGCTGTTGGCCGGTGAAGCCGGTGAAGCCACGGTCAACGGCTTCTATCTGACCGATCGCGAGCAGCATATCGACAACCATACCCTGATCGAACACGCCGAGCCGAATTGCAATAGCCACGAACTTTACAAGGGGATACTCGGCGGCAGATCCAGCGGCGTGTTTCGAGGCAAGATACATGTACACCAGAAGGCTCAGGAGACCGACGCGTACCAGAGCAACCAGAGCCTGCTCGTCTCGGAAGGCGCCGACATCAATACCAAGCCGCAACTCGAAATCTACGCGGATCAGGTCAAATGCTCGCACGGCGCAACGATCGGTCAACTCGATGAAAACGCGGTCTTCTACCTGCGCTCGCGCGGGTTGAGTCACGCGACCGCTCAACGTATTCTGGTACACGCGTTCGCGGTCGACATCCTGAACAGAATCAAGCCCGAATCCGTCAGAAACTACCTGGAACGAATTGTCATGGAAAAATTCGAACAGGCGCGGGAGGCCGGAAACGCGCCATGAGCCCTACTGCACATGCCCTGGCTGAACGGCTCTCCTGCCCGCTCGTCGAACGCGCGGGGCCTTTCGATCCCCACCGTGTCCGGCGGGACTTTCCGGTACTGGACCAATCCGTTCGGGGCAAACCGCTGGTCTACCTGGACAACGCCGCCACAACCCAGAAGCCCAGGGATGTGCTTGACGTCCTCGAAGTCTTCTACGAAGCGGCGAATGCGAACGTACACCGCGGCGTCCATCATCTCAGCCAGGTCGCAACGGATTCTTACGAGGGTGCGCGCAACAAGGTCCGCCGGTTCCTGAACGCGGCCCACGACCGGGAGATCATCTTCACCAGCGGAACCACGGACGGCATCAATCTCGTTGCCCAGACGTTTGGGCGAAAATCCGTGGAGGCCGGCGACGAGATCCTGATAACCCAAATGGAGCACCATTCGAATATCGTGCCCTGGCAGATGCTCTGTGAGGAAAGAGGTGCGAAGCTCCGTGTCATCCCCATGGACGCCAACGGCGAGCTGCAGATCGACAGGCTCGAGTCACTGATGAACGAACGTACGAAACTCGTGTCCGTCGTCCACGTGTCGAACGTCCTGGGCACCCTCAATCCGGTTGCTTCAATCGCGGAAACGGCGCGGGAACGCGGCATCCCCGTACTGCTGGACGGAGCACAGGCCGTTCCTCATTTCAAGGTGGACGTTCAGGCGTTGGGGTGCGACTTCTATGCCTTCTCGGGGCACAAACTATACGGTCCGACCGGTATCGGAGTGCTCTACGGAAGAAGCGAACTGCTGGATTCGATGCCGCCATACAGGGGAGGCGGCGGCATGATTCAAAAGGTCTCGCTTGAAAAAACCACCTATGCCGATCCACCTGCCCGTTTCGAAGCGGGCACGCCCCATATTGCCGGTTGCATCGGGCTGGGCGCCGCCATCGACTATCTGAACCGGATCGACCTGGAAGCCGCCGCCGCGTACGAGAATGAACTGTTCGCCTACGCAACAGACGCGCTTTCCGAGATTTCGGGACTGAGAATCATTGGTACCGCGCAAGACAGAGTCAGCGTTATTTCCTTTGTTCTGAAGGGCGTACACCCGCACGACGTCGGTACCATCGTCGATCAGCACGGGGTAGCGGTCCGCGCCGGACACCACTGCGCCCAACCCGTCATGCGCCACTTCAATATTCCCGCAACAACACGTGCGGCTACAGCGTTTTACAATACACGGGAAGACATCGACACGCTCGTACGGGCTTTGCACGCGGCAAAAGAGATTTTTCGTTAATGTCCAACCTCAGAGAGCTGTACCAGCAGGTCATTCTTGACCACAACCGGAGTCCGCGCAACTACCGGTGCATGTGCGATGCCGACCGGACGTCAGAGGGACACAACCCGCTGTGCGGCGACCACTTGAGCCTATATGTCAAGCTCGACGGAAGCACGATAGCAGATATTGCCTTTCAGGGCGAAGGATGCGCCATCTCCAAAGCGTCGGCATCCCTGATGACGGACGCCGTGAAGGGTCAGACCCTCGAGTGCGCTCAATCGCTCTTTGGAAGATTCCGCGACCTCGTCACAAGCGATGTGTCCACCGAGCCGGCTGTCGACGGCATCGGCAAGCTGGCCGTCTTCGTTGGCGTGAGAGAATTCCCCGTGCGAATCAAATGCGCAACCCTGGCGTGGCATACGCTCAAGGCTGCACTCGAAAACAGCAAATTGCCGGTGACCACCGAGTAGGTATCCATCGGGAGGGTATCATCTTGCTCGAACGACTGCTGAACCGTCTCTACGGAAATGAGGAAAGCGAATCCGCGGCGCGAAGGGACGACCTAGCGGATTCCGGAGCCACAGACGCGACGACCCCCGTGGACACGAGCGCGCTCACGGAGCACGCCGCCAGACGACAGGAAGAAAAGCAGGAGTCGACCGAAGCGGCCGGAACCGATGGTCCGATCGACACGGATGTCGTCAAAGAGAACGTCATCGCCGCACATCGCACGGTATTCGACCCGGAAATTCCCGTCAATATCTACGACATCGGCCTTATATACGACATCAACGTTGAACCCTCCGGGATGACCCACGTCCGGATGACCCTCACGTCCCCCGCCTGTCCGGCCGCGGGAATCCTTCCCGGTCAGGTAGAAAGCGCTACCCGATCGGTTGCCGGAGTACGCGACGTCATCCTGGACCTGACCTTCGACCCGCCATGGAACCCGGAAATGATGTCCGAAGCCGCGAGGCTCGAACTCGGGCTCCTTTAGGTCGAAGGCGAGCGCATTCCCCCTTTGCGCCGGGAACGTTCCCGGTCAACCGCGCTGCCTTGACCCAGCGGACGGCACGGATCAGACTCCATCCCGACAAGAATTGGGAATCCTCCATGAAATTGAGCGCAGGTGAAGAATACGGGCTTCGGTGCCTGCTCCAGATCGGCCGGCGGCAGCGAGAAACCGGCGGCGGCCTTTCCATATCTGAAATCAGCCGGATCGAAGGCCTCTCGGTCCCGAATGTCGCAAAGCTGATGCGCCTTCTTCGGCTTGGAGGATTTGTCGAGAGCTCTCGGGGTCAGTCCGGAGGATACCGACTTACGCAATCGGCCGACATGATTGTGGTGGGAGATGTGCTGGCCGCCCTCGGCGGGCGGATATTCAATCCTGATTTCTGCGAAGATCACGCGGGCCGTGAAGGGCTGTGTACGCACTCTGTCGACTGTTCCATCCGGTCGCTGTGGAGCTCGGTGCAATCTGTGATCGATCAGCTCCTCAGCCGCGTCACGCTGGATGATCTTCTGGGAGAGGAACAGGCCATGGATGCATGTCTGCAGAACGTAACCGAAGAACTGATTCAGGTGTCCGGTTAGCAACCCGCCCGCCGTGCGAGGCCAACGGAATGCATCGCAGGCGGCCGCCCCCGCCGTCGTAAAACCAGGTGACGACTCCAAACATACCTACCGAGGTGTTCAATGGGACTTGAGACGGGCCTTGGCGACAACGTCATTACCACCACGCTGTCCAAGATGATCAACTGGGCACGCAAGTCATCACTCTGGCCGATGCCGTTCGGCACGGCTTGCTGCGCCATCGAAATGATGGCCACGCTCTCCGGACGCTTCGACATGGCCCGGTTCGGCGCGGAGGCCGTACGGTTCTCACCACGACAGTCCGACCTGCTCATCGTATCGGGCCGGATATCGATCAAGATGATGCCTGTACTCAAGAAGATATACGACCAGATGCCGGATCCGAAGTGGGTGATTTCCATGGGCGCGTGCGCATCGTCAGGAGGCGTCTTCAATACTTATACGCTGGTTCAGGGCGTGGATCAGTTTCTTCCGGTCGACGTCTACGTGCCCGGCTGTCCCCCACGGCCCGAAGATCTGCTGTCCGCGCTGATGAAGATACAGGAAAAGATAGACCGGGAACAACCCGCAAGGTCAGCCGTGGCGCTGGAATCCTGAACGTCCCGCCACTGCCAATCTCTCTGAGGGGAAGGTCGATATGAATATCACCGTTACCGAAGCCGCGCAGAAGGAGGTTGTCAACCTGATCGGGAGCCAGGATTCGGACATCGTTGGCGTTCGAGTCAAGGCCGAGGCGGTGTCGCCACTGCAGGCCAATTACCGTCTCGCATTCGTTGCCCGTGGTCAGGAAGAGGATGACGACGTCGTCACGCCGTTCGAGGGGTTCAACATCTACGTAGATCCGGTAAGCGCGCCCTATGCCGAGGATATTTCGCTGGACTTCGTGGACAGCCTGATGGGCAGAGGGTTCAAAATCGAGAATCCCAACAAAGTACCGCCGCATCTGAAGGGCACGGCCGCCGAAAAGATCCAGAACATCATCGACGAAAAGATCAACCCCAGCGTCGCCATGCACGGCGGCCACATCTCACTGATCGACGTAAAGGATAACAAAGCATACGTCCAGTTCGGCGGCGGATGTCAGGGTTGCGGCATGGTGGACGTCACGCTCAAGCAGGGCGTCGAAGTTCTCATCAAGGAGGCTGTGCCGGAAATTGAAGAAATCCTCGACGTGACCGAACACGCGGACGGCACAAACCCCTATTATCAAACCTCAAAATAGCGCGCGCAAACGACAGACGGCAGACGCCGTGGGGACCTCTCCGTTGTCTGCCGTTTTTTTTTGGATAGTGGACCATTGACGATCAATAGCCCATCGGGTCCGTTCAAAGCCGTACTCGTGTCCACGTACGAACTGGGTCGACAGCCATTCGGTCTGGCCTCGCCGGCAGCGTGGCTGCGGAGGGCGGGCATCGATGTGGTCCAGGCCGACGTTTCGATAGAGGACTTTCCCGTCAAAGACGTGCGCGACGCCGATCTCGTGGCGTTCTACGTGCCAATGCATACCGCGACGCGTCTTGCCGTTCCACTTGCCTCGCGGGCTCGAGAGCTGAATGCCAACGCGCACCTCTGCTTTTACGGGCTCTATGCTTCGGTCAACGAATCCTTCCTGAGAAGCCTGGGCGCACAGACCATTCTCGGCGGTGAATTCGAAAACGGTCTCCTTCAACTGTGCAATCGCCTGCGGGGGGCTTCAGGCGCGAACGGAACGCAGGTAGAACCCGTCGTTTCCCACGCAAAACAGCGTTTTCATCCGCCCGACCGTACAGGCCTTCCCAATCTGTCGCGTTACGCAAGTCTGTGCACCGGCGACGGACATCTCAAAACCGTCGGCTATACAGAGGCAAGCCGCGGCTGCAAGCATCTCTGTCGCCATTGTCCCGTGGTGCCCGTGTACGGCGGCAGGTTCCGGATCGTACAACGCGACACCGTACTTGACGACATCGCCCAACAGGTCGCCTCGGGAGCGGGCCACATCACGTTTGGCGATCCCGACTTCTTCAACGGCATCGGCCACGCCCTGCCGCTTGTCGAAGCGCTCCACGGGAGATTTCCCGATCTCACCTACGACGTTACCGTAAAGATCGAACATCTCCAGCGATATCGCCGGTATCTACCCACCCTCAGAGATACCGGGTGCGCACTCGTTACGACCGCGGTCGAGTCCCTCGATAACCGTGTTCTCACGCTGCTGGACAAGGGTCATACAGTCGAGGACTTTTACGAAGTTGTGGACCTCTTCACGGAACACGGGCTCGTGATGAATCCGACGTTCATTCCGTTCACGCCCTGGATCACCATGGAGGGATATGCCCGCCTTCTGAACACGCTCGCCGGCCTCGACCTGATCGAGTACGTCTCCCCCGTTCAGCTCACCATCAGGCTGCTAATTCCCGGGGGTTCAAAGCTGCTGGACCTTGCCGAGGTGCGCAATTCTGTGGGTCCGTTCGAACCGGCAGCGCTGTCCTACCCCTGGGCGCATCCCGACGCCCGCCTGGACCGGCTTCAGGATGAACTGACCCGGCTGGTCACACGGCTTCAGAACAGGGACGCCCCCCGGCGTGAGATTTTCCACAGGATCCGTTCGCATGTGTACGGCCTGACGGATCGCCCTGCCCCAATCGCGGATTTCGATACGGACTCCACCCGCCTGTCGCTGCCCCGGCTCACCGAACCGTGGTACTGCTGAGCGGAGCCAACCGAAGAGCAGTTCGCTCTTGTCTGAGAGGAAGGACGCGGAAGAGAGAGACCGGGTGATATCGATCCCCGTCCAACCGGCTTGTTCACTGCCGTTCAATCGTCGATCACGACGTCCAGCAGTCCATTGGCCTCCCTGAGCGCCGTTTCCACCGTCTCGGGCGTCCTCCCGCGCGCGAAGATGAACCCCAGATACCGGTCTCCTTCGGGCAGCGGCTGAACGGTCTGCCCCCTTGGAACCGTAATCACGACGTCCAGAATTCCCGGCACGCGCCGCGCACCTTCCGTCCCGCGCACCCGCCGGAGCGTTCCCGGCTTCGGCACCGGAAGCATCATCACCCCCGCCGCGGTATCCTCCCGGAGTAAATCGCCCGGAGCGCGACCCGTTGCCTGGCGCAGGATCAATTCTTCCAGCGACACGCCCGTGCCAAAGCGCAATACCCGCGAGCACAGCCCGCCAATGGACCGCGCCGCGATTTCCACCACGTGGATGCCACGCGCGTTCAGCCTTAACTCCGCGTGTACCGGTCCCACGGTCAATCCCAGGGCCCTTGCGGCCTGTTGCGCGGCGCCGCTTATCCGTGCCTGGTCGCATTCCGAAAGCCGGGATGGCGTAATGTACAGCGTCTCGGCGAAATATGGGCCGCAAAGCGGGTCCGGTTTGTCGAACAACGCGAGGGTGTGAAGCTCACCGTCGACAAGCAATCCCTCCAGCGCGACCTCCCGGCCGGGAATGTAGTCCTCCACCAGAACAGCCTTGGGCAAGTCATCTTCGGATCCCGAAATCAACCCCAGAATTCGATTGAAAGCAGCCACGAAATCCGCCTTTTGGTCCGCCCGAATTACGCCTCGGCTCGCCGAGAGAGAGACGGGCTTCAATACGCACGGATAGTCGACGGTTGCGGCCGCTTCCGCCGGTTCGTCCCGAATTGAAAAAAGCCTGAACCCTGGCGAGGGCAGGCCATTTTCGGCAAGCATCCGGCGCATCACGTGTTTATATCGGGACGCCCTGACGGACGACACCGGATTGTGCGGCAGTCCAAGCGCCTCGCAGGCCATCGCGGCGAGAACGACGGTCTCGTCGTCGACGCCCACCACCGCCCGGACGGGGTATTGCTTCGAATGGGCGACGATCTTGCCGACCGATACTTCCGGTCTGGCGAAGTCCAGCGCGAGCGTCTTTCCGGGCGTCAGGCTCTCCAGCGCCTGGCGGCGGTCCGATCCAACGACCACGGCAACGTCCAGTGCGGCCGCCGCGGCCATGAAATCGCGGGTACGGTAGGTTGAAGTCGGAATCAGCAGCAGAAGCCGGTCCATGGCCGACCCAGTCTTGGCAGCCCGTTGAGTGAGCCCGTCCAAACAGCTACGCGCTCTCGTCGTCGTCGCCGGAATTGGTGTCGGCTTCCTCATCGGCTTTCTTCCGGGCTCGTTTCTCCTTCAAGGCTTTCACTTTCGACAAGAGGTCGGGCGCCAGATCCAATAGCCCCTTGATGGAGCCTTCCTTTTCCTGGACGGGAAGAATCTGGGCCTTTCCGTCTTGAATCACGACAAATGCCATGGGTTCCACGGATGCCCCGCCGCCGGTGCCGCTCCCGCTGCCGTCCGACTTGTCCCCGCCGCCACCCGCGCCGAATCCGAACGAAATCCTGGAGACGGGCACCACGACGGTGCCCCCAATATCGATCGGCTCCCCCACGACCGTCTCGGCCTTGACGATTTGCCTGAATTCCGTCATCACCGTCCTGATGAGATCCTCAACTGACATATTACCTCCCTGAAGCCCGCTCATTCAACCCGTGGCGCCGGCGCCGATAATGTCGTGGTCGGAACGCTTCCGGTTGCGTCGTTCCGAAACCCATGCGAGCGCAACGCGCCATCCGAAATACACGGATGCCAACAGGAGCCTGTGGGGATAGACCCGGATTTCCACCCGGCCTTCCCCGTCCAGCCGCCGTGTCTGGAAATCGGGCGTCACGTGGACGCTTCCCGTTGCACCGGCCAGAGACGAGGCGGCCACAATGCATCCGTAAACCTGTCCGGTCGTGGCCGGATCGGATGCGCCGAACGTTATCTTGCATTCGATGCGGCGAAGACGGAAGGCGTTCAGAAAACGCAACGCGGAACGCCGCACGGGCAACGTCAGGTTTCTCAAACGCCTTCCGGCCCGCACGAGCCGTTCAACCTTTGCCGAAAACCTGTCAGAGACCTCCGCTTCCGCCCTGCGCGTTGCGTCAGGTCGCCTTTTCTTCTTCCTGCCTCTTCCCGTTCTCAATCGCGCAACCCAAACCGTCCACCAGCCCAGAATCGCGCCCGCACGCCAACCGCCGTCAGTGTAGAAAAGCCGGATACCCGCCAGACCGATCCACGGCCTCAAGCGGACGTCCAGGGTCGGCCCCCGTCCCGCGCCGTTGCGGCCACGCACCCGTAGTCGGACCGGCGCGAAGACGATCAGGAAGCACAAAAACAACAAGAGCAGGAGGAAATCCATATGACCAACTCCTTATGCCGCCACCTCATTCCGGCAACTTACCTTCCCTTGAGCGTCGAACGGATTCACTGAAGTCGTATCTGCAAGGATTGCTGTGCTCCAATGATCTCACCTCATAGATCATCGGGAGTCAATCCGGTACTTTTAGCAATACGGGACAACATACGAGGCCCTATTTCTTCCCGCAAATGGAAAGCGAATACGTAATTTGGCCAACCCTGCCGTGTCAGAATGCGATGAGAAGTACCAGACTGACGCTTTATCGTCCAACCAATCCGCAACAAGGCAGCCAAGACCTGGCGTGCTCTTGTTGAAGGCCATTGATTCATACCGATCCTGCAAAGACATCACGGATCTCCGGTATTTCCTCGCCGTGTTCTATGCGATCGGCAAGAACCCGCAATGCCAATGCCTTCACTTTCAGAATGGCACCTTCTTTATTGTCTCCGTAGACGATCACACCGGGTAAATCAGGCACTTCTGCGATCCATCTGCCGTCTTCTTCCCGATCAGTTTCTATTCTCATATACGACCCTTCCCTCCCGGAGTGCGGGTTTGATCACGAGCGCGTGACTATCCTTGTAAAGTTCCTTCTCCGCCGGTGTGACGACGATTGCATCTGCCGCAACGCCCGCGTCACGTCGAAAATATGCGCAATGGTTCAGGAAAATCAAACTATTTTATGTTGATCGGCGCGTCTCATCCGATATATTAAAAGCGCGGTGCCGACTGGCGAGCGCGAGGCAACCGATTTTCGGGCCTCAACCGAATCGGCGTCTATTCAACAGGAGCGCACCTGTGCAGAAAAATCCGATGGACATGATAAAAAAAATCAAGATCTGGGTCGCCGCGGGCGAACTGTCGGAAGCTGCCGGAGAGCACGCCGCGCTCTGGCTTACCGACCCCCGATTCGCGGCTTCAATGGAGGAAATCAAGAGCCTGATCCGTGCCGGAGATCTGAACGAACTTGAAGACGCCTTTCGAACGAGGATCGAGTTCGGCACCGGCGGCATTCGCGGCCCGATGGGGCCGGGCCCGAACCGCATCAACCTGCGCACCGTCGGCGAAGCCGCACAGGGGATTGCCCGGTACGTTCTGAAATCCGGGTCCGATGCGCCGCGCCGCGGCGTGGTCATCGCTCACGACACACGGAACAACTCAAAAGCCTTCGCCAACGAGCTGGCGTCTGTTCTTGCCGGCAACGGCATCCGCGCCAGTATCTTCGAAGGCTGTCGGTCCTCGCCTGAACTTTCGTTTGCGGTCAGGTCGACCAGCGCGGTGGCCGGCGTGGTGATCAGCGCCAGCCACAACCCCCCGGGCGACAATGGAATAAAGGTGTACTGGTCCGACGGAGGCCAGGTCGTACCCCCTCACGACCGCAACATCATCGCCGAGGTCAACGCCGTATCCGAGGTCAGGAAACTCGACTTCGATCAGGCGATTGAAGAGGGCCTCATCGGAATCCTGGATCGCGCGGTCGATACCCGTTACCATCGTGAACTGGCCAGCCTGTCTCTCAGGCCCGAACGCCGGATCCGGGTGGTCTACACCCCACTGCACGGCGTGGGATTGACGTCGGTATTGCCGGCGCTGGAAATCCTCGGCTATAAGGATTTGCACGTCGTCCCGTCGCAGGCGAAACCGGACGGCGATTTTCCCACGGTTCCCGGCGGCGTCGCCAACCCTGAAGACCCGCGCGCGCTGGCGGTGGCCGTCCGGGAAGCCGCCGAGACCGAGGCTGATCTTGTCATCGCCAGCGACCCGGATGCGGACCGCCTCGGCTGCGCCGTACCGGATTGCAGCGCCGGGTGGAACGCACCCCTCGAGGATCTGGCGCTCAACGGCAATCAGATCGGCGCTGTTCTGTGCCATTACATCCTGAAAACAAAAAAAAAGCGCCGGGAGTTGCCCGCCGACGGTTTTGTCGCAAAAACGATTGTCACGACCGACCTGACCTCCATCATTGCGCACGCCTTCGGCGCCACGGTCGTGGACGACCTTCTGGTCGGCTTCAAATACATCGGCAGCCTGATCGACGATCTTCCAACAGATGCCGAATTCCTTTTCGGCGCCGAAGAAAGCCACGGCTATCTGACGGGTACGTTCACAAGAGACAAGGACGCCGCGGTCGCCGCCGTACTCCTGTGCGAATGCGCGGCAACTCTCAAGGCTCGCGGTCGCACCCTACGAGACTACCTGGACGAGATCTACGCGCAATACGGTTACTTCCGAGAAATCCAGCAGTCCGTAGTCAGAACCGGAGCACGGGGCAGCAGGGATATCGTTCACGTTATGGAATCCCTGCGCTCAAGGCCGCCTCGGCAGATCGGGGGCCGCAACATCGAGGAAATCATCGACAGAAGGACCGGGAAGGCGCTTAACCCGCACACCGGGGCCGTCCGAACAATGGACGGTCAGAAGGGCGACGTGATTGCCTTCACGTTCACCCCCGCGGGCCATACCCGGGTCACCGCCCGACCGTCGGGAACCGAACCCAAAATCAAATATTACGTCTCCGCCGCATCGGTGGACCATCCCCACCTTTGCGGAGCCGGCCTGCACGAAACGAAAGACGCAGTGGACGGGCTGGCGTCGCGAATTCTTTCGGGTATGGTGGACGAGGCCGAGTCACGCCTCGGTAGAATAAATCCCTGAATCGCTACCCGCCCGCCAACGCGGCCAGGTATCTAGAAAATATCGCTCCACCAGTAGAAAGGTCCTTCGCACTCCGGCAACGACGCCATCCATTCCGACAGCATTGCATCCGGTTCGTCCGCTGGCTGACCGTACAGCGTGCGCCAGAACGCCCCCTCGTCGTGGGGTTCGCAGCCGTGCGGTTCCCCATTCAGCTTTTCCCTGATCGTACGCCAGTTGATCCCCTTCAACATCATTTCATCGTGGATGCCCCACGTTGCGGTGGAATCACAGACCGCTTCGAGCGCTCTTGCGAGGCCGTGTCCGGCGGGAAGGCTGCCCTCGATCCGGTTCAATCCGTTCCCGCGGGCGCACCCGCAAATCAACTGCGCCAGGTCGACAAACACGCCGTCACCGGATGGCTTGACGCACCCTTCTTTCACCCAGATCCGGTCCTCGGACACGTCGAACGTCGCATAACCGCAAAGTTCAGAATTCACCGCAACGCCCCACTCAGGGAACACCCCCCGTATTCGCGAGGGTCCGGCGCGCCAGTAGTCTCGAACTCTCGTTTCAGGGCCGGTCAGGCAGCCGGAACAACGCTCGTAAATCGCCATCACGGCATCCAGGTCCCGGTCGATATCGAGAGCCCGCACGCGCGTGGAAGGCGGGTCACCTGCCTCAGACTCGAGATCGATCACAAACGTCGGCAGCGGGATGGGCGTCCAGCCCAGCGCCTGGTAGAACGGCGTCCCGATAATCGTGAAAAGAAGCCCGACGTCGTACCCCGCGTCCAGCATATAGGCCTCGGCATTCCGCATCAACGCGCGCGCATATCCCCTGCCCCGGTAATCGGGATGGGTCAGCACGCTGCCGATACCTCCGGCGCGAAGCACGGCGCCACGCACGCGGATTTCCCGGTCCCAGACCCGAAGATGCGCTGCGATTCGCCCGTTTTTCAAGAGAACCCGCGACTGTTCCATCAGATAACCCGGATCGTCCCGCACGTACGTCCGGTACCGTTCGATTGCGCCTTCACCCTCGTCGGGCCGGAATACCAGCCGCTGGAGCTCCAGCGTCTCCTCGATTTCGTCCTCTCTGACGGCTCGAATCTCCATCATCTCTCCTGAGAAGCTGTCTTAAAATTCCCAGCGGTCTTCGCGCGGCTGCAAAAGCGCCGCTCGGCGTTGGTCAAACCCACCCGTATAGACAAATATGGGTGGGCCTTCCCGCCTTGACCGCCACTTTTTCGCTCGCGCTCGGGAACTCACCGGTAATTCTAAAACAGCTTCTAAGCCTGATCACGCGTGGAAGCGTTGCATCCGGAGCGCACAGCATCCCTGATTCCCTACACGGGCGCCAGCCAGCCGCCGTCCACCGGCAACGCCACCCCCGTGATCCACTCCGCGTCCGAGGAGGCGAGGAAGACGCATGCCCGGCCGATATCCCGTGGCAATCCGAATCGGGGAAGCGGCGTCCGTTCCAGCGCATCCCGGATCTGTTCCTCGGTCAGATAGTCCTGTATGGCGGTTTCGATATACCCAGGGCACACGGCATTCACCGTCACCCCGTCGGACGCCACCTCCATCGCCAGATCGCGGGTGAGGTTGACCACGCCGGCTTTCGCGGGCGCGTAGGCCGGCCCCCCTCCACCGCCAAAAGAATGCACCGACGCGATGTTGATGATCCTCCCGGCCTGAGATAATTTCAGATGGGGAATCGCGGCTTTCGATGCGACGAATACGCCCCGGATGTTTACGCCTGTCACCCTGTCCCACGACTCCAGCGACAGCGTCTGGCTGTCGCCGGGAATGTGTATACCCGCATTGTTTACCAGAATGTCCAGGCCGCCGTATGCGTCTACCGTCCGCTTCACCAGCGCCCCGACGGCGGCGGCGTCGCCCATGTCGGTTTGGACGAATTCCCCTTCACCACCCAGTCGCCGCACCTCCTCAAGCGTGGTTGTCCGGACTTCCTGTTCGTGATATTTGCCCTGCTTCGGCGCCTCCCGGACGTCGGCCACCACAACCGCCGCCCCCTCTCTGGCGAATTCAAGGGCGACGCCGCGGCCGATACCGGAACTCCCGCCGGTTACGACGGCAACCCTGTTTGTCAGTACCATTGAGGCCCTCCATTTCAATCGATTCACGAGCATCGGTGCAATTAGCCTCTATCCGAAAAAACAGCAACGCGGCGACTCGATAAAACCCTCCGAAACGGGGCGTTATCGACGTATAGAGGAACTTTTTTCCCTTCACGGCCAGTGACCTGGTGTATCATGGTAATCAGCCGTCTAATCGCCTTTATTTACAAGCACATATTCGAATTAACGTCCACGAAGAATTACGAATCAAGGTTAGAGGCTTGCATTCGGCCGCCTTAGCGACCCTTCCCGCCGAATCCTCACGTTCGATTCTCCTTTATCGGGGAATCAACTCGAGACCCAGATGGGACTTGCCCACGCCCACTGGTTATTCTCCTGCACCACCCGTACGTAATAGAAGTCGGTCTCGTACTCCCGCTCTGCATCTTCAAAAACAAGCGTCGTCCGCAGCCGGGCCTCGGGAACCGCCCGGTGTACGAGCATCGCCTCGGAACGCCATCCCCTCACGAACTCGCTCCTGGAACCCGCCAGGAGTTCCTTCAGCAGGTATCGACACGTCCTTCCGTTGACATTGAATTCCAGAGCCGCAGCGCGCGGGGCGTTCAGTTCCAGGACCAGCGCGTTCGTCCCCCGCAGGTAAGGGTGCGCATTGCCCCGGGTATGGGAAAACCACGCGACGTGCCGGTCATCCTGCGCAACGATCCCATGAACGGGCTCCTCGCCGGTTGCCGCAATGCCTCCGTCCGCCGACGGCGCCAGAACGGGATCCCCGGTGAAACATGGTTCCACGGAAAGCAGCCGGCCATCCGACAGGCGCACGCTCGCATCCCACCGAATCCATTCCTCCTTGTCGCCCCATCCCCATTCCACCCGAACCTTCGCCCGGACCGGGTCGGGCGTCTCCACCTCGGGCGCGGGCCCGAAAACCCGTTTCAGGGGACGGTTGTTCCTGATGACCTCTATTCGATCCAGCGCATCGGCTCCACTGACGGACACCCGGATTTCGCGGGCGCCGGTCCCCCGGGTTTCCTCGCCCATCGCCGCGTCGTTGACGGAAAACCGCAGCCCGATGCGATCCCCGGTCACCGCGTAACATCGCCTTGCGCGGATCGCGTCCCAGATCGCCTGCCGGGTGAGTTCCGGCGCGTACACGCCGGTTCTTCCCTCGCCGTAATGCCCCGGATATCCGCCATGATGATCCGTACCACCCAGAAACCCGAACCGGTGACCCAGCTCGAGTCCGTGCGCCACAGTGCCCCGATATTGTCTGGGGCCCATGGTGTGGTACATCGGATATGGACCGCCGTCCCGCTCGGACCCGCCGTGCCCGGAGAAGATCTCGACGGCCGGCGACCGTCGTGAGCTGAAGTGCGACCAGTTGATTCCCCTGAAGCCCGCACCATAGCCGATGTGGTGGGGGTGGATCATGACATCCTGCCCCTCGAAGGCCTCATCCAGTTCCTCAAGGCTGTTGCGTTCGACGATTTCACCACAATCGTCCGGATAGTAGACGTTGTGGTCGCCGAAGGCGCAGGAGTGCCACTCGTAACCCAGAAAGGAGACAAACCGCCCCGGCCGGTTGTGTTTCCGTACCGTTTCCTGCACGCGCGGCCAGTTTCGCCTCAGCCGGTCGAAACCCTCCCGGTGGTAATCGATAATGAAGCCGTGGCGTTCCCGATCGACCGGCATGTCGTGCCAGGTTGCGTGCCCCACCACCGAACAGAAGTCCAGATGCTCGTTCGCCAGCCTGAACGCCCTTTCGAGACTGCCGTAGCCATAGCTGATCGCACAGTGCGCGTGGAGGTCACCCCAATACAGCGAATCTTCCATCTATCGGTCACCAGTGGTTTGTATGCCGGTTTCGCGGCAGTCGAATCCGACAGGGAAGCCGTTACCCCGCGCAGGCCGGCTTTCGTACACTACGACCGCCGAAGCACGGCTGCGATCGATTCACAGAGATAGTCGATGTTCGCCTCGGTGATTCCAGCGACGTTTATCCGCCCCGAACCCACCATATAGATCGCGTATTCCTCCCGCAGGGCGTCCACTTGCCGGCCGGTCAACCCCGAAAATGAGAACATCCCCCGCTGCCGGGCGATAAAGGAAAAATCTCGACGAACGCCCTTCCTCTCCAGGGTATCCACGAATAGCGCCCTCATTCGATTGATCCGGTTCCTCATCTGGGCCACTTCGTCCTCCCACTGCGGGCGAAGTCCGGAGTCATTCAGCACCTCCGTCACGATGGCCGCACCGTGGGCCGGTGGATTCGAGTAGTTGGCGCGGATACAGATCAACACCTGGCTCATGAGCGCGTTGGCCGCCTCCGGAGTGGATGCCACGACGGTAAGCGCGCCGACACGCTCGTTATACAGGCCGAAATTCTTCGAAAATGAACTTGACACCATCAACTCTGCGCACGATCGGCAAAACGCCATCAGTCCCCGTCTGTCTTGCTCGAGCCCGTCCCCCAGCCCATGATAGGCAAAATCCACCAGAGGGATCCATCCGCGCGCGCCTGCCACATCCGCGATCTCCTCCCATTGTTCGGGCGTGGGATCGATCCCGGTGGGATTGTGACAACAGCCGTGCAACAGTACGACATCCCCCTCGGGGACGTTCTTCAAGGCGTCGCGCATCGCGTCGAAATCGAGATCATTCGTCTCCATCTCGAAATAAGGATACGTTTCAACGGCCACCCCGGCGTGTGCGTAGATATTGGGATGGTTCGCCCAGGTCGGATCGCTCAACCAGATTTTCGCCTCCGGATACAGCTTGTGGACGAAGTCGCCTGCAACGCGCAGTCCTCCGGTCCCCCCTGGCGCGTGAACCGTGGCCGCCCGTTGTCCGGTGACGATTTCGTGCTCCGGTCCGAACAACAGGGCCTGTACTACCGCCGCGTATTCGGGCGCGCCCGAAATCAGCAGATAGTCCTTCGTGGTCTGCCGGTCGAGGATCCGGGCTTCCGCACGTTGCACGGAGTTGAAAACGGGCGTGTTGCCGTCGCCGTCCTTGTAGACCCCCACGCCGAGGTTGATTCGATCGGGGTTCGTATCCTGTTTGAACGCCGCGGTCAACCCCAGAATCGGGTCCGCGGGCGCCATCTCGAGCGTTTCGAACATCCTCTTTCCTTTCCAGGTTTTGGTTGTGAGCTTGCCGGATAGCTCCAGGCTGACGTTCGTTGTGGATGAGGATTGACTCCGGTCTGCAACCCGGGCAGACCACCCTGCCTCACGTCAGGGTGGACCGGGTTCGATTCTTCAACTGCGCATTGCGCGACTCCGGGAAGATCAGGGTTCCGCCGACTCGTGTCACGTCGAGCGTTCAATTTGCGGCCATCGCCATCCCGGGAGAACCGGGATCGGCTCCCCCGTCGAGGGTTCCCGTTACCGGATCGAGAATGATGCCGTGTACGGACGCAATTCCGCCGTAGCCGTCCAGCATGGAATGGACCTCGTGGCCCATCGCCCTGACGCCCTCGCAGGCGGAAGGCGCAATTCTGGAGTGGGCGACGATTACGTCGCTCTGGCAATCGAACCTGGGGGCCGCGATCGCCTCGGTGGCCGACATTCCGTGGTCGATCACGTTCAGAATGGCGTGCAGAATCCCGGTCACAATCCGCGTACCCCCGGGCGCGCCAACAGTGAATAAGGGCTGGTCACCCGCCTTCACCAGCGTCGGCGCCATACCCGTCGTTCTCGACTTGCCCGGCTCGATTGAATTCACCTGCCCGGGCACGGGGTTGAAACAGTTCATACAGTTATTGTACATGAAGCCCAGTCCAGGCGTAATCACATCCGAACCCGATCCCAGCGAGTGGGTGAGCCCAACCACGTTACGCCACTGATCCACAACGGAAATATGAGTGGTACTGGGCGGCTCCTGCGGGCGCCATCGCGGGATGGTGATTTCTTTCCGGGCATCGATGTGCCGGCGCCAGGCGGCGGCGCGTTCTTCGGACAGCAGATCCTCCACGGGAACGTCCACAAATGCGGGGTCTCCGATCAGGTTCGCCCGGTCCGTCCAGGCAGCCTTCATCGCCATGGCCACGGTATACACGTATTCCGCGGAAAGATGCACCATATCCGAAAGGTCGTAACCCTCGAGGATCTTGAGCATCTGCAGAATGGTCAACCCGCCGCCGGGAGGCTGATTGGAGGCGACGGTATAGTCACGATACCGTGAATGCAGCGGCGAGGTTACCGTCACCTCGTACCGGTTCAGGTCTTCCAGCGTCACGAATCCCCCGCCCTTCTCCATGTCTTCAGCGATTGTTCCGGCCATATCCCCGCGATAGAATACCTCTTTACCGCCCTCGGCCAACACCGAAAACGTCCTGGCCATATCCGGGTTGGCAATCAGCTCGCCCCCGCCTTCGTGGGGCGACTCAGCTACCGTTGTCCAGGGTGTGGTCTCGGGAGTTGGAATCTGTTTCCAGGCGGCCGCCGCCGCGCGGGTCACCTCGTAACCGCCGGCTGCAACCGCGATGCCAGGCTGGAGAGTCGTTCGCCACGGCATGGACCCGTAGTCAGTCTGAGCCATGAAGAGTCCGGCCACCGTGCCGGGTGTCGTCACCGCGCCGTGGCCGCGATCGTTGACCTGACCCCTCAGCGCGTATCCGTAGCCCGTGGCATTCTCACGGAGAATCTCATGCTCCCACATATCCGGCCGAACCCGCGCGCCCGCCTTCCCGTGAAAATCCAGAATGGTATCGGTCGCAGGCGTATGGATGTACATCATCCCGAAGCCGCCAACGCCGCAGCTGCGCGGCGTGGTCACCATCTGGACAAATGCCGCCGTTACAGCCGCGTCGACGGCATTCCCGCCATCGACCAGTACCCTGACACCGGCGTCTACCGCCAGCGGCTGGGGCGCTGAAACCATGCCCTTCACGGGATCTCCTTTCAGTTGCTACGGCGAAAACTCACACTTGTGAGGTTAACCTTGATTCGTAAGTCTTCGGGGACGTTAATTCGAATATGTGCTTGTAAATAAAGGCGATTAGACTGCTGATTACCAGGATACACCAGGTCTCTGGACGTGAAGGGAATAAACGTCCTTCTTTACGTCGATAGCGCCCCGTTTCGGAGGGTTTTATCGCGTCGCCGCGTTGCTGTTTTTTTCAGATTGAGGTTAACCGCTGGAACGCGGCGATCGGCGGGTCCGCGCGTCCCGATGAACGTCCCCGCCGATCCGGTGCGGTACGCAGAACGAAAACGTAGCGCTGGCATCGCATGCGGCGGGATATTATATTCCCGCGCCCCTTCAAAAGCAAGCGCAAACCCGATCCAATGACGGAGGCAACACCATGGAAATCTCACTTGCGGGATGGAGTCTTCACCGGCGGTTCAGGGATTCCGAGAACCCCTTGCGCCTTCTTGACTTTCCCGCTCTCGCCGTTGAAGAATTCGACATTCGTCTGCTGGAACTCAACAGCCCCTTCTTCGTATACGCCGATTCGGACAACCCCGCGAGGAGCCGCCTGGCCGCCGGGTATCTCGTCGAACTGCGCCAACGCGCCCGGGATTCGGGAGTACGGCTGCTGAACGTCGCCGTAGACGGCCACGGCGACCTTGCCTCGCCGAACGAAAGGGATCGAAAACAGGCCGTTGACAACCACAAGAAGTGGATCGATGCCTGTCTGGCGCTGGGCTGCAACGCATTTCGGGCCAACAGCGGCCCCGCCTGGGGCGAGCCGGTTACCGAAACCCATATTGGACAATGCATCGAGAGCTTTGGCGAACTCGCGGATCTTTGCGCGGGGGCGGACATCCGGTTGATGATGGAGAATCATGGGGGCGTGTCGGTATCGGCGGACAACATCCTGCGTGTCATGGAAGCCGTAGGAAGCGACTATTGCAGGGTCCTCGCCGACTTCCTCAACTGGCCGCCGGAAGACGACAAGCTCGATAACCTGCAGCGGGTCGCCCCGTACGCCTGGGCGACCCACGCGAAATTCCTCAGTTTCGCCGACGACGGTGAGTCGCGGGAAATCGACTGCGCCGCCGCCATCGGCATCCTGAGAGAAGCGGGCTATGACAACCCCTACGGTATTGAGTACGAGGGCAAAACCGACGACCGCGAGGGCGTGCTGAAGAGCAAAGCGCTCCTGGAAAGACACGCCTGAGCGTTCGATCAACGGACTGATGGGCGACGTATCCCGGAGCCTACGCTCCTGCGACGGGAAACTGGATTTCGGTCACGAAGTCCTTCGGATCTCCACCGGGCGTGAAATGCAGGTAGACCTCCCTGCTGGGACCGGTAATCCGGTAGTCGTTTTCACGGATCCATTGTCGTACGGCTTCGTACGCGTTTCGGAACCCGTCGAAAGGTCCGTGGTGAACCAGGCACGCCATTTCTTCTCCCGGCAACTCCCGTACCGTGACGCGATCACCGTCCGGCATTGGACGATCAATCGGCAGCGCCGCCTCCGCGTCCAGGGGACCGTGCCAGATTGTGATTCCCGGTCCCCGGATGTTTCCGTTTTGTTCGCCGATGTACGAGACGACCTCGTTATATATTCGGTTCATGGCCGAACCGATGGCGCCGTAGTCCGGAATGGACTCGCGCCGGGACGCGACCAGGACCGGCTCGACGGACTTGATCTCGACTTCATAAACAGCCATGTCATCCTCCAGGGTCTGTCGGGGCAAACATGATCGATGCACAACATAGCACCGTAGATGGATACGCGTTTTCACATCCCACTTGCTTCGGCACGACCGGAATCACCCGGGCGCCGTGAACTGAAACGCATACAACTTGCAGTCGCGCATGACGAAACGTATCCTGATCGGCCTTCCGGACAGTTCGCCAACGTCCGTCCGGTCGCCCCAGCGCACGGGCATCCGGACGGAGTTGCCGCAGAGCCAGGACGCGTCCGCTTCGGCGTAATTCCCGATCGGCCGGCCGAGATGATCCTGCAACTCCACCTTTACGGAACCTCCCCCCCCGGTATCCAGATTCAACTCCAGCCGCGTGCCCTCAAATCGAATCGCGGGCGTGACAAGCTCGCCGCCTCCGTAGCCGGCATCCGCCGATACGAAGCCGTCCAGCCGCATCACGGCGCGGCCGATTCCGCTCAGATGCCTCCCTGCAGCCGGGTCGACCACGCCGTCGTGATCCCGGTTCGTGCCGCTGTAATAGATCCACAACTCGTCGCCCATCCGCACGGGATGCGGCATCGCCCAGACCATGCGGGAAGAGAAACTCCCCTCCCTGCCGGGCTTGAGGAACGCCTTGCGCCCGCCGCATCGCTGAAAGTCGATGCCGTCGCGGCTGACGGATAACCGGGCGTCGAAACGACTGGGGCCGTAGATTCTTTGGGTTTCTTCCCTCGCAACGCCCATATCGTCCCGCACAACGGTGACAATCGGCTCACGGTCGAACCAGTACCAGTTTGCATTGGCCAGCATGATATAGACACCATCGGGGTCCGGATATTTGAATACCAGAGCGCCGTAATAGTCCACCGGTACCCGTCCGTAAGGTTTCTCCGGTCCTTCGGGGCAAAGGGAAGAAGGCGTCTCATAGGAATCCATATCCGCGTCGTCGGGCCGCATGACGATTCGCTGATTGCCCCACTCCTTCAGGTCCTCAGACTCCAGCCGGCGCACCGTCCGGTAATTGAGATTGCCACCGGCAGTGCCATGGCGCTTCGCGAACCAGTGCCGGGTATACATCGCGTAGCGCCCGACCGGCGGGTCCCAGAACACGACGGTCTGCGTATCCCAACCGCCCCGGCTGAGCCGGACGTCGCGCGCCAGCTTCCAGTGAATCCCGTCAGGCGATCCGTGCATGTGCAGATGGCCCCATACCTCGGGCGGCGAATACACCTTTGCCTGGTTCCGGTAGCGGGAGTCAGGTAACGCGTGAGGATCGATCCAGACGGAACTTCCCCCGATTTTACCTGGGATGACAACGTTGTTCTCCGTTGTGCCGCCGGAATCAAACAGATTCAGGACCGGTTTGTTAAAATGGATGCCATCGGCAGACTGGGCGTAGGCGACGTGGGCTTCGTCGCGGCCGGACCGGTAGTCGCCGATGCGAACGTGATACCAGGCGCGGACCCTTTCGTCGACGTCTTTGAGAACGCTGCTGTAAATCCCGTAACTCGTCCCGGGCCGCTGCTCCCAGGCTTCGTCCGGCTTCAGTACCGGATCGTCCGCCTGATAGGGCGGATTCATGGCAAATGTGACACCCGCGCTGGATTCGACGAACTTCGAATCCACGAACAGTTGCTTTCCGGATCCCACGTCGATGACTTGATTCGGCATCGCTCAGACTCCCCTGATTACGGCCGACGGCGAAAGCCATCGGTCAAGAGCGGTTACTGGCTCGGCGGTAGACCGGCATTCCGGTTCCATTCGCGGACCTCTCGCCACAGTCTTTCCGCGTCGACTTTAAAGCCGTTTTCGGTCAGACGAATGTATGTACAACCCTCATAGAAGTTGTAGACGTCGAATCCGTCGGCGGCGATACGACGGATATTCCGCAGTTCCATATCCACGAATTCCTCCGCGCGCATGCCCTCGAATCTCGGATTGGGCGTGTAGGCCATTCGCAGTCCAAGCTCATTGCAGAAATGCAGCGCCTTTCGATAGAAACGGTCGATTGCCGCCTGTTGCCCGGCCGAGAGGTTTCTCGCCTGAAACCGTTTGAAATTCACGACGTCCACCCAGCCTTCCGCCAGCCATCTCCGCCAGTTCCAGTAAATCTGATCCAGGCTTTGCTGCCGGGGCTCCCGATCCATGCTCGGATACGCCGTGAGGTGGACCCATGATTCCTTTCCATGCGACCGGATCAGTTCAGATGCGGCCTTCAGGAACAGATCGAAATACTCCCCTCGCAATTCCCGCCAGGCGCCCCGATCGAACGATTCCCGCGTAATGTCCACGCCATATCGATCGCGAAACGCTTCGACAACGGGTTTCCCGAATCCGTAATTCTCGAAATCCAAATTCTGCGTATGACTTTCGACACGGATGTCAACCCCGTCGCATCCCGCGTCGATTTCATAGTGGACGATGTCGAGCAGCCACTGTCTGACATCCGGATACCCGAGTTCGACTGTTGAAGTCAGAAACCGGTTTCTTCCCCGTGCGATTCCTATGAACGGTACCTTGTCCACGTTCAGCCTGTACCTTCCCGCGGAGTGTTGCCAGTCGTGTCCACCGGGATGGTTTTCGAACGGAATGAGCCAGTTGGCGTCAAACCCGATGCCGGCCTCCTCAAACGTTCCGAGAGGCCTCGAGTAGTCGGACCTGGAAGAAAATCCCGGGGTGAAGACGACGGGCGCACCCGCAACGTCCTCGACTTCCAGGAGTGCCGTCAGCGTGTTCGTCACGCCGACGGGGCCGGAGAAACGGAGACAGAAAAACGGCTGAGATATTTCCAGTCCGGAAATCTCGATACAGGCGAATTCTCCTTCGTCGGCGAAACGCTTCTCGGGCGCGGGCGCAAATACCGGCGGCCTTCTTCTGCGCACGGAAACGTCGACCCGGATGCAGCCCTGATAGGGCGTGTATCGCGCATTCGTCTCGCTGACAAACAACTCGATGTCAGGAACCCCCTGCAGGCGCTTTGCTTCGTGCCAGAGGCGAACGGTCCGCACGGGTTTCCGAACACCAGGCGCTTCTAATAAAGACGGGTGAATCTCCACGCGGCGGTCGGGACGTTCGCGAAGCCACCGGAACGCCATCTGGCCCGAGCCGCCGATCTGGGGTATGCCCGGTAACACGTCAGGCGCCGTTCCAATAGGATAAAACCGTCCCGGTCCGAAGCTGGCCATGTCGTTTATCTTGTGTACCGCGTAGACTCTCAATCCGATGCGATGGGCCTCTTCGCACACCAACGCGAGTGGATCCGGAACGGCTTCCACGAACGCGCGGGCCCCGCCCATCAGATCGGTGGAGGAACCCCTGTCCCACTTGCCCATGTCCCGGTTCCCCATCTCAACCCAATGAATGCCCTTCATGCCCAGATCGGCGACGAGGCGGATATATTCCCGCAACCGTTCAGGGGTCCATGGGACCGACGTCGCCGTGAAATCGTCCCTGAAATCCAGGGTCATATGGAATTCCATTGTGCGGCCTCTCAATGTCCCGGCCAAATCCGCAATGCGATCCTGCGTGAGGACCTCCCGCCTTGACATTGGCGCTGAGAGGTCCTATCTTGTACCTGCCGTCCAGGTTTCTGATTCAGACCCGGGAAGAGGAAAACGTCCCGATGCCGCTGACCATCAACAAGACCATCCGGCCGAATGCGATCTGGCAGGAGATGTATCTGCAGGTAGCAGAGGGCCAGCGCCTCGTCATTTCCGCCGAAGGCATCTGGTCGCCCGAGATGCGTCCTGCAACCATCACCTGGTGCGGCGCGAGCGGGATCGAAGGCCTCCTGGCGGGAGACGACTACGTGCTGCCCGGCACCAATGTGGGCGCCCTGATCTGCCAGGTCGGTGCGGAGAATCCGCCCATGGCGGCAGGGGTCTATTTCGACCTTTTCTCACCATACGAAGGACCGCTGTTTATGGCAATGAACGAAAACCCCGAATACCGGAACCAGGCCGGCTCGATTCAGGCCCAGATCATTCTGTTCGAGCGGTGATTCTCGCAAGCGTCGTCCGCGTAATCATCCGGGAGTACGGCCTCTCCTTCGTCTTCGTGTTCGTCACGCTCGGCATCTGGGAACTGCTGGTCTATGCGTGGGAAGTCGCGGACTATATCCTCCCGGCGCCGTCGCGTATTTTGGGCAAACTGATCTCCGCGCGATACACGCTTCTTTCCCACGCCTGGGTGACCCTGCAGGAAGCGCTCTGGGGATTTCTTCTCGGCGCCGGGACGGGCGTGGCAGGCGCCATTATCATGGCACGCTCTCCCATCATCGAGCGCATGTTGTACCCCATCGTCATTTCGTCCCAGACCTTTCCGAAAGAAGCGCTCGCCCCGCTGTTTATCGTCTGGTTCGGTCTCGGGCTCTTCCCCAAGGTGGTCATCGCCGCGCTTATTTCTTTCTTCCCGGTCATTATCAACACGACGCGTGGCCTCCTGGCCGTGGATCCGCTCATTCTGGATCTGATGCATGCGCTTTCCGCCGGTCGCCGCCAGATACTGATTAAAGTCCGCCTGCCGCACGCCATTCCCTATCTTTTCGCCGCCCTGAAAATCTGTGTCACCCTGAGCGTGATCGGTGCGGTTGTTGGAGAATTCGTCGGCGCAAGCGCCGGTCTTGGGCACCTGACGCGGCTGGCCAACTCCGAGCTGGCTACGGATCTCATGTTCGCAGCGTTGATTGTGCTCGGCGCGATGGGCACGCTTCTCTTCCTGATTGTGGAAGGCCTGGAAAAACTCCTGCTCAGGCGCTGGGGCGATTTCCACGAACCTTTCAG
Source organism: Gemmatimonadota bacterium (assembly GCA_028874335.1). Classification (GTDB taxonomy): domain Bacteria; phylum Latescibacterota; class UBA2968; order UBA2968; genus JAAXHE01. Next base: position 70,064 of record JAPPJY010000075.1, on the reverse strand, counting down.
ACGATAAACATCAATTCGGAACCGTTCAGTGGGGGAATCCAATGAACCGTCTGTCATGGCTGTTCCTTGCAATTCTGGTTGCCTGCGGCAAACCACCCGAGACGTCAAAACGCATCCAGTTGCTCCTGGACTGGAAAGCGCAGATGGAACACGCCGGTTTCTTCGCGGCGAAGGCAAAGGGTTTCTACGAAGCCGAAGGGATATCGGTTGAGATTCTCGAAGGCACCGGTGCGCCCACAACAGCGCGTCTCGTCGGCAGCGGCAAGTATCAACTCGGGGTTTCCAGCGGATCGGCCACCCTGATCGCGCGTACAAGGGACATCCCCGTGGTCTCCCTCGCCGTGATCAACCAGCACTCGCCGGTTGTGGTCTATGCGTTGGAAGAGAATAACATCCGAAAACCGGAGGATCTGATCGGCAAACGGATCGGCGTCAATATCGGAGGAACCAAGCACCGAGAATTTCAGGCTTTTCTAAAGAAGGTGGGGATCGATGAAGAACGCGTACGGGTGATGGGAATGACGGAATCCAGTCCCGCACCCCTCCTTGCCGGCAAGGTCGACGCCATGCTGGGTTATACCGAAGACCAGCCGGTAACCGTCGAACTCCGCGGGCGAACGGTAACCCGAATCTCATTTGCTCAATACGGCATCGACCTCTACAGCACCAACATCATTGTCAATGCCGACTATCTGAAGAAGAACCCGGACGTCGTGCGAAGATTCGTCCACGCCAGCATGAAGGGCTGGCGCTACGCCGTCGATAACCCCGAAGACGCGGTGGCGGCGTACATGGCCGAACGCCCGGAGAGCGACGCCGAGTTCAACCGGGCGAATTTCGAGAAGCTCATCCCCATTCTGATGAGCCCGGACGTGGAACGCCTGGGGCTGGGGGCACAGACCGTGGAGCGTTGGTCACACACGCAGAATATCCTATTCGATCTGGGTCTGATCGACCGCAGGATCGACGTGTCCGGGCTATTCGTTTCCGATCTGCTTCCGACGGCTCCCTGATCGCGCCGATGAGAGTTTCCTGTCGGAGCCATGTCCCTTCAGGTCGGGCGCGCGACAGGACGCGGTATCCGTGCTATCCCGCCATCAGGGTTCTCAGGTGCGCAACCATCTCGACGAAACGTGGCTGAGAAAGCAATCCGACGTCTCTGGGTCTTGGAAAATCCACCGCCACGTCTCCAACCAGCCTGCCGGGGCGCGGCGACATCACCACCACCCGGTCCGAAAGCAGAACGGCCTCCGGGATGCTGTGCGTAATAAACAGCACCGCCGTCTGTGCATCCCTCCATATTCGCAGCAGCTCCAGCTGCATGCGCTCTCGAGTCATTTCGTCCAGCGCGCCGAACGGTTCGTCCATCAGCAAGAGGTCGGGGCGGTACGTCAGCGCCCTGGCGATGGCCACTCGCGACTGCATACCCCCCGACAGCTGCCTTGGATATGCGGACTCGAAGCCCTCGAGTCCCACGGTTCGAACCATTTCACGAGCCCTGGCCGCCACGCTGGATTCGTTGAATACCTCTCCGGGAAGCCCCACGTTCTCTTCCACCGTCCGCCAGCCCAGCAGCGCGGGACTCTGAAAGACCACGCCTATTTCCCGGGCCTGCCTGGCTTCCGCGGGCAACTTTCCGTTCACGCGAACGGTCCCGGACGTGGGCGTCTCCAGGTCACCGACGATACGCATCAGGCTTGTCTTTCCACAGCCGGACGGTCCGACGACGCTCACGAAAACGCCCTGAGGAACCTGGATATTTACGTCCCTCAAGGCCTCGACCCGGCCGGTGTCGCTATCGAACACCTTGCTCACGCCGCACACGTCGATGGCCAGACTCTTCATCGCGCATCCTGTTAACTAATAACCGTGAATATAGTGGCCGCCCTCGGGAAACCAGATCAGGTCCACCAGAAAGGAACATCCAACAGCGAAGACGTAACCGACGATCAGCCCGTAACAAACCGGCTTTACGCGCCGGTACAGGGAAATACCGCCAAAACGCAGGACCATCAGCTTGGCCAGCCACACCAGGAATATATCCAGCACATAAAGCCGGACGTAACCGCTCGACATCAGCATAACCCCCAGGGGATGAAGCGGCCACCAGGAGAATCGACTTTGCATCAGCTGTATGGCGCCCGCGGCCAGCCCGCCCAGGAGCCACACGCCTATCTTTCCCGGATCGGTCACCTCGGGGTCCGTGTCCGCCACCGCTTTTGCGATACCCTCGTACATGCCTCGCGGCGCGCCGACCAGAGACCACGTGCGAAACGTGCTGCCGCCTTCCTGGTAGCAGATGGAAACCGTATAGACGATTGCGGCCAGCATGCCCGCAACCAGGCTGACGGCCACGACCCATCCCGTACGGCGCGGCCGCCCGGCCAGACGTTCCACGTGAGGAAGCGCCGCCGGCAACCGCCAGCCTGCCAGCAACCTCCAGTTGACCAGACGGAGCCCCACGAGCGTGGACTCGTTCATCCGGTTCGCGCCCACGGTCATATTCAGGATCGAAGTCGGAAAACTTGGAAACAGATAGGCAAACCCGCTCGCGGCCAGAAATTTCATCACAACAAGGATACTCGCCCAGAACAGCAATAGCCAGGACAGGCCGACTGTGACGCTGTATCCCGCCCTGCTCAACCAGAAAACCATATAGATGCCGCCGGCCAGAATGGCGAAAAGGGCCAGTCGAGGAGTCAGAATCGCCGTCTCGGGCTCTTCATCGGCTCGCGGCCTCGCGACCTGCCGAAAGACACGCTTCAGGTGTCCCCTTGCGGCCCAGAGGGTCCAGACCACGAGGCCCATGCTGACGCCGTGCGTGAACAGGCCCAGGATGGTCGACGGCTTGGCCTCCTGCCCCGCCAGGCCCACCGAGAATCCGACCCGGGACATCGCATACAGGCCCACTTGCCCGGAAAGCCACAACGACCATATGCTGAACAGGATGTCCAGGTCGCACAGGAACGTAAAGCCAAGAACGGTGGGCAACATCCGGTAGGAGAACGGCTGAAGATAGCGGGACAGTTCGGCGCCTCTGGGCCCGGTCGGTCCATAATACGCGTCAAAAATCGCCAGCCGTGGAAATCCGGGACTCCAATATTCAATCAGATTCCACAGCAGGGGAACGGCTGATATCGCGAAACCGGTCCAGAACAGCCACTGACGCGCAAACGGAGGCCAGCCACGCTTTCGGTCGAAGCCTTTCGTCAAATCGATCGGCACCTGCGCCAGCGGATAGGTCAGCCGTTCGTGCCGGACCCACTGCTTCTGAAACACCGCCGTCAGCCCCACCCCGATCGCCGTCATCGCAGCGCCGGCGGACATCGCCCAGAAGACAGGGCCCAGCCATGCCCCCCAGGGCACGCCCGCGCCCTTCTCGATACCCAGGAAAAACCCTTCAGTGACGCCAGGAAAATCCGACGGAAACATCCACCAGGGCAGATAGTCGAATATCAACTCTCGCCACCGGTTTTCGGGAGAGGCGTAATACCTGGGGGCAGCCATTGCGCCAACCCACTGCGTAATCCAGTTATATCCGGCAAATGAACCGCCCACCCATAGCATGCTCAAGGCCATCCTTAACTCCGCCGACGTCAGGGACAACCAGGGCACGAACCGTTTCAACAGGGCGTTCACCAAAAGCCACGCGACAAAGGGCAGCAACACCGCCAGTGGCAGATTCGCCATGGCCATATGTGCGGAGCGAGACCTGAACTCCAGAAACGTCGCCGCGACACAAGCGAAGACAAGCATTGCGACCGAAAGCGCGATAACGGTTCCGCGCAGTCCGTCCTCGGCGGAGGCCGGAGAATCTTCCGGCAGCGCGATGCGATTGCGGGAATCGGGCAGACTCATAGCATTCTGAACCGGATTGACGTCAATGACAGGACAATGACAGCCGCGCCGGAGGCGGGCTCTCAGCCCGACCGATGCAGCGCTGAGGCGGACTCGACAGCCTTGAGATAGGGATGGCTGGCCGTCCGGAATGACTTCGGCACTGCTGGAACGGCGTCCACGGATATACACAAAAAACAGAGGCCGCCCCTGCGGGATTCAGCCTCGATTGCGCCTTATCCTCCAATATCCATATGGTCAGGGATTGTATACCAGCGCATTTTCGAGATACAGGAACTCTTCGTCCACACCCCCGGCCACGAGCACCCGTCCGTCGTTCAACAGGGTGGCGGTGGCGCCGCTTCTGATCCTCCCTGCGTTACCGCCGACGAACTGAAAGACCCGCGTGTTGGGATCGTAGATCTCCGCATCGGCCGCCGCACCACCCACGAAGAGCACCATTCCGTCGCGCAGCCTGGTGGCCGAGTGGCCGAACCTCGGCGTCAGCATACTTCCCGTGCCCCGGAATGACGGGAGGTCGGGATCGAAGATCTCCGTGCTGCTCACGGGGCTGAAGACGCCTCCACCGAACTCGGCGCTGCCGCCGGCCAGCAGCACACGTCCGTCTTGCAGCAACGTCGCCGTATGCCCGAATCTGACGACCTGCAGGCTGGCGCCGCCCGGCGCCGTGAACCGGTCGGTGTCCGGATCGAAGCGCTCGGCGAGTCCCCTGGCGCCGCCCGCGATGAGCACGTCTCCGCTGTTGAGAAGCGTCGCGGTCTGCTGCACGCGCCTGGTACCGACGTTGAGGGACTTTACAATTCGGTCTGTTTCAGGGTCGTAAATCTCCGCCATGAACGTCAGGTCACCCAGCAACAGCACCCTTCCGTCCCGCAATGCTGTCGCCGAACTCGGACGCTGGATTCTGCTGCCCGCCGAACTGCCCGTGAATGTACCGGAATCGGGATCGTACAGGACCAGTGATTGCCGACCTCCGCCGGCAATCAGCACCCTGCCCGTATTCAACAAGGCGGCCACGTGACCGCTGCGACCCTCGGGCAGATCGCCCGTTCGCCGAAACCCCCCCGTGACCGGATCGAAGACCTCGGCGCTCGTCAGCGGCTCTTCGACGCCGGCGGTCACCACGTGTATCCCTCCGGCCACCAACACGGTGCCGTCGGACAACCGCGTGGCCGTGTGATCCCGCCTGGGTTCAATCATGGGACCGGCCGCGCCAAAGGACCTGGGCGCCACACTGCCCAGCGGCCCCCCTGTTTCGTCGACCCCGCACCCGTACAGAGCCATTCCCACGACGGCGGACCATACGACGGGAAGAACCCTCCCGCCGCGGGCCGCCGGCATAGCGAGTCGCGAGCGTGAATGGCAGTTGGTTGTCATTTACCCTTGTCGTCCTCTATTCCACCGCCCCGTAATGGGGCCCCCAGTCTGCCGCCACCTGCCGCCCGACGTGCTCCGCAGTGAGGCTGTCCGCCCCATCCAGCGGCGAAAACCGCCGCGCCCATTCCACGTTCTGCTCCAGCTCCGGCTCGGAGAACACCCCTACAACCGCCGTAGAGACCCCGGGCAGCCCCAGCGCGTACCGCAGCGCCGCCTCGTGATCGTGCGGACCGTGCGCGGCCAGGGCCGAAGGCGCCGGTTTGTCGTAGTTCATGTCCAACGCGCCTCCATAGACCTTCATGGCCGCGACGCCAACGTTTTGTTCACAGGCGATCGGCAGCACTTCGTTCTCGAAGTTGTAGGTGTATCGGTCCGCGATGTTCATGGCAAGCATCACCACGTCGATTTCGGCCTCCTTCAATACCCGGGCAGTGCGCCAGGCCGCGTTGTGCGCCGTCACTCCGATAAACCGGGTCCAGCCTCGCCGGCGCGCTTCCATGAGGCCCTCGAGCGCGCCGTCGGACGCCAGCACCCTGTCTACGTCACGATTGCCCATCGAATGCACATAGACCAGGTCGACGTGATCGGTCTGCAGGTCTTTCAGGCCTTTCTCCAGGATAGAGAGCGCGTCGGCCGCGTCGTCGGCCGGCGTCTTGGTAACCAGGAAGACTTCGTCCCTGCGGCCGGCCATGACCTGCCCCAGCTGAAGGTGCGCCCGGCCGTACCCTGGCGCGGTATCGATGAACGTCACGCCATGATCGATCGCCATGTGGCAGAGCGAAATGGCTTCATCGTCATCCATACCGATTCCACCGGGGGCCGAACCGTAGCCGAGGACGGGCACGCGCACACCGGTTTTGCCCAGTATCCTTTGGGGCAATGGCTTCGTTTGACGCTTCGATGACGCTGCAACCGGGCTAATCTCAACGGACTGAGCCATGGCTTTCTCCCGAAAGTGAGGTTCCACACGGCCTTAGCTTCAGGTATTTTTAGATATGACGACACAAGACAGGAACTGTCAAATGCAGATGTACCGGCCGGCATCCGGCCGGTACCGTTCAACCCGTTCGCTCTTCACCCATTCTTCGCAGGGAGTCGTACGTATAGATACCCGTATCGTGACCGTCTCCCCACCTGATCTGTATGGCGTACCGCCCCACCGGTACCACATTCGTAACGTCGGCGGTCGCGTCGCGCTCCTCGGGTGTCAACATGTGCAGACCTCGTCCCCTGGCCTGTTGTTCGCGACGGTCCGAACACAGCGCGCAAGGACACCATCTCCGCAACGCGGAGAGTGCCAGACTGTCGACGCGGCCTCCCCGCCACTCGATTTCCATCTCTCCGGCGTCCCGGTTCACGTCGATGCGTATGGGAATGCCTGTTCTATCGTTCATAACGCCGCAACCGGCCGGTCAACTATGTAGCCGCGACCCGTTTTTCAAGTTTGCGCTTGACTTTTCATATGTCTGTACTAATTTAGTGGTTTATGGCGACAGGTACGTCTACGCGATCGCAGCGAACCGATCGTTCATCTGCGAAGATCATGCCGCCTCAGCATCTGCCGGGCCGGGCTGAGTGAAGCCGTCGGCCCGGAACCTTTTCCCGTTCCATGGGTATAAAGTGGAAAAGACTCGAATCCGTCCATTCTCGCCCGGAGTCGGCCTCCGCGTCCAATCCTCCGGGGTGAGTACAATCATCCGGAACGAATCGGCACCCGGCGCTCCCACATTCCCAATCTATACACAACCCCAGCCAACTGAACAATGAATATCGTTCACCATCGCTTCAGTCATTCGCTTCTGGCACAACTGGCGCGATTTCGTGAGCGCCAGGAGAGGTTCCTTCGTCTCCTGAAGGATCGTCCAACGGGTATTCGGGTATCGGTTCGGTCCAAGAATCCCGATGTGGACCTCAAGCGCGACTACGGTACCCGCTTTCTGAAGTCGCTGGGTGCGTCCTTTCTCTTCATGCTGGTCACCGTTCTCATCTACCCCGAACACATCCCGACCGTGGTGCTGAACGAACCCCAGGTTGACGTCGTCCAGTGGGCGCAGATTCCCGAAACCTCCCAGGCGAAACGTCCGCCGCCGCCGCCGCGGCCGGCCGTGCCCATCGAGGTTGAAGGTGAGGAAATACCCGAAGACGTCACGATCGAGACGACCGAACTGGATCTCGACGCGCTCCCGCTGGATCTACGCTTAAGGGGCCCGATCGCCACGGGCCCACCCTCCGACGCCCCGATGGACGAGTTCGACATCGAATACAAACCCCACCCTATCCGCATCGTGGCGCCCGAGTATCCCCGTCAGGCCCACAAGCAGAAGTTGGAAGGCACCGTAAAGGTCCGTGTGCTTGTGGACAAGCGCGGGCTCGTGGAAAAGGTGGAGGTCGTCAGCGGACCCGAGATCTTTCGAAGCAATGCCATCGCGGCCGCGCGCCAGTTCCGTTTCCGTCCCGGAAAGCACGAAGGCGAGAAACGCGAGGTCTGGATGGTGATGCCCATCGGTTTTTCCCTCAAGTAAACCCCTTCCCTGTCCTCCCTTCGTTCCGCGCGGCATCAGCGATCTCCTAAGAAGCTGTTTTAAAATTACCGGTGAGTTCCCGAGCACGAGCGAAAAAGCGGCGGTCAAGGCGGGCAGATCCGCCCATATTTGTCTATACGGGTGGATTTGACCAACGCCGACCGGCGCTTTTGCAGCCGTGCGAAGACCGCTGGGAATTTTAAGGCAGCTTCTAAGGTTCGAGTCCATGCCTCAGGACAAGCTCCTGAAGCAGAATGCCGTATTGTCCCCGCAATCCGGGTTCCAGCCTGAATGCGGTCTGAAAGGCCTGCCGGGCGTCTTCGTAAAAGCCCTGCGCAGTCAGGACCCGACCCATCAACACGTAATTCGGGGCGTACTCCGGCGCAAGCTCGGTGGACTTCGCGATCATGTTCATCGCTTCCTGAAGCTCCCGCCGTTGCAGATGAATCCATCCCAGACCCTGATATGCCTGAACCGTTTCGGCATTCACGCCTATCGCGTCCCGATACGCCACGAGGGAGCGGTCCAGATATCCCATCTTCCCGTGCAGGAAACCCAGGGCCACCCTCACCCCCGAGTCCGTGGAATCCAGCGCTGCGATCCTCTCGCAAACCGGAATGGCTGACGCGTAGGCCACCTGTCTCAGATAAGCGCTCGCGAGCATACGAAGCACACCGACATTTGCAGTATCGTGCCGGGCGAGCGCCTTGAGTTTGGCTGCCGCGAGTGAATAGTCTCCCGCTTCCATTGCGGCCGCGGCGACGTGCAGTTCGGGCGCAAGCAGCGTAGCCGCGGAATCCGCGGCAATGTACAGACTGTCTTCCAATGCCGGTACGATCGGGTTCGACTCCAGACCCGAGGCGTGCAGCAGGAGTCCCGAGAGAATGAACGCAAACATCGCCGTCCGTTTCAATGGCGTTCCCTTGAAGCGAAGCCGCGTGTCGAACGCATCGTTAAGACCAGAGGAGGAAGGCATCGTTACCTCCTCCCTTTTCTATTTGACAGCCGAAAATCGAGTTCGTATTTCATGCGTCAGTTTCGCATTCCATTCAACGCTCCATCTCAAGCGAGGTACTTCTTATGTTGCTCGAAGGCAAAAAAGCACTCGTTACCGGCGCCAGGCGTAACATCGGCCGTGGAATCGCCCAGGCGCTGGCGGATGCCGGGTGCGACGTGGGAATTAACGACGTCGAGCGCGACACCGATGCCGAAACAACCCTGGGCCTCGTTCGGAAAGCGGGCCGTAAGGCCGCCTATTTTGATGCCGATATCTCGAGCGCGGAGGCGGTGAATCGGATGTTTGAGGAATTTCTGGATCGCTTCGGTCGCGTCGACATCCTGGTCAACAACCCCTACGCTTCCCAGAACCGGCCGTTTCTGGATATCACCGAAGCAAACTGGGACCGCACGCTGGGCGTCTGCCTGAAAGGGTACTTCCTCTGCAGCCAGGCGGCTGCACGAAACATGGCGGAACGTGGCGAAGGTGGGAGCATTGTGAGCATTTCCTCGGTGCACGCGCAGGCCGTCTGGGCAAACGACACCTGCTACGGCACAGCCAAGGCGGGAATCCTGCGGCTGACGATGAGCATGGCCTACGAACTGGCGTCCCTTGGCATTCGCTGTAACGCAATCCTGCCCGGCTATATGGACACCGAACACGCCTTCGGCCAGCCTCCACCCGCGCCGGGCAGCGCGCCGGAGCGTCTCAGCGGCTTCATTTCCACGAGGAGGTACGGCACACCGGAAGACATCGGACGCGCCGTCGTCTTCCTCTGCAGCCCCCACGCCGCGAACATCAACGGCGTCTCGCTGCCGGTGGACGGCGGCCTCCTGCTCACCGGCGTCCCATAGAATCAACGGCCCGGCCTCTATTGCTTCTGTCCGAATTGTTGGGCAAATGCGAGAAAGTCCGAGAAGTCGACTTTGTTGTCTCCGGTCAGATCAAACTTTGCATCGTAGTTTTCGTCCCCGTCACTCCGCCCGAAATTCTGTGCAAACGCGAGAAAGTCCGAAAAATCCACGCTCCCGTCGCCATTGAAGTCTGCGGACGTCCCTGTCGGCGGCGGTTCAGGGGGCGTTGGTGGATCGGGTTCCCCCTCCATCTTCGCGAAGCCCAGGATAGCCAGCGGAGCTCCCCCCGGGAGATTTGCCACAATTCCCGCGTATTGCGGTGGCAGGGGTACGACCTGTATCAGGAACAGCGAATCGTCTCTGGTGGTAAAACCAAGCGTATCGCTGACCGCCGCTTCTCCTTCCTCAACCGTCTGCGTCAGAATCAAACTGGTATCCTCGACACTGAACGCACCCGCTTGCTTGAATGTGTCGACAAAAGTACTGTCGATGCTCTGATTCAAAAAACCTATCGTCAGCGCTACCCTTACCGACGTGACGTAGTCCGTCTCGTATGCGCCGGAGCCGGCATCCAGCTTCACAGTTCCGGATACGGTTCCGTCGATGGACGGATTAGAGACCAGTTGCAGTATTGCGGGCGACGCCCATACCGGCAATGCCGTCGAGTCCGCCATCCAGGCGCCGGCCGGATCGCCGCCTTCTCCCCCAGGCTTCGCGGCGCCTGGATCCATGAGTTGCGCGTGCCCGATCGCCGGCCACAACAACAACAATCCAACCATATTCCATCTAAAAAAGAAACGCATCGCGCCCTCCCCTGTCTTGGCGTTAAACAGTTGCAATGACCTGGTAATTCATTCGCGAAGTCACCCGCTTTGGCTGCGCCGTCACCGAATTCTCACAAAATAAGTAAATAGCCCCCTCAAGTCAAGACACCCGCCCCTGGGCCAAAACACGTTCCGGCGGCGCCTGTATTTAAAAAAAGGCCTTCCGAACGAAGGGCCTTTTTTATTCCTGCATGCCAATGCGGTAAATACCGGGGCAGTCGCGACTTCCGAAAACCGTATGGCTACACTTCACCTGGCGTTGTCGAACGCCATCATATCCACCCGATGCGGGCTTTCGAAGACGGTCCGGGGCAGGTCGTCGAAAACCGCCACGTCGGAATGGGCCCTTTTGCCGCGCCCCGCGGAAAGCAGAATCCTTCCATGCGGTTTCCAGCCGGTCCACGGGCCGACGAAACGCGGTTCCGGATCTGACGCTTTTCGATAGAACGCCCACTGTTCCACCAGCATGCTTTCCCTGTCCACGAAGACGTCGTATTTGTTCTGTGGTGTCACGCCGACGTTTTTGAAAGTAAGCGTCAATACGAACGCGGTGCGGCCATTTTCCATCCTTGCTTCGCCTCCGTACGTCAGCGTCACGCCCGAGTCCTTCAACTTGTATGGCATAACCAGCCAGTAGGAATCGTTGATCCAGGCCCGGTATCCTCCGTCGAGGTATTTTTTCAATGAGTCCGCCTCAGCAATTTCCACCCCAGCCTTCCAGACGCGCCCCGTCCCGCCGTGGACGTTCATCAGTGTGATTCGGTCGGCCTCCTCAAAGCGGATGTCGCCGGTCCAGCGGTCCCATACGTGCAGCCGCCGGCCGAAGAACCTCCACGTGAGGTACCGTGTTCGGTCCCAATTCTCCCGCCCGCCCATCTTCCTCATAACGGCGTCTGCAATCTCAATCGCCCTCGGGTCCGAACCGTCTGAATCGAAGCCGGCCGCCGGCGGATTCCCGGTGCCCCGGGCGCACGCGAAAGCCAACAGCCCTACCAGCAACAAGCGTAATGGATTCATATGAACTCCGCTTTTTCCCTTACCTTCAATTCAAAGACGACAACTGTCAAATTGGCCACAAAAAGCACAGAATGTACCGGTACAAACGGGGTATCGAGGTCGTCCAGAAGAACATTTTCCGTTGACGTCAAGTGACCCGGTGTATCTTGGAAATCCGCAGTTTAATCGCATTTATCAGCTTGCACATTTACGATTTAACGTCCCTGAAAAACGACGAATCCTGGTCAAGGCCAGCGGGTTTCAAATGCATCGCCGCCTTCTCCGTAGACCAGGTCGCCGTATGCCTTCCAGGCCGACATCTCTTCGGGAGCCGGTTCGCGTGGATCCGACAGCACCGTCAGGTTCTCTCGCAGATGGCTCTCCGTGGCCGGCGCGGTCAATGCCACGTGGACGGCCGGGTGCCGCAGCACGAACCGGTAGCAATCCGCCGCCGAGGGGACCTGTCCGGGCCAGTCGGCATGCCCCTCGAGCAACGACCCCCAGCGCGTACAGGTGAACGCGACCACCGGAACGCCCGCGTCGATGGCGGCGGGAAGCACCTCGTCTTCCGACTTCCGGTGCGCCATATTGTACCGATGCATCAGCACCTGGATCCGTCCGCTCTCGATGAGGGACAGCGAAAGCGGACGGCTGTGCGCTGTCGCGCCGACGTAGCGGACCCTGCCTTCGTCCTTCCATTTCCGGATTTCATCGACCGCCCCGCCCTTTCCCAGTACGTCGTCCAGATCATCCGCGGGCGACACGTATTCCACAAAAAACAGGTCGACCGCATCCACGTCCAGCGTCTCGCGTACAGCGTCCAGATAGTCCCGCATCCGGGTCGGATCGCGGGACTCCGTCCCCGTGGCGACGAATACCTCGTCCCGACGCCGACGCAGCAGCCGTTTCACGCCGTCCACCATGCCGTCAACGTTCAGGCCGTAAAAGAAGAGGAAATTCACCCCGGCCCCGTAGGCGATGGGTGCGAACCCGCTCTGCGAGTCGGGTGCGCCCGCAAGGCCCAGCGGCCGGACGGGTTCTCCAGCCAGGGTCTTCATTTCATTGGCATCGGTCATGAACTGCCCGGAGAAACAGTTTCAGGAAGGGATTGCAACCCGGCGGCCGGTTTCGCTGGACGCGTACGCAGCGTCGATTGTCCTGGCGACCCGGAGCGCGTCTTCGCCGGTTGCGGGCGGCTCGCCGTTTCCGTTCACGGCATGGAAAAACCGCTCCAGAAACGCAAGTCCGAACGCGCCTCCGTAACAGTCCAGCTCGGGCAATGCGAAATGAAACGAGCGCACGGGCGAGGCCCGCCAGCCCCCGGTCGCGCTCTCGGCGTGCAACACCGGCGGGCGGTCGACAGGATTCCAGTACACCCTTCCCTCGGTACCCCGAAAGCCCACGAAGGTGTCGTACGTGGCGCCGGAATAACCCGGGATGCTCATCGCAAGCTGATACCCGGCGTGCAGGCTGCCTATGGCGCCCCTTCCGAACCTGAACGCAAGTGACGCGACGTCTTCCACGTCGATGTCTTCACCGCTCAGGGTATCGGCAATCGCGGCCACCTCCGCCACGTCGTCATCCAGGACGTAACGCAGCAGATCGATATAATGACATCCCAGCCAGGAGAGAATCCCGCCGCCCGCTTTCCGTCTGTCGAACAGCCAGTGACCGGGATTCCTGAATCTGACCTGCGATGTAATCATCCTGGCCTCACACCCGGTGACCCGCCCGATGACGCCATCCGCCACCAGACGGCGCGCCTCCCTGGCAACGGGATGGTACCGGTTCTGATACATCACCCCCAGTTTCACACCCTGCTTCGACGCCGCGTCGACGATTCGGGACAGCTCTTCCGCAGAGTTGGAAACCGGCTTCTCGCTGATCACGTGGATGCCCTTCCCGATCAACCTGAGGCAGAGCGCTCCGTTCAGGTGATTCTGGAAGTCCGCGACGCCCACCTCGAAAGCTTCACCATCGAGCAACTCATCGAGGTTGTCATAACCGCCCTGAACCTTGTGTCCCATTTCTTCCTGAACATCCGCGACAACCCGGGCGTCGTCGTCAAACAAAAGGATGCCATTCACCATATCGGACAATTGCAGCGTCTTCAGGTGCCCGATGGCATGCGGGTGCGTCAACCCGAACAGTGCGACTCGAATTCCGTCCATATCTCCTGTTTCTCCTCCCGCGCGTCGGTTCGCGGCCAGGCCGGAACCTCGATCGGTCGATCCCCTACCCGCGAGGCAGTTTCACACGGTCCAGTATCCGCTGGAAATTCCCGCCCAGGACTTTCTTTTTCGCCTCCAGCGGCAATTCCGCCCAGACCACCCAGCCGAGTTGCTGCCTGGGGTCTCTCATCGGCGCATCCGTGCCGAACAGCACGTGGTCCTCGTCCGTTGCCGCAACCAGAAACTCCACCACGCGATTCGTGACGGGGGTGAGCGTAATCTCGGCATACACGTTCGGGTGATCCCGGATGCACGCGGCCACTTCTTCCGCGAACGGATAGCTGCCCCCCGCGTGCGCGATCAGCCAGCTCACGTCGGGGAACCTGTCGGCCAGCCGTCCGATGCCGGCCACCCCGCCCGTGTGACCGGCCACGTGCATCAACGCGTAGAGGTTGTGCGCGTTTCCAAACTCCCACCACGGTGTGAATCCGTCGTGTTCGTAGTTCAGGTTCATCCGCACGTAAGGCTTCATTCCCACGAATCCCTGGTCGACATACCGCAGTCGTATCTCCGCCTCAATCTCCGCCGGGGTCATGTGGGTGGGATCGATAACCGCAACGCCGATCACCTGGTCGCCGAATTTCCGCATGGCGCGCCTGACGATCTCGTTTCCGTCCTGTGCATCCACGCAAACCGGCGCGTTCCAGCTCATCATGGCTGTCCGGTCGATGCCGCAAAGCGCGTTCAGGGCCACCATGTGTTCGGCATCGCCATCGTACATGAGATAGTTCACGCCCGCCGTCTGGCCGCCTTCGTGCAAGACGTGGGAGTGCGCGTCCAGTACCTGAACGGAGAGCGGCCGTCCCGCCCTGGCCTCGGCCATGATTCCGTCCGCCTTGCCCGAGGGCGGCGCCGGTTCCACCGGCCCCTGTCCCTTCAGCAGCCGTTTCAGATTCCCACCTGCAATCCGGCGCCTGGATATTTCGGGAATCTTGGCGTAGTCCACGTAAAAACGCGCCGCGCCCGGTGACTTTTCGGTGCCTCCGGTTCCGAAAAGCAGGCGTTCGTCTCCGAAGTCGGCCACGTACCTTTCAATACCCCGGTTGATCTGGTAGGAAGAGAATTCCAGGTGCAGGTTTTCGTGCCGTTGCATGAGGGCGTAGACGTGGCGCTGCTGGCTCCATACGTGGTCCGTCAGCAGTACCGGCAAGCGCGGGTACCTGGACAGCAACTCGTGGAAGAACCCGAAGATATCGGGCATTCCCCATCCCACTTCCAGCAGCGTCAGGATGCCATGATGCTGCAGCACCTCGAACGTGGGACCGACGATTTCCGGATGCATGGAAAACCCGCCCGGCACCAGGCGCACGGCGCGGACGTCCTCCTCATCCATCGCTGCGATCAGCGCGTCGCCGTCGGCAAAGAAACCGGGGTCACCCAGCGGAACGATACACCACAGCGGGAACAGTCGCTCAGGCGCCCTGGCCCTTTCCTCCCGCAGTCGTCGATTTCCGTATACGGGATCGTAACTCCGGGCTACGCCGTGCGTGACCAGCGCGCCGGATATCTCGGCCAGGTCCATGTCCTCGAGAAGGTGTTCCGTAGACCAGCGCACCCGCGGATGTTTCATGGGCCGCTGCCCAAGGGTCGCGTGACAATCATAATAAAGCAGATCCGACATGTCCTTAATCCTCCTGGCAAGTCCCTGCGCGTGCGCCGTCCGGCATCTCCTGGACAGGGACGCCGTCTCTCACGGACAATGCGAGCCGAACTCTTTGTACTGCCTGACCGGCTGTTCGTGGTACTCCCTGACCAGGAGTTCCAGGCGCTCTACAGCCAGGTTGAAGACCTTCTCACCCTTCTCACGGCTGGCCACGCTCGAACTGCCCATCGTGCCGGTGATGTCGCGGGTATCCCTTCGGCGCTCGGAGAATCCGCCGAAGTGCCGCAGATCCTCGCTGAACGGATTCGGAAAGATGTCGTCGTTCATCAGGGGTTTCGCGATGAGATGCTCCCGCAGATACAGCATGATCGACGTCTCCCACTCCCCGCCGTGTCCCACGCTACCGTTGTCCGCGTCGCTCCACGTCAGCATTTCGTCCGCGACGGACTGCCACCAGCTGTAGGCCACCACGAACACGTTCTCTTCCGCGATGGTGTCCCGTACCACGTGGTTGGGCGCCATATTGCCCCCGTGCCCGTTCACCATCACGATGCGTTTGAAGCCATTGTCATAAATGCTCCTGCACACGTCGCCGACCAGGTTCAAATAGGTCTCGATCCGCAGGCTGATCGTACCGGCAAACCCCTTGTTGTAGTGCGTAAACCCGGACCAGATCGGCGGTGCGACGATTACCGGGAAATCGTCCACCCGCTGCGCCGCCCGCACTGCCATATAGAACGGGCCCACAATATCCACGTCCATCGGGCAGTGCGGGCCGTGCTGTTCCACCGAACCTGTGGGCAGAATCACCACGGGATCGTGTTTCAGAGCGGCTTCGAACTCGTGCCGCCACATCTCCTGCCAGAGGACCTTCTTGTTCGTACCGTCGTACGACACCTTGTACATGAACGCCTCCCGTGTGTCCGCCCGTCAGGCGAACGGCCAGAGCCTGAGCACTGTCCGTCCCAGAATCCATTCGCGGTCCGCGTCGCTCAGAAAAGCGAGCTCTTTTCTTACCAGATCCAGCGCGCCGGCATAGCCGCACTTCTGTTCGACGAGCGGCCAGTCGGTGCCCCACATGAGCCGTTCCGGGCCGAACGCGTCGTAAACCTGCTTGACAACCGCGTGGGTGTCCCGGTACGGATAGGTTTCGCGAGAAACGGCCCAGGTTCCCGATATCTTTACGTAAACCTGCGGATACCGGGCGAGTCGCAGCAGACTCGCGGCGCCATCCGGACGGTCGACCGGCGGCCATGCCATGTGATCCACGCAGACCTGCACGTCTTCGTATCTCCGTATCCAGCGCTCCAGGTCCTGCAGGCGCCCCTGCGCCGTCAGGATGCACATGGGTACATTCAAGTCACGCGTGCGCCGCCACAGGGCATCCAGGTACGGGTGCGTGAACCAGTCTCCTTCGGGGCCTGGTCCCGGACTCAACCGAACGCCCCTGAAACCGTACTCCTCCACCCACCGGCTCAGATCGTCGGCCGCGGCCGGACTCTCCGGATTTACGCGACAGACGCCTTCAAATCGGTCAGGGTGTTTTTTAAGACAATCGCCCGTGTACCGGTTGTCCCACTTGTAGTGGATCACCTGAACAAGCACGGTCCTGTCCGTACCGTGCCGAGCCATCTGCTCGAGCAACTGCTCGCAGGACGCATCTTCCGCGGGCGGATTCGTATTGTCCGGCGCCCAAGGGTACGCCGGGTCGTTTATCCAGACGTGAACGTGAGGATCGATTATGCGCATAAGTTATTTGATTTGGACGAAATGCCGTGGCTTTCAGATCGTATAGCCGTCGCTGATGTCGGATAAGATAGCTGCCCGTTTAAACCTTCAGGTCACTACCCGCACTCTTCAGTATCGCATTTGCCGTGTGCCGGCTTCTCAGATTATATGGGACCAGCAACGTTCTTCCCGTCTTTAAGCACTTCCACTTCTCGTGTGAACCCTTTGCGTTTTTCCAATACTCAAAACCAAGTCTGGTGATTTCTCTCGTAACAATATTGTAATATGTGCTTACCAAATTACGTCGACATCCTTTCCGTTTCGTATCTCTGCCACAGGATGGCAGGAATCAGATCCTTCAATGGATGTTCAGCGATTTCTGACAAGCTTCGATGGTTGGCCATGATCAAATCGGGTGCCTCCTCAATGATAATCGCTTCGAATTCGTCGAGACTGGCAGCCTCGATGTGCAGGCCCTCAATGTCACTCTGAGAATAGAACACCTGTGCCTCATCGTCCCAGATGGCCTTCACATTAAATGTCCGTTTCATCGTGCATACCTCCGTGGTTCGCAGCCAGTCGTCATCCCTGCGCCAGATCCTCTGCAAGCGAGCAGACCGCACGGGTGGCTTCATCCACATCGTCCCGGCTGATTCCGAGGTACGGGATGGCACGAATCGCGGTGGGCCCCGGCGTGCTCACCCGGACCCCCCAGCCGGCAAGCAGCCGGCTCGCGAACTCCTTTGAACTTGCCCCCGTCCCGCCCACGTCGAATTTCACCATATTGGTCTCGACTTCGTCCGGATTCACCTGAATTCCGGGCGCGTCCGATATACCCACGGCCAGCCTCCTGGCATTGGCGTGGTCCTCCGCCAGCCGTTCGATATTGTGTTTCAACGCGTAGATCCCCGCGGCCGCGACAAAGCCGGCCTGGCGCATGGCGCCGCCAATCCTCTGCTTCCATTGCCAGGCGGCTTCGATAAACCCGGTCGTGCCGGCCAGCACGCCCCCGATCGGCGCGCCCAGGCCCTTGCTGAGATCGATCCAGAGAGAGTCGAATGTTTCCGCGTAGTCCCCCGCCGAGACGCCCGACGCGACAACCGCATTGAACAGACGGGCGCCGTCCATGTGCGTCTGCAGGTCTCGTTCGTGCGCCGCATCGCAGACCGCGCGCATCTGCTCCAGAGCCCAGACGCGCCCGCCCGGCCGGTTCGTGGTCTGTTCGACGGCCAACAGACGAAAGCCCGGCCAGTAGCGGGTTGCAGGCTGGACCTCTTCCGCCACCTGCGCCGCCGTAAACTGCCCATTGACGCCGTCGACCGGATACAGAGTAGCGCTGGAGAGCACGGCCGCGCCGCCGGCTTCGGAATGGAGCGGGTGGGCGTTCCTTTCCAGCAGAACCATATCGCCCGGGCGGCAATGCACCGCAAAGGCAATCTGGTTGCACATCGTGCCTGAGGGCAGCAGCAATGCGGCTTCTTTGCCCAGCATTCCGGCCACCGTCTCCTGCAGTTCGTTCACGGACGGGTCTTCCCCGCGCTGCTCATCGCCAACTTCCGCCGCGCACATGAACTCGCGCATTTCACGGGTCGGTTTGGTTGCCGTATCGCTGTACAGATCGATTCTCAACAGGGAACTGTCGACAGGTTCCGGATACACTTTAGTCTCCTTATGTGCTGCGGTTATGGCCGGTGGGAATGCGGCGACCGGATCAGCCGGAGGCAGGATTCAGCGGATTGACGCTGGGCGGCAGGCTCGCGCGGACCGGAACGAATCAACCGGGATTCGCCACGTTCCCGCATCTTCAGATCGGGCAGAAAATGGAACGGAAGGGTTCAACCTCGATTGGGGCCGCTGTCTTTCCGGAACAGACCCAGGAACCGGTCTTCATAGAGCCCGTAGAGGTTCCATCGGTCCAGTTCCCGCTTCAACAGGGCCGCTTTCTCCTTGGACGTGTCGTGCTCGACCTCTCCAAACAGGCGCTCGATCCGCTCCATCACCACCTGGGGCACCTGTTCCTCGTCGACTTCCTCGAGTTCGATTTCATCCTCGTTCTCATGTTCCATGGTGGAGAAAGTGGTGCGGATCTTCTCTTCTATCTGGGACATGGTGTCATCCATGCGTTCCACCGCCTGGTCGATTTCGGACATGTTCACGTCCAGTTCCAGCATCTTCGCCCAGACACGGACGATCTCGCGCGACGCCTTCGGATTCGGCATCATCTGGGCGTACATCGGCATTGTTGCCAACAGGCATGCCGCCCGGATATTTCGAAGCCCCGCCGAACCCAGCAACAGTCCGTTCAGACCGGCGATGTGTCCTTCCTGCAGGATCTCCACGCCGTACTTCTCAAGCGCATCGCGCAGTGCCTCCTGGTTGGCCGCGCCGAGAACCTGAACGCGTTCGTTGTGGCTGATGGGCATTGCGTATGCCGCGCCGGTATAGATGGTTTCCACCTTGAACCGCTGCGCCAGGTCGAGCATATGGCCCATGAGGACCGTGCCTCCCATGCCCGGTATCTGCGCTTCGCTTTCGGAGATGATCAACGGCGGTTCCTCGACGTAATAGAAGACATGGCTGGGAAGGTCCGAAAACGAACGCGCGAGTCCCTTTTCCACAACCACCGCCTCCGGGGCGAAGTACTCGCTCATGTCAATTTCCGCGAACGGCATCGCGTCGAGTTTCCGGCGCAGGTAGTCCAGCGCCCCAACGCCTACGCTTCCCATGCCCGGCCATGCGGCCAGCATGACCGAAGGGCGCATCCGATCCGAGATATCTCTGGTTATTCTCGCATTCATCCTGATTCCACCTCCGGTATCGGATCCCGATGCCGCATGTACAGGCCGGAAACCGACGCAGTCCGGTTAACACCCGATCAACTCACGATAATATAAGACAATCCCGCCGGATGTCCATAGCATCCGTATTTGAACGGTCGGCTCATTTCGGATTGCCGCTATACATAGCCCTCGAGTGGATGGCTCCGGTCGGACATCGGAAACGCCACGCGACTGCCCGAGATCTGCGACGCATAGGCCCCCAGCACCATTTCCAGGGCCTTGACCGCATCCATGCCGCTGGACAGGGGCTCCCGGTCGTGCTCGATCGCGTCGATCAGGTCCAGAATCGCCAACCGGTTTCCGTCGGTGAAAGGAGCGGTTTCGAGATCCAGCACGTTCCAGACCCGGGATTCGTCCTCCGGAAGCCATACGCTGAACGGATAAGCGGCGATCAGGGTTGGCGCCCCGCCTCGCATCATAAATCTTCCATCCTGCCCGACCAGTTCCAGGCCGAAACACTGCCCGTTGCCGGGCTGATTCGCCCGGGACACAAAAGACCCGGCGGCGCCGTTCTCAAACGCGAAACAACTGTGAATGCAGTCACCGGCGATCAGGCCAACCGGCTCCGCCGCCTCGCGGGCATCCCCAGGCTGCAATTCACGCTCATTCTCCATGACCCGGGCGCTCATCCAGGCCACGTCGCCGGCCATGAACCGCATCAGATTGAATAGATGCGTACCCAGGACGATCATGTCCTCGCCGCCGCCGCGATGGTCCTGCTTGCCGGTTGCATTTATCGCCTGCAGCGGACCGATGTCCCCCGCGTCCAGCATGCGCTTTGCGGCCTGAACCTGGGGCAGATAAACGCCCTGGTGCGCCACGGCCAGTTTGACGCCCGCACGTTCCGCCGCGGACACCATGCGGTCCGCCGACTCCAGGCTGTGGGCCATCGGTTTCTCGCAGTAGACGTGGCAGCCCGCTTCCACGCATGCCAGAACCATCTCTTCATGACAATCGACCCAGCGGGGACCCACGGTTACAATTTCCAGCGCTTCCTTTTCCAGCATCTCACGGTAGTCTCCGTAGGTCCGTTCCGCGCCGACCGCGTCGGCGACTTCACGCCGCCCCCGCGGGTCCGGATCCGCCACGGCCACCAGGTCCACCGCATCCGCCGCCGCCAGTCCCAGATGAAGGCCGTGTCCGTAATTTCCGCGGCCCGTCCGGCCGATCGCGCCGCCTCGATACCGTTTATCAGACATCTGCGATTCCCCCTTTTAATTCGTCGTTTCCTGCGGACGCATACGGCTTAAGGCAACAGTACCACGCCAAGCGCTTCGTTAGGTCGCTGAATCAGGTCTTCACAAGCCTCCGGCGCATCCGTAAGGTCGACCCGGTGAGTGATCAACGGTTCGACCAGCATACCGCCGGACGCCATGAACTCCAGACACTCCTCGAGGTTTCGCCTTGTGGTCCATTGCATGAACACGGGCGGATAGTCCCTTCCGTGTTCCCAGGCCTCATCGTGGTATCCCGGGCCCGTCCGGGCCGCGCTCCGCACGTCCAGGTTCCCCAGGCCCGATGCGAATACGTGCTCGATCTTCGCCCCGCCAACGATCGTGATCCGGCCCATCTGGTGGGTATCGGGCGCCCGTTTCATCATCGAAACCAGCGTTTTGAAAGCCCCCGTGCCGTCGCCGCCGAAGGCCAGTATGCCCGCATCCAGACCGTATCCCCGTGTAAAGTCCCTCGACGCAGCTACGGGGTCCTCCTCACTCACATTCACGATACGGTCCACGCCGGTCTTCTTCGCCGCCGACAGACGCATCGGAAGCCTGTCCAGTGCAAGCGTGTGACAGCCGGCAAGCCGCGCCCACTGGCAGGAGAACTGCCCCACCGGCCCGAGTCCCACCACACCAATGTATTCGCCCAGCGTCAACTCGGCACGACGAACGGCGTTCAACGCCGTCGCGACCAGATGAATGGACGACGCATCCTCAAAGTGCACAGCGTCGGGCATCGGGACGGCCATATTCCGGGGTACGCAGACGTGACTCGCGTGCAGGGCGTAACCGCCGCCCATGCAGGCCACCCGGGTACCCTTTGGTACATCCTCGCACCCTTCTCCATGACCGATAACGACGCCGGAATTGGAATACCCGAACGGGCGGGGCGGCGCGTTTCCCGGTTGTTCGCGAATCCGTTTCATGCCGCCGAGTTCCGTACCCGGACTTACGAAACTCGCGCGGACCTCGACCTGAAGCTGTCCGGGGCCCGGCCGTGGAATCGGCTCCTCGATCACAACAATCCGTCCGGCGCCGTCTCTGGCCGCTACCTTGCGTAGACCTTTTGGCATTGCGTTTCTCCTTTTCTGTACCGATGGGATTCAAATGCGGCTTCTTAATACACATGGATGCGGTGGCCCTGCGGCATGAACCAGACGGCATCCAGCACGAGTCCCAGCGCGATCGCGAATACGTACCCGATTAGAAGGCCTATGAAAAACGGACGCGAGCGCCGGTAAAACGCGGCGCCGAAAAACCGCAGCAAAATCGCCTTCAGGCCCCACGCCAGAAAAATCGTAAATCCGGTCAGATGCGAAAGCGCGGACCCGGAAAGCGCAAAGCCGATGGGATGAAACGGCCACCACGCAAACCGGTAACGCATGAACGTGATTAGCGCCATGGCAATCGCACCGACGAAGAAGAACACATACTCGCTGGACTGCATCGGCTTGGGCGAGATGATGTCGCTGACCGCACCCTGGAAACCGCGGTGTCCGGCGCGCGTCACCAGCCAGTTCGGCTCGAAATTGTACCCGCCAACCGTGTATCCCAGCCAGACGACATATAGCGTGGACGCTACCAGACCGACAAGAAACGCGGCGCATACCGACCAGAACAACCGTCGCTTGTTGCCCGCGACGAAGTCGCCCAGCCGGTTGGCATGCATGCCGAATGTGAATATGGTTCCCTTGAAGTGGCTCAATGCCACCGCGGTCGGATAGAACAGGGCGTGGGTCGCCGCCGGTATCCCTCTCGGCCCCCCGAACGCAGCCTGGACAAGGTTTCGAGCCGACGTGGGCGAACTCAGGAAAACCAGCCCTGAATCCGCCAGGATCTTGCCCATCGCCAGATAGACGAGAAACATGGTCGGTATGGTCAGCGCGATCACGCCGGTATCCATCCGTGCATTCCAGAGCCAGGCGACGGCGTAACAACAGGCGATCCCAAGCCCGAGGAAAGCACCGCGGTAGGAGATGAGTTCCCGGCTGTCGTCTATGTGTTGGCTATTTGGTTTCAACGCTTTCAGAAATGCGTCCTTGAGATGACGCCGCGAAATCAATACCCAGAAGACCGCCAGACACACGAATGCACCGGTGGTCTGCCAGGTGTACGGCCCGGCGGACCGGTAGGAATGCCAGGACGGCATGCCCAGCCGGGTCAGAATTCCCGATTCTACAACAAAAAAAAGATCGAAAAACCAGAGACTGAACAGGACTTCGAGACTGGCGAAATAAGCGAAGCAGATCACGAACGTATTGAAAGAAATCCACAGGGCGGGAAAATCCCGCGCCAGCGGAAGGTACCAACCAGGCGTCATGCGAAAGCTCGGAAAGGCGGGAAAGAACCAGCCGATCATATTCCAGCAATAGATGAAGGCGCTGACGGAGAATCCGGCCCAGAACATCCGGCCCTGCATCAATTCCGGCAGCAGCCGCTTCCCGGAGCCTGCCAGGGAGGCGATCTCCACAATCGGCTCCATCGCCGGATAGACGAGCTTCTCGTATTCCGACCACTGGCGGTGGATGATGATTGACGCACAGAAGCAGGCGAACGCGACCGCGGCAATGAACGTGAACCACCAGAACAGCGGTCCCGCCCAGCTCTCCCATGGCACGGCCGTGTCCGGAGGCAATCCGTTGTAAAACCAGCTCATTTCCCCTTTTCTGTTCTGGGGAAAGATAAATTCCGGAAGATAGGGATGCAGGAACTCCGACCAGCGATTCTCGGGCGTGGCGAAATAGTACGGGGACACGATCACGCCCACCAGGTATCCACTCACGCCGTACGTGGGTCCAAGTGAACTCACGAACCCCATGGCAAAAACCGTAAGCCACTCCGTTCGCGAAAACACGAACGGCCTTCCGAATCGAAAGGCCAGTACTGAACACACGACCATCGACAGCATGATCAGTATCAGGTTGCCCATCGGCATATGGCTGTATGCCATCAATGAGCCATGAACAAGATATAGCACGGTGTTGGCGAGAAGACTGACCGCCACCGCCAGACACAGTCCGAAGACGATCGATCGCAGCGTGACGCCCCGGTCTACCGCCGCAACGAACGTATCGGGATCTGGTTGTGCGGCCTGCGTAACCGCCGCACCGCTTTCAGGCATGGAACTGCCCCCGGCATGGACCGGATGGAACTCCGGTCCACCCTCGCGCTAATACCATTTGTGGAGCGTGTGCCCCTGTTTTCCGAAGAATACGGCGTCTACGAACAATCCGAGCGTTGTAACCAGGATATATGCCGTCAGCGCACCGATGAAGAACGGGCGCGACTTCCTGTAGAATCCGGCGCCGACGAGCTTTAAAAGAATGAACTTCACCAGCCAGGCCAGGAACAGCGTGAAACTCGTCAGCCGTGTCAACCACGCGCCCGATATGGCGAACCCCACCGGATGGACCGGCCACCAGCTGAGACGGTATCTCAACAGATTCAACGCCATCATGGCGATAAAGCCGGCCAGGAAGAACCAGTAGTCCTCCACCTCGGTCGGTTCCGGCGAGAGAATGTCGTTCACGCCCCGCTGGTACCCGCCGACGCCCGCGCGAATGATCAGCCAGTTTGGCTGGAAGTTGTATCCGCCGATCGTATATCCCAGCCAGACCGTAAACAGCGTGGACCCCACGACACCCACGACGAACGCGCCGAATACGCCGCCGAAGAACCATCTGTGCCCGCCTGCAAGAAAGTCTCCCAGCCGGTTCAGGTGCATCCCCAGCGAAAACGTATATGCCCGAAAATGATTGAGCGACACGGACGCCGGGTACATGAGCGCGTGGTTGGCCGCCGGGACGGCGCTCGCGCCGCCCAACGCCGCCGTTGTCAGCGACCACGCCCTCGTTGCCGATCCGATGTATATGTGT
Organism: Gemmatimonadota bacterium; assembly: GCA_028874335.1. Taxonomy (GTDB): domain Bacteria; phylum Latescibacterota; class UBA2968; order UBA2968; genus JAAXHE01. The sequence goes on along the minus strand of JAPPJY010000075.1, from coordinate 45,139 downwards.
CCGGTTTCGGCAAGAATCTTCGCCACCCCGAAGTAAATCAGAAACATGATGGGAATCAGAAGGCAAATGACCTTCAGATCCATACCCGCCTGCCACAACCACGCGACGGCATAAGCCGTTGAGATGACAAGCCAGATAAATGCCGCCCGATAGGATATCAGTTCGCGCCGGTCATCAATCGGACTGCTTTCGGGGCGGAGCGCCTTGTGAAACGCCTGCCAGAGATGGGTCCGGGAAACCAGCAGCCACCAGAAGGCAATGCCGACGAATGCCCCGTAGATCTGCCAGGCATATCGCCCCGTCATATAGTGAGGCGAAATCGCCTCAACGCCGAGCCGGTTCAGGAATCCGCCCTCGAAGATAAACACCAGGTCGAAGAACCAGAGACTGAACAATACTTCCAGACTTGCAAAATAGGAGAAACAGATGACCACCGTACTGACGAAGATCCACTGAGGCGGGAAAGCCCTCCCCAGTGGAATCCAGGTCCCCCTCGCCGTGGGAAAGACGGGGAAACCCGGTTTGAACCACCCGATTATATTCCAGCTGAAGACGAAAAAGACAATCCCGAATCCTGTCCAGAACGCCTTGCCGGACATGAATTCCGGGAGCCAGCTTCTGCCCTTGCCCGCGTTGGCCGCCATCTCCACGATGGGTTCCATCGCCGGAAACACGATCTTTTCGTTCTCCGACCACTGCCTGTGGATGATCACCGACGCGCACAGGCACGCCAGCGCGACCGCACAGACGAACGTGAACCACCAGAACAGGGGCATGGTCCAGGCTTCCCACGGAATGGGCGCGCCTTGGGGCAACCCGTCGTAAAACCAGGTCATTGCCCCGTCCTTGTTGGTCGGGATCATCCATTCCGGCAGGTACGGATGAAGGAACTCGGCCCAACGGTTTTCGGGCGTGGCGAAATAATAGGGCGTCACGATAACACCCACAAGGTAGCCGCTCACGCCGTAGGTCGGCCCAAGGGACGCGATAAAGCCCATTGCGAAGACCGTGATCCACTCGCTGGGTGAAAACACGAACCTCCGGCCGAAAGCTTTCGCCAGCGCCGCACAGAGCAGGATGGACAGCAGCCAGACGATCAGGTTTCCCATCGGCATATGGCTGTACGCCATAAACGACGAGTGGAGAATATACCGTACAACGTTTCCCAGAACGCTGATGACAAGGGACAGACAGAGCCCGAAAATCAGCGCCCGTACCGTCGTTCCGCGGTCTTCGACTGCCGTGTCCACGGGGCTTCTCGCCAGCCGGGCCAGACCCCGCGTGGAAATCCTGTCCGGTTCAGCCATCAACGCTCCTTCAATATCCATCAGGGGTGTGGAGCCCCATTCCTGCTCCCGATGCAGCGGTCATCGCAGCTACATCGCCACGATCTTCCTCATGCGCCTTGCCGTCTCGATCTGCGCCTCGCGACTTCCCGAGACCTCGTGTACGACCGGAGAATCATATCCGATGGCGCGCAGTCCGGCCATTACCTCGGGCCAATCGGTATCACCGTCCATGAGATCCACGAACCGGTGTTCGCTACGGCTGAAATCCTTGAAATGCACCCGAACTATGCGACTGCCAAGACCGCGAATCCAGTGTTCCGGAAAGCCGTAAGCCATCATGTTCGCGGTGTCCAGATAGGTGCCCACCTGCGGGCTTCCCACGGCGTCCACAAACGCCGCCATCTCACGCGGGCTCAAGAGGAACTTGTTCCAGACGTTTTCGATGCCCACGGACACGTCCTTCCCCTCGGCCAGTGGCGCCAGGTCCCTGATCGCGCCCAGCATCAGATCCCAGGCCTGTTCGTAGGTTCCTTCGCCAGTGAGCTGGCCGGGGTGCAGCAGCACCGCGTCGATTCCCAGAACATGCGCGATTTCTATGGACCGCGCGAGACACCTGACGCCCTGCTCGCGGTCGCCCGAATTCAGGCTGAGGAAGTTCCCCCGATCCGCATACTGCGCAATCGAACTGCCGATTTCGATACCGGCGGCATCGCATCTTTGGCGTACGTTCCGGATCTCATCGTCGCTCATATTCACATCGGGATCGCCGCCATCGCTAAACACCAGTTCCAGCGCCTCGTAACCGGCCTCCCCGCACAGCTCCAGCGTTTCGTCCAGCGAAAACCGCCCCAGAATAATCTGCGTTACACCAATTTTCATGTTCTTCTCCTCATCATGAACCCGTGCCCGATCTCCCGATACGCGCGACACGGTTCTCCTTTCGGCCGTCTATGCGCGCTACGTCTTCCACGAAATCAGGGCGTTCGCGATTGTCTCCGTCATTTCTCTTACGTCGGCGCAATGGGACTCGATGCTGTCGGGGACGGCCTGAAGAAATGTGCGGATCGTACCCGCATGCTCGCTCACGTACCTGTCGCCATAGACGTTGAGCTCCGGCTCTCGCGGGTCGATCAGTACTCGCCGGTTCTCGAGCGGATGAACGTGGTAATTCTCCGCGATCGCCGCCTCGATGACGGCGCCTTTTTCGCGCAGGTGACGGGGCAGGGCGTCCTTGTCGTGCATTCCGATACTCCGGGTGAACCCGTCTCTGGTGAAGTGGGCATGCACCTCGATCGCGGCATCCGGCCGGGTGTCCAGCAGATACTTCCAGAGGGCCTCGGTTTCCCTGGCCGCGCCCCGGCCTTCAACGAGGTTGTTGATCCCGAACTTGGGCACTTCCCCGACCGCGTTTGTCACGCTGTGGCCCACGAAGACGCCGTCCGGATTCATCATCGGCATGAGGCAGAACTGCACGTTCTCCAGAAGCCGCTGCGCTCGCGCCGTTGGGATGGTCAACCAGTGAGCGACGTGCATGATCCCCCACGAAACCGGCTCGCAGGACTGCATGGTTGCATCTACAAGGAGCTTCAGTTCACGCGGCGGCGACTCCAGAGCGGGTAGGGGCCGACCCTGCGCGGATGTCCCGATCTCACGGCACGTCCAGATGTCTGAACCCTCCGCCAGCCGGCGCGCCTTCTCGAATACGGTATCCGGTGTCTCATACGGCGCCGAGGCGATTCGAACGGCTTCGCCCGGCAGGATGTCAACCTGCGCGTCCATATATTCATGCTCGTGATAGTCCTCGTCTTCCGGCGGCAGCCACGCCCAACCCGTATCCTCCCGCCACACCCACCACGGCGGATACATATAGTTGGACCCCTTTCGGCTGAGCAGAAACCGGAGCTTCGCGCGCCGCGGGGCATCGCCCGAATTGCGTACCCGCACGTGGGCCATGTATTCTTTCGGAACACCTGCCCCGTCGAACAACTCATCCAGAAGGTCCTGAAACCACTGTGGAATCTCCTCGGGCTGGTAGCCGATCTCATAGCGGCCGTCGGTCGTGATACGCATTTGGCCCGCGCTGCCGCACGGGAACTCATCGTCGATCTCAATGCCGGCATCGTCATCCACGAGTCTCATCGATCATTCCTCCTCCCGGTGTCCCGCGTTTACACCCAGCCCCCGGCGATAGGCTTCCAGCGTCATCAGATCATCCGGCAGCACGTTGCCCAGATTCACCTCCGGTCCGTACCGGTCGACGAGGGTCCGCCGCATCCGGTGTACGTCGTGCGGATGCACGCCGGCTATCCATGGGCCGGGCAATTCGAACATGACCTTCTCCTGACCGGCCGCCTCTACCGCCTGCTCGACTTCCCGCGCCTTGCCGGCATCCTCGTCGACCAGTTCCGCCGCCTCCAGCAGGACGATACGGGACCCCGCATCGAGACACGCCCTCACGTCGTCGGCCATTGGGATGCCCGCATCCAGCCCCTCCTTCTGCCCCACCTCGCCCAACACCGTCAGTCCGTGTTCTTCCACCGCCTGCCGGATCATCTTCAGCTTCCACCCGTGTGATACCGCGGCCAGATTGTCCGACACCTCGACCCAACGATAACCAGCTTCCGCCACGGCGGGAAAATACAGGTGGGCCGTGCCCTGCACCTGGGCATACTCCAGGTACTGCCCACCCGGAAACGGTTCGATGTCATGATCCAGGTAACGCCTGATTTTCGCTTTGAGCACATCGTCGGTCAGCAGCCTCGAAATGCCGACGGCCACCTTCGCGAAATCGAGAAAGGGGGCCGTGGTCTCAATCAGATCGGACTGCGCCCCAGACCCAAGACCCCAGTCCACGACCATCGTCAGCCCCAAGTCCCGGGGTTTTCGCGACCGTTGGCGGCCGTCCAATCCACCAAAGACGTGAATGTCGTTCAATATGCACACCCTCCTCGCCGTTATACGGATTCGGTAAGCCGATACCGGTTCCGGTATTCCATAGCCGACGCGGGAATCCGGGGGAACCCGGTGCACGGCCGGCGATCAGTTGCATTCCTTACGATAAATCAGCTCCGCGCCATCGCGCCGCTCGAATACGGCTTTGCAGCGTCCGGCCAGACCCCCGCACCTGAAGTCACCGTCCCGCGCGGCGTCGTAGTCGGAAACGGCGCCGGCATACACATCTTCCACGCCATTGTGGGCGATTCTGATTCCCGACGCTCGACCCCGTCCGTCGTCGACCCGTTCGACGGCCACGTCCGGTACGTCTTCCGTAAATGGATAGAGAACGGAAAAAAACCCGGCACGCCCGCCTCCCCGCTCAATCCTGCCCGGCAGCCGGAAATACGGAATGTAGACCCAGCCCGGTCCCCCTTTCGGCGGGTACCCGCTGCCTGTCCACTCCTGTTTCCGGAACCCGCCGCACAGGCCGCGGTGAGTGGGCAGGGGCGTGGTTCCTATTTCCCCGGAACACCACAGGAGACGTTGACTCCCGCTGTCGGATCGGAAACACACGCTGCCGGCCGCCTGCGACTCGACCTCGCCATAGACGTGCAGCAGCCAGTCCAGGTCGAATCCGTCGGCTTCGGCGCGGAGCTCGTCGTGGATGAGGAAATATCCGCGCCGGGGATGAACGATCGTACGGCGGTGCACGAGGCCCTCGTAGCCTTCGTTGTGATACGCACAGACCATATCGACGTCGTCGTCGGTATGCCAGAATATCAGCTGACCGGTGCATTCGTTCTGGCTCGTGTTGTTCGCCAGCACGGTATTGTGCGATATCGTCTGTTTGTGCCAGGTGTACTGTTCAGGAAAAATGGAGTAATGCGGCGAATTCGACGCATCCGGAATCCAGTGGTGCCCGTTGGCGAACATGACGAAGCTCAGCTTGTCAGGGTGTCCGTGCCCGCCTCCGTGCGGGCCGAAATCGAAAATCAGATACGCGTCGTCTTTCGACCACCCGTCCCGCATCACCGCTAGGCCCGCGTCGGGCAGCACCACCGAGGTATAGGTAGGGTCCTTCTGCGGGACCGGCCCGAGCACCACCCCGGGCATGGACGGCGCGATTCCCGAATCCCCCGCCATCCGCAACAGATCCCCTCGTCCGATCAGGTAAAGCGGGACCCGGAGTTCCGGATAGTCCGTCAGCAGATGGCCGTCGTTTCCGTTGGAGTCGTTGATAGAGGGAACTTCTCCGAAGGGCGTCATCGTCTTGCACAGCGCCTCCAACACATCCTCCAGCGATTTGCCGTTGTACGCCTTCGACCACACCGCATCTCCAATCAGATGCCTTCCCAGCGCGTACCTGCACATTCCCCTGATCATATAGACCGAGTGCGAAGGCGAACATTCCCACCAGTATCCGTCATCCAGGAAGGGCTCGAAACATGACCCGTATCGCTCATCGGCCAGCTTCAACCAGCGGCCCACTTCCGGAAAATCCGCCAGATAGTATGCCAGAAAGACCATCTCCGCCAGCGAACAAGACGCCCAGTTCTCCCGTGCCTCGAACCGGTCCCGAATGGCCAGGTACTGGAACTCACCCAGGTCCAGCAGAAAGAAGAGAAAACGCATGCGGTCCCTGAACTCCAGGTGCGGTGAGGCGACGAGCATGTCGTACGACGCCATCATTTCCCTGAGGTTATACGCCGGATCCTGAAAGGTGACGGCTTGCCAGGCTATTCCTGTAAACCGGAACGACTGGTACCGGTCGTAATGGTCCAGATTCGCCAGCAGTACATCCCGCGCCTTCAACGCATGTCGACGGTCGCCGGTCAGTGCAAAAGCGCCCGCGCACGCCTGAAGCATCGTCCGTCTCGCGGAATCCTTTTCGTTGACCGCCCGACCGGTCTCCTGCCCGTTGTAAAGACGCTTCGGAATAGGCGCCCACGTGGGGACCTCGACATCCAGCAGAGAAGGGTCCGGCGTCACGTGGCTGCGCCCCGACAGGTCGTCCTGCATGGCCGCCAGCCTCGGCGTGTCCCGATCCAGAAACAACCGGATATATGCCGGAAGGCGGTCCGCCGCGTACGCCTCCATCCCGTACAGGGCGACCACCCCGCCCGGGTCCGCGTCTCTGCCGTGCAGGTCTTCACTGACGGCACGCGTAAACCGGACGCGCAGCCCGTCCGTCCTGACGTCGTCGAGCAGATGGAGTTTCACCCTGGGCCCGAGGATCACGTTGTCTCGAATCGAGTCCTGCACCTCCCACGTGCGGGACCCGCGAACGGCGACGTCGTAATCCGCGGGCATCGCCTTCCATCTCAGGACCACCACCCGGCATAGGACGGGGCCATCAAACTTGACGTCGAACCCGCATTCTCCAGACACCGACGACCAGTTTACCGCGGTTTCGACGTCGCCGTCGCTGAGGCACGCGAGGTCGGGGGCAACGGCTCCGATGATCTTCACGCGGTCATCGCGGACGAGGTTGTTGTCCATACGCTGGAGTCACTCCCGAGTTGGATAATCCCGACCGGATTGCGACGTCGATTCGAAACGACACGAATTGAGGGGGAGCGACCTGGGGAGGGTATGCGGCCATTTCCAGGTCACAGAAATAACTTGAAAATTTCATTTTGTCAGGTATATTTGGATATGACAGTCAAAATTTAAATTGCCGTTCATTGGAGTTGTTGCCATGTCAATTGCGAAAGTAGGACGCCGCGGTCAGATGACGTTGCCCCGGGAAGTTCGTCGAGCACTCGACGTTCAGGAGGGAGACCATATAGTGTTCGTTCGAAGGCGCCACGAGTTTTCGGTTCAGCCTCTGAACCGGACCTTGCTGGAACTGCGTGGTAGCGTTCCAGTTTCCGGCCCCCAGGACTTTGAAGGCATTCGCGAACAGGTCCGAAAAGATCGGGCTCTTGCGAGGACTAACCCTGATTCCTAAGTCTTCCGGGACGTTAATTCAAATATGTGCTTGTAAATAAAGGTGATTAAACGGCGGATTACCAGGATACACCAGGTCGCTGGACGTGAAGGGAAAAAACGACCTTCTATACGTCGATAACGCCCCGTTTCGGAGGGTTTATCGCGTCGCAGCGTCGGTGTTTTTTTATTGAGGCTAATGGCGGCTCCTGAACGCGTTTTTGTGGATACCAATGTATTCCTGCGGTATCTGACGAATGATGTGCCGACGCAGGCCGATGCGGTAGAGCGACTTCTGCGCCGGGCAGGCGCCGGCGAGATTGTGCTTGTGACCGGCATTATGGTGATCGCCGAGATCGTCTGGACACTGGAGTCGTTCTACAAACTCCCTCGCGTTGATATCCAGGCCAAGGTCCGGGCGATCATCAATACGCCCGGTCTGGAGGTCCATGATCGCATTGTCATTTCCCAGGCGATCTCCGACTATGTAGACAAGAACGTGGATTTCGGAGACGCATATAACGCAACCTGGATGCTGGCGCAAGGCATCAGAGCCGTACAGACGTTCGACCGCAGGCATCTATCACGCTTCGACGGCCTCGAAGTTCGCGTGCCGGGCGGCATCTGAAGAGTTCAGAATTCACCAAAAAAAGACCTCTGGAACGTGAATCCGGGGGTCTGTTTTTTTTGCGGTACAACGCATCATGGGGTTTGACCTCAAGATAAACCTGCGGTCAGATCGAAACAAATACTTTTCCGATACCTGCATCAAAACGAAATACCGGCCGTACGCTGCAGGCCGGTATCGGTTCCACGCCATTCGCGTCCATTGGAAAATACACTGCCGCCGCACAGCGCGACGTGGTCCCGATGGGGTTTTCATCGTTCAGTTAAAATTCAATACCTTCCCGCGCCGGTACTCCCCTGGCATAGTAGTGCTTGACCTTGCGCATCTCCGTCACCAGATCGACGCGTTCGACAAGCGCGTCCCAGACCTTGTGCCCTGACAACACCAGTTCGCACCGGCGGTTTTTATCGTAGAGATCCAGAAGACCCGTCACGTCTTCCCGCCGAAACAGACCGTAGGCCACGGCTGCAAGAATCTCGTCCAGAATCAGCAGATCCTGAGCGCCCTTCCTAAGCAGCCCACGGGCGGTTTCGAGTCCCCGCCGCGCTTCGTCAATATCCTTCGGCTCCGCGCCGAATCGAAATGCGCCGTCCGGCATCATGCGTTCACATCCGGTCGGATATAACTCGACCCCGTCGATCTGCCTGAGTACGTGGCGCTCGGAGTAGTGTTCTGTCTCTCCGTCGTACCCTTTGTCGAACTGTACCAGGGCGACCTTCCTGCCGGCCCCGGCCGCACGGATTGCCAGCCCGATGCAACAGGTCGTCTTACCCTTGCCGTAACCGTAATAGACGTGAGCCTGGTGAATGCGTTCTTCACTGTGCGCGGGCGGAATGACTCGGAGTCCCGATGGTGTTCGCCTCTGCTTTGCCATCCGTATATCACCTTGTGCCGCAATGTGAACTCGAATCCGGTTTCCTTCCCGATGGCGCCTGGTTCTGGCGAATTCGAATATTATCAATTATCTTATACGTATGGGAACCTGTGCAAATCGCGCCGCCGTGTCATCCGGCGCACCCGCGACGACGTCTCTCGACGATGCGTTCGCCTATTGCGAAGCCCTTACGCGCAGCCACTATGAAAACTTCCCGGTGGGATCCCGTTTGATTCCCGCAAGGATACGGCCCCACGTGTGCAGCATCTATGCCTTTGCGCGTACTGCCGACGACCTGGCGGACGAACCCGGCCTGGCTCCGGACGAACGCACGCGGCGGCTGGATGCGTGGGATGCGAAACTCGCATCCTGCACGGTTGCGCCGGAGGGACCCATACTGACCGCCCTTGGAGAAACGATCCGATCGCAGCATCTACCCCTCGGTCATCTGCACGACCTCCTCCACGCATTCAGGATGGACGTGGTCACGCAGCGGCATGAGACTTTCAACCATCTGCTGTCCTACTGCAGATACTCCGCTGCTCCGGTGGGGCGCCTCATTCTGCACCTGTTTTCCTACACCGACGCGCGCCGCAGACGACTTTCCGATCTGATCTGTACAGCGCTTCAGCTTGCCAACTTCTGGCAGGACGTCGCAATTGACTCTTCACGAGGTCGCATCTACCTGCCCCAGGTCGATATGGACCGTTTCGGCGTTACAGAAGACAATCTGGCAAAGGGCCGCGCCACCGACGGCTTCCGGTCATTGTTGGCCTGCGAAATCGAACGAACGAGGATGCTTTTTTTGAAGGGCGCCGAGCTGCCGGATCTCGTCTCCGGCCGGCTAAAATACGAACTTCGGCTGACCTGGCTGGGCGGGATGCGGATTCTCGACAAGATCCGTAGAGGCGGATACGACGTTTTCAATTCTCGCCCGAAGATTGAAAAACGGGACATTCCCGGCCTGTTCTTCCGCGCCCTGTTCCGAAACCCGCGTGTTTGCGGCAATTCCGGCTTCCGTACCCTATGAACATCAGATCCTACACCGCGGCGCTCGTACGGAACGCGCGCAGCAACTTCTACTACGCATTCGTATTTCTGCCGCGACCCAAGCGTGACGCCATTTTCGCCACGTACGCCTTCAGCCGGCACACCGACGACCTGGTCGACGACGCGGCATCGCGGGAAGCCGCCACCAGAAACCTCGCGAAGTGGCGCGCCGAAACCCACGCCTGTTTCGACGGCAGGCCGCGGCACCCGATTACCGTAAACCTGCACAAAGCGCTCAAGCGTTTCAAAATCCCGAAAGAACATTTTCTCAAGCTGATTGACGGCGTGGAGATGGATCTGGTCAAGAATCGCTACCAGACCTTCGGCGATCTGTACGAATACTGTTACCGCGTCGCCTCCATAGTTGGCCTGATATGCATCGAGATCTTCGGCTACACCAGGCGGGCATCCCGGGATTACGCCGTCAATCTTGGGATTGCGCTGCAACTTACGAACATCCTCCGTGACATCGAGACCGACGCAAGGAGAGACCGCATCTATCTCCCGCTGGATGACTTGAGACGTTTCAACTACACCGAAAAAGACCTTTTCGACGGAATCACCACAACCCGGTTTCGGAAGCTGATGCAATTCCAGTGCAAACGGGCGCGGAGTTACTACAGGAAAGCGGCGCAGTGCCTGCCGAGAGAGGATCGCCAGAGCCTGTTTCCAGCCGAAATCATGGGTTGCATCTACAGCCGGCTTCTCAGCCGCATTGAAGCCGTCAATTACAACGTGTACCAACATCCGATCCGTGTAAACAACCTGAAAAAGCTGGGCATCGCGCTTGAATACTGCCTTCGCAACCGGATTGGAATGCGGGAGAAGTCGCCGTGAGCCGCGTCGTCATTATCGGCGGCGGCTTCGCGGGTCTCGCTGCGGGCGTTCGCCTTGCGGAACGGGGTGCGTGCATCGTCAACCTGTTTGAGCGCAGGAAACACCTGGGTGGGCGTGCGTATTCATTTGTCGATCGGGCAACGGGCGATACCGTAGACAATGGCCAGCACCTCTTCATGAAATGTTATCACCGGACCAGGGAGTTCCTGGAAACCATCGGCACGGGGGACCGCCTGAGGTATCAGGAAGCATTCCGTCTGGACTTCCTACACCCGGGGCTGGGCCATGCTGCCCTCAGTTTTCCCCGATGGCTGCCACCTCCCCTAAATCTGTTGGCCGGATTCATCCGTTACAGACCGGTCAACCTCGCGGACGTTGTGGGGCTGAGGCGCATCAGGACTGCCCTGGCAACGCCGTTGCAATGGGGTATCACGGTTAACGACTGGCTGGAGGAGTGCAGGCAGTCTCCAGCCATCCGTCAAGCGTTCTGGGATCCGCTGTGCATCTCCGCGCTGAATCAACATCCCGATTCCGCCCCGGCCCGGCACCTGACTTCCGTCCTGAATCTCGCGTTTCTCGGACACACCGACTCAACCCTGATGGGCTACCCCGGTGTGGGACTCAGCGCGATGTACACGGACGCGGCCCGCAGCTTCATCCACCGGCGCGGCGGTACGTGCCACATCGGCGAGGCGGCCGCGGAACTGCGCGTTGCCGAAAACGGCAAGATACAGATCCGAATGAGATCAGGCGCGGCTGTGACGGCCGACGCCGCCATCTGCGCAATCACGCCGCCTGCGCTGTCTCGCCTGCTTCCGGAGGGTCACGACGATCTCAGAACTCGTTTGAAATCCTTCCAACCCTCCCCGATCCTTTCCGTCAACCTCTGGTTTCGAGAGCCCGTACTCAACCGGCCTTTCGTGGGCCTCCTCACAGGTCGTATGGACTGGATATTCAACAAGCCGATGCTATACAACGGTCGTGACAACGCATCACCCGGGCATGTTACCATGGTCGCCAGCGCTGCGGGCAGCCTGGTGGACCAGCCTGACGAAAGACTTCTGGAGATTGCGATGGGTGACCTGCACCGATTCCTGCCGGAAACCAGAAACATACATTTGGAACACCATCTAGTTGTGCGGGAACGACATGCCACGTTTGCGCTACCAAAGGGTCATTCTCCACCAACGAACCGTACGGCCGCGCCCGGACTCTATATCGCGGGTGACTGGACCGACACCGGCCTCCCTGCTACGGTTGAAAGCGCCGTGGAAAGCGGCTACCGGGCGGCGGCGCATACTCTGGAATACCTGAAGGCAAAACGCGCTCGCCTCTAACCAACCCTGAAGTTCGCTATCCCCTGTTCGATGTAGACCCGGGTCTCGAGGTCTACGGCAGTGATTCCTTCGATGTAGGGATCGCCTTCCGCATTCACCGCGGCCAGCGGCAGTCCGTCGACCTGATAGAAATCCTTACCGTCGTGAGCCTGCGCGGTCAGTTCCGGATCCGCACCGGTCCGTGCGCTGAACCGGTCGTAGAAATCGTCCGGAGCCATTGCGTAGAGATTGGCGCCGGTGCCTACAAACTCGCCCGTATCGGGGTGACGGCTGAACCCGCATCCCATGAGGAAGTCCGCGTGGGCGTTCAGGTTACCCATTACGACGACCGTATCCTCTTCCTCGAGTACGAAACTCTGGAATTTCCCGATCTCCCGCCTCTTCATCGGCCGTGTCCCTCCTTTCGCGCGCCGGTAACGACCCTCCGGCGGGCCGGTGGGTCATTTCGTCTTCCCACGGCGATTCCCGGCGTCCGCTACCGTGAAGAGCCGGCACGGAGCGTCTGCCGACCGGCAACACCGATCACCGGACGCCGTCGGCCGCGCCAATGGCTTCGATATATTTCAGCCCCGTCCCGGTATTGAACAACACCACCCGCTCCTCAGAAGAGACCCACCCCTTCCCGGCGAGTTCCTTCAGCCCGGCAAGCGTCGCCGCGCCCTCAGGGGCCGGGAAAATGCCAGTCGACGAAGCCATTTCATCAACGCAGGCCAGCAGGGCGCCGTCGGTAACGGCAATAGCCGTGCCGTGGCTTTCCCTGATGGCTCTGAGCATGAGAAAATCGCCCACCGCGCCAGGCACCCGGAGTCCCGATGCTACGGTGTCCGCGTCTTCCCAGAACTCGGCCGATTCGGCGCCCGTTTCATACGCCCTGACAACAGGCGCACAGCCCTCCGCCTGAACGGCCACCATTCGAGGACGCGCGGAGCCGATCCAACCCATTGCTTCCATCTCGTCGAACGCCTTCCACATTCCGATCAGGCCCGTGCCGCCGCCGGTAGGGTAGAGCACGACGTCCGGCAACGCCCAGTCCAGCTGTTCGGCGAGTTCGTATCCCATCGTTTTCTTTCCTTCTACCCGGTACGGCTCCTTAAGTGTCGAGACGTCAAACCAGCCCTCGGCCTCCTTTCGGTCGGCCACCATCCTCCCGCAATCCGTAATCAGACCGTCCACGAGCGTCAGGCGCGCGCCCAGCCGCCGGCACTCAACCATGTTTGCCGCCGGCGCATCGTTCGGCATGAAAATGTACGCCTCCATGCCGGCCCTCGCCGCGTACGCCGCCGTTGCCCCACCCGCGTTCCCGGCAGACGGAATGGCCACGGCATCCGCTCCCAGTTCCGCTGCTCTGGATATCGCAGCCGACAGCCCGCGCGCCTTGAATGACCCTGTCGGATTGACCCCCTCATCCTTGACGTAGAGGTCCGGGACACCGACCCGCGTCCCCAGCGCGTCCGCCTTCAGCAACGGCGTGAATCCCTCACCCAGGCTTATCCGGTGCGCAACCCGTTCGACGGGCAGTACTTCCTTGTATCGCCACATGGTCGTCTCCCGTCCTGGTAAATCCGCCTTGTGGAAGGCATTCTGCACTTTCTCAAGATCGTACCGGGCGAAGAGCGGCGCCTCGCAGCAGGCGCTCAGATTCCAAAGCCTATCCTTGTCGTGGCTTCGGCGACAGCGGGTACATATGAGGTCCACCAGATATCCCATCCATCCTCCTGTCAAAGACAGCAAATAGACCGGCCCGGGGTTCGTTCGATGAACCGACGCATTGAAACGGTCCAATCATACACACCGCTGTTTGGAAAGTCAAGCGCAGGCGCGGGTTCGGTCCGACGGGTCGCTATCCGTGCATACCTGCAGAAGGGCGCTCTCACCCTCCGTGAAGTCCATAATCCCTGATCTTTCTCCGGAGCGTCGGACGCGACACGCCCAGGATCTCGCACGCCATGCCCCGGTTCCAGCCCGTTGCATTCAGAACCTGTTCAATGTGCCGGCGTTCCACGTCCGAAAGGGTCAGCGATTCGTCAATCTCGGGCGACTCATCCGAGATCAGACCCTTCAGGTGATTGCACTGGACCGTGCGCCCCCGGCAATGAAACGCCGCCCTCACCAGGACATTCTGCAGTTCTCTGACGTTACCCGGCCACGGATGGACCATCAGCCTGTGCATGGCCTCCTGAGAAACGCCCCCAAGACTCCGGCCGGTACGGTGCCGGATTTCGCTGAGCGTTCGCCGCACAAGTACGGGTATGTCCGCAAGGCGGTCGCGCAACGGTGGCAATTGGACGGTCACCTCGCTCAGTCTGTAATAGAGATCCGCTCTGAACGCGCCCTTCGCCACCAGGTCTTCCAGATCCGCATTCGTGGCCGCCACAACCCGTACATCCGGTCGGATCGATTCCTGGCCGCCGACACGACGGAACTCGACCCGGTCCAGCACACGAAGCAGCTTGGCCTGAAAACCCGGAAGTGCATCGCCGATTTCATCCAGAAAGAGTGTGCCATGGCTGGCCTGTTCGAAACATCCCGCGCGCCGCCCCGCCGCACCCGTAAAGGCGCCCCGCTCGTGGCCGAATAATTCACTTTCCGTGAGGGTTTCCATAACGGCCACACAGTTGACGGCCACGAACGCCCCGGGTCTTTGTGACGCACGATGGATTTCCCTGGCCATCAATTCCTTTCCGGTCCCACTTTCGCCGCAAACCAGTACCGTGGCCGAAGTACCGGCGACCGCGGCAACCGTCTTCAGCGCCTCGATCATCTTCTGGGAACGTCCCACGACCATCCCGCCGCCGATTTCCTGCACGGGTTCAACCGGGCCCACCTCTACAGGCGGCGGGTTTCTCTCTCTCTGCAGGCGGTACAGCAATCCGTCCAGGGTGGGATCATCCACGGGTTTTGACAGACAGTCGAAGGCGCCGCCCGAGATAGCCGAGTAGACCTGGTCGGGAGAAAATCCCTCGCTCACGATGATGACCGGCGTTTGGCGGTGCGCTTCCTCGAGAACCGGAAAACCGCCGCCGTCCGGGAGTTCAGCCTCGGCGAAGACCCACGCGGGGCGGCCGCGCCGGTAAAGTCTCAAGCCCTCCCGGGCGGTTCCCGCACAAGCGACGCTCACCCCGCGCCGCGTCAAACGGTCCTTCATTTCCCTCCGGAATCGACTGTCCCCGTCCACCAGTAGCACGCGCTGCATAGAATACCCTCCGTTTCGTGACCCGCGCAACACCTGCGAACTCCTGGTGTCTATGCAGACCGCGTGCCGGAGAGACGATCCGGGAGAAAGAAATACCGCAAGTACCGTCTTTACAGGAACCATTGAGCATGCATCGTCCGACAAAGGTAAAGCCGTTCACGTACGGCTGTCGGGCGATACAGGACAGATCACCGGAAGAGTGTCGTGCGGAGTGCGTCAGGGCTTTCAACGCACGCTCTTCGAAATCTCAACTTTCGCTACTCTTCGCAGTACTCAGGGACGGCAGGCTCGATGAATGTCAGACCCGGAGTTCACGCTCGTCGCGAAACCGGCCTAAATGCGGATTTTTTTTTATCGGTCTCCTGGATGGATCGCCAGGAATAGTCTCCGGCGTCCGTGGTTCCTCAACCGATATAACAAAACGGCAGAACGCCATTCCATACAGCGCTCTGCCGTTTACCTGCCTATCCGGTCCACGGGAGATTTTACGGAACTGCCACAACCACCGAATCGGACGGATCACTGGAGGAAGACCCTTGCAGAGAGACGATGCGATAGATATAGGTCTTGCCCGACTCGATATCCGTATCGATATACTTCGTATCGCTCAGCCTGAACGCAAGAGTTTCAAATCTGTCGCTTGAGGAAGAACCCGCCTGCTGCCGATAAACTCCGAAGCTGGTAACCCCGGCGGGCGCCCGCCACGTGACGACTATGGCAAGACCCTGATCCTCAAGATCCTCTACAACCGCCGCGACTCTGGTCGGTTTCGGCACGGACCGTACAGCGCCTGTCTCAAGCGACACGCTATTCGACGCCTGGCTCTCATTGCCACTGGCATCGAGGGCCCGCA
>JAPPJY010000075.1:0-29113 GCA_028874335.1 Gemmatimonadota bacterium | reverse complement strand
TCAGATCTGATCCGTCCTCATCGGCTGTGGGTGCTCGCCACGTCAACTGAATCGCAGTGTTTCCCGTCAATTCCGCATACAGGAATTCGGGAGGAGCGGGCGCCTGGTCGTCGTCCAACTCTGTCTCGAGCGACACGCTATTCGACGCCTGGCTCTCATTGCCACTGGCATCGAGGGCCCGCACCTCGTAGATGTAGATCGTGGACGGCTCCAGTCCGGAGTCGACGTATCTCAGATTCGTCGAATCAACTGTCGCGATCCAAGCGAATCCGGCCGACCCGGTTCCCTCCGACCGATAAATCCTGTATTGGGACAAACCGGTCAGATCTGATCCGTCCTCATCGGCTGTGGGTGCTCGCCACGTCAACTGAATCGCTGTGTTTCCCGTCAATTCCGCGTACAGGAATTCGGGAGGAGCGGGCGCCGGGTCGTCGTCCATTACGGTTGCCAATACGAAATCCGACAATTTGCTCTTGAGCCCGCCCGAGCCCGATGCACGCACGCGGTACGCATAGGTATTGCCCCCGACCAGAGGCGAATCCACGTAGGCCGGCCACGGGGTGATGAACGTGGAGAACAGGTCTGGCTGATGTGGGTCGCTGTAACGCAACAGTTCGTACCCGCTCAGCCGAGGCTCCTGGTTCGGCGCCCAGGCCAGCGAGATTTTAGCCTTGCCGGCAACTGCCGTAACCCGCGTAGGCGTAGCAAGACCGGTTGTGCTGACGGACAGCGGCGTGGAACGCGGTCCGCCGTTCTTTTCGAAGTCGACTGCGTTTACGGTGTAATAATAAAGGGTAAGCGGCTCCACTGTAGTGTCCCGGAAATGGGTCTGCGTGCCCGGAACCTGCGCCATCTCCACGAACGAATTGGCGGTCTCCTTTGATCGAAAGATCCGGAAGTGGGAAAGCCCTGTCAGTTCGTCGCCGCCGTCATCCTTTGTGGGCGGAGCCCAACTGAGCAGTACAACGCCCGCATCTTCGTCATCCAGACTCACGCTCAAGTCTGACGGCGCGGCCGGCGGCGATTCATCCGCCTCGGCCTGCCCGTCGACAAAGTGCGACGCGTCGCCTGCGACAATCCCGTGGGCGGGATCCTCTATAACCGTCTGGACCCGGTAGAAATAAACCACATCGACCTGTACACTTGTATCTACGTAGACGGTCTGGGCCGTTGTAAAGGGCACCGTTGAAGATACCGGCTCGAACGTTTCCCGGGTGGACGTTGACCGCAGCACCAGATAACCCAGGAGGTTTTCTTCGTTCGACGGGTCCCAATGCAACTCGATCTTGCCAACCTTGCTTACGGTCCGCAAGCCGCTCGGCGGGCGTATTTCGGTTTCAGGCGCGCTCACCGACGCGGAGCGGGAACGCGCGCTTTCGTTGTCGAACCTGTCGATCGCGGAAACCTGATAGAAATACCGGAATTCCGGATCCAGCCGCGTTGTATCCGTAAATGTCGTCTGTGAGGCCGGAACCGCAGCAACGAGGACGTACGAGTCTTCGGTATCTTTCGCCCTGAAAACCCGGTAACCGTCCAGGCCGGTCAGGTCCTGGTTGTCCGCGTCCGTTCTCGGCGCATCCCAGACAAGCGCTATGTGACCGGTTTTTTCATTTCTGACGGCGGAGAGATTCGTGGGGGAAGCGGGCGGCCGCTTGTCCTCGCGCACCTCGGCGCTGACATAGGCGGACCTTTCGCTGGATTGCCCGTTCGCGTCCACCGTGGTGACCCGGTAGAAATAAACCCTTGAAGCGGAAACGTCCATCGTGGAATCGACAAAGACCGTGCGGCCGGTGGTTGCATTTGCATCGTTCGACTCGCCGCGCAGCCGGGTATAATCGCCGGTGGCCGACGTGGCGCGCCAGACGCCGTACCCCGCAAGTTCGTTGATTTTCACCGCGTCCCAGGTCAATAGTATCCGGCCGATTTCTCCCTGCGCACGTATGTTACCGGGGGGTTGCAGCGCCCCGCCACCTGGAGAATTCGGATCGACCGGGTTTTCCCGCTCACGACCGCAACGCCCCACCCCGGCAAGGACAATCACCAGCATGCCCCACACTCCGAGTCGGACCGGGCTGAATTTCCGACGCGCCATAAACCACTCCTTACGTACACAAGAACTGCAGATAGATGCGGCTCACCGGTATACGAGCCCGGCCGCCGCGATTAAAAATGCCTCTTGACGGCGACTTTAACCATTCTCTTGTTGACGTCGCCCGTCATGTCCACGTTGAGTTTCTTCTTCTGTCGGATCTTCGCGGAACCCTCGTCGACGCCGCTTGACATGATCATGCGCAACCCGCTGGCAAGCAGAACGATAGAGAGTCCGACACTCATCTTGCTCTTGGTATCGTATTCGCCCGTACGGTCGAACAGACGCTCCGCCTCATCTGAGGTACGAGCGAGCTTGTAGTCGTCGTAGGTCCTGTTTGCGTCCCGGCGGAAGTCAACGGCCTTCTTGGCCATAAATGCGCTTCCGCCCAGAAACAGTACGCCGAACGTCCGGCGGGACGTAAAGAAAGACTTCGCCTGCACCGGTTCGGCGGTCAGTCCAACCGCAATTGCAACAAGGCAGCAAAGGGCCTGTGGAAACCGCTTACGCATCGTCAGACTCCTGCAAATCGAAAACCGTGTTACCACCTTTCAGTAAGTTTAGACAGCATGAACCGTCCAAAAGTTTCGCGGATTCTCCTTGGAAGCGAGTTCGTGTTCGGAGATGGACGCGAGCCGTTCGACGAATGCCTGAGATTTGACAGAACCTGGAAACGACATCATTGCGGGAGGCAGGTGCGGCAGCAGGGCGGTGATCATGGAGGTAAACACGGGACAGACAGTATAACAAAACAGGTGACGAAAGGCAACCGGAAATCGCCTAATCATAGACCCGATCTTCGTCGGGTTTTTCCCATGTGCGTTGTTCCCGCACGACGCACGTGTCCGTCAGTTTGTCATGAAGCGCCTGTGTTCGCGGGTCCCAGACCATCCAGAAAGCGCTCACGCCAAGCGTCAGCCCGAATAGCAGAAACTGCCCCCAGAACCGTATCAGCGCCCGATTTACACTGGCGGATTCCCCCGTCGTCCGGATAAGCCTGATGCCGACCTCACGCATTCCCGGCGTACTGCCGGTTCGCACCCAGGCCGGTACCGTGAATAACGCCCTGAAAATCAGGAAGCTCAACGTAACCAGGCCCACCTGGATCCACTGTTCCCGGTTCTTCCAGGCCGCCGCGTCGCCGGCAAGCAGCCCGGCGGCGAACTGCTGCAGCGGCGACGGACCCCGGCGGGCGGAGACGGCAGGCAGCGGCCCGTCGCTTCCGGGGCTCGAGACGAGTTGAACGACCGACCATCCTGCCAGGAATAACGCACCCAGAATCAGGAGATGAATGAAGAGATCGATCAGGCTTGCCCAGAGACGCCGGGGCAAACCCGCGGGCACGGCCTTCTGCACGGTCCGCCGATCGAATCCAGGCTCCGGACCCGCCCGCCGCCGCCCGATCTCCTCGATCAGCTTCCGAGCCCGGTGCGGATACTCACCCGGGTCCACGTGCACGGACATGTCTTCCAGCTCCGACAGCGAACTGGTCCGGATCCGGTCCTCGTAGGCGATATCCTCCGGATCCCTCCCGTCACCCGATTCCATATGCTCTCCTTCCGACCCCCGGACCGACGCTCATTCCTTGCGGTCAACGAGCGAATAGAGCGTGGGAATCAGGACCAGCGTAACCAGCGTCGAAATCACCAGACCGCCGATTACGGTGATTGCCATCGGGGCGCGGATCTCCGCCCCCTGACCGACAGGGAAGACGACGTTCAGGGCCCCCATAATCGAAGCCTGCGCCCCACCGGGCAACATGTTCGCCAGGCCGGATTCCAAGTTTGCGACGAATGGCCTGAAATCGAAGATGCCGAGGGCCATGGGCAACAGACCCAACACCGTTGTGGACGTGGTCATCAGAATGGGGCGCAGCCTCACCTGGCATGCGCGCTCGATGGCTTCCCGCTTCCCCATTCCCTGTCCCCTTCGCAGGGCATTGATATAGTCGATTAACACGATCGCGTTATTGACGACGATTCCCGCGAGCATGATCAGCCCGATCAGCACGACCACGCTCACCGTCTGACCCGTAACCAGCAACATCCAGACCACGCCGACGAGACCGAACGGAATCGAAAACATGATAACGAATGGATGGACCAGGGACTCGAACTGGGAAGCCATGACCAGGTACACGAGGAAGACCGCCAGCAGGATGGCCAGCCGCATGCTCTCGAACGACCGTTCGCGCTCCTCGTTCTGGCCGCCGATCTTGACATGATAGTCGGGTGGATAGACCATATCCCTGATCACGGATTCGATGTCGGCCACCGCCTCGCTCAGACTCCGTCCTTCGAGGTTTGCGGAGACGACCGCGACGCGCTCCTGGTCCGCCCGCAGGATCTCGGCCGGCCCCATTTCGACGGACAGGTCGGCAACCACCGCGAGGGGTATGGGAGCCGACGCACCCGCCGGACTCACGATAAGACGCTTGAGATCTTCCACGGTAGCCCGATGCCGTTCATCCGCGCGCACGCGAATATCCACCTTCCTGTCGCCCCGGGCGAACTCCGTGGCCACCTCGCCCTGGATCTTGTTCCTGACGAGCCTGCCGATCTCGCTGATGCTCGTCCCCATCTGCGCCACCCACTTCCGATTGAACCGGATCTGCACCTCAGGATTGCCACCCTCCGCGCTGGTCTTCACGTCGACAAGACCGGGGAGGTCCTCCAGCCTGCCTGCAAGTTCGTCGGACAGCGTCCGCAACGTACCGAGGTTATATCCGGATATCTCCACCTCGATGGGGGTCCGGGAAGAAAAAAAGGACGGGCGGGTGAATTTGCACACCGCGGCAGGCAGGCCGCGGAACGCACTCCTCAGCCGATCCATAACGGCGTCTTCTCGCTCCCGTATGATACCGTCTTTCAGCGCCACGTGAATCTGGCCGACGTTTTCGCGCTCCTCTCCGGCCGAACCGTCGGACGACCCGCTCAGGCCCACGGTACTGTAAACCAGTTCCACCTCGGGTTGAGCCCGGACGATCCGCTCCATGCCGCGTATCGCCCGTTCGGTGGCGACCAGCGGGGTACCCACCGGCATTGTCACGGAGATGCTGAATTCCCCCTGGCTCATTTCCGGAATCAACTCGCTTCCGAGAAACCCGGCGAGCAATCCGGACGCACCGGCCAGCGCCAGCGCGACGACGAGTACCACCGCCCGATGATCCAGCGCCCAGGCGATCACACGGGGATAGAGTCGATACGCGTTGCCCAACACCCGTTCAAAGAGCCAGAAGACCGGGTAAAGCAGGGAGGCCGCCACTTTCCCCACCGCCCTGCCGGCGCGCGCAAGAACACGTAACACGGTTGCGAGACCCGGATTGACGCCTGAGCGCGGGCGGCCGCGGGCGGCTCCCGCCGCCGCGTCACTCCGTCCGAATTCCAAAGACGCCAGCATGGGGATCAGCGTGAGCGCCACCAGCAGAGAGGCGACCAGCGAGTACGTAACGGTCAGCGCCTGGTCCCGGAACAACTGACCGGCGATTCCTTCCACGAAAACGATGGGCACGAAGACGCAGATCGTGGTCAGCGTGGAAGCCACGACCGCCTTTCCGACTTCACTGGCCCCCTTGACCGTCGCCTCGCGAGACGACAGGCCCTCCTCGCGATACCGCTGAACGCTTTCGAGCACGACGATAGAATTGTCCACGAGCATGCCGATGCCCAGCGCCAACCCGCCGAGGGACATAATGTTCAGGCTCACGTCCGAACTGAACATCAACAGAAACGTGCACACGACGGATATCGGGATGGATAAACTGATGATCGCCGTGCTTCCGGGATTGCCCAGGAAGAGATAGAGCACCACCACCGCCAGAACCCCGCCCATGATCGCCGTGTTGAGCACCTCCGCGACAGATGCCCTGATGAACGTCGCCTGGCTGAAAACGACCTCGATACGCGTGCCCGCAGGCACGGCGCCGGCCTCATTTTCAAAACGTTCGAGCGCGGCGTAAACCCGCGCGGCCACGGTCACGGTATTGGCGTCGCCCTCCTTGTACACCGCAAGTTCCACGCTTTCTCGCCCGTTCATTCGGTTAATGACCTTGCGTTCCTTGTGCCCCCGGAACACGCGGCCAACGTCGGCAAGCGTAATGGCGGCTTCCTGTCGTTGGCCCACGACGATGTCCCGAATCTCCTCGACCGAACGGAACTCGTTGACCGTGCGGACAACGTACTCCGCCTCGCCATCCTTCAACTGCCCGCCTGTAAGATTCACGTTCTCCTGCCCCAGGCGCGCGACGACCTGTTGAACCGGGATACGCAGCGACGCCAGTCTGGGTTCATCGATTTCAATGTGTATTTCCTCTTCCAACCCTCCGTTCACGCGCGCTGCGGCGACGCCCTCGAGGCTTTCCAGGTCCAGTTTGATATGATCCTCAGCCAACAGGCGAAGGGCGACCAGGCTTTCGGGTCCGTACAGCCCTATCCGCATGATCGGGTCCAGTGACGGATCGAAACGCAAGAGGACCGGCTTTTCCGCGCCCTGGGGAAGCTGCAACCGGTCCAGTTTCTCCCTGACGTCCAGCGATGCGAAATCCATGTCCGTACCCCAGGAAAACTCCACGACCACCTCGGACACGCCGGGACGGGAAGTGGAACTCACCCGGACGACGTTCGTCACCACCCCGACGGCCCCCTCCACGGGCTCCGTCACCAGGCGTTCCATTTCCGAAGGCGCCGTACCTTCGTATTCGGTCCGCACGGTGAGTGTGGGGTACGTTATATCAGGCAGCAGATTGATCGCGAGCCGACGGAACGCAACCAGACCGAAGATCACGGCCGCGACGACAAACATCGTAACCGTCACCCTGCGGCGCGTCGAAAACTCGATCAGCTTCATTGCGGTCTCCCGCCCCTTGCCGGCAGGATGCCCTGCCGCCGCATCTCGCCCATGAACGCGCGCCACTTTTCACTGCTTTTCGCGAGGTCCGGATCTTCTTTAACGCGCGCGTCGTAGGCCTTTTTCAGATCGGGAAACCGGGCGAATATCCGCGCCTTCATTGCATTCAGCTGACCGTTATCGCCTCCCGCGGGCCGCCCGCTTTCCCGCCCTTCGCCCATCCTGTCCCCGGCCACGGTCGTTTCCGGAACCCCTTCGCCGACCAGGCGAACCGCCGTGCCCGGGCGCAGGCCGTCGTGACCGACGGTAATGACCTGCTCGCCCTCGTTCAGGCCTTTCAGGATTTCCAGGTATTCATTGTCCGCAAACCCTATGCCCACCTTCCTTCGAACGGCACTTCCCCCGCCCTGTTCCCCATCCGGTTCGTATACGAACACCTGATTCCCTTCGCCCTCGTGAACGAGCGCCTTCTTGGGTATTACCAGTGTGTTCCGGTGTACCTCCGTGATGATGTGTACGGATGCGAACATACCGGGCCGCAGGACTCCGTTTCCGGCGCCCGGAATCTGGATGGTGACTTTGATGGTTCCGCTTTCCGGATCCACAACGGGGCTGATCATCTTCACGACGCCGCGGTACAACCGTTCCGGATCGGACTCCACCGAGACATTCGCGCCCTGGCCGATCGCGACTTTGCCCATGTTCTTTTCAGGGATCCTGATGCGCGCCAGCAGCGGGTCGAAGTCCGCCACCGAAAACACCGCCTGATTCGCGGTGACCATATTGCCGACCTCCACGCTTCGAATGGTCACCGTGCCTGTGAGGGGCGAGACGATGGAGGTATAGCTCAGGTTCAGCTTCGCCTGTTCCAACTCGGTTTGCGCACGGTCCATCTGCCCCCTGGAATTCTCATACCGCTCGTTGCTGAGAAGCTCCCGCTTGAAGAGCTTTTCGTCTCTCTCGTAGGCGCGGCGCGCGTCCTGGTAGGCCACCTCCATGCGTTTGACCTGCAACGCCGGCTCCTCGGAATCCAGGCGTGCCAGCACGGCGCCCGAGTTTACGCGGTCACCCTCTTCCTTGAGGATAGCCACAACCTGCCCCGACGCCCTGGAACGCACCTCGACCCATTGAAACGCCTCCAGCGTCGTATTGGCCAGAATTGAACTTGAAATGTCGCGACGATTCACGGGTTCGACCTTTACCGGCACCGCCGCGCCCCGGCGCTGGCCGCCGCGGCGGGACGGTCCTCTTTCATCCGCTCCGCACCCCGCCAGAACCGCAATGAAACCTACGACGAGCCATCGTTGAAAACCGAACATGCATCCTCCTGTATGGCCTGATCCCGGCAAAGCGGCCGACGATAGACGCCGCGAGAGGGTGATTCTCATCCGGGTCCGGCCGTCTCCGTTGCAATAACGAAACGCCGGATCCCCGCTCCCCGTATGATATCCAGAACGCCGATCACCTCGCCATGCGGAAGGTCCCGATCGGCGCGCAACACAAGGCCGCCGGAAGCGTTGATCTCTTCGGAAGCCGACTGCAACCGGAGGCCGAGCGCGGCGCGTTCCACCGGCTGGCCGTCGTAGTGGATCCCGCCATCCGGAGCCACATCCAGCACAAAGCGTTTCGGCTGCTGAACCCGGTCCGCGTTCTCCATGGACGGCAATTCAACCTTTAACGCGGACTGCTCGATGAAGGACGTCGTCACGAGAAAAAAGGTAAGCAGCAGGAAGAGAACGTCGATCAGGGACGTGATATTGATGTACGGCCGACGCTTCGGTTTCTGATAGAACTGCATTGTCGCCGCCACTATTCTTTGTGTTCGCGAACCTGGAAGCCCCGCAGCTTCTTCAGAAGCGTATTGGAATATTTCTCGATTTCCAGGACCAGACTCTCCGATTTGCTGCTGAAATAGTTGAAGAAGACCAGTGACGGTATCGCGATGAACAACCCCGCGCCGGTTGTCAGAATCGCTTCCGCGATACCACCCGCAAGCAGATTGCCCTGCCCGATGCCCACTTCCGATATCTCCCGAAAGACCTTGATCATCCCAAGAACCGTACCCAGCAGACCCAGCAGCGGAGAAACACTGGCAACGGTCTCCAGTATGACGATCCCCTTCTGCAGCTTCCCCATTTCCTGTCGGCCCTGATCCACGATGTTTTCCTTTATCTCATCCGGAGGCAGGTGGCGGCTTTCCAGCCCTGTGCGCACAACCTGGGCGAAGGGCCCTTCGTGCTGGTTGCATACGGACACCGCAAGCCCGACGTCCTCCGGCCCCTTTATGTTCTCGATCACGCTGACGATCTCTCCCCGGATGATCCGGTGACGGCGCAGGCTGAACGCCCGTTCAAGCGTAATGGCCAGGGTGAGGATCGAACACAGGGAGAGCGGATACATCATCAGGCCACCCTGCTCGAACAGCTCCCATCCCATGCAGTGGCTCCGGTGTTATCGGGAATCCAGTATCAGATAGTGGAACAGGGCGGAGATTTCCAGAAAGTCGTCCGGAAAATGCGCCGGCAGAGGCCGGAAATCGGCTGACAGCTCTACCGCGCGAATGCTGGTATCCCGCAGGTACGGGCTGCCGTCGAAGTCGATGACCTCCAGATTCGCGAGGCGGCCGTCCGGCGTAATCCTGAATTTCAGCCGTGTCCGGCCCTGAATTATGCCCAGTTGCGTAAATGCGGCCGGCGGATGAATGTGGTCTCCAATGTGGCGTTTGAGGTATGCCAGATAAGGCGCGAACTCCCAGTCATACGTACTCAGCTGCAACCCTCCCTGCTCCAGGGGGTGGCTTTGCAGGTTCTTCATGGGGATGACGCCCGGCGCGTCCGGACTTCCGAACATTGCACGCTTCGATGGATCCGGGGACCACGCGTTCCGTTCCTTCAACAGCGGCGCGAAATCCGCGGAACTCGCCTCGTCTTCCGCGTCCGCACGCCGGACGGGGTCCACATCCGGCCCTGCACCGGCCTTCCCCCGCTCACCCCCCTCGCCATCCAGACCGATCTCGGTCCGGGACGGTGACGGGGACTGCACGAGACCGTCGGCGTAGGGCAGGTGCGATTCCGGCAGGTCCGCGTCGTGCCTGTCCTTCGCCCGCGAGACCCGGTCTGACCGCAGCGTCGTCTGCTCGGGCGGCTGTTCGTCCGGCGCCGTGCGGGGCAGTTCTACGAACTCGAAAGACATCGGACTGGATTCGGGAGCAGCCACATTGACGCGCGGTTCAGGCACAAGGCCCAAAAGGGGAACGTAGAATAAAAAAAACAGCAGATGCACAGCCACCGCCGCAGCGTATGCAAGCGTATAGCGATTCGCGAAAAAACGTCCGATGTATGCCATTATCCGGAATCCGTATGGTCAACAGGTTCCCGGCGGCCCGTTGACGCAACAACGGTCTCAGTCGGCCGCGGGCGCTTCCGTTCTGGAAAGCGCGGCGCGCAAGCGCTGAAAGCGACCCTGAAACAGCGACAGCCATCCCACGTAGAAGAAACCAAGGCTGAAGAGCGCGAGAAAGGGTACCGGGAAATAGATCCCGTTGTCGATCGCAAATCCGATCACCCAGAGGAAATACAACCCAACGGCGAGTTCGACGACGGACAGGACATTCTTGCGCACCGCGTATCGCTTGCCGCGCCAGGTGTCCCGGCGGTCCACGACCTGGTACTTCGGCGTGCGCGTGAATTCGGTCTGGCGCCCCGCCAGCGCTTCGAGTACCGCCCGGGCGTTGTTGAACGAAATCCCCATACCCGCGGCCAGCACGCACGGCATATATTTGATGCGGCGCATCCAGTCCGGATAGAGTTCCTTCTGCGAATAGATATAGAACCGGGATACCGCCCCTGTCGCGGAAACGAACAGCGGAAGATCGACGAAGACGACGCGGAACCACCCGAGATCCAGACGGGCGAGTACGGCAGGAAAGATCAGAGCGGCCAGCATGGCCATCAGCAGATAAGCGAAATTGCCGCTCAGGTGGATCAGGGCTTCGAGCTTTACGCGCCACGGCAATTTCGCACGCAGGACACGCCCGACGAGTTTGCGGGCGGTCTGCGCCGAGCCCTTGGACCAGCGGAACTGCTGGGTCTTCCAGGCGTTCATTTCAACCGGCAATTCCGCCGGCGCGGCCAGGTCGTCCAGAAACAGAAACCGCCACCCCGCAAGCTGCGCGCGATAACTCAGGTCCAGGTCTTCGGTCAGGGTGTCGTTCTCCCACCCACCCGCATCGTCGATGCACGTTCTGCGCCATATGCCCGCCGTACCGTTAAAATTGAAGAAAAAGCCGGATCTGCTGCGGGCGCCGTGTTCCATGACGAAATGCCCGTCGAGGAAGATAGCCTGTACCTGCGTGAGCAGTGAATAATCGCGGTTAAGATGCTCCCACCTGGCCTGCACCAGGCCCACTCCCTCATCGGTAAAAAAGTGGATCGTCTCTTTGAGGAATTCTCTGGGCGGCAGAAAATCGGCGTCGAATACGGCCACGTATTCGCCGCTGGCAACTCGCAGGCCCTCGCCAAGAGCGCCCGCCTTATAGCCCGTGCGGTCCGACCGATGCAGGCAGACGATATCGTGCCCGGCTTCTCTCAACTCCGCCACGCAGCGCATGGCCACTTCGGTGGTCTCGTCCGTTGAATCGTCAAGGACCTGGATTTCCAGGCGGTCCCGCGGATAGTCGAAGTCCGCCACCGCCCGGATCAGTCGCTCCACGACGTATAGCTCGTTGTAGACCGGCAACTGTACCGTCACGCGCGGCAGTTCCTCGAACCGGCCAACCAGGGCGGGACGCTTGCGCCGGTTCTTATAGTACAATCGCACCATCACGTGCCGGTGCAGACTGAAGATCAGCAACAGACCAAGAGTAACGCCATAGAGTATCAGCAATGCCGACTGCAGCCAGTCGATCAGCGATCCAATCTCCATCAACCCTCCACCTCTCGGTTCCTCCACAGTTCCACAAGGGTCCAACAGGAAAATAAGCAATTCCGGATCCTGAAATCAAGCCCAAAGCACTTGCGCGAGGCCGGCGGGATCCACGCAGACCCTCCTGATTCCGCAGTCGGGTCCGCTGGCCGGCCGGCGACCCGGATGCGCCGCCGAACAGGCAATTTCCGCACCCGGTCTCAGCAAATCCGCCTGTTTCTGTTGACAAACGACGGTCTGAGAGCATATATTTCTTCGTTGTTCGTCACGAGTATCAGCCAGCCGCGGTTCATCCGGTTCGACCTCCCGGGGAAACCCCCGCGGGCGACAGCGGACCATGTGCAAGGAGTAAACATCAGATGCCCGACCAGGACCAGTTCTACCCCGACTACAAAGCGCCTGCCGACAATGAATCGGACGTCGGCAGCAAATCCGGCAGTCTGCTCGACGGCGATTTCGAATTTCCGCTTGAGACCCACTGCTGCATGACCGGGGAGGAAGTCAAACACAGCTTCTGCCGGTATCCCGACCCGGAACTGGGCACGATGATGGTGATGTCTCACGAAATCATGCTCCGCTTCTCCCGACCCGGAGAAAGCCTGTCGGAAAGATTCGAACGCGTGCTCAGACTTCGGCGAGCGCACGAGGCCGACCGGCAGGAGTAGCCCTCCCGCTTCTCTACCCATAAGAACAGGACATGCCTTTACCGTGTTCGGCCGACAGCCGGGGACAGGGATGAAGTATCACGCCGCCCCGGCCGTTCTCTACCGGCGGGTCCGGATTCCGGACGCGCTCCTCACAAGCGTCGAGTCCGAGGGTGGAGACCTGCGTTTTGGCGGGGACCTCCGGCTGGGAGATCTTACGGGAGACGGCCGCGCCGATCTGCTGGTCTACCGCTGCGATACGGCGAGTGAACTCAAACCCTGCTTTCTCGGCGCCTTTACGCTCGACGGGGAAATTCTATGGCGTGACGGCGGAGGCGGCGCCCAACCCCTCCGACCGTGTTCCGTGTCGATCCATGACATTGACGCGGACGGCAGGAGCGAGGTGATCTGCTTCTTCCATCGCCCTGACGGGGTCACCGCAAAAGAGTCTCTCGCGGATGTAACGGTCCAGATCCGTGACGGCGCGACTGGTGCGTTGAAGCAGGAGTCCCGACCGGAGATTCTCAAGGCGTGCAAAGGCTGGGGCGCCAACTGGTTTCACCAGCGCCTGTTCATCGCCAACCTGCGAGGCACGGCCGTTCCCCGGGATATCGTCGTCAAGCTGGGTGAACGGGTCCTGGCGTTCGACCAGAACCTGCACATGCTGTGGGACTACCTCATCCCGTGGAACGAATACGGCCGCTGCTCGGCGTACATCCCCGCCGTGGGCGACCTGAACGGCGACGGGCGCGACGAGGTGCTCGGCGGGTACTTCATTCTGGATTCCAACGGCGCGCCTCGCTGGGAATGCCAGCTTGCACCCAATATGGACTCCGTCTGCATTCAGCCGTGGGACAACGGACGAATGCGGGCCATCTGTTCAGGCGGCGGTCACGTGCTGGACGAAAACGGCGGGGTCATTCTGGCGTTGGGCGAAAAA
This sequence comes from Gemmatimonadota bacterium, assembly GCA_028874335.1. Lineage (GTDB taxonomy): Bacteria > Latescibacterota > UBA2968 > UBA2968 > JAAXHE01. The sequence goes on along the minus strand of JAPPJY010000075.1, from coordinate 15,672 downwards.
GCGGTCCCCCACGGACAGGAAGTCAGGGTGGCCGCCTTCCTTCCGGACGAACCGGCGCCTCAAATGGCTATCCGGTATCTCGGGCACCATCCCGACGTTCTCATGGCGGACAACGGCGGACGGATCGTCCGACGCTTCCGGCTCAACCGGTCGCCGAACGAAACAGGAATGGAAACAGTCTACTGGAACGGATTCGACTCGCCCGCAATGCTCTATAACGGCGGGGTCCTCTTCCACGGCAACGGCGACCACGCGGTGGTTCTTCCGGACCTGCCGCCGCCGGTCGGTCCCGAAAAAATGGGCTGGTACCACGCCGTACCCGCCAACCTCTGCGGCGACGATCGAGAGGATCTGCTGGTGTACAACCCGTGGTCGGACGCCGTCTACATCTATACGCCCGCGCCGTTCGATCCAACCGCCTACGCCGGGTATCGTCCCGGCCCCCGCCAGTACAATGCCCGTCTGATGGACTGAAACGGCCCGGAAGCGAAACTCCCGGGCCGAATATAGCCGAGTGCCAGTTGGATTGAGCGTATTCTAAGTCGCCAACGGCTCCGGATCCTCAGTCCAGATAACCCTCGATCACCTGTTCGTCGGGGTCGATCATCGGATGGTTCACGTCATCGAGGGGCAACGACACGAATTCGCCGGTCTGCGCCGACTGATAGGCCGCTGTCGTCATTTCGGCAACCGCGAGACCGTCCGCCACGCCCATCACCGGATCCCTTCCCTCTTCGATACTGTCGATCAACTCCTGTACGCACGCATCCGAATACGACACGGGCGTTGCCGGCAAGTCCAACGCCACGCCATTCAACAGGATCGTTTCGGGCTCAGCGTGGATCCAGCGGCCCCGTGCGGTCACATCCACCGCGTTTGCCGGCGGCCCCTCCTCCTCGAGCTTGTTTCGGCCGGTCACCAGCGTGGCGACGAAGTCTTCGTACTCGCACACGACGGTCGCCATATCTTCCGTCCCGAATGCCCGATATTCGTCCCAATAGGCATTCCGCATACTGCAGAAGACGCGCCGGGGCATACCAAACAGGTGGTGCAGGTAGTCCACCGCGTGGCTGCCCAGATTCATCAGCTCTCCACCGCCGTTCACGTTAACCGGCGTGGGGTAGCTCACGTACTGCATCAGGTCGCTGTCCTCGAACTGACGCACGAAATAATGCGTATAGGACGTTATATTCGCATAGGCACCGGAACGGACTCCCTGGGCGAGAGCGGCAAGCCCGGGCAGGCAACGGATGGGGTAGCTCAACACGATCCTGATCCCCGAGCCTTCGGCCGCGTTTACAATCTCCCGGGCTTCAGTGACGGTGCGTGAAAGCGGCTTGTCCACCAGAACGTGCTTTCCGCACGCAACCGCCCTGGCAATCAGGGGTCGTTTCAGATAGAAGTCGGTGGCGATCGAGACGATATGCACGTCCGGATCTTCCAGCACCGCATCGTAGTCCGCACCGCAAGCGACGCCGAACCGCTCCTCGAGAGGTCCGGCCTTGTCCGCCCTGTGTTCCGCCGCCGCAACAATCCGGCAATCCTGCCTGGCTTCCAGGATCGGGCCATAGCTCATCTGATGGGCCCGATTTCCCAATAATCCAACGCCGTAGCTCATTCTTGAGTCCCTTTCGTCCCTGGCGTGCAGGGGCAGTGGCACAGATCGAATCGCGGCATGCCTTTACACCCCGGACTGTGCCTGACCCCAGTTCAATTTCTGTACTTCACCGGTGCGGATCGCTTCGACAGCCCGCAGCGCAAGCGTTGTCGCCCGGACGCCGTCGTCCAGTTTCGCCGCATTCGCCGGCTCTGTTCCATTCAGCGACCAGTCCACGACCGCCCGCATCTGCTGAACATACCCGTGTGCGAAGTCCGTATCGTCACATCCGGGCACGTCGTGGACGGTCAGACGGCCGGGTTCGGCACCCCACAGTCGAATCTCGGGGCTCCAGTGGTAATTGAAGAGGCTTGCCGTCGTTTCGCCGGCAAAGACCTGATAGGCCGCTTTTCCCATCAGCGCCGGCTTGCCCACGTCCCCTATCGCGACATTTGCGACGGCTCCGTCCGCAAACCTGAGCGTACACGCGACCGCGTCGGTGATGTGCAGCGTGGGATGATGATAGTTCCCGCCCGCCGCGTAAATCGACACGACCTCGGACGGATTCAGAAAACGGACGGCGTCGAAGCAGTGGCACCCCTGGCTCAGCACGTTGCCGCCGCCGGAGACCGGGTCGTTCGCCCAGCTTTGCTCTCCCCACCTGGGATCGAAATATTGTCCGATCGTCAACCAAGGACGGGGCGCGACCTCCTTCAATTTCAGGAAAAACGGGGAGAACCGCGCCTGAAAACCCGTCATGAACCTGACGCCGGCCGCACGCACCGCCTTTTCAATCGCGTCGCAGTCCTCGGCGCGTATCGCCAGCGGCTTCTCACAGAAGATATCCTTGCCGGATTGGGCCGCCGCAATGCACATGGGCGCGTGGAGATGGTGGTGCGTGCAGACGAACACGACGTCGACGGCGTCGTCCTGCAGCGCCCGCTCGTAATCCGCGCTGACGAGGGTCGGGCCGACTTCCGCATTCAGCGCCTCGGCGGCTTCCGGATTGACATCGACCAGCATGCGAAGGGAGACGTCCTCGAACGTGGCCAGCAGACGCGCGTGGGTACGCCCCATATTGCCGCAACCGATGATCGCCACTCCAAGTCTGCGGTCCGTCACGTCAGTTTCCCCCGTCGCCGTCGACAGCCGGCGGAATGAACGGATCCTGCCGGGACGGATGGGTCTCGTCTGAGAGGATTCCGTACAGTTCCGGCCTCCGGTCGGCAAGATGGTTTGCATCGGTTACCGTCGCGAGGTCGATGTCGTGCACCAGTACATCGGCCACGTTCGACTGAAGCTTCGCGTCCAGCTGACCCTCCGGACCCGTAATCAACGCCACGTTGGGATGGGCGAAGCAGACGTACATCTGGTTTTCGTAAGACCGGGTGCGCATCCACCATTCGTTGTCCAGGTGCCACATTCCGTACGTGGGCAGGAGACAGACTTCGGCGCCCTTCAACCGCAGCACGCGGATGGATTCCGGCCACCGGCGATCGGCGCAGATCGCGACGCCCGCGGTCCCGAAATCCAGTTCGAACACGGGCAGGTCCCGCCCCGGGGCGTAACGGCGGTCGTGGTTCTGCAGATGCGTCTTGTAATACGTGCCAACAATCTCGCCGTTGCGGCCGACCAGCAATGCCGCGTTGTAGAAACGGCCGTTCTTCAATTCCGTAAACCCGAACACGATGTGGGTGTTTGACCCCCCGGCGAGATCCAGTACGCTTCGGATGAATGAACTCTCGCCCAGGGTCTGCGCCACGCTCCTGAACCTCGGGACATTCCAGTCCGCCTCTGTCACGGCGTATCCGTCGAGGAAACACTCCGGCGTGACGAACACATCCAGTCCGCTGTCGCGATGCCGGGTGAACTGCGCCTCGAACACGTCCCAGTTTGCTTCAACGTCCCATTTGGCGGGCATCGCTTTCAACAGGCCGACGCGAACGCTGCGATTTTCTAAAGGCATGGGCGGCTTTCTCCATCTGGCATTATCGCACTGCCCGGCGCGCGCCCCGGCCACGGACGCCGCGCAGGCATGCGCCCTACCGCATCTGCCAGCGCATGCTCACCACGTCTCCCTGCCTGAACGTGAACCACTTCGTCCAGTCCGATTGCGATCCGCCCACGCTCACGGTGCAGTCCACGTGCAGCACGCCGCTGCCGTCCTCCACGCCGTTGTTCCGGATATCCATCCGAACCGTATCCTCTCCGTAATGCGACTTCAGGTACCGGATCGCCTTTTCCGTCATTTCCGCTTCGCTCACTGAATCTGCCATGTTTCCTCCTCAAACCCGCGCGACCTCTCTCGAGCCTTCCATTTTAACGTCTTCCTCAAGGTTCCGGAACCGATTCCCGTCGACCACAATATCCTTCGCCCGCCCGCCAATGCGTATACCTATTTTCTGTCTGCCTTCGCCGGAATCTTCGATCCGGCAGTTGCGAATCTCGACCTGATGCGTCTCACCGAGAACGTCCACGCCCGTACCTTCGGCCGCAAATCCGTTGTCCCGGATGCGGCAGGAGGCCAGGACGTTCCGGTGCGCGCCTCTGAATTCCGACAGCGGCTCCCGAAAGAGCACGCCCACCTTATGGTTGCGCTCGATGCTGCAGTCCCGGATCCGGTTGTCGGTATCCCTGTGACCGATGGATATGCCGTAGTCGAGATTGTCCGAGCAGATACAACGTTCCGCGAGCCCGTCGGATACCCCCCAGCAGAAGAAGATGCCCTGGCTGTTGCCGGTGGATCGGCATTCCCGGAACACCGGCCGCTGCGAACCGCTTCCGGGGTGAAACCCCAGATTGGCGTTCTCCCGCGACACGCAATTCTCAAAGACGAAGTCGTCGCAGACCTGGAAGCTGAACCCGTCCCCATTGTAGTTCCGCGCGGTTACGTTCGTGAACCGGTACCTGTGGCAGCGCTGCAGGAACACCGCGCCGGAATAGTTCCCGTTTATCTCCTCGTTTTCATCGCGGTTGCCGTCGAGTACGAGGTCCTCGACCCGGACGTCGTGTACGGCTTCTTCGGCCGTAAGGATCGGGAAGACCGTTGCCAGCGTCGCGCGTTCTTCCAGCCACATGTTCTTGTAGATCCGCCTGCTGAGCGAAACCAGATTGCCCTCCACCGCCGTTACGGTGTCTTTCACGACCTCCATCCGTCCGTCTCCGCCGCGAAACGCCCGCAGCATCACGCCGCACCCCACACTGAACCCCTCAGGGTCACGGACAGCCACGCGCGCCTCGTACCAGTCCGAGTCCCGTACCAGGTCGGTCCTGAATCCGGGCGCTTTTTTCAGCACCGTGGCTTCGCCCGCGCCCCGAACCGTCAGATTCGGATGCAGATAGAGCGCGTTGCGCATGGTATACACGCCGGGCAGAATCTGCAGAATCCCGCCGCCAAGCCGGCTCAAATAGTCCGCGCCGGCCTGCAGCACCTTGTCGTCGTTCCCCTGCAGGTCCCCTTCGCCCTGACCCACCCCCAGCACCATTTCCCTGCGCGCCGTAATAGGCCGGTTGGTTGAAAGTTCGACCATCGATTCCTCTCCGTTACAATTCGCTGGAAACCCCGCGGGCGCTCGAGCGTGACGCTGCAAGACGGGCCGGCGCCTTGTCTCCCGAGCATGCAAAATACGCCGCGGGCCGGTACGTGTCAAGCCCATGGCCCGTCATCCGGCAACGGGCAGAACCACGTGCGAAGGGTGACCGGCGCCGTGGAGGATTTCCTGGCGGGCGACCACGAAGGCGGCATCTCCGTAGTCGTCTCCGCCGGTGTTGTGATTCCGGTCGAAATTCGGAAAATCCGAACTCGTCACGTCCAGCCGGATTCGGTGGCCGGGGCGGAACAGAATTGCCGTGGGGAGCATCGGGATCCGGTATTGACAGATTTGCCCTGGCGTCAACAGCCGGGGACTTTCGAATCCGTTCCGGAATCTCGCCCGTACGATTCCGTAGCTCACCTGGTGCGCGAACCCGTCCGGATGGACGTCCATCAACTTGACGATAAAGTCCGTGTCCCTGGCGCTGGAAGCCGCGTGCAGCACCACTTCCGGTCTGCCGACCACGCGCAGACCCGTTCGCAGGGGGCGCGTCCGGTAGACAAGCACGTCCTCCCGGCCGTCCAGCCGGCTCTGATCGTACGGCGCATCCTGGCAACTCTCGTAAAACAGGGACATCACCGGGTCGCGGGGGTCGTAATCGTACCGGTCGCAACCCGCTTCGCGGGGACGGCTCCTGACCAGCCGCCCGTCACCCGAAGCTGTGTTTGCGCCGCTGTTCGAGACCAGGTGGAACGACTCGGGCTTCGCCCCGGGTACCGGCCACGCCGTCGCGGTGCGCCACCGGTTCTCTCCCATCACGAAATACCGGACGGGCGCCGTGCGCGTCATGCCGTTGGACTTGCCTTTAAGCCAGTAATCGAACCAGCGGACCATCAATGCGTTGAAGTTGACCGCGGCCGATTTCCCGAAGTCCATTTCGCCGACCTGCCGGGGACCCTGCGATCCGTGGGACCAGGGCCCCACGACCAGCCGCTGCGCGTTCCGGGCGGCCAGCGTGCGGCCGTTCGCCCGCATACCCGCGAAGTGATCGACCGTCAGGACCAGCCTGTCGTGCCAGCCCGTGATGTGCAGGACCGGTACGTCCACCTCGCCGTGCTGCTTCCGATAGTCGAAGATGTCCTTGTGATGGTGGTCCAGCCAATAGTGCCAGATGTCCCGGCAGCCGCCCGCGTATTCGTCCGGCAGGTCCTTCAGCGGGACGAACCACAGGGGCTTCTCTCTATCCTTGCCGGCCGACTCCCCCGCCTCGGCCGGCGTGTGTGGCGGGGGCAGACCCTTGCGGCGCCGCAGGTCCGGGCCCAGGGTCCGGAAGAGCCATTGCTGCACGCGTCCGGTTCGCAGTACGCCGCCCAGTTCCCAGTCCGTCAGCCGCGTGGCGTACCCGCCGTTGAACATGGCGACCAGGTGCGGCGGCCTTACGGACGCGAGTTCCCACGAGGCCCAGGCGGGATATGAGATCCCGTACACCCCGACCTTTCCATTCACACAGGGCAGGGCGGCCGCCCATTCGACGGTATCGAAGCCGTCCTCGGCGTCCCGGTACCCGGGCATGAACTTGGGTGTAAAGTCGCCGTCGGAAGCGTAGCGGCCGCGCATGTCCTGGGAGATGACGACGTACCCCGACCTCGCCAGTTGCATATTCGCCGCTTTTCCGTACGGCGTGCGATGAACGAGCGCCGGGAACTTTCCCGCCGCGTCGGGCCGCGCCACGTCGGCGCGAAGCACCACGCCGTCGCGCATCCTCGTTTCCACGTTGCGCTCGACGCGGACCGGAAATCTATCCGCCTGTTCCGACACGGCCACCCTCCCTCGGCGTCAGACCGTCACGACAGCGTGATGCGGTCCGTTTCACCCCAGGCGGTTATGGTGGCCACCACCCCGCCGTCGACCACGTCGCCGTTGACCGATCCGTCCGAGCAATCCCCTGACGCCATCAGCACAAGAAAGCGGGCCTGCACTCCCGCGGTGACGTCCTGCACAAGCCTGGCGTGGCAGACCGGCGCCCTCTGCGCCGACATGTCCGGCTGATAGCTCAGCGGAACCATGCTCGGACCCCAACCGACTTCCACGCTTCGGATCGATTCGGGCCACGCGGGCACCAGCCTGACGCCGGGAGCCCCTTCGCTGACGACCGCGCGACCGCCTGCCTCACGCAGTTCGTCCGGGCATCGCAACGACCAGCGAAGCGTGCGCGGCGCTTCGCTCTCCGAGGCATCCAGCAGGTCGTATATCAGGAAGTACCTCCCCTTTTTCAAAACGACCGTGCGTTCGTGCCGCACGCCCTTCGAACCCAGGTATCCCTCGTGCGAGACGCGAATAAGGGTCTCTTCGTCCGTATCCCGCCAGTCGATCAGCCGGCCCCAGATCCGCCGCTTGCTGCCGGGCCGCCAGATTTCCTGGTCGTCCCCGTCGATCCAGACCGTGTTCTGTCCCCGCGTGCTATAGTACCATGGCATATAGTCCGGATCACTGTACGCGAACGGCGATCCGGGAGAAAGTGCTGCCGGGCGCCCCTTCACCCACGCCGAAAACGAACCCTGCCCACCATAGGCATGGCCGCCTTCGGGATGTCCGAAGTCCAGCACCAGGACGTTTGCGTCCCCGTCCCACCCGTCGCGAAGCACGGCGATGCCGGAATCGGGAAACAGGCGGGAGTCCGGGGCGGGCGCATGAACGGACACCCCATCGGGTTTGGGTACGCAAAGGTCGTTCAGTATCGTATTGCCCCACCCCACGCCGCCCTTCTGGACCGGCACGAGATCCGGATGGTACCCGCGGTTGATGTGCCACTGCAGAACGGGATCCTTGAAGAAGGCGTTTCCCGCGGCCAGAAACGCCGGCCAGTCCTGCGCGTACACCGCCGAATTGATGGCCGGCGTGAACCCGTCCGGCGTGACGATTTCCGCGAGGAAGCGGTGCATCGCGAGAAAGCGAGTCCGGAACGGCTCCGTATCGTAAAAGCTGGGCAGCCCGCGGCGGGCGAGGATCATCTGCAGCGTGGCGAACGAACGGATGACGGTCTTATGGTACTGCGTGCATATTTCCTTCTGAAATCCGTCCGGATGCACCTGGTTCAGGAGCAGCACTTCCTGAATCTGGCGCGCGGTTTCGAGCCAGCCTTCGGCGGATTCCCATTCCGGCAGCAGCGCGCCCACGCCGCCCAGGCCGCCGCTGCCCGAGGAAATGAAGTTCAGTTGCTGCTGCCATTCCACCGCGGCCTGTGACGTCACCTGTCCGTAGAGGTGCCTGGCATGACGCCAGATCATGATGGAAGCGGCCCGGCAGTCTTCCACCGTCCAGTCCGGATGGGCGCGCAGCCCGTAAAGCGCTTCGCCCAGGGCTTTCAACTTCAACCCTACGGCAAGCGTATTCCACACCGTGTAAAGCCCGCCCCCCTCTTCGCCTCGTCCGACCACCTCTGCCCCGTCGCGGATATCGTCCATCTGATCGATGTAGCTTCGAAGACAGTCGGAAACCACCCCGACGTATCTTCCGTCCCCGGTCAACATCGCCGCCCGGATGGGCCACCTCACGAAAAACAGGTAGTGCAACCCTACCCAGCTCGTGGTCCTGTGCGGGTTCGCGTTCCAGTCCAGACCGACCCCCGGCACATAGTCCACCGTATCTTCGCCGTAAATCATCTTCCCTTCGATCAGCAGATCCGACTGCTCGATCCACACACGCGCCAGCCCAGGCCAGTGCGTACGGATGGTATCGCCGAACCGCTCTGAATCGAAGTGCCACGTGGGCTCCGCCCTGCCGGCCAGATAGCCGTGCCAGGCCCGCCATGCGGCCGCTTCGCCCGCAGGGTCGGACAGGTCCTCCGGCAGGTCCAGACCATCAACGCCGCGTTTTACCTGCCCCCAGAATTCCCCGGCTACATACACAGGGTATTCAATTTCGCTCACCTTACCCTCCTTCAGGTGTTTTCACTTCCAATTCCGGTTCCCAACCCGCATGGAGCATTCTGTCCCTTCCCGCCGGATTCCTTGACACCGCCGTGCGTTTTGGTTAATTTAACTGGCCGCAATTTTGGAAAAACAGCGCTCTGGTCCCTCGAATCGGTGCGGATGTGGCTCAACTGGATAGAGCACCTGGCTACGGACCAGGCGGTTCCGGGTTCGAATCCTGGCATCCGCACCAGAATATAACGGGAAGTTGGGAGCCATTCTCAACTTCCCCTTTTTTTCGTACCTCCGGAAACACATCAACGAAACGTACACGCACACTCCCGAATTGCCGTATACTCCGCTCGCGCGGCCTGGCCCAAGATAATACGATCGGAGTTACGGGTCAAGAAGCCGGTTTATCATCGCTCGTCCAGGAATACAAACAGGCCCCGCAAAACGCGGGGCGCCTGTTTGTATCAGGTATGCGGTACGCGATACGAGTCCGCACTGTTTTTTCAACTAAGGAAGTCCGGCCGATCGTCCCTTTTCCGCTAATGTTCCGGATGACACACGATGGGCGGCGGTGGCGTTCCGAATGAACGCACCCCAGGCCGTTTTGACGCGCCGGTACTCTTGAACCGCGATAGCCCGTCCATGGCAATCGTCGCCCTTCCGCCGGTCGCCTCGTAGAAATTGTACCAATCGTCAAACTGATCCTCTCCCGGATGACTGAACAAAGTTGCGTCCCTGCTCAGCATCTCCAGGCTTTTTCGGACTGCCGGATAGTCCGCGCTCACCAGCAAAATGACCGCCGCGCGAAAGGCCTTCTGGGACCGCGTATGATCGGGCACGCGGCGTCCATGCTCCGCTATGATTTCTTCGACCGTATATGTCTTGACCCGGCTGGCCGTAAAATCGTCAGGGTCATCGCCACGCCTGTAATTCACAATTTCGCCGTCCTCGGCGACCCAGAGGTCGGGCACCTGCTCCGGCGGGATGAGTCCCGCCAGATACAATTCGATAGAGCTGTAGGGTTTGAGATTGCGCGCCCATCCGCCCGTATAGACGTTCGGGGCGCTGTAGCGCCCGCCTCCATGGTCCACCAGGTTGGCAATGTCAAATCCGCCCAGGATGCCGTTGGCGCTGGTGTAGTCCCAATGAGGTGCGGCTGGCTCCACGATGAAGTTCGCCCAGCGATGCATCAACTCGTGCAGCATGGGGCCCCAAACCAGACGGGAATGTTCCCAATCCGGGACGGAAACGAACGCGAAAAAAAGCCCACCCTGCAGTCTTCCCGCCGACCCCCAACGATCGTCGAAAAAAGTCCCTTTGCCTATACCCTGCACGTCGTTCCCGACGCCGGCATAGAAGGCGCCCTTGAACGCATCTTCATCGAGCTGTGACCAGTACAGACTCGAGAAGAAGACCAGGAAATCGAAAGGATCGCTGAAATACGTATAGAAGCGCGTCGCGTATTCGTACAGCGGCAGATTGCCGGCCGCAAGGTCTTCGGTGACGGGCAGGACGAACACGTTGCCGTTGTATATCCGCGGATCCGTGAAGAAGATTGTCTCATCGAACGTAACGGTGACCCCTCTGGTCTCGAGCGCGGGAACGTGCATATTGGTCGAAGTTGCGCTCAGGGGATTACCTCTCACCTCAACTTCATCTCCCGAGTCCAGGCCGGTGTTTTCCACCAGTGGAGCCAGATCAGATATGTTGTTGTTGAAAAGATTCAGAATTGAAAGTTCAGTCAAGCCGGACAGCGCATTTACGTTTGTGATGTTATTTCTCTCAAGAAACAGCTCTGTCAGGTTAGTCAGGCCGGATAGTGCAGAGATGTCTGTGATGTTATTTCTCTCAAGAAACAGCAATGTCAGGTTAGTCAGGCCGGACAGCGCAGATACGTCTGTGATGTTATTTCTCACAAGAAACAGCTTTGTCAGGTTAGTCAGGCCGGACAGCGCAGATATGTCTGTGATGTTATTTCTCTTAAGAAACAGCAATGTCAGGTTAGTCAGGCCGGACAGTGCAGATATGTCTGTGAATTTGTTTTGGAAAAGCTTCAGAATTTTAAGTTTGGTCAAGCCAGACAACGGCGACAAGTCCGTGATGCCGTTAAAGTCGAGATCCAGCTCTGTCAGGTTGCCAAGGCCAGACAGCACAGACACGTCGAGCTCTTGTGACACGTCTGCAGTATTGTTAAAGCCGAGATCAAGACTTGTCAGTTTGGTTAACGCGGCCAACGCGGAAACATCCGAAATCTCGTTTACTTTAAGATGCAGCTTCGTCATGTTCTCAAGGCCAGATAGTGCAGACACGTCTGTGATGCTGTTATGGCTGAGAATAAGCACTGTCAGGTTAGTCAAGCCGGAAAGTACAGATACGTCCGTGATGTTGTTGTTGTAAAGATTCAGGTTTGTCAGACCATCCGCATACTCGAGCCCGGTTAAATCGCTGATCTCCATGTCCCGCGCAGACAGCTGCGTCAACGTCGCCATCTCCGCACGTGTGATCGGGGCGCCGCTCGCCTTGCCGAGTCGATTCTCGATCACAGCACGCAGGTTTTCGTCGGGAATCGATACTAGCGGGGGCGGTGGGACCGGGCACGTGGTGCCAAATACCCCTGCAAAGACCAGAAAATCCGACAGATCGACCGCGCCGCTGGCGTCCAGATCCATCTGCGTGTTGTAATTGGCATCGCCGGACCGGGTGCCAAACCCGCCGGCAAACGCGAGGAAGTCAGCGAGGTTCACCATCCCGTCGCCATTGAAATCGCCGGGACACGCCGGTGCCTGCGTAAAGGTCAGCACGGCCTGCGACACGTCCACATTCTGCACGCCGCCAGCGCCTGCCATCGAGGCCGACTGAATCGCCAACTCGTCCGATGAAGTCAGCGCGCGGCTCACCCTCAGGTTCACTTGACCCAGAAACCCACTGGCGGGGACCGCCACGGCGGACAGCGACAACATTGACAACGTGGGGTTGCCTGTTGCCGAGACCCGGGATAGAAGGGCGCCGCCATTCAGATCGGTACCGGTCACGTCGTCGATGTAGCTGCCGAACGTCTTGCCTCGCAATGCCAGTTCGACCGTGTATCCCTGTATTTGCCTGCCCGCCTCCCCTCGTACGAATAGCTGAAATTGGATGCTATCTCCTGCCTGCTTTTCCGGCAGTTCCAGCGCATTGTTGTTCTGTGGCGGACTCTCGACCCGCGTATCGAGACGCAGTTGCTGTCCGAACGAGTGCGACGCCCGACCTACAAGTACCGAGGTCGTTAACGCGGCGATTGACAGCAATGTCCATTTCGAAAACATCCGGCAACCTCCCTCAATACGGCGTGACAATCACGGTTTCGATCAGGAGACGTCCTCCGGGCTGCATGCGGGCCCTGGCAACACATAGATGCAACATCCACATCGTCGCCGGGGTGATCGCAGATTCATGAACAATCGATCTGGTTCCCGAAGACCGCGGGGATGTGAATCACAAGAGATCCCCGGTCGCCGAGTGCGCCCGGCTGGTTATTCGTTGGACCGAATCACGTAAATCTCTTCGTTTCCGTCACGTTCAGACACGAATACGAACCTGGTCCCGTTGGGCGACCATGCCAGAAACCAGTCATAGGCGCCGGTGCGCGTCAAACGCGTTACGCTCGAGCCCGTGTCAGTGCCGGATTTACAGGCAGAGGTCAGGGGCACGGCGTGCCGAACACCCCCGCAAAGGCCAGGAAATCAGACAGATCGATCGCGCCGCTACCGTCCATGTCGAAACGCGCATCGTAGTTGGAATCCCCGGAACGCGTGCCGAACGCCCTCGCAAAGAGCAGAAAATCGCCGAGGCTGACAGTCCCGTCGCTGTCAAAATCACCGGGACACGCCGCTGCCGTAAAGGTCAGCGTCGCCTGCGACACGTCCAGATTCTGCACCCCGGCAGGGCCCGCGATCGACGCGGACGGAGCGGCCAACAAGTCTGATGACGTCAGCGCACGGCTCACGCTCAGGGTCACCTGTCCCAGATAGCCACTGGAAGGGACCGTCAAGGCAGACAGAGATAGCATCGACAGCGTCGGGTTGCCCGAACCCGATGCCACCGATATGAGCGCGGCGCCGGTCAGATCCATCCCGGACGCGTCGTCGATATAACTGCCGAACGTCTTGCCTTTCAACGCCAGTTCAATCGTGTATGCCTGAATCTGCCGGCCTCCCGCGTCCGGCACGAAAAGCTGGAATTGAATGGTATCCCCCGTCCGCTGTTCAGGCAATTCCGCCGCGTTGTTGTACTGCGGCGGACTTTCGATACGCGTATCCAGCCGCAGTTGCATCTGATGTCCGAAGGTGAGCACCGCCTCCGACACGTCCAGAAGCTGTCGCGCGACATCACCCGTTCCGATCAACGCAGACTTCACTGACAGCACGTCGGACGAGGTCAGGGCGCTGCTGACGCTCAGGTCGATTTGTCCCAGATACCCGCTGGTCGGGATGATAGTTGCGGACCCCAGGGACGCGACGGCAAGGGTCGAATCGCTCCCTAGAAGTTGTGCCTCAAATGGACCGGCGGCATAGAACATGCCGCTGACATAACTACCAAACGCCTTGCCCCGTAACTCCAGTTCAACCTGCATACCCCAAATCCACTTGGCTGCCGCCGACGGCGCGAAGAGTTGAAATCGGATCGTATCACCGGCCGCCATTTCAGGCAATTCCAGCGCGTTGTTACTCTGCGGTGGACTTTCGATACGAGTATCCAGACGCAGCTGTATCCGTTGTCCGAAGGTGAGCGCCGCCCCAGACACGTCCAGGCTATCCAAACTCCCGTCGTCAAGTCCGATTACGGCAGATTTCAAATAGAAGGAAAGGCCTACCACGGCATCCGCAGCCACAACTATACTCACTGTGCCAATATATCCGTTGTCCGGAATCTCCGCGCCTGGTAAGCCCGCCACCTGGACCACGTCGGGTCCTACCCTCAATTGCAAAGGGTATACCTCTTTGGATAGGCCGACGATCTGCCAACCCTCTTCAATCATCATCTCTCCAGTTCGCGCGCCGAATATGGCCTCAAGCGCGTTGGTCGTGTTGCCCCCGCCGTCCTCCACAAACAACTCGACGCTTACCGTGTCACCTGCCATGGCCATCGAAGGCGTGATAACGTTCACACCGCTGTTTTCTTCGCCGCCATCGATCACGGTATCCACCAGCAGCTTCTTATCCGCCAGGGCGCCTGCATCAACGCCTCCGACGCCAACGGCCACAAGAAAAGCGGCAAACGTAACGAAGCTCAATATTAGTTTAACTTTATACATCTCACCTCTCCTTCTCGGTATGAAGTATGGGAGGCCCTCCCAGGGAAAACCTCCCACACGCGCTTCCTGCATTACTTGAGCAACATCAACCGCTTGGCATCCTGGAACTTACCGGCAACCGAGACCTGATAGAAGTAAATGCCGCTCGAAACCGATACGCCGCGGTCGTCCATTCCGCTCCACTGCACTGAATACCGTCCGGGCGCCTGGCGCTCGCGCACCAGCGTCCGCACTACCTGACCCAGCAGGTTGTAGATCCTCAGGACCACGTCCCCGCCTTCAGCCAAGTCGTACGGAATGTTGGTTTGCGGGTTGAACGGGTTCGGATAGTTCTGGTGCAGCGCGAACTCCGTCGGCGTGCTCTGCACGTCCAGCGCGCCCAGCGTCACCACCGGATTCGACAGCCGCTCGGGATCGAACACCACACCCTGCTCGATCTCGAAGCGGGCGCTGTCCTCAAACTCCCTCAGAACCTTGAACGTGAAGGTCACCAGGGCGCCTTCACCGCTCACCGAGCCCGACTCGATAATGGCGTTCACCACCGTCCGTTGCCATGTGAAACCTGGCCTCATACCTATTTCAGCAACAACATCCGTCTGGCCGCGGTGAAGTCCCCCGTTTGAATCCGATACAGATAGATCCCGCTGTCCATCCTGCGACCCAGGTCATCCGTCCCGTCCCACGTCGCCGTAAACGAGCCCGCTTCCTTCCGTTCATTCACCAGCACCCGCACTTCCTGACCCAGCAGATTGTATATCGCCAGCCGCGCGGGTGCCGCCACCGCAAGTTGATACCCGATCACTGTCGACGGATTGAACGGGTTCGGCGTATTCTGTTCCAGATCGAACCGATCCGGCAACGGCGTCAGACCGCCGATCTCCACGTGCGTCAACATATCCACGGACCCGTCCACGCCGATCAGAACGCTCTCCGAAATCTGGAAATCTGACGCCGCGGGCGGGTCGTTGGCATGAAACACGAGATCGACCCCAACTATCCCATCAGCAAGACTCAGCGTCGATAGACCGGTTTCAAACTCGATCCCGCTAAATCGCCGATGCCCGCGTTTTGCGGCTCAAGGCGTGTCAAGCTCGCAATCTCGGAGCCTCGCGCCTTCACCCGGCTTGCCTTGATCACCACTCAATTCGTATCAGGAGCTGAAACCGCCGTACTGCCGTCATCTCCCATGTCCAGCGCAATGCCGAACGGCCACTGCAATCCCGAGGTGACGAGGTCTTCGACACTGCCGCCATCCAGATTCGCACGCTGGATCTTGCCCGTTCCCCAGTCCGTCCAGTACATCTTGTCGGAACCCGGGTCCAGGGC
>JAPPJY010000005.1 GCA_028874335.1 Gemmatimonadota bacterium | reverse complement strand
TGGATTTACAGGATTAGCAGGATTAGAAACAAAGAGCAGAATCAGAACCTGATGCAGGATTGGAAACAAAGAGCAAGATCAAAACCGAACAGGATTAACAGGATTAGAAACCAAAAGCAGAAACAGAACCTGATGCGGATTCAAGACCCAATGCAGGATGAAAGCCAAAACCGATCAGGATTAAGCAGGATTAAGAGCCAAAAGCAGGATCAAAAACAAAACCGATCAGGATTAACAGGATTAGAAACCAAGAGCAAGAAAAAGCAAAATGCGGCGCACGATGCCAATCCACGCATTCAGAATGTACTCTTGCTGGTGCTGATGTCAACCCCTGGATTCAAGCCGGGCTTGGCGACGTCCTGGCCTGAAAGGGCACACCGGGGGCAGGTTTGAAAGCTGCCCGGGCTGTCGGCGTAACCGGACCTCCGGGATACATATTACCCCGTCTTTTTTCAACATTGTCGGGGTAGTAATATAAACTCTTGTCTGGGTGGAAATTACATATGATCTTGAGAGTGGGCCCAGGAGGCATTTATGATATTTGCTTTTTTCGCGTTCTTAATTCTTGCAGCTTTTGGTTTGTCACCTCTTGTTGTTCCATTGTATACCCGGCGATTCTACAAGGGTTATTCTGCTTATCCTGAACAGAAGTATCGTACCTTTTGGCCTCGATTATGGGCAAGTTATACTGATGGCGTGATACTCTTTCCAGTTGGCTTGATTCTGCAATACTATGTTACACTGGAGGCATCATTCTGGGAGAATATGCGTTGGTTGTTCGTGATCGTCTTAATCGTGAATACTGCTTACTGGTGGGTTTACACGATTTATATGCATGGTCGATTCGGGCAAACTGTGGGGAAGCGTTCTACTTACGTAAGGGTTGTTGACGCAAAAACCGAGGAACCGATAACTTTCAAACATGCCTTGATCCGAGACAGCATCCCATTGGTTATCCTGGCCCCCCTGCTTATTTACGAGTCTTATCGATTCTTGGTGGGATTACCTATTGGCGAGCTGTTGATTGGCACCGAAACCGATACCGAAGCAACGACTTCGCGTGAGATTTGGACGTCTGTCGTTGTACTGGCCTGGTGGGTTGCGGAATGCGTTACGATGCTTACGGATGATAAGCGTCGGGCGGTACATGGTTTTATCGCCGGGGCGGTTGTGGTGAGGACGGACATCGAGGGACAGGTTCACATCCGAAAGGCATTTAACTTATGATTATCTTGTACTTACTCTTAATTTTCATCGACAATGCCGCGCTGAGCCAGCCTTTGGAGAAGGGCTGGTATATCAGCTATGAACACTCTCCATTCGATGAGGTAAAGACGTTAATAAAGCGAGGCACAATAAATCCAAAACATCGCTATTGGTACAAGGAGCCAGCTTCGGATGATTCGATGTACTGTCTCTTACTGATCTCACAAAAATCAGTTGTCATTGAATATCCAGGCGATCGATTCTCCAAAATGCACGGCGCGGCCGAATCTAATGAAGATGTGGTTATACGTCTCATTTCTGTTAAAGACAGTACAGAAGCGATGGGTGTATTCAAGGATGCGTTTGTTGAAGTATACAAGGGTCGTAATCTGCTGATATATCGCGTCAAGACCTTTCGCCCCATATTGTGGAAAATGTACCAGGAAGTATTTCAAACACTATATGTACATCTGCAAGATTTACCAGAGCGGAAGGCAGGACGACATCCGTCTGAAGTTACAGAAAACCTCAATGAGTGGAGATTTAAATTTGATCTGACGGGTTCGGAGGCAGCATTGAAAGCGTTTTACAGAGAGGAAGACGAGGAGTGAGAGCAATCCTCGAATCAAAGCTGGAAAATTCGGTCCTGAAGGGGACGCCGGCAGATTCAATCGATTCAGTACGGTCAGAGTACCAGAAAGCAAGAAAGAAATGGGGACAATTCCGGCCGACCGCCAGATGGAGCGACTGAGAAGACCTTGATGTGGATTCGAAGCCGCTTACGCGAAGGGGACGATTCATGGACCTCGCGAAGTTTGAGGACGATACGATAATCTCGGCACAGCTTCTTGTGAAATCCGAGTACGAAGAGAACGTCGATCTGCCAATGGATTCGGGGGACTGGCGGCGGGTGAACGAAGTTCGCGCTGAGGTGTATCTGCCTCCCGGCGCAAACGGCCTGCTCTGGTGCCGGTTGACGTCGGGCCATCGTACCGAGGGCATGAGCGAAGACGACGGCTATCTGTTCCACGCCATCGTCTCCCCGCGCGGCGGGAACGTCTGGGAGGGCTGGCGGGAATTCCGGTTTCCCGCGGAGTGTTTCTATACGCAGGGGATTCCTTCGGGTTGGAAAGAGACGCGATCGGCAACGCTGACCGGCCCGCAGGGTAGCCGGTTTCGCAACATTCGCCTGGTAGAGAGAGACGTAACGCCCGGTCCGCGTATGACGGATGAAGCCTTCATCGCCGCACTGGACCCGGAATACCCGGGACTGGAAATGCTGAAGGACGCGCCGGACGGATCCCTTCTGACGGAAGTCGCGAGATATTTCAGGTCCAGCGGCTTCGACCGGGAACTGGTCCCGAGCGAACAGGAGCCGAATGCCGATCCCGACCAGGCCGACCGCGTGCTGGAAGGCCGGGTCCTGGGGCAGGACTGGTCGGCGGAGATCGACTGGGAAGCCAACCCGACCGGGTATATAGAGTGGACGCTGGCCATCCACTATCTCCTGTTCCTGAGGCCGGCGATTGACGCGTTCTGGGAAACCGGTGACGCGAAATACGCGAAGGGCATCGAGCGATATATCGCGGACTGGATGCGGCGATGCCCGGTACCCTACGGCGTTCGGGCCGGCGGATACCCGTGGGGCCATTCGCTTGTGGTGGCCATCCGGCCGTTCAGCACGCTCGTGGACGTCTTCCGCGTCCTCTGCGCGTGTCCGGAGACCGATGACGCCACGATTATCGATATGCTCAAGTCGATCTACGAGCACCAGGCCTGTCTGCACCGTTTCGAGTCCTTCCCGCCCTCGAACAAGACCATTGCCGAGGCCCGGACCATCGCCGCATTGGGCTGCGCCTTTCCCGAATTCAGGGACGCCGCCCAATGGCGGGAAGAAGGCTATCGCAGGCTGTTGGAGGACATGCGCATCCAGGTGATGCCCGACGGGGCTTCCTACGAGCTGACTCCCGGTTACCAAATGAGCATCGCCACGTGGTTCCTTGAGTCGTTTCAGGTTGCGCGAAAGTTCAACCATCCGCTCGATCCCGAACTGGAAGCCGGCATTCGATCGATGTTCGACTGGTGCGTGGCCATCACCCGACCGGACTTCACCCATCCCTCCGTCTCCGACGCCGGCAGCATGGACTCCAAATATGGAGAGTCCCTTGAGCGACCCGGACGCGTCCTCGACAATCCGACCGCGGTGTGGGTGGGCACCGGGGGACGTGAGGGCGCGCCGCCGGACTATGAATCGGTCGCCCTGCGCGACTCGGGCTATTTCATCATGAGGAGCGGCTGGGACCGGGACGCGCGATATCTCTTCTTCGAGGGGGCCCCTTACGGCCGCTGGCACCAGCACGAAGACAAACTCAGCTTCGAAGTCTATGCCTACGGCACGCCCTTTATCGTGGATCCCGGCATCACGTCGTACTACACCAACCCCTGGACCCGGTTCTATGCGACCACGCAGGCCCACAATACCGTCCTTGTGGACGGCCGCGCGCAGGCCCGTGGCCGCAACCAGACCGTCGAACAATGGACCCGTTCCGCCCGCGATTCCACATTCTGGCATTCGGATGACGGTTCCGATGTTGCCGCGGCGAGTTACGACGCGCCCTACGCGGACCTGGATGCGGCCGTCCGGCATCGCCGCGCCGTGATTTTCGTCAAACCGGACTATTTCATGGTCTTCGATGAACTGACGGGCGAGGGCAGCCATACGTACGAGGCGTTGTTCCACTTCATGCCGTTCCGTCTACTGATAGATTCCGACACCGGCGCCGTCCGCACCGGGCGTATGGATGCACCCAACCTGGAATTGATTCCGTTGACCCGGATGACGCCCCGGCTGGTCTGCGGCCAAAACGACCCGGTCCAGGGCTGGCTGGCGGTCAGCGGGGAGGACGTGCCTGCGCCGGTGGCCGTATACAGGAGACGGGCGCGGCTTCCGTTTCGGACAGGGTACGTGATTTACCCCTTTGGCGCGGACCGCGTCACCGCCGGAATCAAGACGAACACCACCCGGCGCGCGAACGTATGGACCGTCAACGTCGACCACGCCGACGGAAGGCGGGACCGCGTGCGAATGGACTGGGAAGACGAGCGAGGACCGGCGTTATTGCGTTGACACCTGTCACGTCGACGGTATCAGAAAGCCGAAAAGGACGGGCACCACACGGTGTACCCGTCCTTTTCCATAGTGACATCGTCGCAGGTCAGGTCGCGTCGTCCGTCTCAGCCAGATGCGCCTTTCGCGCCTCCTCCACCCGCTCGGGCGGAACGGGCCTGGAAAGCCCCACGTAAAACGCCAGGTACCACATGACGAAGATGCCGAAGGCAAGCATCAACAACTGCCAGACCCACAGAGACGGCAGGCCGAACGGGCCCCATGTCGCAGGCGCATCGGGGTCGCCGAACAGCGTATTGCCGACTACGGCAAAGGGCCCGAAGCCCACGAGGAACCAGACCGCGGTGAACAGCCAGGCCCAGGGGACGTGCCGGCGCCGCTCCCGCGAAATACCCGAAACCGCCTGGACGAAGCGGTGATGGCTCGCTTTCCTGTCCCTGTCTTTCTCGCCGTCCGGCCGCAGATACGACACAAGAACGGCAACCAGCATGTTGAAGAAAATGCCCCAGCCCGCGCTGTGAATCGTCAGCGGGTACGCGCCCCAGGGCGTGTCGCTGATTGTGGAAGCGATGCGGTCCGGCAGGAACAGCTTCACAAATCCCATGATCACGGGAAGCGCCTCGCTGACCGTGCGGTCGGTAAGCGTAACCGCTGCCAGTCCCGCAACCAGCCCCCATACCACGCCCTTCCTGGTGAAGAACCGGAAATAACAGAGCCCCATCAATGCCGGATACATCTGAAACCCGTAGGCCACGGCGAGTCCGCCCAGCATCACGATAGCCTGCGTGGATTTGGCTGCCACAATCAGCGCGGCAAGCGTGACCAGTATCACGAAAATCCTGCCGTACAGCTTCTGCGTGCTGTCCGAAGCATCGGGTGAAACGTAACGCCGATAGAGGTCCCGGGTCACCATTCCGCTGAACGTGGACATATAGGCCGCCCCGGTACTCTGCATGGCCCCCAGCGCACACACGGCAAGCAGTCCCACCAGCCACGGATAGTTGTCCGCCAGGAGGTTGATCAACTGGGGCACCAGTTCCGGCCGGCTCACCTCTTCGAAGACCCCGTTGGCCAGCAGCACGTTACCGCCCAGTCCCTGGAATATAGTAAAGGTAAACAGGATGATTCCGATGATCACCGAGGACGCCACCACCTGCTGCCAGCGGAAGGGTTCGCTTGTGCGGTTGGAAAACGCCCACATTGAAAAGGCGGGCGAAGACTGGATGCCCATCAGCGCGAACATATAGGTCATACACATCATTCCGGTCCAGACGCCGCCAACCGCTTTCGACCCCTCGGAAACAACCTGAATCGAGCCGGGCAACGCCACGTAATGGGAATGCCCCGCGGGCGTCAGTCCCTTTCCCGAAGCCAGGTCCTGTCGAACAAGATTGCCCACGCCCTCCGTGAAAGCCGTCCATCCACCGGAAAATTGAATCGCGACAATGCCCAGGGCGACGATCCCGAACGCAAGGAGAATGCACTGCGCGCAGTCCACGTAAGCCACAGACCGCAGCCCGCCGGCAGCCACATAGATCATCACAATGGCGGACAGCGCGAACATCCCCACTTCCACGCTCAGCAAGTTATCAGAGAGCACGTTGAACAGGAACCCCGAGGCTCGAAGCTGGACACCCAGATACGGCACGCTGAAAAGAAACGCCACGAGTACCGTCAGCAGTCTGATCGTATCGCCGCCGTAGTAGTGGGAATACATCTCGCCGGGCGTGATATGCTGAAACGCCTTCCCGATGAGCCATTGTCGCCTCAGGAAAAGCACGCCGGTAAACGGAATCGTCAGCGCATAGAAGGAAGCGAACGCATAAGGTAGGCCTGCCTCCAGAATGAGTCCGGGATGACCCACGAAGGTCCAGCCCGAAAAACTGGTGGCGGTGGCGGCCAGCACGAAAACCCAGATGCCGATGCTGCGGCCGGCCACGAAATAATCCGCGGACGTGCGCGATCGCAGGGCCCCCCGGAACCCCCAGAAAAGGCAATAAGCCCAGTACAGGCCCACGAAGATCAGCAACCAGATCAGTTTGGCTTCCACAACGTCCGTCCCTCCAGTGGAAGTGAAGGAAAACGAAGAACAGGCTCGGCAAGGTATGAAGAATAGCCCTGATACGCAACGACAAATTGCCCAAACGCGACTCGCCGCGGCCCGTTTCGGCAGCCGGGATCCGCGGACCCGAATCCGATTTTTGATTTGACAAAACGGGGATATTTTCGTATGGAAAGTTGCAGTGTTGAGCCCTTTACAGCCCGTTGAAAAAGCCCATCCGGTCTATGGTCGGCCATTGCGGTCGAAATACTGCGTTGCGTTCCCTCGCCGAATCGCTCGATTCGACTCGGTCGCGCGCCTTGTCTTCGGCCACAATGGCTCGGCCTCGCCTGCAGAGCGGCTTTATCAACGGACTGTTAAAGCGTGTTCACCATACGCTGTCAGGGCTTCAACATCCTACAGAACACCAAGCGTAAGCTCGAGCTTCCTCGGTTCAGCGACATGTCTATCTCGCGAAAAAGACTCACGCCGGCTCTCGTCGGCTTTTTCGTCTCCGCCTGCACCCTTGCGCCGCGTTCAGCGCCGCCGGTCGCTGAATCGGTTTCCGAGCTGACCGACGGATCCGCAGGGGGTGAAGTCACTGTCTCAATCCAACGCCGGGAATGGTGGATATCCTTCGCCGATCCGGCCCTGAACAGGATAATCGAGAACGTGCTGGAATCGAACTTCGACCTGGCGGCCGCGGTCGCCCGGGTCGATCAGGCCAGGGCGCGCGCACGCATCGCCAGGGCGCCCCTGTTCCCCTCCATTCAGCCGACAGCCGGCGTCAATGAGTTCGACGCGCCCACCAACGCGGGTATCGGCGCCCAGCTGGACGAACTGGGAGTCGGTTCGGGAGGGGGCGGCGTGCCGGGAATCACGCTCCCGGATCGAATCGGGCTGACGACCTATACGGCCGGTGTGGAATTCGCCTACGAACTGGATTTCTGGGGCCGGAACCGGAACGACGGGCTGGCCGCGGGCGCGGAGCGCCTCGCATCCGAGTCGGACTATATGACAGCCAGGATGGGCGTTCTGGCCGAAACCGTCCGGACCTACCTTGAAATTGTCAACCTGCGCCGCCAACGGACGCTGGCAACCGAAATAGCGGAGGTCTCCCGGAAGCGGGAGTCGCTGGCCGAGTCCCGCTACGATCGCGGGCTGACCGACGTGAGCGTCCTCCACAGGGCGCGGCAGGATTCGCGCACCGCACAGGCCGAACTCCCGCAGATCGAAGCGCTGCTGGCCAATGCCGAGGGGAGGCTCCGGGTGCTCATGGGAGACAACCGCGTGGACCTCGCGGGATTGATGTCGGACTCCCCTTACAGCAACGGAGCCCTGCAACCCGTTCCTGCGGGCATTCCGACCCGCCTTCTGACGCAGCGTCCCGACGTCGTCGCGGCCAGGCAGCGGATGGAAGCGGCCCGACTCCAGGTTGGCGCACGCCGCGCGGACCTGGCGCCGAGACTGTCCCTTCACGGATCCATCGGGCTGCAGAGTACGGAGTCGAGCGAGTGGTTCAACCCGGAGCAATGGTTCCGGAATCTGAGCATGAACCTCCTGGGACCCGTATTCCAGGGTACCCGGCTTCAAGCCAATCTCGCTCTTGCGAAAGCCGGATTGAAAGGCGCAGTCGCGGTCTACGGGAAATCCGTGATCACCGCGGTCAACGAGGTTGAGGCCGCCCTTGCCGGCCTGCAGGCCAGCCGCCGGCGCCATTCGCTGCTAACCGCTCGATCGAACACGGCTCAAGCGGAAAAAGAACTGCAGGAGCAGCGGTACGTTTCCGGTGTCGTTGGCTATAGAGCTTTACTTAACGCAATGCAGATCCGGCTGACCGCGAAATCCTTGCTCGCGACGGCGGAACGCGATCTGGGTCTGGCCCGTCTTGCCCTGCACCGGGCGCTGGGAGGCGCATGGACCCCCGACCCCCGCCAGGCAACCGGTCCGGAATCACCGACGCAGCCTGTCTCCCGACCTCCAACGGAGTAGATTGCCATGTCCCGCATAACCACTGTCTTGACCGCCAGCGCCATAATCTTGTTTTCCGTGGGTCTGGCTGCCCTTCTGGTCTCGCTTGCGCCCGAACCCACGCGGACCGAACAGCCTCCCCAGATACCGTTCGTGCAGACGGGTCCGGTTGCCGCCGGGGCAGGGGCCATACCGGTATTCGGTGCCGGTACCGTGCGGCCCGGTGCGGAGGTCGACATCGTTCCTCAGGTGGGCGGCAGGGTGGTCTGGGTGGACCCGGGCTTCAAGAGCGGGGGCCGGGTAACCGCCGGACAGCCCCTGTTCCGGATCGAGGAGGTCCACTATCGGTTTCGTGTTCGGGAAGCCGAGGCCATTCTTGCGGCCAGCCGGGTGGCATTGCTCAGCGAACAGGAACAGGCATCCATTGCCCGCTCACAGTACGAACTTTACGCGCGGCAGCGTGGGGACGGGGCTTCGCCGTCCGATACGAATCCCCTTACGCTGAGAGAGCCCCAGTTGAACGCGGCGAAGGCCGCGCTGAATCGCGACGAAGCCAGGCTTGCCGACGCCAGGCTCGCCCTGTCCAGGACCACGATAACCGCGCCTTTCAACGGCGTGGTGCGCGAGGAATCCGTGGACCGGGGAAAGATCGTCAGCCCAGGCCAGCCGGTGGGCCGGCTGTTTGCCGCCGACGCGGTGGAAGTGGTCGTACCCCTGACCGACGGCAACGCCGCCCTCATTCCGGACCTGTGGAAACTGAAGGCGGGTGACGGCAATCTGGGCGTGGCTGCCCGGGTGGTCGCCCGGCACGGCGACGGGCAATTCGAATGGGAAGGCTACGTGGATCGAGCCGAGGCAGCCCTCGACGAGCAATCGCGCACCATCGACGTCATCGTGCGCGTACCGGATCCGTTTTCCGCGGGCGTCCCGGCGAACGGGAACGTCAACCCCGGTGTTCGTCCGCCACTGTTGGTGGGCAAGTTTGTCCAGGTGGAAATCGAGGGCAGGTTCGGGGAGGGCTTTTTCAGGATCCCACGGGCATCGCTGAAGCCCGGCAACGAGGTCTGGATGGTGAAGAGCGGCGCTGTGAATATCGTTCCGGTTCGGGTTTTGCAGCGTTCCAACGATGAGGCGTACGTGACGGGTTCGCTGGAACACGGTTTGGCGGCAATCACCGGCGGGATTCACTTCGCCACGGAGGGAATGCCCGTTCAGACGGAGACTGACGAGTCGCCATGAGTACGAATGACGACATCCGGGGCGAACGGCCCGGGCCGTTCGCCTATATGGCCGGCAACAGCATCGCGGCCAATTTGCTGATGTTGGCCATTGTCGCGTTCGGGCTGGTGTCGCTGACCGGCCTGGAGCGGGAAGCGTGGCCCACGGTGCCCTTCTACCACATCGAAGTCTCCATGGCCTATCCCGGCGCCACACCGGAGGAGGTGGAGGAGTCGATCGTTGTCAAGATCGAGGACCGGGTCAGCGGTTTGGACGACGTGAAGGCGGTCAAGTCAGTGGCGGCGCCGGGTATCGCGTCCGTAAGAATTCAAATGGATTCCGGTACGGACATGGCCCGGGCCCTGGACGATATCGAATCCGTGGTCAACCGGATACAGACGTTCCCCGGCGGCGCCGAACGTCCCCTGTTCTGGGAGATGACCAACCGCCAGAGCATGATGCGTCTCATTGTCTACGGCGATGTGCCGGAGCGCTCGCTGAAGGAACTGGCATACCAGATCGAGGATGAGCTCAAGACGCTTTCCTCCGTATCACAGGTGGAGGTCAGCGGCGTCAGAAATTACGAGATCTCCATCGAGGTGCCGCTTCATCACCTGAGGTCCCTCGGGCTTACACTCAACGACGTCGCCAACGCGGTACGCCGCAGTTCTCTGGACCTGTCGGCCGGCAGTATCGACACCCGGGAGTCCCAGGTGCGCGTTCGGACCCTCGGCCAGAATTACGATCAGCAGGATTTCGAAGCAATCGTGCTTCTGACCAAGCGTGACGGTACGGTTCTGCGCATCGGCGACATCGCCGAAGTCCAGGACGATTTCCAGGAAGCCGACCTGGTTGTCCGGCATCAGAACCATCCGGCAGTGTTCGTGGAAGTCTACCGGGCCGATGGCGAACACGTGATGGACGTCGCCACGTCCGTCAGGGAACACCTGGCGAACGAGGTGATTCCGTCACTGCCTGACGGCGTGGGCGTTACCATATGGAACGACGAGTCCCAGGACTTCAAGGAACGCACCGATATTCTCCTCAAGAACGGGGTACTGGGCCTTCTGCTGGTGTTGGTCTCACTCAGCCTCTTTCTCCAGATCCGTCTTGCGATGTGGGTCGCGGTCGGACTGGCCGTTTCGGGCATCGGCGCCCTTGCGGTGATGCTGGTACTCGACGTTGCCATCAACGCTCAGAGCCTGTTCTCATTCGTCCTCGCCATAGGAATCGTCGTGGACGACGCCATTGTCGTATCCGAACTCATCCAGAACGAACGAAAGCGCGGTACGCCCGGGGTCCTGGCTGCGATCCGGGGCGCACGCCGGATAAAGGTACCGCTGATTTTCGCGGTACTCACGACGGTGGTTGCTTTCGTGCCGCTGCTGTTCATCCCGGGCGGGGTTGGTGATTCGTGGCGGGCGCTGCCGATTATCATGATCGCTATCCTAATCGTTTCTCTTATCGAATCCCTGCTGATCCTGCCCAACCACCTGTCGCACATGCACGGCCCGGAATGGGTGCCGGCAAATGCTTTCGATCGTTTCTTTGCACGGGTGCAGGACCGGGTGGACGTGCTGCTGAACGGTTTCGTGCAGGGCCCTCTGGACCGGGCATTGCGGTTTGCCGCCGACCAGCCATGGGTGACAATGTCGGGTGCGGTGGGGTTGCTTGTGCTGTGTTTCTCATTGGTCGCCGCGGGTATCATCCCAACCACATTGGCGGCTGACGTCGAGGGAGATTTCGCAACCGTAACACTGGAGATGCCCGACGGGACGACCGCGACGAGGACGTACGAGGTGGCGCGGGAACTGGAAGATGCCGGACACCGGGTCATCGACCGCCTATCCCGGGACCGGCCGGCGGACGCGCCTCCGCTGCTAACCGGCGTTATCGTAACGGTAGGTCTGCGGCCGCGCATCCAGGGCGGAGGCCTGAACCCGGCGCCGACCCTGAATCCGGAAGCCAACATCGCCACCATAGAATTCAAACTACTGGGCGCACAGCAAAGACAGATCTCCACCGTCGATTTCGTGCAGGCCTGGCGCGAGGAGGTTGGGGTATTGCCCTACGTGCGGGGGATCACGTACAGCGGCGAGATCATCGACTTCGGCAACCCCGTGGAGGCCGTCCTGTCCCACCCGAAACCGGAGCGGCTTGTCAGGGTCGCAGGGACGGTGGTTGACGGACTCCGCGGCATTGGGGGCGTCCACGACGTACGTTCGGACCACACGCCGGGCGTCCCTGAGGTCCAACTCGAGCTGCGGCCCGAAGCGCAGACGCTCGGTCTCACGCTTGATGCGTTGGCCGGACAGGCGCGCGCGGCTTTTTTCGGAGCGGAGGCCGTTAGGGTGCAGCGCGGTCGGGAAGAGGTCCGGGTCTACGTGCGGCTGCCAGAGGATGAGCGGAATTCCATTACCGATATCGAAGGGTACCTGATCCGCACGCCGAACGGGTCCGAGGTTCCTGTAACCAGCGTTGCCGCGTTGAAATCGGGCATGTCGCCGCCGGCGATTCGACGGAAGGACGGGCAGCGGGTGGTCACGGTCACAGCCGACGTGGACGAGGTGGTGATCACGGGCGACGAAGCCAACGACATCCTGGCCAATTCCATCCTGGCGAACCTCATCGCAGCGGACCCGGACCTGACATACACGTTTGGAGGGGAACAACAACAGCAGCTCGAGTCTCTTGACGCACTGTTTCGCGGGTTTGGGATTGCGTTGATCATGATTTTCGGGCTGCTTGCCATTCCGTTGCGCTCCTACACCAAGCCCTTCATCATCATGGCCGTCATCCCATTCGGCCTGATCGGCGTGATCCTTGGTCACTGGGTCCTGGGGCTGGCCCTGAGCGCGGTATCCTTCATGGGCGTCTTCGGCCTGAGCGGCGTGGTCGTGAACGATTCTCTGGTGATGATCGACTTCATCGATCAGAAACTCGATGAAGGCGCCCCGGTGCGAACTGCGATCATCGAAGGCGCAAAGGGACGTTTTCGACCCATTATGCTCACTTCCCTGACGACTTTCCTCGGCTTCTTTCCCCTCATCCTGGAACGCGCCGTTCAGGCCCAGTTCCTCGTCCCTTTCGCCGCTTCGCTGGGCTTCGGAATACTCATCGCCACTTCAATCCTGCTGATGATCGTCCCCGCGCTGTACGCCATCCGTCTGCATCTGGTTCCCGTCCGGTAATGCGAACGAACGACATTCGGACATGGGGGCGCACACGCTGATCAACAGACAGCGGACGCTCTTCGGTCATGTCACGCGTCTTCACCCAGCATGCCGTGTTCGTCGAACCAGCGGTACGTGTCCCTGACCGATTCTGCGAGCGAGCGCGAGTGGAACCCGAGTTCCGCCTTCGCCCTGGCGCTGGATATCCGCCGATTGCCGTGGGCCATGACGCGGACGGACACCGGCGTGTAGAGCGGACGGCGTCCGCGACACCGATCCAGGACGACCTGGCAGGGCGCCCATAACCGGGCGGCGAACATCGGGAACTGGAGGCGGGGCGGGGCTACACCGGTCGCCTGCCGGGAGAGTTCCGCCAGTTCGCGCACGGTGTGCCAGTGACCTGAGACGAGGTAGTTTTCGCCACATCTCGCCTGCGACTCGGCGGCCATAGCGGCTGCCACGACATCGCGCACATCGACCCAGTCGTAGCCACCTGCAATCAACGCGGGAAGCCGCCCGCGGTAGAGGTCGAGAAAAAACTGCCCCATAGGCGAGGGCTCGCCGTCATAGGGGCCAATGACGCTGGTTGGATTCAGGATTACGGCGTCAAGCCCGCGGTCGATGCCGCGGCGGACTTCCACTTCGCCGGCGGCTTTCGAACGGTCGTAGGGAGCGTCGCGCGGGCTGTCCACAGCACGGCGGCTCTCGTCAAGCACTTCGTCCAGCGGGTGCTGTTCGTAAGCGTGGATCGAGGAAACATGAACCAGGCGTCTCACGCCACACTCGAGGGCCGCTTCCACGACATTGCGGGTGCCCAGGACATTCGTGCGATGGAATTCGTTCGCCCTGACGCTACCGATCGAGACCAACGCGGCCAGATGGAACACGGTTTCCGCGCCCGCGAAGGCGGCGATCAGCGATTTCTTGTCGAGAATGTCGCCATTGACCCATGCGATGTCGAGATCCGCCGCCGTTCCTCGACGCTTCCGAAAGATCGCACGGACCTGACGGGGCCCGTACTTGACGGTAAGGGCCCGCGTCAACACCCCGCCGATCTGCCCGCTCGCCCCCGTGATCACCCGTACGGTGCGAGGTCGTCCGCCGCCAGATGATTTCATTGCGAAAGGCTCAATTCGGGAATCGCGGACCAGTTCCAGGCTTTGGAGGAGCGGGCGCAGCGAACTCAGACTCGAAGTTCGTGCCGCTGCTGAACGAGCCTGAATTTCAGTTTGTTGCTGGGCGACTGTGAGGGCAACGGGTCCATCGGCAACCGCTCGTAGGGACGGTCCAGCTCGATCTTGAAGTGATGCGTGAGCATCAGCAGATTGATCGCCATTTGCATGTCGGCCCAGCGGCTCCCGAGACATGAGTGCGTGCCCAGTCCGAAGGGCGCGTAGCCTCTGCCAAGGTGCTCGTTTCGCGGGGGCAGGTAGCGGTCGATGTCGAACGTCCACGGATCGGGAAACGACTCTTCTGAGTAGTGCGTGGCCGTCTGCGCAATCATGAGTTGCGACCCGACCGGCAGTTCGTAACCCTCCACCACGCAGGTATTCATCACCGTGCGCATCGACATGGCCACGATCGGCGACATCCGCAGCGCCTCCATCAGCACCCGGTGGGTCACGTCGATCCGGTCTCGAGTGAAGTCCTCCTCGCTGGGATCGCCCTCGGCCCACAACGCGTCCGCTTCGGCCGTGACTCGCTCGTACAACTCGGGATTCTGCACCAACCAGTAAAGGGCGAAGCCAATCTGATCGCCCATGTACATAGCGGTCATCAGAATCGCGCCCAGCGGCAGCGACAGGTCCGATTCGGGGAGGAACTGGGGATCGGACGCGTTCAGGGCCAGATACGCGTCCACCACGTCCTCATGCATCCCAACCCGCTGCGCGGCCGTATGTGTCCTCTGCATGCGGTCTACGATCTTTTGCATGGCCTTCGCCCGGCGGCGCATCGACGGGGTCTTGAGCATGAAGCGCGGCAGGATCTTGACGATGCCCACATTGAGTACTCGTATCTTGTATTCGAGCGCGTCGGCAATTTCGGCCTGGGTGTTAATGCTGGCCAGGAGCGGCGATGACTGCGCGTTCAGCAATGGTCGCAGCATCTCCTGCACCGGCATCGCGGCGCCAACGTCCCAACTCGCCATGTGCGAACGGGCCAGGTCATAGACCTCGTCCAGACGCCTGGTCAAAGTCCTGCGAGAGTAGGCGGGCTGCAACGATTTGCGAAAGCGAAAGTGATCGGCGCCGTCAACCGAGTGCATCGAGCGCGACACGCCATAGGCCTTGTCGACGCCCTCGAAGTACTCTTTCGACCGCAAGAACACCCGCCCCATGCGGTGAGCCCATTCGTTTGTCTTCAGCCCTGCCAGGACAATCATATTCTGTCGGAACGGGAGCCGAAGCTCGAATACCGGACCGTATTTTTCCGCAAGAATGGCGAACCCTGCCGGCAGCCTGCCCTCTCGCAACTCGCGGTTGAACACCAGATCACGCAGGGACACGGTTGGAATCGGTTTGGTCAGCGAAGGCTGGCGAAGCGAAGGTGCGATGATGCTCTGGCTCACCGCTGCCGCAATCGCCTGGCCGATCAGGTCCATCTGGCTGACGAACTGAATCCGTTCTTCCACCTCCTCGTCGATCTGAAACATCAGATGGAAAACGCGGCAGGTGTTGATGAGGCCGGTGATAATTACGTCGCGCGGACCCGGAATCTCGTCCGAGAAGATGATCCTGGTCAGCCGGGCCCTTACGGACTCGCCCGCCAGGTGGACGTCTCCTTGCGGTGTTTCGTCCTGCGGCGGGCGCTTGGTGAAGGTATAGAAATCGCCCGGGTGAAGGTCGAGAATCTGTCGCCGAACGAGCCCGTCCAGCGCCAGGGGGATCATCGACTCGGACTGCGGAGCAAGCCGCTCAACCCAGTAGCGGGCATCATGTGTTTCCGTTTCGGTCGAGATCTCCCGCAAGATCGGGTCGAGTACCGGACGACCGGTGTCGGTCGCATCCACCAGAGTCAGCGACTCAAGATCGGTGTCGATGCGACCGCGCAGCGACAGTTCACCCAGCGCTGCGCCGGCCATGGCGCAGTTCAGGTTCCAGCCAGGCACCTGACGAAAATAACCGCTCTCTTCGTCCAGCAGCGCCAGCAGCAACTCTTCCGGCAGACTCAGCGTGGAAGCCCCCGGGCCCGTTCCAACTGCTGTTTCGTGAGTCATCATTTAACCAATTATCCTCTGGCCACCTGCTGTCGTCGGATGGCGGCCCTCAATAACGGCCTCGGCGTAGCAGAGTGGAATCTTGCGCAGGCAAGGGGTGCATCAATCAGCAGCCTGAAGACGGTGTTTTACTGAAACGCGCATGATGCGAAATTCTGCCCGCATCGACGTTCCCTCAAGCAGAAGGTGAAGGATTCGAACTCGCTTTGGAAGTGTGTAACTTGTTCATATAATTATAAGATACAGCATTTCAGTTACCTTGTCAAGGTTGCTTGGAACCTCTGATTTAGTCCTGGCGTTGTTTTGGTAATTGACGTTGGAATATATCTTTATACTTTCTGCATAGCGCATCTAAAATGCTCCGATCCAGATCAGCGGAGCTGGAGGCCGCATCGATCAGCCCAAAGGCTGTTCCGGATAGAACTGCCGGCAGTAGCGGCGGTAGGCGCCTATGGGGCCGTCGGCCCGGCAGAGCCGCGGAGGCGACCGATGCCGCTTCTTTTCCCAGATTACCACGTCCTGCAATACATCCTGTTCTTGCGCTGAAAGCAGAATGTGATTCATCAGCCGTTGGCGCAACGTCATCGGTAAGAAACCCAGCCCCGAGATGAACCGCCGGGGCTTTGGGATTTCCCTCAGTTGGCCGGCCAGAACGAGGTCGATTACGGAGCCGTCAACAGGTGTGGGAAGCACCCACAGTCTTGCGTGCATGTCGATGGTTTTCTCGTGGATTTCGACGAAAGAGTAGCCCAGTCCGTGGATGTGGGCGACAGCCGAGATTTCGTACACGAGGTCCTTTACTCCCAGGATCCTGCGAACGCGTCTGAAGTCGAAGCAACTCTTAAGATAGGCACCGTCCACAGTTAACGAACCGACTGGATTTACCTTGTCGTAGCCGTGCACGTAGCGGAGGTGCCCCACGTCGACGGAGTTTTCCGCCGTTTCCTGTGGATGGCCGCGGAACCGGAGGGTCCGGAATCCGATTTCGCCCCACTCGGCGCCGGTGGGCGGCTCGCCCGGAAGGTCCCAGTGTGACGGCCTGCCGCCGTTCCCGAACCAGGCGAAGACGAGGCCGAGAATCTCTCTGGTTTCGTAGACCTTCAGCTTCGCGGCTCTGGGCGCCGGAGCGTTCGGCGTCGCGACGCATTGGCCGGTCGTATCGAACTCGAATCCATGAAACGGACAGACGAGACGGCCGTTGCAGACCTTCCCGCCAACGTCCGGCCCAAGGGATGAGCCCAGGTGCGGGCATATGGAGTCGGCCACGCAGACGCGGCCCTCCTCGTCGCACCATGCGACGATTTCTTCTCCCATCCAGGTCTTTTCGATCAGTTTTTCCCGCAGAAGGGACTCCCGCGTCTCTACCAGATACCATCCTTCGGGAAACGGGGGCAAATGATCCGGACCATCCGCGCCGGGTCCTCTGGTGAAATCGACCTGTGGCTCTGACGATCGTGTCGAAGCCATGCGAGTCTCATCCTCCTGAAATCCGCTCAATTCCTACCAGGCAGTCAGCGCGTCCCTGAATAGAGCTGCCAGGTCATCTCTGCCGGCCGGCCTCGGCGACAGTTTGGTCACTCGGTGCTGGGGTAGCGTGCCCTCCACCAGCGCGGGCACGTCGGCCTCCGTAAACCCGATCGCGGAAAGTCCGTTGGGCATTTCGAGACGCTTCATCAGCACGACGATGCGGTCGGCGAGGTTCCCTCCCGCCTCCGTCTCAGGGTCCTTCACCCCGGAAATGTCCGCGCCCAGCAGTTGCGCGGCCTTGAGATGGCGTTCCGGGCATGCAGGACCGGTAAACCGGAAGGCGGCCGGCGCGTTCAGGAAGACCGACATCCCATGGGGCACGATGGGATGGTCGCTTGCCATCCCCTCCGGCCGGTATTCCCGCACCATCCCCGAGACGGGATAGGACATCCCGTGAGGGAGATGAACGCCCGCGTTGCCGAAGCCCATCCCAGCCATGCTCGATGCCAGGATCATATTCGACCTCGCCTCGTCATCATCCGGATCCGCAACCGCGCGCACGATGTTCTCCGCGACCAGTTCGATGGCCCTGATCGCCCACATGTCGCTGATGGGATTGGTACCCTGGTACGCCGGCCTGAGAATCGGGCGTTCGGGCAGCGGGCGTTGATCGTACGGAATCGCCGTATACGACTCAAGGGCGTGGCAGAGCACGTCCAGGCCCGTCGAGGCCGCCACAACCGGCGGCATGGTTCGCGTATTCTCAGGATCGACAATGCCCAGCGACGGTTTCAGGCGGCGGTGGGCGATGCCGGTCTTGACGTGTTTCTCGGAAATATCGAATATCGTGACACCCGTGGTCTCGCTGCCGGTTCCGGCGGTCGTCGGAATCGCGATCAATGGCTTGAGCGCGCCGGGAACCGGCTTGCCGCTGCCGATCGGGGCGTTCACGTACGCGTAGAAATCATCGGGAAAGGTGGAATAGAGATTCGCGGCTTTTGCCGTATCGATGGAGGAACCGCCGCCCACGGCAACGAACGCATCGAAGTTTCCATCCAGTGCAAAGTCGATGGCTTCCTGAAACGACACGTCCGTGGGTTCGACCCGGACACGGTCATAAAGCGCGTAATCGACCCCCTCGCTCTTGAGGGATTCGACAGCCGTCCGCACAGGCGGCAGGTCCACGAGATTGGGGTCCGTTAACAGCATCGCGCGCCTGGCGCCCAGTTCGGACAGATCCATGCCCACTTCCCTTGTCGCGCCCGGTCCGAACCGCAAATTCGAAGTCCCCATCTCAAACGCGTAATCGGTCTGCATTCGTTCTCCTGTTGCCGGAATAGACAAGAAACCGGTCCGAAACTATATGCTCTTCAGATCCCGCCCGACACGCGCGGGTTTGTAATTTTAAGAAAATGCATGGATGGTGGCAAGGATAACGAGGAAAAGAAAGGCGAATAGCAAAGCCTGCCAATGTGTTTTACTGGCAGGCTGTTGACGACGTTTTGGATGTGGTGGGTTCTTATTCTTTGAGTTTTGCTTCGTTTGCGGCGATGCGTTCTCCGAAGGCGTCCATACGTGCATCTATTCTTTCCAGTTTCCTGTCAACGGTATCGAATTTCGTTTCCAATTTATCTTCCAATCTGTCTATTCTCTGATTGATTCCGGAGGAAAAGTTCCACATCAGACCCCAGATGGCCAATAGTAAGACGACCAATCGCATATTGTCTTCGTTGAAGAGTTTCCCATTCATGGCGCACCTCCGATCTGTTCGGAAAAAGTACGTCAATTGGGTTCATCTTGTCAAGCGAAGAGGTTAAAAGACAGATGCTGTTGTATCAAGGAACCGGCATGCGCCGGGTTCCGCTCGGCAGGGAGGTATTGCCCGTCCGGAGAAATCCTCGCATTTGTCGGGGCAACCCTTGTGGTTGCCCGCGCGGAAACCATCTCTGACGTCATCTCGAAGGAGGGCATTATGGATCTGATACGAGAATCGTCCTTTGCCCAAACCCTTACCCGTCAGGGCATTGAGCAGGGTATCGAAAAAGGCATCGAACAAGGCATCGAGCAGGGACTCAGGGAGAGCATTCTGGCCGTCCTGGAGATTCGATCGATCTCTCCGCGTCGCATCCCCTGACGGCACGCATTGCGGCGGTTAACGACGCGCAACGTCTCAAGGCGTTGCACCGAGCGGCGGTCCAGGTATCCAGCGTCAAGGCGTTTGTTCAGTTGCTGGATCAGGATCAGAATGGATCTTGATTCGGTAAAGACGGCACAGCACCGGCGCGCCGGCGGGCGCCCACAAGGGACGCCCCTACAAGGGGGGGAGCGATGGCGAGGTGACTTCACGGCGGTGTCGTTGGCGATTCATGGTTAGAGATATCCCTTCTGCCTTCCCCGTCGCAGCGCGCGTTTCTGATCCGAAGGCCGTGACGGATAGGCTGTAACGACGCATTTGTCTCTGATGACGACTTTGCGATTCTTGAGCCTTTCCAGCAATTGAATTTCACGTTTACGGTTCGCGATCTCTCGGGCGACGTCCCGCTTTCGCATCAACCATGTATCTACATCCACTGGTGTTCCGTAAACTTGAATCAGATCTATATCCCGTCTGTGAATGCCTCGTTGCTGTGCGCGGGTCTCGGCATGGCGGGTGTAGATTAGATCGTTCATTGATCGTCGCCTTTCTTCTCAGTTTCGGGCTTGCTCGTTCCGGACTCGTTTTCCTCCAACATCGATTTTGTCCTTTGGCTTACAAGAATTGGGGCGAATTTTTTCAATAGATCTGCCAGATCGCCTCTATTAATGTTATTGAATTTCTCCAACGTGCTTTCTTCAAGCCACTTCTGACGTTCCACGTCTTTTTCATTTGTCATTAGTTCCTCGGGAATTTTCGATGTACGCAAGAAGCCCATCTCCAGGGCGGCCCTGCCAATCGGAGACCCGTTGGCGATCTTGTCGAGCTCATCATCGCAGACCCCGTAGTACGGAAATCTGAATTCGAGTCTGAAATCGAGTTCTCTACCATCCACCACAACGGCATCTGGATTATCGAGGTCGGTCGCCAACTTGCACAAATAGCCTGCGAATGGATTGTCTTCGGAGGGGTCGAAGGCATTGGCCGTCATTCCATAACTATCGCTGAGTAGATGTTCGCCGAAAATGTCGTTCTTGCGGATGGATTCCTCTTCTACGACGGAGTTCATTTCAGCAAGTGCGATGGCGGTCCCGAATACCCCATGGCTGGATGTGATTTGGTGCCAATTACTATCGGCCTCTTCCAATTCCTTGCGCCTATGGGCGAGGCTTCCCTCCGCGAGTAGCGTGAAGAAAAACGGTGCCATGTTGACTAGATCGTTAGTGTTTACGCCGTACCGGCGTTTGATGAGATCGTAAGCGAGGCGGACTTTGGATGTGACCCGAGCACCGATTCGATAGGACTCGTTTTCCGGTGCTTCATCTAGCGCGGGTAGCGGCAACTCACCCGTGAGCACCCCGGGTTCGACATCAAGCGCTTTGGCCAATTCGTTCACAGTGTCTTCACGAGTCTTCCGACACTGATCCGGGTCGTTCTCCAGGCGCTGGATCGTGCGGGGGTGGATGCCAGCTATTTCTGCCAGTCGTTGGCGGGTGAGGCGTTTTGACTTGCGGAGGCTGCGAAGGCGACCGTGATCGATTTTCATTGAATTGCTCCTTCCATTCTTGTATTCGGGGCCAGTTTGAAGTGTGACGCGATAAATATACCTTTATTTTTGTAAATTTTAAGAAGGTATATATCAATATAATTAAAAATATTATTCAAAAAATAGGCTATATTGTTCGTTATATCCGATTTCCTCTTCCAGAACGGAGAAATCGTGACCACTACACCGGACTCGGAGAGGCATATACGAACATTTCGATACAACGTGGCTTCGAGCCGGCCCCGAACTGTCCCGGAACTACTGTCGACTGGCATTTGGATTTTCTTCGGATCCCAGTCTTTTCCTTTGTGTCCTGGCGTCTTCGTGTGAGCCGTGTGCTTGGTTGCAAATGGGCGACCGGCCGGTCGCCCCTACAGAAACGGGCATCCGCGAATTGCTGTTGCCGTCCCACGTGACAACCTCGTATTTGTGGGTGCAACCCTTGTGGTTGCCCGCTTTTTCGCTATTTCCGATTTTCCTTCGTGTCTTCGTGTGAGCCGTGTGCTTGGTTGCAAATGGGCGACCGGCCGGTCGTCCCTACAAGAACCGGGCAACCGCGAAGAGATATCGCCGTGCCGTATCGTTAACCGGGTTTAGCTGACAGCTGATCACTGATAGCTCTGTATGAGGGTGCCGGGGGGAGACGTCTGGCGCCGTCGTCAGAACCGACGTTTACGCCTGCCCCGCTGCGGGACTTTCTCGCAGGCATGACGACTTTTGTTTATCATGAAGTGTGTACCACCCCAGCACGTCCATTGTCTCAAGCCACCCGCCATTGGAACGATTATCCTGTGTCTCCTGAAGATCCCTCAAGAATACGCAATCTTGGTATCCTCGCGCACGTCGATGCCGGCAAGACGACCGTGACTGAGAATCTGCTGTTCCAGAGCGGTGCCATCCGCATGGCCGGAAGTGTCGACAAGGGAACAAGCCTCTCCGACACGCTCGACGTGGAGAGGCGGCGAGGGATCTCGGTCCGGGCATCGGCGATGTCATTTGAGTGGGAGGGCGTGAGGATCAACCTGATCGACACGCCGGGTCACGTCGATTTTTCCGCCGAAGTCGAACGGTCTCTTCGGGTGCTGGACTGCGCCGTTCTCGTTCTTTCCGCGGTCGAAGGCATCCAGGCCCAGACTGAGTCGATATGGGCCGCGCTGGAAGCGCTGAACGTACCCGTCATCGTGTTCGTGAACAAACTGGATCGGATCGGCGCGGATACGGCGAGGGTCGTCGATGATCTGAAGCGTCGATTTTCGCGCGACGTGATACTGGTCAATCAGCCGGAGAAGGAAGGCGAATCGGACGCGCGCATGACCGATCTTGACGCGGACGGTCAAGCCGTCCTGGCAGAGACCGTAGCCGCGAAGGACGACGCACTCCTGGAGCGATTTCTGAACGAGGAGCCAATTTCAAAAGCAGAGATCGAGAAAGTGATTGCGGCTTGCACGGCCAGGAGAGAACTGTTTCCCATACTCTGCGGTGTGGCCAAGAACATGATTGGAACGGAGGAACTGCTGGGGAAGATCGTGGCCTGGTTCCCCGATGCGAATGTCGATGACTCACGTCCACCCTCCGGTGTGGTGTTCAAGCTCGACCACGATCCGAAACTTGGGCGCATCGCCGGCGTTCGTCTCTTTGCAGGACGACTCCAAAACAGAGATATCATCCGGAATGTTACGGCTGATCGCGACGAGAAGATTACGCAGATCAAGAAATCCTATCTCAATCGATACGAGGACACGGGCGCCCTCTCCGCCGGCGACATCGGTTTCTTCTGCGGGATGCCGGAGGCGAAGATTGGCGACATCCTGGGCGACCCGGGCCCCATCCCCGGGTCCTGCGAACTCGGAGAGCCGCTGCTGTCGGTACAGGCAATCCCGGAACACGAGGCGGATCACGCTCTGCTGGCCGGGGCGCTGCAACAGTTGTCGAGCGAAGACCCACACCTCAACTTCACGTGGTTCGAGGATGAACGCGAACTGCAGTTGAAGATCATGGGCCCGGTTCAGGCGGAGATTCTGACCGAGATGCTCGATGCGCGATTTGGCATAAAGGCGCGGTTTAGTGACCCAGCGGTCATTTACAAGGAGACACCTGCTTCGGTCGGCTTCGGCATCGAGCGCTACACGATGCCGAAACCGTGTTGGGCCATCGTGAAGTATCGGATCGAACCGGGCGAGCCGGGAAGCGGTGTCGTTTATTCGTCACAGGTCGGCGTCAACGACATCAAGGCACGATATCAGAAGGAGATCGAAAGATCGATCGAGGGCGCGTTCAGGCAGGGAATCAAGGGATGGGAAGTCACGGATCTGAAGATTACCCTGGTGGAGGGGAGCGATCACGTTCTGCACAGCCGTGCGGGCAATTTCAAACTCGCGACGAATATCGCGGTGTTGAAAGGGCTGACCGAGACCGGGTCGATTCTGCTCGAACCGATACTGGCGTTCAAAATCACGGTGGCCGAGACCTACGTTGGCAGGATCACGTCGGACATCATAAACGCGCGCGGCACCTTCGATCCAGTAGAGGCAGACGGAGGTGCGTTATCGGTTACGGGACGATTACCCCTTGCGACTTCGATGGACTATTCGATCCGGCTGAACTCGTTGACAGGCGGAACGGCGAAATTCTCCTTCAAGTACGACGGATATGAGCCGTGCCCGCCGGGCGAGGGCGTCGTGCGGCCCTACAAGGGGATATCGCCGCTGGATCGGGCGAAGTACATCCTGGCGATGCGAGGAGCGGTAACTGAAGCCGTTTGAATCCAGTTTAAAGTATCAAGGAGGTGCCGGAAAACTCGGTCTGAAACAGCACATATCGTCTGATGAATCGAACCCGGCTTCCCATCCCTGTTCTTCGTCGCCGACCGTCGCGTGGATTCGTAGTCTGGTCCCCCACCGCCGGCTCCTGTACGCTGCATGGATGGTTCGCGGACGGCCCCTACATAAACCGGACATCGGACAAATTTCGCATTAGCCCATCCCCTGGTTTTACTTCCCCTTTCCTTCAGGAGAGGGGGCCGGGGGGAGAGGTCTTGGCGCCTTCGTGTGAACCGGAATCCGGGTTGCAAATGGGCGACCGGCCGGTCGCCCCTACGAAATCAGGCATCCGTGAATTGATTTCGCCAGGCCGTATCGACGTGCCGTGGGCGCGGTGTGGTCCTCTTCCTTCTTCCTTTTTCCTACTTCCTTCACGCCAGAAATCCCTTGTTCCATCTCCCGAAATCGAATATACTCCCGTTCGCCCTGTTGTCGTTTCCAACCAGCCGCAACGCGCCCTTACCGTTGGGCTCGGATCCATTGCCCTCGTTCCACGCGCTATTGCGGCGTTCTTTATTCCAGTCGATGCAAAATCCGCCCATCATCACCGTTGAGAATGCGTGCAAGACCTTTGCCGGAGACCGCGGGGAAGTCCAGGCGCTGGACGGCTTCGACATGGCCGTTCGGGAAGGCGAACTGGTGTCGATCGTCGGTCCGAGCGGCTGCGGAAAGAGCACGCTGCTCTGGGCCATGGCGGCGCTCTGGCCGCTCACCGAGGGGAAAATTACGGTAAACGGACAGCAGGTCGTGGAACCCCGGCGGGAGATCGGGATGGTTTTCCAGACCTCCAACCTGCTGCCATGGCGGAACCTGCTGCAGAATATCCGTTTTCCATTCGAAATCATGAGGGAAGACCACGGGGAATACCGGGAACGTATCGACGACCTGATCGAGATCACGGACCTGAAGGGCTTCGAACGTCACTATCCGGGCGAACTTTCGGGAGGCATGCAGCAACGGGCTTCCATCGTCCGGGCGCTGGCGTACGACCCGCGGGTTCTGCTGATGGACGAACCCTTCGGCGCCCTGGACGCCTTCACACGGGATGAAATGAACCTGATGCTCCTCAACATCTGGGAACAGTCCCGCAAGACCATCGTCTTCGTCACCCACCAGATCCCCGAAGCCGTCTACCTCTCCGACCGGGTTTACGTGATGACGCCCCGTCCGGGCAGGAACTCGAAGATCTATGACATCGATCTGCCGCGCCCGCGTCCGCTGTCCGTAACCGCCGAACCCCATTTCTTCGAAATCGTCGCCGAAATCAAACAGACCATCTTTCAGGACGTGCAGAACGATGTCGCATCAAGTTGAAAATTGACGCCGAAATTCGACGCGGTGTAGAAGTCGCCAAAGGGCGGTTAGACGGGAGACGTAAGACGGGAGAAGAAATCATCGCCCGTTATGTCATTCCTTCTTGCCTTCGGCACGAGAAGAAACCTCTCAAGGCGGGCAATCTCTACCCTCTCCCGTCTCCCGGCTAACCGATTCAAGGTAACTTTCGGTTTCTGAATCAAGAAGCCCACGAAATTTCGCTGTAGTGACCTATCCAATCCATGTCCTCTAAGAACGAAAAACAACCCATCAACTGGTCCGCGCTGACGTCCGTCAGCTTCGCCGGCGTACAGGTTGCGGTAATCGCCGGTGTGGCTGTGGCGGTCGTCGGGGCCTTGGAACTCGTGGTCCGCGCGTGGGACATCCCGTCCTATGTCTTCCCGCTTCCGAGCGAGATCGCATCCGCGCTCTACCGGTCCTTCCCGTTACTCTGGCCCCACCTGCTGGTTACGCTTCAGGAACTGGGTCTGGGATACGCGATCGGTGCCGTCGCCGGCATTCTTTTGGCCGCGCTGATCACGCAGTTCCCCTTTGTAGAAAAGATCGTCACGCCTTATATCCTGATTCTGGTCACCACGCCCATGCTCGCCCTCGTCCCGCTGCTGATCCTCAAGTTCGGGTTCGGACAGACGCCCCGTGTCATCGCGGTCGCTCTCGCGGTGGGTCCGATGGTCATGATCAACGCAGCTACGGGTTTCCGCAGGACCGACCTTGCGAAAATCGCCCTGGCCCGCTCATACGGCGCCTCGACGCTTCAGATCTTCTACAAGGTCCGCTTTCCACTCGCGCTGCCGATGATCATCGTCGGACTCATGGTCGGCGGCATTTTCGGACTGCTGACGGCGATCGGCGCGGAGATGGTGGGTGGCGGGTCCGGCCTGGGCAATCGACTCGTCTATTATTCTTCACTCGCGCGCATGTCCAGTTTTTTCGCCGTGATCATCCTCATCGCCGCGATCGGGATCGGCCTTTATGTCGTCTTTTACCTGATCGGCAAGAAATGGGCGAACTGGGAGAATTAAAAAAGCGGGGAGACGTTAGAGGGAAGCCGGTAGAAAAAATGCGGGTAGACGGTAGAGGTTAGACGGTAGAAGAAGCCCTCGCCGATTTATTCCTCCGTCTTGCCTTCGGCATAAGAAGAACCCCTTTACGGCATGCGATCTCTCCCCTCTCCCGGCTTACGTCTTCCCGCGGTTGAGGGGGTTGGGGGAGAGGCCACGGCGCGTTCTCAGACCGTCAATATTTAACCAGGAGGAAATGAAATGAAAAGAGACACTCTTACCCGCCGCGAATTTCTGGGGTATTCATCGGCCATGGGCGTCATGCTCTGCATTCCCGCCAACCCGCTCAATGCGGGCGAGGCCGACAAGATCGTCTGGGTTTCTCCCCGCGGAAACCTGGAGGTGATGGACGACTTCAACCTCTGGGTCGCCCACGAAATGGGCTACTTCAAGGAGATGAACCTGGATGTGGTGCTGCAACCCGGTCCCACGGAGGCCCTGGCGGTAACCAAACTGGTCGGTCAGAAACAGGCAGATATGGGTTTTCCGTCTCCCGGCGTCCTGCTTTCCAGCATCGACGCGGGAATCCCGGTGGTCCTTGTGTGGGAGATGGTGATGAAACAGGTCTTTGACTTCGCGTTGCCCGAAGACAGTCCGATCACCAAAGTCCAGGACCTTGCTGGAAAGAAGATCGCC
The DNA here is from genome assembly GCA_028874335.1 of Gemmatimonadota bacterium. GTDB lineage: Bacteria > Latescibacterota > UBA2968 > UBA2968 > JAAXHE01. Next base: position 19,174 of record JAPPJY010000005.1, on the reverse strand, counting down.
GTCGCCTCGGAAGGATGGCGCGTGATCATCGATCCCATCCTCGTGGAAGCCGGACTGGACCCCAAATCTGTCACCTACCTGAATGGCGGCCCTCAGTGGGGGCAGATGGTCGCGCTCGGACGCGCGGACGCGGGGCTTGCATGGCGGGGGCTGGCCGCCCAGTGGAAGGCCCTGGGCATGAAGCTCAAGTTTCTCGTCGGGATGGAGTTCTCAAATCATCCGTCCAACGGTTACGCCATCCACCGCGACGACCTGAAGGACGAAAACCGCGTGGACATCTGGACGCGCTTCTTCAAGGCCAATTGCCTGGCCTACGAATTCACGCGGGCCAATCCGCGCGCGGCGGGCCAGATTACCTACGGCCGTTTTCCGGCCCTACGCGAGCAGATGGCGCCGCAACTTGCGCTGGATTCCATGCTCGAACTGGGCACCATCTACTTTGACGGCGACCGCATCGGAAAAGGCTACGGGTACAGCGACCTGGAATCCTGGCAGGCCTATATCGACACCGTCCACAAACTCGGGCAGATTCAGAACCACTACAAAGCCGGGGACGTCGTCAGCAATGCCTTTGTCAAAGATGCGAACGACATCGACAGGGACCGCGCCCGCGCGGAAGGGAAAGCGTTCGAACTGAACGATGATTTCAAGGACTTGAAGGTCAATTATCCGGTGTAAAAAAGGGAAGAAGGAAGAAGGATGAAAGGCGGGTAGACGGGAGAGGAAGTCCTTGCCCGATAGTTTATTCCTCCTTGCCTCCGGCACGAGAAGAAACCCTTTACGGCATGCGTTCTCTCCCCTTTTTCGTCTAACGTCGGTAAGAGGTGAGCCGGTAGAGGAAAAACCTCCCCACCTGGTGCGGCGCCAGGTCACGAAGGATAGCGCCGGAACGCCATATTGAAACACTTGCGGCATGGTCTTGAGGTTGACACAATAGCGTTTCTTCGTAATCCGTGCCGATTCTTCAGGCATTTTGTTACAGTAAATTAAACGTGCAGGCACTCATATCCTCTCCCCTCTTCCGTCTCACGTCTCCCCCGGTGAAGGGGGTTTGGGGTAGGGCCTCCCCTCCGGTTTCCATTGCGAAGGCATTCGCGAGGAATTTTACAGGAGACTCTCAACATGGCCGACGCAGCCAACGCGACGTACCCCGGTATCAGGATCACCGCCGTGGACACCTTCCTGGTGGAAGGGAACTGCTGTTTCGTGAAGATCAGCACGAACGAGGGGATCACCGGTCTCGGCGAGGGTTCGATCAGCGACAACAAGGTGGGCACCATCGCCCAGTGCATCAGGGACTTCGAGGGCCACCTCATCGGCAGGAATCCCACCGATATCGAACATCTCTGGCAGGGGCTCTTCAGGTGGAACCGGTGGCACGTGGGCGTGCTGTTCACCACCGCTCTGAGCGCAATCGATATCGCGCTGTGGGATATCCTCGGAAAGATCGCAGGTCTGCCGATCTACAAGCTCCTCGGAGGCGCCGCGAGGGACAAGGTCCGCATCTACGCCGGCGGCGGGGGCAAAGCGGGCGTGCAGCGCGCCCGGGCCATGGGATGCAATGCCGTCAAGACGGGGCCACCGGTAACGAAAGTGGGCGATCCGCTCACCGTACCCATGCCATGGGACCTGAAGCGCGCGGTCGCGCAGATCGAGGAAATGCGCATCGAAGGGGGCGATGATTTCGATATCCTCATCGACGCCCACGGCCGGCTGACGCCGACCATGGCCCTGGAATACTGCAAGGCCGTCGAACCCTACCGCCCCTTCTGGGTGGAGGAACCGATCCAGGTGGAAGGATCCAACGACGCCCTCGAGTGGCTCAGCGAACGCACGACGGTGCCTCTGTGCATGGGCGAGCGGAACTTTACCAAATGGGGCTTCCAGGACATTATCGCCAAACGCCTGGTAAGCTACCTCAATCCGGACATCGTCCACTGCGGCGGCATCTCGGAGTTCAAGAAGATCGCGGCCATGGCGGAGGCGCAGTACATCCAGGTCTCACCCCACATCACCTACAGCAGGGTGGGCGTGGCCGCCGAGATCCACATGGGCCTGAACTGCCCGAACAGCGTGATCCAGGAGATGGCTTCCTATGCGGACGACCCCACCAGGGAGAAGACCGACTGGCGGGACGACCTGTTCTACGGGCACCGGTTCCAGGTCGAGGACGGTTTCGTGACATTGCCGGACACGCCCGGTCTCGGCCTCGAGCTGAACGAGGAGGTCGCCCTGGCGCATCCCTACAAACCGCAACTTCGGGAGGAACTCAGATACGAGGACGGATCGGTGGAGGACAACTGATCAGGATTCGTCGTTTTTCGAGGACGTTAATGCGTATATGCGCAAGTCGATAAAGGCGATTGAAATGCGGATTACCAGGATACATCAGGTCACCTGACGTGACCGGAAAAAATGTCTTCCCTGACGACCATTTCGGCTCGTTTTGAAAAGTCTCGTAGCGGTTTTTGCCGGATTGAGGTTAAAGAGCGGGAGGTCGAAGCGCGTTCGCAGCTTGTCAGGTATTCATCACGATCGCCGCGTGGCTTTCCGGCCCGCAAACCCCCGCGCTGTTGCGCGCCTTGAGCCGCAGTTGATTCAGGCCTTCGTGCAGGCGCCACTCCAGCGAGGGGTTTTTTTGTTCCCTCCATTCTGCTCCGTCGATCTTCACCAGAAACGCGTCAAAGCAAGGCGTCTCGGTATCTGCATCCACGCGCAGAACATCCGACTCGGCGGTTTCGCTCAAAAAGAGTTCCGTCTGATTCAGAGGGGGACTGAAATCCTGCCAGCGCCTGGTGTGTTGGGGGTATTCGCGTTTTCGGGGGAACACATCGCTGTAGAAACAATAGAAGAGATCGCTTCCCCAGTTGCTGGAGAGTCGCCACGGCAGCGGCCATGGCCGGCTGGAGAAGTCGTTGCGCCGCACCATCTGCAGGTGTCCTTTGAGCATCAGATGCTCCGGTCCTCCGTTCAGGTCGTCAATTGAAAACGCATTGTCGCCCTGGCGATAGGCAACGCGAACGGCACGGAGCATTTCCATGTCCGGCAGGCGCCACTGGATGGGATATTCCCAGGTTGCCGGCCCCGGCATGATTTCGGCCAGGCGCCCGCTGATTTCCACCAGACTTAAGGGAATGCCCGTGTCGGGATCGTAAATGTAGTAATCGCGCGTCGCATCCAGAAAAATCCACTTGTCATACTCGTTGGACCAGACTTCGGCCACTTCGTGCCCGTACGTGTGCCTGGTGGAGATGTTGACCCAGCGGGCCGGAAAGCCCATGGCCAGACAGGCGGCGATCAAGGTCAGGTTACAGTAGAGGCAGTGGCCGTCGCGCCGTCGCATCCGGTAGTCGCCCAGGAGGCGGGGGCGTCCGCTTGGATCCCTGTCGAGTTGAGGCAGATCGAAGTAATTCCATTGGTACGGATCCAGGCGGCCGAGCGGCACTTTGTAGGCCCAGTGCATGAGCTTCAGCTGTGCTTCGAATTCGGTCGCCGCGTCAGAGATCACCGCGTCCAGTTCAAACCGGTGGCGCAGTTCGTTCAGGCGGGCGAAATCTTCGTGGACGTAGGGCAAAGATGGGCGGATGACGCGACCGTTTCGGAACCGGTGAAGGTGGTAACATCTATTCGGCCGGTGTTCGTGCTCGCGGCACTTCACTTCCACGGAAATACCCTTGAACACCGGCGTCACCAGCGGATTGCGGGCGTGCATGACAATCCTGAACTGCAGGTAGCGTCCGGCCCGATCGCACCATGTCCTCGAAAAATTCGATACGGACTCGAAAGAGGACCACGCGGCGGCACCCGGCACGGGATTATCGCCCAGACGTGCCTCTATTTCCACCTGGCTTCCCTCGGGCACATCCACCTGCCATCCTACCCGGCACGCTTCGATATCGAGCAATTTCCCTATTTTATTTTTGTTACATCCTTCAGCCAGGTCGATCACCGATGAGACAAAAGTTCCTCGCGGTACGCTGCGATCCAGACTCAGACGGATGGCGTACTCCCCGTCGATTTCATCTTTCCAGCCCAGGTACTCAAAGTCCCAGGTGCGGCCTCCGTCCCGGCTCTTGGCGCTGCGGTTTGGGTGGCAGAGTCGCGTTTCGGAGCCACGCTTATATTCTCCATCGGCGCCCAGCATGATTTCCCAACTGGTCTCCTCCGATTCGGCCCACAGGACGAATTCATTGGTACCCTGCCGCAGGGCGCCCACCGGCACGGTCACCACGAACCAGTTGTCGAAATGCGAGCCCCCCCAGTCGCTCGTGTAGTAGTGGCGAGCGGTCGGGTGGGCTATCTTACTCGGAGGTCGGATTATGTGGTGACCATTGACGGAGATGTGGAGCGCATGGTCATTGTCGTCCATCTCCCGTCCGTTGAAGATCAGATAGGCAGCGTTTGCACGAGGATCGTCCAGGCCCAGATCTTTGCGGACCATCACGCCTGCTTGCAATTTCTCAAACCACGACCGGTCCTCGGCGCCCTGCGGGCGGCCGATGGCCGGCGCATCGTCTTCGACCAGTAGCATATCATTGAGGACGATGGCCTTTTTCAGCTCGCAGTATAGGAGTTGATCGAACTGACCTCGCGCTTCGAGCGCAGCGGCATCGAGCGTAAAACAGAAATCGCTCTCCGTCGACATATTTGAAACCTCCTCTGACAAGTGTCCTGTCCCAGAACTACCTCACCATTCGACCGGCGATTCATCCCGTCTCGCTGAAACGTGGTCATTGAGCTTGTCGAAATGCCCGCGTTTCAATATCAGCCGATGGCCAATCGATATCCCTTCGCCGACCCTTCGACCCTTCGACAGGCTCAGGGACCGCAAGCTCAGGGAGCGGCTCAGGGCTCACCCGCTGACTCCTGAGCCTGTCGAAGGCGCCGCCCAGAGCCTGTCGAAGGGATGCGAAACGGGCGACTCGACGGCCGAATCCTGGCAACTTACTTCCGGGACAAATCACCGATCCAGGTCATCTCCACGCCGCGTGCAGCATTCGGAGCCAGTTCCCATGCATGATGTTTGAAACGTCTGCATGCGAGTAACCGCGCCTTTCGAGGATGGCGGGAATCTTCCGCAGGCCGGCGATCGTGTCGAGGTCGGAGGGGCACTGCTCCTTGCCGAAGCCGCCGTCTAGGTCGGTGCCGATGGCGGCGTGGCGCGAGTTCTCGGTCAGCTGGCAGACGTGGTCGACGTGGTCCACCACGGTCTCCAGCGTGATGCCCGTGTTGTCCATGGCGGCCGGGTCCCACAGGGGAGAGACCATCCAGACGTCCATGGCTGTGCCAATGACGCCCCCGCGCTGCGCCAGCGTCTTGATCTGTCGATCGTCGAGCTGGCGGTCGTGGTCGCAAAGGGTCCGGCAGCAGTTGTGCGTGGCCACCACCGGACCGTTGAAGACCTCCATGGCTTCCCAGAATGCCTGCTCGGCCAGGTGGCTTACATCGAGGATGATCCCGGCCGCCCCCAGGGCTTCGAGCATGGGGCGGCCTCTGGCCGTCAGGCCGCCGGGAGCCTGGGTCCCGTGTGAGTAGGCGCTGACCCCGTAGTGACACAGGCTCACGATCCTCAGGCCTTCATCCCACCACTCGGCGACCTGTTCCGGCGCCACGATGCCGTCCGCCCCTTCCATGCTGAGGACGAATCCCAGTGGGGTCGTCTTCGGATCGTTATCCCACTCGACCAGATGGGCGTCGAGTTCCGCGCAATCACGTATTTGGCGCAAAACGCCCCTGGCCTCCATCAGGCGGTAGTAGGCCAATTCGCCCTTGCACCTGGCGTAGGCGATGTCCTGGGTGCGCACCCCGGGAAAGCGATTGCCCATCGATGCGAGCCGGGAGTGCACCGTGACGAAGAAGAGGCCGATCCCGCCGCGCCGCAGTTCGGCGAAATTTACCACGTTCATGCCGCGGCCCTTCTGCGCCATCCCCGCTTCGGCCTCGCGAATTTCGGCGATGGGCTGGAGCAGGTCCCGGTCCCATTCGAGCGCGTTATGGGCGATATCCAGGTGAGAATCGACGATCAGCATTGAGGTTCTCCTATCGAAGATATCATGGCGAAATCAGATGCCGGTCTTTTTTGCAGACTGAGGGGAGCCTGGTGATATTTGGATGTTGAATCTCGTACTTTGTTCTTTTGTCGTTCTTGCTTTCTCTTTGCTTCTTTCCCGCCACTCCAAATGCCCCTATTTCCTTGCCCTTTTTCTTGCTGCGCAGAAAAAGGGCGAAAAAGAAGGGCGCCGCTCGGCGCGGGGCGGGTTTTTCCACGAACCTGTCCAGCGGCGTTAACGGACGATTGTGCCCTGCGTACGCATATAACTTCATGGAACTGCAGTGTTGGACGGACCAGCGTGGAAAAACCCCCAACACCGCCACCAGGCGGCCGTGGCGGGTCCTCTTCAAGGATTGCCGATAGGATTCATGCTCTTGCCGTTCTTCGCTGACAATTGAAAACTGATGGCTGACGGTATTTTCTACCGAAGGCAGGGATCCTGGGTGGAGGTTGTTTTTTTGAATTTTGATCTTGGCTGACGGCTGATAGCTGACAGCTTTTTTATGCAGATGTATCACTTTTCAATTCTCTCAAACAGCGCCTCAACCTCCGCCTCCTTCTCCGCGCTGCGTCTGGAGATATAACCCTCTCCGAAGTAGATGACCAGCGCGACCAGGATCTCCACACCCGTGTATATCTCGAATCTGTCGGTGTATTGAATCGCGATGAAGTAGGTGATGACGCCGCCGATAAATGACAGGATCGCGCCGCGCGCCGTCGGGCGTTTCCATATCATCCCGAACATCAGCGGGATCGCGATGGGCGACAGGAGGCCGCCGAACAGCTTTACCGTGAGGCCGAACACCTTGTTCATGCCCTGACTCTGGGAGATCACGATCGCCGTCACCAGGACCGCGAGCCCGAAGATCGCCGTGATGGTCATGCCCGCCCTGAACAGCGCCCTGTCGTCGATTTCGCGCCTGAAGTTCCGCTGGTAGAAGTCCTTGGTGAATACGGCGGCCAACGCGTTGATATCGCTGTCGATCATCGACATCGTCGCGGCAAACATCGAGCAAACCAGCAGTCCGATCAGCCCCGGCGCCAGAGCGGAGAGGATCTTCTGGGTTACGAGGATATACGTCTGGTCCAGATCGAAACCGGCGATTGGCTGAAGCGTCTGAGGATCGAAGTACTCGGGGATCAACAGCGGCGCCGCCCACGCGGGGACGAAGATGACGATGGGATAGAACAGATAGAGCACCGCGGACAAAAGCGCCGCCCTCTGGGCATCCCTCGGCTTTTCCACGGACACGAATCGTTGCGCCAGTCCCCACGTTCCCCCGTTGTAGCTGAAGATGATGACGACCACGTAGACCAGCCAGAAGCTGGCGCTGATCCCTCCTGCCGCGTTGAAAAGGCCGGCGCGCTCCCGCGGCAGACTGTCCCACATCGCGTTCCAGCCCCCTACCATATCCAGCGCGATGAACAGCACGGCCAGACTCATGACGAGCTGGACCACGAACTGTACCAGGTCCGTCAATACCGTCGCCCACAAGCCGCCGATGAACACGTACGCGATCGTAATCAGGCCCGATACCACGATCACAGGCAGCACCGCCCACCCCGTAACCACGTGTACGACGATCGAGATCGCGAACAGCTTGATGCCCAGGTCGATGAACTTGATGAGGATACCGGACACCGCAATCAGGCCCCTCACGGAATTGCCGTAGCGCGCTTCCAGGTATTCCACGGGCGTGAGCACTTTCAGCCTGGACCATCGCGGCGCCCACACGAGGCATCCGATCACGAGCGCCACGAACACCCCGAGCGAGAACAGGGTCCACATGCTGAATCCCGTGACCGCCGCACGGCCGGCGAAACCCACGAACGCCACCGCGCTGTATCCCGATACATGATGCGAGATGGCCGCCATCCACCAGGGCAACCCGTGCCCCGCCGCGAAGTACTGTTCCACGTTGGCGGACTTCCGCTTCGCCAGAATTCCAATCCAGGCCATCAGCACCGCGTAGACCGCGATAACGCCATAATCGATTTGTGTGAGCATATAACCTTTCTTTAAAGACATCCTGTTAACAAGCCGTCAGGTATGCATCGTGGTCTCTCCAACCAACCCGAACGAAAACCTTGCCTCACACGGAGACACAAAGACACAAAGGGCACAAGGAGAAAGCCGGATACAGCGGCAAGGCGGGCAACCACAAGGGTTGCCCCTACAAATTCAAGGTTGTCGCGTTGGACGACAATACTGATTCTAAGAATGTGAGCTTTCGCAGGGGCTATTCGCGAAACGCCTTGCGGTACTTCCCCCTCCTGCAATCCGTTCACCAGCCGATGGCGTACGACGTCGAGCGGGGGTCCGCGCCGCCCATGCGCGTGCCCGTCTCATGATCGACCGTAATGGCGCACACCCGGCTGACTCCGGAGCTCCATTCGTCATTATCGTCGACGATGTGCCCCCGACCTCGCAGGTCCTCGCGCACGTGCGGGGCGATGCGGGCTTCGACCGTTACCTCGCCGGGTAACGATCCGTGGGGCCAGAACGAATTCGGAAAGCTGTGGCCGATGACGCGTGGTGCGTCTATCGCTTCCTGAGGTTCCATACCGAACTCGATGATATTGAGGAACACCTGCAGCATCCCCTGGACCTGCGCATCGCCGCCGGGACAACCAAAAGGCATAAAAGGCCTGCCATCCTTCAGAACCAGCGCGGGATTCGGGGTGAGGCGCGGACGCTTCCACGGCTGCAGACATGAGGGATGCGCCGGATCCAGCCACGTCTGCGTGCCCCGTCCCGAGACTGGAAAACCCAGGCCCGGCACGACAGGCGTCCAACCGACCACGTCGGACGGGGTCGAAGAAAAGGCGTTGCCCTGTTCGTCCACCACACAGAGGTAACTGGTGTCGCTTTCCCAATGAGACAGTAGGTCCGGTTGCGGTCGGTCCGGATCCTGGGTCGGGAAGGGACCGTTTTGCCCGCGCGGTTCCGGATGGAACGGCCACGGATCGCCGGCGCGCGGCATGTCGGCCGCGGCGCGATCCGGATCAATGGCGTTCCGTCTTCCAGCGGCATAGCGCTCATCAAGTAAACCCGCCAGCGGTACCTGCACGAAATCGGGGTCGCCGAAGTACGCCTCCCGATCGGCAAACACCAGTTTGATCCCCTCGATAATCGCATGGAGATAGTCCGCGGATTCGTGTCCCATTCTCCGCAGGTCAACTCCTTCGAGGATCTTCAGCGCCATGTTCAACGTTGGACCCTGGCACCAGGAACCGCAGGTATAGACGTCATAGCCCTTGTAGGTGATGTGTGCGGGGGGTTCGACCCGAACTGAGAACGCCGCAAGATCCTCGTACGTGAGCAGGCCCCCTTCCCGCGCGTAGAATTCGGCAATTTCACGTGCGATTTCGCCCTTGTAGATCAGATCGCGCGCGGCCCTGATTCCCGTTACCCGATCGCCGCGTGCCCCTCGTTCGGCATCGATCATCCGCCGGAAGGTGTTCGCCAGGTCCTTCTGGCAGAAAACTTCCCCGATCTGTGGAATGTGTCCCCCGGGATTGAAAACGGCAGTTGTCGACGGCGCATCTCCCAGTGCTCCGCTGGCGAAGGCGTGGAACTGATCGTCGACCGGGAGTCCGTTCTCGGCGAGGTCCAGCGCGGGCTGGATGACCTGCTCGAAGCTCATGGTGCCGAACCGCGCCAGCGCCGTCAACCACGCATCAGGCGATGCCGGCGTAACGGTTCGCAGGATACCGGGGGGCAGGTCGCCGCCGTGATATTCCTGAAAGGTGTCGATGCTTGCAGCCCGGGGCCAGCGTCCGAGGCCGCTGATGGTTTCAACGGGCGCGCCCGTTCCCGGGCAATAGATAATCGGTGCGACGCCGCCGAAATGAGTGGACCCGGGTTGAAGCACGTTGATGCAGATCCCGGTGGCGACGCCGGCATCGGCAGCATTGCCGCCGTTTTCGAGAATCCGGACCCCGCCCATGGTTGCAAGATAGTGCAGCGACGAGACCATATACCGTTTACCACGGACCGAAGGGCGATGACTTCCCGGCATTTCGATTGTTCCTTTTTGGGGGAGGGAACGCAAGGTTTTCAAGAGCTGCAGCAGCCAAGCTTGTCAAAGCTGTCTTTGTGCCTACCGAGACGTGGTCACTGAGCATGCCTGCATTGAGCTTGTCGAAATGTCGAAGTGCCCGTGTTTCGGCACCCGTTCGGATCCATTGCACAGCCCTTCACCGACCCTTCGACACCCTTCGACAAGCTCAGGGCAAGTGCTCAGGGAGCAGCTCAGGGCAAGGCGAACTCAGTCCGGACGGAACCCGCCGCGCCGGCATTCCCGACCTGTTCAGAATACGCCCGGGATAAGGGCACGGCGGCTGGGCGGGTAGTCCGGGAAGCGTTCCCGGTACCAGCGGTGATTGCTGAGAGCCCGGGGGACCAGATTGGCGATCGTGTAAACGCAGAACGCGAGCCCGCCGGGCGACCACGTGGCGATCGCCCAACCCGTCCATTCCAGAATCTCGCCGAGGTAGTTCGGGCAGGAGACGTGCCGGAAGGCGCCGCGGTCCGGGACGACGTAACCTGTGCCTCCCTGTTTCCGCAGGCCGCGCAGGATGCCGTCGCTGTGCACATTCAGAACGATGCCACCGGCGAAAACTGCCGCTCCGATCAGGAAACACGGGTTGGTCAGCCATGAAACAGGGTACTCGCCGAGATGGGAGACGAACCGGGCGTTAACATAAGCATTCAGCATATTGAAGAAGAACCCCGAACCGGCTACGACAAGCGGCATTCTTCGGCCGGTCCGCATCCGGAACGGGTAGATGAGCGTCCGGTTCAGGTAATGGCCCTGCCACATCGCCAGGAAAACCAGCGACAGGAGGCTGCCCTTCAAGCTCCCTTCCAGATAAACGAACAGGAAGAAGAAGACCGCCGGAGATTCCATGCCGATCCAGCCCGCCCTGCCGGAGACGGTCGGCCCCCAACCGGAGCCCGGAAAGTGGCGGCCGTAAGGCGCCGGTCTCCGAAGCAAATACAGGAAGGTCACGCCGGCCAGGCCGAATATGACCCAAACCAGCAGGCGGTAGATGTCCGGCTCCGTCAAATCAGCAGTCCCGATCGCAGAGATCCAGCCTGTGCGCTGTGACGTTGTTCTCGCTGGCGCCGATCTTTCGAAGTTCACCTATCAGCGCCGATTCCATTCTCGGCAGGTCCGGCTTTCAGAATCGTGCGCGGTAGTTGATTGCCTGCAAGTGTACGTGACGTCCGACATCTCCCTGTAGCTGGAATAGCCCGGGACTCTGTCGAAACTCGAAGAGCCTGTAGAGGTGGTAGGCTTCTGCGTTCGTTTCGGAGAATCGGACCTCGCCGGCGCTGATGTAGAATGGTGTGAGCTTGCCGTAACGCGTTGTCTTGACCTCGATGAATCGATCCTGCCCACCGACTTCGTACGAACGAATATCGTAGCCGGCATGGTCGCCCACGGTTTTAGAAACCTGCTCGACGTTTCTGGCCAGGCGGTCCTTACCTTCGCGCCGTAGGCGGGCACGCTCGAACTTTATCACCAGGTCTTCTCCAGCGCACCCGAGCGATCGATTGCGCGCCTCCATCTCAAGGTAGTTTATCGTTGGGGCGAGGTGAGCGCGAACCACGTAGTCGGTCGTCTTCTCACCCACCGAAACAGATGCAGGTTCAGGCGGATCGACACCAATGTCGAGGATATCATCGACTGTGACCGGGGTCTGGGTTGTCTCGACATCGGCTTTGACCAGGCGCTCGAGAGAAAGAACCTGCTCGCTGACCACATCCCGCAACATGTGCTGAACGTTGGAGAGTGGCTTGTATCCGCTGATGTAAGGGAAACCCAACTCAATCAGAACCGCGCTGATGTTCTGGTGTTTGCGTTCTACCGCGCCGCGTGACCGGTCATCAAGCCGCGCACGGAGCACCCTGTTGTGAGCAGCTTTGTTATACTGTTCACCGCGAAGTTCGGAAGCCAGCATATCGAAGTAGTTCAGAACGGTGGCTTCGACCTCCTGTTGGCTCCAGGCGCTTGACATTGGCTCTTTCAGTTGCCTTTAGACTGTCGGATCGCGCGATGAAATACAATACCGCGCAAGTCATCTGGCGTGTTTCGTTGCATGAGTTACTCTGACGGGACCTCTACAACATAAATATCAAAAGTCGTCTCGGGGCTGGAGAGAAAGGCAACTTTCCCACCATCGGGCGACCAGGCCGGGAAATACTCTGCATTCTCGCGATTCGTTAAGCGTTTGACATCTGTACCGTCGGCGTTCATTACATGGAGTGGGCCGTCTCCCTCAGCCGAGTAAACCACTTGAGTGCCGTCCGGTGACCACGCGGCATCGACCCACAAATCATCCCAGATATCCTGATAGGTGAGGCGAGTAACCTCGCTGCCGTCAGCGTTCATCACATACATATCGCCATAGTTTGTACGGGCATTGTCGCGCCTTGACCAGAAGGTGATTCTTGTTCCGTCAGGCGACCACGCGGGCAGAACACTACCTTCGGAATCCGCGGTTAGTTGCGTTACCGTTGCCGACACAACATCCACTACGGAAATTACAGCGAACTTGCTTTGGTTGGAATCGACCCCTATGGACGTATAGGCAATTTTCTTACTGTCGGGTGACCAAACCGGGAACAGATCCTGGACAGTACTGTTCGTCAGCCGTGTGAGATCTGAGCCTTCCGGACGCGTCACATAGATTTCGAAGTTCCCGTCCTGGTTCGAAGAAAAGGCGATCCTGGCGCCGTCAGGCGACCAGGAAGGATAAATATCTTCCGCGTCATTATTGGTAAGACGAGTGAGACCATCACCATTGGCGCCTACCCGATAAATCTCTGAATTCCCATCCCGAACAGATGAAAAAGCGATGTGCTCACCGTCCGGTGACCAGGCCAGCGTCGTGTACAGTTCGGAGTCGACAGCAATCGAAGTGGCCAATCTTAATGATTCACCGCCGTCCGCATACATCACCCACAATTCGGGGTCTTCAAAACCGGAAAGAAAAGCAATCTTCCCGCCGTCCGGAGGTGACCACGTGGGATGTAACTCGATGGTCTCGTTATTCGTCAATCGGGTGAGTTCGGCAACGCAGAGTTGGCCAAACAGCTTCGCGAAGGCCAGAAAGTCGGCCATATCAATTGAGCCATTCGTGTCCAGATCCATCACAGCGTCATAGCCCGCCTCACCCTGCTGACTGCCATATGCACCGGCCAGGGCGAGAAAGTCCGCGAAGTCAACCTGCCTGTTGTCGTCGAAGTCACCGGGACAACCGGAAGCCTGGGCTGTGAGAACCAGTACCGCGAACAGGACAACCGATCTGAGGAACATGAATGCCCCTCAGTAGAAAAGTCTGAATTACAAACAAAAAAGGTAGTTTCATTACACAAGTCATTGTATTATATTATGGTTAGACCGATAACCAGACAACAATGAACTTGGAAGAAACTACATTGGAAGGTCAAGATAGACATCAAGGGGCGTGTTTCGCAAGTGTTTCGGGCGAGCAGATGGAAGCCGCTTTCGACGGGGGGCTGCCAGGGATCAGGAGACGTGATGCCAATGGTTGAAAAGTACCGACACGGAACGCCGTGTTGGGTTGATCTGGCGACAACTGATTTGGCTGGGGCAAGGGTGTTCTACGCGGGGCTGTTCGGTTGGGAGTATGTGGATGAAGAGCTGGGGCAGATGGACATCTGTGTCTATTCGATGGCGATGCTGGGCGGATCGGCGGGGATTGACGAGTGTCAAAAATAGCAAACGACAATCGTCTGTTAATCCTTCTCGCCAGGGTGATTTCGGCTGTCAGGATCTGCGAATGAACTTCAGCCAGCTCGTCGTAGCCGTGCGAACATTGTAATTCCGTTTCATCAGAGTTAATTTGTGATCCTGCTGGATTGGGATTATATTTGCACGCAGCTGTAGGCGACCAGGTGATCCGCATCGGGGTCCTCTGTGAATGGCTCGATTTCGCTGGTTCGACAAGCCGCCTCCCGAGTCCCAGAGCACAACAGCCGGCGGTCGCGCCGGCCGCAAAGGAAGCTGAATTGACAGTGCCTCCAGCCATCTGGGAGATACCCGCGCCGCTGTCCACTGACAGCGTGAAGGTGGACGACGACGCCGTCATCGTCCTGAGACGCCACGGGAATCCGGCGGGTCCCCGGCTTGTCCTCAGTCACGGGAATGGCCTCGCCATCGACCTCTACTACCCGTTCTGGTCGTTGCTGGCCGCCGGCTTCGACCTGGTGGTCCATGACCTCAGGAACCACGGCTGGAACGAAGTCGGAGCCCTGGAGAACCACCGTTTCGATGCGTTTTCCCGCGACCACGACAGCATCTTCGAAGCGATCGAAAGGCTCTACGGCGAGAAACCCACGGTGGGCGTCTTCCACTCCATTTCTGCCCTGGCCGCCATGCACACGCCTTCGAGAGGCAGGGACTACTTTGCGATGGTACTGTTCGCGCCGCCTCTGTGCAACCCGGGCTCGAAATACAGGGAGTTCGAGTTGCGGGCGGTGCGAACGGGTGACATGCTCAGTTGGAGGGCGCCGTGGTTCAGGGCCCGGGAAGAACTCGCCGAACTTCATACCAACCTCCATTACTTCCAGCACGCTGTGCCGGGCGTCCTGGATCTCGTTGCCAGGACAACCCTCAGGGAGTCCGGGACGGGACAGGGTTTCGAGCTCCGATGCCCTCGCGAGTACGAAGCGCAAATCTGGTATGAAGCCTCGCAACCTGCGGTGTCTGTGGACTTCGGCTCCCTGCGATGTCCCACCATGATCGTCGGTTCAGATCCCGCCCTGGATCCCAATCGTCCGAAGTTCGACTACAGCGCCGCCGCAGGCGTCGACCACGAGTTCGTGCCCGGAACGACACACTTTCTGCAGCTCGAGAAACCGGAGGCGTGCGCGGCGGTGATGCTGGACTTCCTGAGCCGGCAGGGCCTTGTCGAGAGTCCGCGATTGACGGCGGGACACGCGCCGACGTGACGCAAAACGTCCATTGCCGAATGATCGGCGGACCCGCAAGAGACGGTGTTCGGTATGCGTGTGGTGGGCGATGGCGATTGATGATGAAAACCAGGTCGTAGGGGGTCTTGCTGAGGATCCGGAGACTCAATGCCAAAGGTTGACAAGTACAGGCACGGAACGCCGTGTTGGGTTGATCTGGCGACAGTTGATGTGGCCGGGGCGAGGGCGTTCTACGCCGGGTTGTTCGGTTGGGAGTATGTGGACGAAGAGATGGGAGAGATGGACATCGGGGTCTATTCGATGGCGATGCTGGACGGGTCGGCGGCGGCGGCGATCTATGAATCGGGCCCCGGGCAGATTCAGTCAGACGCTCCAGCGAAGTGGAACCTCTACGTGTCGGTAGATGATGTCGACGCCGTCGTCGTGTGGGTGGCGGCGAATGGCGGGGCTGTGCTGGCGGGTTCGAAAGCCGTCGATCGCGCGGGTCGGGTGGCGGTGATTGCGGACCCGACCGGTTGTGTGACGACGCTGTGGGAGCCCGGCGAGTTTGTGGGATGCGGCGTGATGTCGGAGGCGGGCGCGTTTTCCTGGTGTGAGCACCTGAGCACGGATCGTGCGGCATCCGTTCGGTTTTTCGAGCAGGTATTCGGTATCGAAACCGCGACGGCGGGTGAGGAACAGCCGGTTCAATACTCGACCGTACTGGCGGGAGGCAAGGGTGTCTGCGGGATCATGCAGATGCCGGATCGCATGATCGAAGAAGGGGTCGCATCCGAGTGGTACGTGTATTTTCAGGTTGCGGATTTTGACGAATCAGCGGGTTATGTAATGGGGCACGGAGGGCGATTGATGGCTGAGCCGGGAGAATTTCCAGGGTTCGGACGCATGGTGGTCGCCCGGGACCCGCAAGGCGCCGACTTCTGCATCGTCCAACCGGAGACGGGGTAGTCAAGCTGCTTCGATGATTCGATGCGTGAATTTACGTCCTCCCGCCCGTCAGAATCGACACCACCTGTGTGACGGCCTCCTCCACGCATTCATCCACTTTTTTGCCTCCCATGGGTGCAGCGTGCACGCGCAGTTCGATATTCCTGTAGCCCGTGACGCCGTCAAGGGTGCTCGACCACGCGCCGGCTCCGGAAGGCCTGAACCTGGCTTCCAGTTCCTTTCGAGGATACTCCCATCGCAGGTCCCTGCCGCGGTAGCGGACCCGGTCCCCCTCCTTCACGTCGTACATCCTCATCCTGCGGTGTACTCCGAAGTGAATCAAACCGCGATGCACGTTGTCCGGCTGGGGTCCGGAGTCCTCCCATCCCCTAATCAGATAGTTTCCTGTTGCATGTGACAGCTTGAACCCATCGCCATCGCGTTCGATCTTTGGTACCCTGCCCGCAGCCGTGATGTAGGCGGTCGGTATCCCTCTCAACTCGAACTCCAGCATATCGTGCAAACTGCACGAACTGGCGCCGCATCAGTCCACGACCCCCATGACAAGCCCGTCGCACTGCGGAACGATTTCCTCCACAAGCTTCTTCGTGCAGACTCGGTAGGGCGATGACTTTTTCCAGGGTCCCACCACATTCGCGTCGTACTCCGCCGCGAGCCGTTCACCGACACCATTGAGGACGGCCCCCGCGGTACGCTTGCCAGGATCCAGAAGTCCGATCCTGGCACCGCTCAGACGGGTCAATCGTGATGCGGGTTCGATTCTTGACACGGGTCATCTCCTTTCTGATCTTGACCTACAAACAAATGTCCGAAGTGTCGACGTATAGGGAATGTCCCCGGATTAGGTGCGTCCGAGCGCTCCAGCCCCTGACTCCCGGCGAAATATAGCCAAAGAACGATCCCGTGTCTCGTACGAATTGGCTTGATCATCCCCGGACGGGTACCCACGGCGCCGGTCGCCTTCGGGTGGCCGACGTTGCCTAGCGAACCACTGTACTGTCCCATAAATACCTCACCATTCTCCCGACGATTCATCCCGTCTCGCTGAAACGTGGTCATTGAGCTTGTCGAAATGCCCGCGTTTCAATACCAGTCGATGGCCAATCAATATCCCTTCGCCGACCCTTCGACAAGCTCAGGGAGCGGCTCAGGGCTTGCCCGCCGATTCCTGAGCCTGTCGAGGGCGCTGCCCTGCGCCTGTCGCAGATTGCGAGCTAGGCGACTCGGCGGTTGAATTCAGGCAACTTATTTCCAGGACAAAACCATTGAGGAGGTCTTTATGTTGACTGACGAACAGGTCCGCCAGTTTCGGGAAGACGGCTATCTCGTTTTCGAAGCCCTGATACAGGGCGAGCGACTGGCCTATTACAAGCGCGTGTTCGATGAACCGGTCGCAAAGGGGAGCAAAATGAACGGACAGACGCCGCACTGGGCGCTGGAACTGGACGAAAGCGGCAACCCCCGGGCGGGTCTGCTTCACAAGGTTCAGGGAGTTTGCGTGGTCGACGCCCGCGTGCTGGAACTGGCGCGTGAACCGGCGATTCTGGACCGCGTGGCCGTATTGACCGGTAAAAACATCGATGTGTTCGGCACCAAGTTCTTTCCGAAGCTGCCCAACGGCGGCACGTCAACGAGCTGGCATCAGGACAATTTCTATTTCGGCACCGATACGGACCGCATTATCAGTTGTGGAATTTATCTGGAAGATTCAGACGTGGAGAACGGATGTCTGCGCGTAGTGCCCGGCAGCCACCGGATGGGCGAGATTGTCGAGCACCGCAGGAATCCGGGCAGGCATGGCAGCTGGACGGAGGTCGATGAATCACGGGCTGTGGATCTGGTCATTCCCGCCGGCACGGTCGTTCTGTTTTCCGCCAATCTCCTGCACGGCGCCTATGATAACCACAGCAATCGCACGCGCTACAGTACGGCCTGGCACTATATGCCCGAGGAACTCAATCCGGAAAGGTTTCCAAAGGGAGTATACGAAGATCGACACGTGGCGCGTAAGCGCTGAGAATTCACCGGGCCGAGCGATGGAGAATATCTACACTTCGTGGACCGCCCACCCACAAAAATCCCCTGACGCCACAATGGCATCGGGGGCATTTAGTTCTCCCGCTCCGCATTTGGACATGTGATGGCATCTCTGTTCCCGGCTCTCCGATCCACACGACTGGAATATAAATCTAATGCGAAATAGCGGCTTGTTGTGTGGGTTGGCTTTGTTTTGCGACGGCTCTGACCTCAAGTTGCAAGCCTGCCTGCTGCTGAAGGCAGTGGATGACCGAGAAGAGTGTGTGTGCGTCAAGACTGTCCTCGGATTTGAACATTTGCATCAGGCGATCAGGTGAATCACTGGTCAGTTTACCCAATGCCTCAAAGCCGATGGTCGCCCTGATATAGTCGTACAACATCGCACTGCCTGTGCCCACTTCGCCTTTAAGCAGGCACTCGAACATGACGTTGAGCAGTTCTGCGCCGAAAGCTGGCTCGCGCTCTATGCGCTCATGGATCGTTTTCCAGGATGGTCGGGTCAAGGGGGACATGGTCTCAAGCCTCCTACCGTTTGCGGCGTTTGTATTCGTGCCAGAGTTGTCGGGCAGTTTCGATATCCCATTGCTGTCGCTGCTTCGTTCCGCCACCCAAAAGGATGATCAAGACATCACGTTCTCTGCCAAAGTAGATCCGATAGCCAGGGCCGAAGTCTATCCGGCATTCAAAGACGCCGGCACCCACGCCTCTTGCGTTAGAAAAATTGCCATCCTTCATCCTGGCTAGAGCTTCAGACGCACGGGCTGAGGCTTGTCGGTTGAGACGATTGAACCATCGGGCGTAGGGATTTCGGCCATTGGCATCTATGTATTCTTCGCTTTCGATCATAAATGTGAGGTACGGGATGGCACACAGCCAAGCGTTTACAAGAACACGCGAATATGACAAAATTAAGCATGCGAATGACGAGGTGCAAATAAAAAGCTGAACAGATCGTGTTTTTGTCCTTACGTGGCATTGCGCGTCTATCCCCGGCGCGCAGACGGCACGGACGTCTTCCTTCCGGGCGCGCAAACGCAGCGGCTGCTATACCTAAAGTAGTGCAAGAGAGAGATCAAGCAAGCACGATCGTGCGGTTGCTTCATAGCCAGCGAGGCCCCGGGGGGGGGGGGGGGGGGGCGGGGGGGGGGGGGGGGGGGGGGGGGGGGGGG
>JAPPJY010000032.1 GCA_028874335.1 Gemmatimonadota bacterium | reverse complement strand
ACCGGCGCTTTTGCAGCCGCGCGAAGACCGCTGGGAATTTTAAGACAGCTTCTTTGTCCGCCCGCGCGCCGCAGCGGGTTCACGGGCTGCCAACCTGGTTCTTGAGAGCGAAAACCGGATGATCGGGCAGCGGTTTACGCGGCAGCGGCCCACAAGGGATCCAGTGGAAGCGTCCTTCGATTCACCATTGGGTCCTTTTTATTTCCCTTGACTTTGGTCCTGCATTTTTGCATCATATCGGCGCGGTTTATGGGCCCGCTATTGCGCGTGTAAGTTTATGAATTTAAGTGACTTTGGTACATTCGGCATGCTTCGAGGGCGGCGTTATGCCCTCTTTTTATTGGCCTCGAACGGTAAGGAGGGCGTGTAATGTCCAAGCTGCATTTTGATATACGGGACATCTTTCAGGTGGTTCGGCTCGGATGGTCCGGCAAAAAGATATGGGTCGGGTTGTGCGGCACGCTGGTCGCCTGGGCCGGATATGCCATCCTGGCCATCGCGGACCACCTTCTGGCCGGTGCCACGATGGGTGAGATCTGGCACAGGTACGGGCCCTTTCCCGGTCCGGCGCCATCTCCGGTCACACTGGCGGGCACGGCGATAGACGTGCTTGCCGTGCTTTACGTCTGGGTCGTGGTCCTTTTGACAACGTGCATGATCTGCAAGATTACGTACCAGCAATTGAAAGGAGACGACTTTTATTCTTCGGGCGACGCATTGGGATTCATCAGACAGAACTGGGGCGGCGTTGTATGGGGCCCGGTGGCCACACTGGCGCTGCTGATCTTTTTTGTCGTCGCTGGCATCGTGATCGGATGGCTGGCGGGTCTGATTCCATGGGCCGGCGAATTGGCATTCGGGGTATTGTTCATACCAATCTTCTTTGCCGCGCTGGTTGCCATCTTCATATCGATCGCGTTCATCGTGTCCCTGACGATGTCGCCCGCGGTCGTGGGTACGGTCGGCGAAGACGCGCTCGAGGTGGCCATCCAGTCCTTTTCATTGGCCTGGAGCCAACCCTGGCGGCTGGTGTTGTATATGGTCTGGATGAAGATCTCAGTGTCCGTCGGATCGGTCCTTCTGGGAATCTTCATGGCCTCCTCGCTCGGTCTGGTGAGCTGGGCCTGCGGCCTGTTCATGAAAGAGAAGCTGGCCAACATGGTCTATGTTGCGGGACAGTATGTCCCGTTTGACTTTACGCGTTCCGAATGGCTTTCTCTGGACATTACGGCGTTTCTGCCGGCCGCCGGCATCCCCAGCGGTTCCGAACTGCTGGCCGGGGGAATTCTCGCCGTTATGCTGATCCTGCTCACGGTTATCTTCAGTTCATACGCGCTGTCCGCATACGCTTCCGGCCTCAGCCTGATTTACGTGATTCTCCGGAAGCGGAAGGACGACGAGAATCTGCTGGAATGGGAGGACGACGAGGCGGAGGACGACGAGGAGCAGCCTGAGGAAGCGGAAGCGACGGAAGACGGCGTCGACGAGGCGGATAGCGACGCGTCCGCGGAATCGGAGAGCGGAGACGGTGAGTCGCCGGACACGGAAACCGAAAAGAATTAACATCCGGCATTCGGGAAACGTACTCGCGGATGTTGCGGCCGATGCGCGGCTCGACGAGGGTCCGGAAGGGGTACGTCGCGTCCTGCGGGCGGTCTATCGCGCGGGCACGATGCCCGTGCGGGACCTGTCGCGGGAGACGGGTCTGCCGGTTCCGGTTGTGGCCGCGGTCCGGGGCGAGTTGGAAACCAGGGGCTGGCTGGAGCGGCGAGGGGGTGTGGTTCTGTCTTCGATCGGCCGGGATGCGGTCGAAGAACAGCTGGGTCTGCGTTGCCGCCACCGGTTTCAAAGACCGGTTTTCCCCGTGCTGGACGACGAGATGCGTCCGTTGCACGCCCGGATGGAGGCATTGGGGCAGCGGCGGCCGGCTGTCGACGTGCGGTTGGATCAGTCCCACGCGACGGCGGAAACCGCGTTGCGGCGCGCCGTGTTTCTGTACGAACACGACGGGCTGGAGGGGCGGGATGTCCTGATACTGGGAGACGACGACCTCACCTCTCTGGCCATCGGCCTTCTGGCCGACTTTCTCGGGATTTCAGTGCGCAGGGTGGTGGTGCTGGAGTGCGACCCGCGCCTGGTGGCCTTTCTGAGCGCCGCGTCACAAGAAGCAGGACAGGCGGTCGAGGTCGTCGAACACGACTTGAGGGCGGACCTGCCCGGCAACCTCCTCGGCGGTTTCGACCTGTTCTTCACCGATCCGCCGTACACGCTTCCCGGCCTGTCACTATTCGTTTCACGCGGCGCCTCCGGGCTTCGGCCGGAGGTGGGCAAACAGGGCGTAATCTGTTTCGGAAGCCGCAGGCCCGATGAGACGGCTACCGCCGTGGGAACGATCACGGACACCGGGCTGGCGCCGGTCGAGATCGTCCCGGATTTCAATCGGTACGCCGGCGCCCAGATGCTGGCTGGTGTCAGCCACCTCATTCGAACGGTTGCGACAGCCCGGTTGACACCCCGTGTCAATGGCTTCTACAAGGGTTCGCTTTACACGGCCGACAGGCCACGGAAGACGGGATGAATCTGCCGTTCGAAGCGGAACCCATTCACCCCCGTCATACGCGCCGGCTGCAGGAAATATTCGCGTCAACCGGGAAGAGCGCGTGGTGTTACTACGCCCCGTTTCTCTGTTGTTTCAGCCTGGCTCCGGCGAGGGAAGTGTTCGTTGCCGAACACGATGGCGCGCTCTGGCTACCCGTGCGCCGCGTTGACAGAGGCGGCCGCGTCCGGTTCGATCTGGTCGTGCCGCCGATTCCACTGTCTGCAGAACCGCTCGTCGCCGTTCTGAACCGGATGCGTGCAATCAATGCGGGCCGGTACCCGCGCATTTTGTGGGTGGACGAGGCCGACAGCCGGCGTCTGCCGCCGGACCGGGTGGAAATTCGGATCAAGTCGAGGGAGTACCTGTACGAACCGTCGAAGGTCGCTGCGGCAGAGGGCCGGCCGTATCGGGACCTTAGAAAGAAACTGAGTCGATTCCGAAGAGAGGCGGATCCGCTCTTCCGGGAACTGACGGCCGCCGATATCACAGCCTGCCAGGCGCTGTTGCGGCACTGGCGGAAGCGGCAGGGGCGCAAGCGGGACTTTCTACTCGACTGGGGATATACCCGGTCGGCGCTGTCGATGTACGGGCAATGGACTTCGGACGAACTCCAGGGCTGGTGCGTGGAGCTCGAGGGCCGGGTTGCGGCCTTCGCGATTGCCGGCCGAATGCACGCCCGGATGGCCAATTTCTTTATCGCCAAAGCGGACCCCGATGTACGGGGGCTGTCGGAATATCTGCGAACGGAGGTCTACCGGGTGCTGGCGGATTTCGATCTCGTCAACGACGCGGGTGACCTGGGGCTGCAGGGATTGCGCCAACATAAGCGAAAATTCCGGCCTGTCGAGCTGATTCCGGTCTACAGCGCGTCGTTGTCGGATGGATGAACGACGTGTCTTCCCGGCTTCCCGTGGGGCCGGGCTCACCCGTCGAATTGCGTGGCGGCACGGATGGCAGGATTGAGTTGAAGATCACCTGACAGGGAGGCGGTTCACGGTGGAAGCGAAAGCGACGAATATTGTATGGCACGAAGGACACGTGAGTCGAGCGGAACGGGAGAGCCTGTTGGCTCAGGCGGGGTGCCTGGTGTGGCTGACAGGCCTGCCGTCCTCCGGTAAGAGTACCATTGCGTTTACGGCAGAGCACGCGCTGGCCGCGCGGGGCCGGCTGGCCTATGTTCTGGACGGAGACAATATCAGGCATGGTCTGAACAGGAATCTGGGTTTCTCGGCTGCTGACAGGGCGGAAAACATCCGCCGTATCGGCGAGGTGGGGAAGCTGTTCGTTGATGCGGGGATCCTTGCCATCAGCAGCTTTGTGAGTCCGTACAGGATCGACCGGGACGGCGTTCGAGGGATGCTGGATCCAGGGGAATTTCTGGAGGTCTTCGTCGACACACCCCTTGAGGTCTGCGAGGAAAGGGACCCCAAGGGGCTATACAGAAAGGCGCGGGCCGGAGAGATTCCCGGCTTTACGGGTATCTCGGATCCTTACGAGCCGCCGGAGAATCCGGAACTGGTGATCAAGGCGGCCGAATGTTCGCCCGGGGACGCGGCGCAACAGATCCTGGAGTTGCTGGAGTCCCGTGGAAAGATTCCAACGCATGAGGAAAGCGATCCATGATGCCGCTGGACGGGCGGCGGGTGCTTGTGATGGGCCTGGGCCTGTTCGGCGGGGGCGTGGGTGCGGTTCGGTTTCTGTGCAAAGAGGGCGCACGGGTGACCGTTACCGATCTGCGGCCCGCGGAGGCGCTCCGGGAGTCCCTGAAAGCACTCGATACGCTGCCGGTCGTCTACAGGCTGGGCGGACACGAGGCGGCGGATTTCCGTGCCGCGGACCTTATCGTGGCCAACCCTGGGGTGCCCCGGTCGTCCCCGTTCCTGAAGGATGCCGGAAAACGTGGAATCCCCGTAACAACGGAGATCTGCCTGTTTGCGGAGCGCTGCAAGGCGCCGGTCGTGGGAATCACGGGCAGCAGCGGAAAGACGACGACCACTTCGCTGGCCGGGGAGATGATACGACGCAGGTACCCACGGACGATGGTGGGCGGGAATATCGGCGGTTCTTTACTGAATGAACTCGATGAAATCACGGCAGACACTCGCGTCGTCCTCGAACTCTCCAGCTTTCAGCTGGATCGGCTGACTGAAATGAAATGGAGCCCGCAGACCGCCGTGGTTACGAATTTTGCCCCCAATCACCTCGATATACATGGCTCGCTGGAGGTCTACAAGCGGGCGAAACGGCAGATCGTCGCGCATCAGGATGTACGGGACGTCGCGGTATTGAATGGAGACGACCCGGAGGTGCGGCGGTGGTCCGGTGACGGGCGCCGTATCGTATTCAGCGCGCAGCCGGCATCTCGGGCCGACGTCTACCTGGTCGATGGCGAGATACGACACCGGATCGGCGGTTTCGAAAAAACCGTCTGTCCGGCCGGCGAGGTGGCGCTTCCCGGAAAGCATAACCTGTCAAACGCACTGGCCGCCAGCGGAGCGGCGCTTTCCAACGGCGTGGCTGAATCGGACATTGCGGCCGTACTGCGTACATTCAAGGGCCTGTCCCATCGCCTGGAACGGGTAGCCGAAATCCGGGGTGTCACTTACTATAACGACTCCATTGCGACAAGTCCGGATCGGACGCAGGTGGCGCTCTCGGCCCTTCCTCCGGGTCTGGTGTTGATTGCGGGTGGATACGACAAGGGTCTGGCATTCAGCACGCTGGGCCGACAAATCGGGCGTCGGGTATCGCATCTGGTCCTCATGGGTCAGACGTCGGACGCGATCGCGGCTTCGGTGCCGGCCGGGTCCACGACACGCATCCTGAGGGCGGATTCACTGGACGATGCGGTGTCCGCCGCGGCGAAACGTGCAGCACCGGGCAGTACGGTGTTGTTTTCTCCGGCATCGGCAAGCTACGACCGCTTTCGCAATTTCACGGAGCGCGGCGATCGGTTCAGGCAGCTGGTTCTGGATATGAGGACGGATGATGGCTGAGATAATCGACTTGAGGGCAATCGCGCCGACCATATCGCGCATACTCGACGTGACCGCGCCCCGCGGCGCCGAGGCGGCGCCGATCGATGAAGTCGTGGACACCCTTCGAGCGGCCGATCGGCTTGCATTGGTGGTGGTGGACGGTTTCGGCTCGTCGCTGTGGGCCCATGTTCGCGGCGACGTGCCGTTTCTCAACCGGCTCGGGGACCTTCGGCATCGAGAGATCCACTCCGTGCTGCCCTCGATGACCTACATATGCATTTCAACCATGTTGACCGGCGTGTCGCCGTCCTCGCACGGCGTCACGGACCTGCAGACGATGATCCAGGCGACCCGGTCACCCCGCATGGATTCCGTTTTCAACCGCGTGCGGGACGCCGGCGGGCAGACCTTGATGGCCGTCCACGAGAGGGATGTGGCGGGACTGGACGTCGAGCGGTTTGCCGACCGGACGGTACTGGCAACGGAGCGAAACGATCTGGAGATCTACGCCCGGGTTCCCGGTCTGATCCTCGAACATTCGCCGGAGTTCGCGTTTGTTCATCTACTTGACGTGGACGAAGCGGGTCACCGGTACGGTCCCTACTCGCCGGAGGTCCGGCAGACCGCCTCCGGGATGGACAGGAATCTGAAGGGGCTGCTGGCCGGTCTCGCGACGTCCGGATACGGGGTGGTCGTCGTGGCGGACCATGGCATGCATGAGTCTCCGGAGCGCGCCGCGGACGATGGCGGAAGCCGCGGTATGCACGACGGCTCGGTTCAGGAGGACCTTGTCGTTCCGCTGCTGTGGGCTACGGCTGAAGAACTGCTTGATATCGCGAAGGGAAGATAGTACGAAAAAAGGCCGGACGTTCCTGCCGTCCGGCCTCACTCTTGTATTAACTTCCGTGTTCAGGCGCCGTCCGAATAGGGCATGAGTTTCCGGCCGCGAGTGGGGTGACGGAGCTTCCGGAGCGCTTTTTCCTTGATCTGCCTTACGCGTTCACGGGTAAGTCTGAACCGGATACCGATTTCCTCCAGGGTCATCTCGGCGTCGCCGCCCAGGCCGAAATAGAGGCGAATAACCTCACGTTCCCTTTCTTCAAGCGTATCCAGGGCCGCGAAGATCTCATGTTCCAGTGAATTCTGCAGGAGGAGATGGTCGGGCGACTCCTGGTTTTCGTCTGTCATGACTTCCAGCAGGCTGTTTTCTTCGTCGTCGCCGAAGGTCATGTCCAGCGACAGGATGCGCTGTCCGCTGGCAAGGGTATCGACCACCTGCTCGACCGTGATTCCCAACTCCTCCGCGATCTCTTCTTCGGGGGGGCGCCCGGACGTTTCCTGTTGCCGGTTGTTGACGTATCGGGATATGCGGCGCAGAAGGTCCACCCGGTTGAGCGGTAGACGCACGACCCTGGAGTGTTCGGCCAGCGTCTGCAGGATGGACTGGCGAATCCACCAGACCGCGTAGGATATGAACTTGAAGCCCTTGGTTTCGTCGAATCTTTCCGCCGCCGTAATGAGTCCGAGGTTTCCCGCGCTGATCAGGTCCGCCAGCGGCACGCCCTGGTTCTGGTACTCCCTGGCCACGGTGATGACGAATCGAAGGTTGGCTTCGACGAGCTTCCTGCGGGCTTCGAGGTCTCCCTTTTTGATGCGACGGGCAAGAAAGACTTCCTCCCGGGACGTCAGCGGCTCAGACGTGGCGACGTCTTCCAGGTAGCGGTGCAATGAATCTTTCACCTCATTGCGGTAGATTCCGCTCTTTCTGGCCACGAAGATCACCTCAGGCGGTTCTGCGATTGATGGACGGGATCATGCAGCCTGCGGGAGGATATACGTTTTATAACCAAATTGAATATTCCGTGTTTCCCGTTTGATGTCAAGCGAAATCTCCCGCGCGGACGGCAGCGAATTCCGGGATGCACGGCGGTGACCCTTTGGCATCGTCTGGAGGCATTGCGATGGATGTGTCAGTTGATCGAAATCGCCTGATGAAGTTGCTGGAAAGGCTTCTTACGGCGCATGCTCCGCCGGGGGCGGAAGGCGAAGTGGACGCCATCGTGATGGACGAGGTGCGTCCCCTCGCGGCGTCGGTCTGGCAGGATGCGGCCGAGAGCATCGTGGTCCACTTCAGAGGACGGGGCGACGGCCCGCCCGTTGCCGTCACGGCGCACAAGGACGAAATCTCACTCATGGTCAGGCGCGTCCAGGACGATGGACGCCTTCGGGTGCGGCCGCTGGGCGGGCTCCACGCCTGGGCGGTCGGCGAAGGGCCGGTTGACGTGCTGACCGAAGGTGAGCCGGTGACGGGCATTCTGTCCGTGGGCTCCAAGCATGTTTCCGATGAGAGTCCCGCGGGTTCCTTAAAGTCCGGCAAGGCGGTCGAATGGGGGAAGTTCTGGATCGAGACCAAGCGCACCGCCGCGGAACTGCGGGATCTGGGCGTGCATCGAGGCAGCAAGGCGGTGCTGGCGCGTTGCCGGAAACCGCCGGTGTTTCTGGGGGACTTCATCTGCGGTTACAACCTGGACTGCAGGGCGGGACTCGCGGTTCTGATCGAGGCGGCCAGGCAGCTGGCGGAGACGCCGCCGCCGCATGACGTGTATCTCATCGCCAGTTCAGAGGAGGAGATAGGCGCGCAGGGCGCCGCGTATTCGATCGGACAGTTGCCGGCCCAGACGGCCGTTGCGCTGGATATAGCACCCGTGGCCGAAGAGTATCAGATCCGGAACTGCGGAAGTCCGGTTCTGCTCTGGGCCGACGCGACCGGCGTTTACCACGAACGGACGCTGCGCCACCTGGAAGCGCTGGCAACGCGCATGGGGTTTGATACGCAGCCGGCGGTGGTAACGTCCTACGGGAGCGACGCCAGTATCGCCAAACGCGCCGGGTCGGCCGGCCGGTCGGCCTGCATCGCGTATCCCGGCGAGAATACCCACGGGTACGAGATCTGTTCGATGAAAGGGATCGTCAACTCGGCCCGGCTGCTGATGGCATACCTGAAAAATCCCCTGGATTGAGCGTCGGCACGCGCGCGCTTCGCACGTGGCGGAAAGCCGTGGTCTGCATTTATGCTTTTTGAGAATATAAAAGGTCAATATCAATTCCTCAAGGGAATAGAACCCTATTCGTGCGGCGCCATCGCCGCCAAGGGATACGAGGTCGTACATGCGACGTTGACGGAACCGCTTCCCTGGCGCGAGGGGTTCGAGAAGGTGGACGCGCATCTTCGCGAGTCGGGTCGGGGACGGCACGCGCTTTGCGGTGTGGAACTCCGTTGCCCGAAACCGCATCCGATGGACGGATTCATCAGGTTCAACGAGGAATACTGCGAACTCCTGGCATCCTGGGACCTGTACGTGGACGGAATGAATCCGGTAGCTCGAACCAATGTCGCGCCCTTATACCAGCCGCCGGACGAAACCACGATGCACGGTTTTTCTTACACGGTGCCCTGCCGCGAAGAAAACGGCCGGACGTTCGTCATCGCGGGCGCGGGTGAACTGCGTGAAGGCGAACTCGTGCGCGACGGCATCGTCAGGCGGGGGGAGACAGGCCCGGTCGCGATGATGGAAAAGGCGGCATACGTGGTGCAGGTGATGACGGACCGGCTGGCGGGGGTGGGAGCGGCCTGGGGTGAGGTGACAGCCGTGGACGTTTACACGGCGCACCGGCTGGACCGCCTGCTGGACGAGGTCGTGCTGGCTGGCGTGGGGGCGGCGCAGCGTCACGGCATCAGGTTGTACCTGGCGCGCCCGCCGGTGATCGGGATTGAGTTCGAGATGGACATCCGTGGCGTCAGGCGCGAAATTCGCATCTGATTCCGCATGACATGGACCGAATTCGCCCGGCCTTCGCCAGGGCGCGATTCGGCGCATTCTCAGGGCGGGCCGGACGTTTCGTTCGGCCCACCTATTTGTTCTATATCTACGGGATCAGGAGCACTTTACCCGTCGTTCGTCTGCCTTCCAGCAGCCGGTGGGCTTCCCGGGCATCCGAAAGGGGCAGGGTACGGTCGATCCGCAGATTGAGCTTCCCCGATTGAATCCAGCCAAGCACGTCCCCCGCCCGAAGCTCCAGCTCTTCCCGGTTCGCAGTGTAGTCGACAAGGGTGGGTCGCGTCAGAAAGATCGAGCCGAGACGGGAAAGCAGCAGCGGATCGACCGGCGGCACCGGACCGCTGGCATTGCCGAACAGCACGAGGTAGCCCCTGGGACACAGGCAATTCATGCTCTTCTCCCACGTGGTTTTACCCACCGAATCGTATGCGACGTGAACGCCCCGGCCGTCGGTGAGCCGTTTGACTTCGGCTTCGAAATCCTGTTCGGTGTATCTTATGACTTCATCCGCTCCGGCGTCCCGGGCCAGTTGCGCCTTTTCCTCCGTTGACACCGTACCGATGACGCGCGCGCCCCGCATCTTCGCCATCTGAACCAGAATGAGCCCCACGCCCCCCGCCGCCGCGTGGATGAGAACGGTGTCGCCTTCCAGGACGTTGCAGGTGCTGTGAACGAGATAGTGGGAGGTCATTCCCTGGAGCATGGCGGCCGCGCCGGCAACGGCATCCACGCCATCCGGGAGTCTGACGAGTCTCTCCTGCGGGGCTGCGACGAGTTCGGCGTAGGAACCCGGCACTCCCGCGTAGGCGACGAGTTCTCCCGGCCGGAAGTCCGTGGCGTCGGTACCCAGGGCCGCCACCGTACCCGCGGCCTCGAGGCCGGGAATGAAGGGCAGGTCCAACGGATAGAGGCCCGTGCGGTGGTAGGTGTCTATATAGTTCAGACCGATGGCATCGATTCTGACCAGTACCTCGTTCGGGCCGGGTTCGGGATTCGGTACGTCCTTAAATAGGAGGACCTCGGGTCCGCCGGTGCGGTCAACTTGAATCGCTTTCATGAAATTCTCCTTCGGGGTTTTAGAAGCTGCCTTAAAATTCCCGGCGGTCTTCGCGCGGCTGCAAAAGCGCCGGTCGGCGTTGGTCAAACCCACCCAAGAGTGGCGAGGGGCGCGCAGCCACGATACATTAACATATGGGCGGGCTTTCCCGCCTTGACCGCCGCCTTTTCGCCCGCGCTCGGGAACTCACCGGTAATTTTAGGACAACTTCTCAGTGCCTGGCCGTTATGCCGAGCGAAATACGTCTGGGCGAACCCAGATTGCGTTCGACAACGGCGTAGTTGTACTCCAGAGCGTTATGCGCTTTCAGCACCACCTGGACCTCTCCGAACGCGCAGGAGGCCGAGAGGTCGAGCAGATAGACCGGTATGAGATCGCGGTTTCCTTCCGGCAACAGTCCGGATGCGCGCAGGATCCGGCTTCTGAATCTGAATCGGCCTTCCAGCTTGAGCCGGCCGAACGTGGTCTGTAGACCGGCGGTGGCGATGTGCCGGGGGCGATAGGGCAGCGGAAGGTCCCCCTCCGGCAGGTTTTCAATCGCGCGAATCAACGTATAGTTTCCTTCCAGGCGAACCGGATCGATCGCCGCGGCCAGGCTCGCCTCGACGCCGGCAATACGGCCCCTCGCCACGTTCCTGAACTGCACGACGCCGGAGGCGTCCGGCCTGGCCTCCACGAGGTCCTGGTAGCGGCTCCAGAATGCGGCGGCGCTGATGACCGACCAGGGCGAAGGACGGTGATCCAGCGCGACTTCGGAGGAGATGCTCCTTTCGGCCACAAGGCCGGTATTGGGAACAATGGGAATCGCGGAGAAGGTGGCGTCGGTGTAGATTTCGGCGATTGAGGGTCCTCTGAAACCCCATCCCAGGGTGCCGCGTAACGTGGTGTTTCCGGATGTTCGGTACGAGAAACCCAGCTTGGGGCTCAGACGGATCTCCGCGTCCCGTTCGTCCGTGCGATATCGGTCGTAGCGGCTGCCCGCCGACAGCGTCATCCGGTCCGCGGGTTCGATTTCGGCCTGGGCATAGGCCGCCAGGTTGAGCCCGGTGTGGTCGCCGAAGAGATGATCTGACGAGTTTACGATGTCGTGAATCCACTGTGCGCCGACCGTCAGCGCCACCTTCCCGGCCGGCTGGAGATCCAACTGGAGCTCCTGCCCAATCTTGTACGCTTCCGACGACGTTCTCCCGCCGATTTCGTTGTCGAATTCCGTTCGATACACGAAAGATTTGAGTCGATAGCCCGTTCGGGGATTGAGCAGATGATAGAAATCCACGTTCAGGTTCAGTTTCTGGGATACGGTCTTGTCTCCTCTGGCGCTCTCCGGCACCTCCAGGGGCTCGTTTCTGTCCTTCCACAGCACAAAGGTGCCGTGATCGTCAAGGGCCCAGTTGCAGGTTGCGGTCAACGTTGCCGCGGCCTTGAACCGGTGTCTGAGTTTGCCGTAGAGCTTGTATCTCCTGTGCCACGCGTTTTCCCGGAATCCGTTGGTCCACTTCTGCCCCGCGCCCAGAATGAACCCGGTGTTCCCGGACTGTCGGGAATGGCTGATGTCCGTGCCTTCGTAAAATCTCCCGCTCGACGACCAGCGCCACTCCGGATGGCCGGGTTCGCTGTACCGGCCGCCCAGGAACCGAAAGAGCGTCTCCGGTTCCGGCGACGGATTCCGGGTTATGACGTTGATGATGCCCCCGAGCGCGCCCGTGCCGTAGAGTGCGGAGCCGGCGCCCTTGATGATTTCCACGCGCGCGATCTGGTCCATCGGAATGGCGTCCCACTTGACGTCGGCGTTATCGGCTGACAGCGCCGGGAAGCCGTCGATCAGCATGAGTACGCGGCTTCCGGTACCGCGGGAATAACCGCTGGACCCCCTGATGTTGACCTGGCCTCCCACCATATTGACGCCGGGCACGTATTCCAGGGATTCGTTCAACGTGGTGGAATTGTCGGATTCGATTTCCTCCGCGCCGATGAGCGACACGCTTGTCGGCGCGTCGACCGCGTTTCGCGCGCGTTTGGTTGCGGAGACCACGATGGCGGGCATCCGGATCGGCGAAGGCGCGAGTCGGACGGAAAGCCGCAGGGTATCGTCCGCCGCAACCGGAACGTCCTTCAGGACGCGAGGCGAGTAACCCAGCATCGAAACCGACAGGGTGTACGCGCCGGGCGGCAGACCCGCCAGGCGGAACCCGCCGTCGATGCCGGTTTCGGTTCCGATGCCTGTGCCAAGCAATACGACGTTCGCGCCCGGCAACGATTCACCGGTCGTTTCGTCGGTCGTCCGTCCGACGATCGTGCCGGAGGTTTCCGCCTCCAGCGCCGAGCCCGGAAAGAGAAGGCAGAGGAGGCAGAAAACCTGTGCAAATGTCCCGATCCGGCCGATCGGCGCCCTGCACGAGGTCGAAATAGGTCTGGATATCGACATTCTTCGTGGTTTCGCCCAGGTGAACCTGCACCGGCGTGGGCAGGGTGTCGCTGCCAACGTGGTAACATCCGAGCAGAGAGTCAAAGTTCCAGAAACCGCCGCGAGGCCTCCAGGCCACCACGACCCACTCATAGACGCCCGGCTCTTCAAGGGGGACGAAGTACTCGAAACGGACCGCCCCGATGGTCACGGTTGTGTCCCATCCAGCAATATTGAAGAAATCCGCCAGGACCTGCGGGCGTCGCCGGTAGACCGCCACAGCCACGTCATCGGTCTCCGGCGGCCAATCGCCGTTGAAGATGAGCGTTCCCTTGATACCCGTGCCGTCGGGGGGCCCCGGTCCGAGGCCGCCGCCGCAGGCGACGAGTACCAGGAGGGCCGTTGGTACCAGGCGTCTCATATCGGATTCCCCACGGGGCGGCGTGTAAGTGTACCGCGCCCGGTCGTTGTCAGAAAAGCGGTTTTTCTTGACACGAAGCGGGGTACAAAATAAGTTTCAACGGGACGCGTGCGTGTCATTTGATGAGTTAAATGAGGAGGTCGGCCAATGACGGTTACATCACTGCGTGCAGCCAAGCTGGCCGCGGGCGCCGCATTCGAACGGAACGGCGGCCCGGAGGCGGCCGCACACTACGGCGATGCCGATTCCGAGTATGCAACGGTTCGAGAAGCCGCGGGTCTGATTGATCGGAGCGACAGGGGTCACCTGCTGGTTACGGGCCCGGACCGCGCGCGTTTCCTGCACGGGATGTTGAGCAATACGGTGGAAGGGCTGGAAACCGGAGCGGGAAATTACGCAACGATGACCACGCCCCGGGGCCAGACGTTGTCGGACGTATGGGTCTATCACCGCGCGGAAGGGTTCCTGCTGGAGACGGAGCCGGGACTGCAGGCGAAACTGATGGCGTCCCTGGACAAATACCTGATTGCGGATGACGTCCGTATCACGGACGTTACCGGTGTCGAGTCGACATTCGGAGTACACGGATCGGGCTCCCGCGCGCTGATCGAACGGGTGCTGGGCGCGGTGTCCACCGATCTTGCGGATTGCCATACCGTCGTCCGGAACCTGGGACGGGAGGTCGTGTCCGTTACCGCGCGCTCCTATTCGGGAGAGGCGGGCTATGACCTGCGGATCCGGGCGGACCATGCGCTCCGCCTCTGGAACGTGCTGACTTCCACGGGGGCCCGTCCCGTGGGTACCCGGGCCATGGAGGCGTTACGAATCGAGTCCGGCATTCCGCGTTACGGCGTCGACCTGGACGAAAGGGTCGTGCCGCTCGAAGCCGGCCTTCACCACGCCGTCGATTTTGCGAAAGGATGTTTTATTGGTCAGGAAACGATCGCCAAGATGCACAACCTGGGCAAGCCCAGACGGTATCTGGTTGGTTTACACCTGGAGGCGGATACGGTTCCGCCCGCGGAAACACCGCTGCGAGACGGTGAAAAACAGATCGGATGGACGACAAGCGGCGTCCGTTCGCCCGCCCTGGGGCGGGTGGTATCTCTGGCGTCCGTCCGCAGGGGTTATGAACGGCCCGGCCTGTCTCTGTCCGTAGACGGCGGAGGCCGTGCCGAGGTGGTCGAACTGCCCTTTTATAAGCGGTAGCCGACCCGTTCCGACGCCAGTTACAATACGGGCGCGAATTGGCGATGTCAAGGGCTTTCTGGCAAAAGAAACCGTTGCGTCCCGGCCGGTGTTCTCCTGCCGGAATCCATAGCGTTGTTGACTCTGCACATTTGTTCATTTATATTGATATCCACGAGGGAGGGGTGTCGTGCGTCCGCGGCGGCGGCGGTATCAATTCGAGGCAGGAAGGGCTGCCAGGGATTCGTCAGAGACCGACCATGGGAAACGATGTGTTGCGCCTTAGAAACATGAGGTTTTACGCCTACCATGGGCTGTTTCCCGAAGAGGCGAAACTGGGGCAGTGGTTTGAAGTGGACGTCGAGGTCTTCTCGGACTTCCGCGGCTATGCCCGGAAAGACGACGCCGGCGCCCTGGACTACGCACGGATCTACGAAGCGACGAAGGCGGTCGTTACGGCCGAGCGTTTCGGACTCGTGGAGTCGCTTGCCGACCGTATCGCGGAGGTCCTGCAGTCGAGCTTCCATCTGAAGCGTCTGCGGGTCCGGGTGCGCAAGCCCGATCCGCCCATACCGGCGGTATTCGACGGCGTCGAAGTCGAAGTGGAGCGGGGATGACAAATGGCGCTCTCCTACATCGGTATGGGGGCGAACCTGGACGACCGCGCAGGTGTGTTGCGCCGGGCCGCTGCCGCGCTCGACGAGCACGATAGTCTCGAAGTGAAGGCCGCCTCCCCGGTCTACGAGACTGCGCCGGTCGGGATGACGGCGCAGCCGATGTTCCTTAATGCGGTGCTGTCGGCGGAAACAGACCTCAGCCCGCGTTCTCTGCTGGAATGCCTGCTCGCGGTCGAAAGAAGGTTTGGAAGGGTCCGCAGACAGAGGTGGGGGCCTCGGCTGCTGGACCTGGATATCCTCCTTTACGAGAATGAGATCATTCGAGGTCGAGGGCTGGAGATTCCACATCCGAGGTTGCACGAGCGGGCTTTCGTACTGGTTCCGCTGTGCGAGTTGGCGCCCCGTGGACACCATCCGTTGTTCAACAAGACCTTTTCGGAATTGGCGGAATCAATCGTTCCGACCCAGGAAGTACGAAAGCTGGACGGCGTTTCGCTGCTGTCGGTTCGCACATAAGGGCGTATTTCGTGGCCGTACGTTACCTCGCGATCGAAGGTCCCCCTTGCGTGGGCAAGACCGAGCTTGCGCGCCTCCTCGGAAGGTCCATGAAGGCCCGTCTGGTCCTGGAGGAAGCGGAGGAGAACCCCTTTCTGCCCCTGTTCTACGAAAATCCGGAGCATTACGGATTCCAGACGCAGGTGTTCTTCATGCTGCACCGGTACCGGCAGCAACAGGACCTTCATCAGATGGACCTGTTCGAATCCACGGTGGTCAGCAACTATCTGTTCGCCAGAAGCGGGATATACGCCCATGTGTGCCTTAACGACGCCGAACTTTCCCTTTACGAGCGGATGGCGGAGACGCTCGACGAAAAGGTGCCGAATCCCGATCTGGTCATCTACCTCCACAATTCAACCGAAAGTCTCCTGCAGCGGATTCGCAGACAGCCGCCCTCGTACGAACGGCTGATGACTGAATCGTACATGGCCAGGCTCGTCGAGGCGTACACTCATTTCTTCTTTCATTATTCCGAGTCGCCTTTGCTCATCATCAATGTGTCTCAGGTCGACTTCGTACGGCATCCGGAGGGCCTGGAGGAACTGCTGCAGCAGGTGAAGGCGCCGCCCGCCGGCACCCGCTACTATCGTCCCTCACAGATCGAGGCCTGATCACTGAACGCGCGTTGAAAACGGATACGCAGGAAAGGAAGTTAAAGAGGTGTCCGAAGAGGAATCACGTACCGCCACCGGCGTTCTTCCGGAGATGAAGCGGCGGGGCGAACCGATCGCCATGCTGACGTGTTACGATTTTCCCACCGCCGTCCTGCAGGATGCGTCGCAGGTGGATGTCATCCTGGTCGGCGATTCGGTGGGGATTAACATACTTGGATACGAAAGCCCCCAGCAGGTAACGATGGAGGATATGCTGCACCACACCCGCGCCGTCAGTCGGGGCGTCCGGAATGCGATCCTGCTGGCGGACCTGCCTTACCGGTCCTATGAGACGGACGCCCAGGCGGTCGTCAACGCCCGGCAGCTCGCGGACGCGGGGGCCGATATGGTCAAGCTCGAAGGCGCCGGGGAAGTGGCGGGAAGGATCGGCGCGATCACGGCGGACGGCATCCCGGTCGTCGGCCACGTGGGTCATTTGCCGCAGACCTGGAAGGGAAACAGGCATGTCTACGGCGACCGCGCCGACGAGGCTGCCCGTGTTCTCGCGGGAGCGCTCGCGCTGGAGGCCGCGGGGGCGTCAGCCGTGGTGCTCGAATGCGTTCCCGAACAGGTGGCCGGCGTTGTTTCTCGCGCGTTGCGCATCCCTACGATCGGCATCGGGTCGGGTCGACGGTGCGACGGCCAGGTGCTGGTGGCGCCGGACCTGTTGGGTCTCAATGACTTTTCATTCAGGTATTCCAAACGGTACGCGGAACTCGGAGGCACCATCCGCAATGCCTTTGCGAGGTACGTTACCGATGTGAAGGAAAAGCGGTATCCGGCCGAGGAGCATCGCTATCGTATCCGGAACGAAGAGTTGCGGAAGTTCAAGGCGCTCGCGGAAGAGTAGACTCGAGGTCCGCCTTTGAGGAACAGTACCGTGGGGCGGGGATCTCCCGTCCTGCGTTTTTGTTTCAGAAAGGGCGTCCGGGAAGAGAATGGAACCTGTCAGGGTCGTTCGGCATGTGCGGGACATGCATCGGGTTGCGGACCGGATGAGAATGGACGGACTCCGGATCGGGCTGGTACCTACCATGGGGTATCTCCACGAGGGTCATGCCAGCCTGATGCGCCAGATCGGGCGGGTGACCGACCGGACGGTCGTGAGCGTCTTCGTCAATCCCGCACAGTTCGGACCCGGCGAGGATTTCGAGACGTATCCTCGCGATTTCGAACGGGACCTGGCAATGGTCCACTCGGAGGGAGGCGACCTGGTCTATGCGCCGTCGACAGCGGAGATGTACCCGGACGGCTATGCGACGTATCTGGAGGTGGAACGACTGGCTGACCATCTGTGCGGAGCGTCCCGACCCGGTCATTTCCGGGGCGTGGCCACGGTGGTGACCAAACTCCTCACAGCCGTCAAACCGCACGTGGCCATATTCGGTCAGAAAGACGCCCAGCAGACGGGCGTTGTCCGCAGGATTGTCGCCGACCTGAATCTGGACGTGGAAGTCATGATCGCGCCAACGGTGAGAGAGGCGGACGGGTTGGCCAAGAGTTCCCGCAACCGTTACATGACGCCCCGCCATCGGCGTTGTGCCACGGTGCTTTACAGCGCCCTGCAGGAAGGTAGAGATCTCGTACAGGAGGGTGAAAGACGCGCGTCGGCGGTCATCGACGCCATGCGCCGCCGCGTGACTCTGGGCCCGGGTGTGGAGGTCGATTACATTACGGCGGTCGATGCGGAGGATTTCCGGCCCGTCGAAGCGCTTGGAGACAGCGTGCTGCTGGCAGCGGCGGTCCGGTTCGGCGAATCCCGGCTCATCGACAATATTGTCGTGGAAACCGAACGCCGGGCGGTTAAGGAAATACGATAAGTGTAAGTTTTTGCTATAAGTAAGGGGGGATTGAAATCGCTTGACGACGTGCCTCTACTTCGTTATATTTTTGTCTTGGACGTATTACCGAAGCGTCCGGTTCTGTATCCCATCCTCAATTAACGTAAGGAGTGTACTCAATGGCTTATTCACTTCCCGATCTGCCGTACGGTTACGATGCTCTCGAGCCCCATATAGACGCCCGCACTATGGAAATTCACCATAGCAGGCACCACAATACGTACATCACGAACCTGAACAACGCACTCGAAGGACACGCCGACCTGGCCGACCAGAGTGTCGAGGATCTCGTCAGCAATCTCGATGGCGTTCCGGAGGCAATCCGTACCGCGGTCCGGAACAATGGCGGCGGCCATGCCAATCACAGCCTGTTCTGGACCGTGATGTCCCCGAACGGGGGCGGCGAGCCCTCCGGTGACCTGGCCGATGCGATCGACGATGCGTTCGGCAGCCTCGACGCGGCGCGCGACGAGTTCGTCCAGGCGGCAACGACCCGTTTCGGCAGCGGTTGGGCATGGGTTGTCGTGAAGGACGGCGGTCTGGCGATTCTCAGTACCCCGAACCAGGACAGCCCGCTGATGTCCGGCGACGGTACGCCGATACTCGGACTGGACGTCTGGGAGCACGCTTATTACCTGAATTATCAGAACCGGCGACCCGATTATATCCAGGCGTGGGGAAACGTGATCGACTGGGACGCGGTGGCGGCCCGATTCGCCGCTGCAACTTCCTGACCGGGCGCGCCGTCAGCGCATGCCAATACAGCGTCCGCCGTTGTTTTTTCGGATCGGATTTCCGGCCGGCATGCTGGAATTACAAGAAAGGATCATTCCATGAGTGTCAATGTAGGCGATCAGGCGCCCGACTTCACCCTGAAGAGCAAGCGCGGCGACCTCGAGGACGTGGCACTAAGCGGTTTCAGAGGCGAAAAGAACGTCGTGCTGCTGTTTTTTCCACTTGCGTATACGTCGGTCTGTACGGATGAAATGTGTTCGGTGAGTGGCGGCCTGTCCGAATACGACGATCTGAACGCGCAGGTGCTGGGAGTCAGTGTGGACAGCCCCTTCGCCCAGGAAGCCTGGGCGGACGAGAACAATATTTCATTTCCGCTGCTGAGCGATTTCAACAAAGAGGCGAGCGCCGCCTACGGAGCTCAATATCAGGATCTTCTGGGTTTCAGGGGCGTCGCGAAACGCGCGGCGTTCGTCGTAGACCGGGAAGGGATCGTGCGGTACGCGGAGGTATCTGAAGACGCTACGGTACTTCCCGATTTCGACGCCGTAAAGCGCTGTCTTTCCTCTATCGGCTGATCGGTAGCGTTTAACAGCCCGTTGAAAAAGACCATCCGGGCTACTGCGGGCCCTTGCGGTCGAAATACTGCGTTGCGCGCCCTCGCCGAATCGCAGGATGGGACTCGGTCGCGCGCCTTGCCTTCGACCACAATGGCTCGGCCTCGCCTGCAGAGCGCCTTTCTCAACGGACAGTTAAGGATCCCGAAAATATCGAGGGCACAATGGTTACGGTCTCCGAAGCTGCCGCGGTAAAGATCAAGGATTTGCTGGACCGGGAAGGCGTTCCCGACGCGGGTCTCCGGATGAAAGTGGTCGGAGGCGGATGTTCCGGGCTGCAGTACCAGTTGGGTTTTGAAACCGGTCCCGGCGAAGATGACGACACCATCGAAAGCAACGGCGTCAGGGTGTTTGTGGACATGAAAAGCGCGCTTTATCTCGCGGGGTCCGAGCTGGATTATGACGACGGGTTGATGGGAGCGGGTTTCAAGGTATCGAATCCCAATGCCACGAATCAGTGCGGCTGCGGGGAGTCGTTTGGTGTATGATGAAATGAGCCGGACCGTTCTGCTGCAGCGGCCGGTTCGTTTCCGGATTGGGAGAGGGAGGGGTCCGGGTGGGATGCCTCCCTTTGTTGTCCGAACGATCAGTTGAACCGGAGTATTATGCTTTCTTTGTTGCACTTTGCGGGCCTGTTCCTGATCGGGTACAGGCGGCAATTGGCTTCACGAAGCAGTCTTAAAATTCCCAGCGGTCTTCGCGCGGCTGCAAAAGCGCCGGTCGGGAACTCACCGGTAATTTTAAAACAGCTTCTGTCGGAGAATTCCGGAGAACCGGCGTCGCATCGCCTCAGGGAGCGGGAGCGACAATTCACCGAGGAGCCAAACGTGCGTCAATCGATTGACCTGGATCTCAATCTTAGAGGCTGTCTTAAAATTCCCAGCGGTCTTCGCGCGGCTGCAAAAGCGCCGGTCGGCGTTGGTCAAACCCACCCGTATAGACAAATATGGGCGGATTTTCCCGCCTTGACCGCCACCTTTTCGCTCGCGCTCGGGAACTCACCGGTAATTTTAAAACAGCCTCTTACCGAAAACGGGAGGCTTCAATGGCACTGGATGCATACTCAGTCGGTCTTGCCATTGCTTGCGCGATTCTCCTGTTCGCTGTCGGGTGGTTCCTGTCCGCGAGGCTCAAAGCCCGCAAAATTCAGGAAATTGAACACCACACCGAGCATCGGATTTCAAAAATGGTCGAGAAGGCGGGTCGGGAGCGCAGGGCCACGTTTCTCGAAGAGAAGAACAAGTGGTACGACGCCAAAACGACGTTCGAGCGCGAACTGGACAGCAAGAGGCGTGAACTGGAGCGACGGGATGAGGACCTCAGAGAAAAAGAAAACGGCATACTCGAGCAGTACCAAAGCCTCAAACAGCGAAACAAGGATCTGAATCGCAGGGAACGCGACGTACGGCAGCGCGCGGTGCGGCTGGATCAGAATCAACAGGAACTCGAGCAGGTCCTGGGCGAACAGCGCGCCCTGCTGGAACGCATATCCGGCATGAACGTGGACCGCGCCCGGGAAATGCTTCTGGAGACCATCGAGACCGATCTCCGGCATACGGCCACCGCGATGGGCATGGAAATCATGGATCAGGCCCGGGAGCGGTCGGAACGTGAGTCGAAGAAAATTATCGCGCAGGCAATTGAACGATGTTCCACGGACCAGACCGTGCAATCGTCCATTTCGGTCGTGGCGCTGCCCGACGACGATATCAAGGGAAGGATCGTCGGCAAGGAAGGGCGGAACATCATCTCCTTCGAGGCTGCTACCGGCGTCAAGGTCATTGTGAACGACACGCCGGAAGCCGTTGTGCTTTCCAGCTTCGACCCGGTAAAACGGGACGTGGCGAGGCTGGCAATGGAGCAACTGGTGAAGGAGGGACGAATCAATCCCAGCCGCGTGGAAGAGGTCGTGGCCGAATGCGAGGACCGCATTGAGACCCTTGTCGAAGAGGAGGGCCGGCGAGCGGTCAGTGAAGTGGGCATCGATAACATGCACTCCGAGCTCGTATCGATGCTGGGACGTCTGAAATACCGGACGAGTTACGGTCAGAGCGTGTTGGGTCATTCCAAGGAAGTGGCGTTTCTGGCAGGCGCGATGGCTGCGGAACTACGGATGGACGAAATGCTTGCCCGGCGGGCCGGGCTGTTGCACGACATCGGCAAAGCGGTCGATCAGGAACAGGAAGGAACCCATACCGACATCGGCGTGGCGCTGGTTCGCAAGCACGGCGAAGTGCAGGAAGTCGGAAATGCCATCCTCTACCATCACGGTGATGCCGAAGCCAGTTCTCCCATTTCTTTCCTCGTCAAGGCTGCGGACGCCATTTCCTCATCGCGTCCGGGCGCCCGCCGCGACGACGCTGAAGGGTATATTCGAAGGGTACGGGACCTGGAGGATATCGCCCGTGGTTTCCAGGGCGTTCGAGACGCGTACGCGATCAACGCCGGACGGGAGATCCGGGTGATGGTGAATGCCGGCCGCGTGGATGACGAACACGCCAAGGCCCTGTCCTTCGAAATTGCTCAGCGCATCCGGGAAGGCATGACCTATCCCGGCGAGATTCAGGTTACGTTGATCCGGCAAACCGTCGCCACCCAGTGGGCCGGACGGACGAACAAGAGACGCAAGGGCCGATCCCGAAACAGGAGAGGAGAGCGCCGATATGAAAA
Source organism: Gemmatimonadota bacterium (assembly GCA_028874335.1). Classification (GTDB taxonomy): domain Bacteria; phylum Latescibacterota; class UBA2968; order UBA2968; genus JAAXHE01. The sequence goes on along the minus strand of JAPPJY010000032.1, from coordinate 24,198 downwards.
AAGTCGGTCACGAAATGACGCTGACCGAAAGAATGTATCTTCCGGCAATCACAAAGGGTCTGTCGCTGACCTTCCGTCATCTGCTCGGCAAGAAGATCACGATGCAGTATCCGGAGGAAACCTGGACAAAACCCAGCGGATACCGAGGGCTGCACAAGCTAACGAAGGACGATAAAGGTCGTCCGAAGTGCGTCGCGTGCTACATGTGCGCCACGGCCTGTCCGGCCGAATGCATCGCCATCGAGGCAGAGGAAGCGCCCTGGGAGGATCGCGAGAAGCATCCGAAGCGGTTTGACATCGATATGCTGCGGTGCATTTTTTGCGGCATGTGCGTTGAGGCCTGTCCTGAAGACGCGATCGTCATGACCGAGCGGACCGAACTGGTGGCGGAAAGCCGCGCCGAGTTGATTTACACGAAAGAGAAACTGCTGGCCGTAGAAGATCGTGTGACGCTTACGCCGCCTCGAAGGCCACTCGAAGACACCCGATAAGCCGAGGGGTGGTTGGGCGACCATGGCCGAGGTCTACAGCGAGATTGCGCTCGATCATTTCAGGAATCCGCGCAACGCAGGTACCATGCAGAATGCGGACGGCGCCGCCACGGTCGAGAATCCGGCGTCCGGCGCGGTCGTGTCGCTTCAACTGAGAATCGTCGACGAACGGGTCGTGCGCGCGAAGTTTCAGGCTCAGGGCTGCACGGCCACGATCGCCGCCGCTTCGGTAATAACGGAAATGGTATCGGGCCTCCCGGTTGCGGCTGCGGTGGCGGTCACACGGGCGGACGTGGAGACCAGGCTGGGCGGACTGCCGCCCACAAGAAAGCACGCGGTCGCGCTGGCACGGGATGCGGTCAGGGAGGCAATTGCGGATTTCAGGTCCCGGGCCGGGGCCTGACGTGACGGATTGATTCGAACGCACTGAAAAGGACAGGGTACGTCCGTTCCCTGTCCTTTTGGGCTTGTTTGGAGTCCATGTCTAAGCATACCGAAGACGACAAGCGAAAATTAACGGCGCGGATCAAGCGAAAGGCCCGCGGCATGGGCTTCAGTCCCGTGGGCGTCGCCCCGGCGGGTCCGCCGGAGCACTGGGGTTTCTATCTGGACTGGCTCGCGAAGGGGTATGCCGGCCAGATGGCCTATCTTCGCCGGAATCTCGACCGGAGGTCCCATCCCGGGAACGTGCTGCCGGGCGCAAGAACAGTCCTTTGCGTGGGGATGAATTACGATCAGGAGAACGGTGCGCCGCCGGCAGGTGCGCGCGCCACGGGCAGGATCTCCAGGTACGCCAGGGGCGACGATTACCATGACCTGATGAACGCCCGGCTCAAGAAACTGCTGGAATGGATTCAGACCCTGGGATCGGGCGTGAAGGGCCGGGTTTACGTCGACACGGGACCCGTACTCGAACGCGATTTCGCCGCCCGCGCCGGCATGGGATGGTTCGGGAAGCACACCAACCTCATCCATAAGCGCAGAGGTTCGTGGTTCTTTCTCGGTGAGATTCTGCTGAACCTGCCTCTGGCTTACGACCGCCCCGTTGCCGACCATTGCGGGACCTGCACCCTATGCATGGACGCCTGCCCCACCGATGCGATACCACAGCCCTATGTGCTGGACTCCAACCGGTGCATCTCGTACCTGACCATCGAGTTGAAGGGCGCGATTCCAAGGCCCTACAGGGAACAGATGGATGACTGGATTTACGGATGCGATATTTGCCAGGAAGTCTGTCCGTGGAACAGAAAGCAGAGCAGGCCGTCCGGCGAGCCGGCGCTGAAGGCCCGTGCGGGTCTCGAAGCGCCCGAACTCGCGGAATTACTCTCCATGGACCAGAGGGCGTTCAGCCGGAGATTTCGCGGAAGCCCGATCAAACGAGCCAAACGGCGGGGGTTGCTGCGCAACGCCGCCGTGGCTCTGGGCAATCGCGGCACCGCCGCCGATATTCCCGCGTTGAAGGCAGCGTTGTCCGACGGTGAACCCCTCGTGCGCGGCCATGCGGCCTGGGCGCTCGGCCGCATCGGCGGGCCCGATGCGCGGCGCGTGCTTTCCGTGGCGGGCGCCGCCGAGTCCGACGAGGCCGTCCGCGAGGAAATCGGGATGGCATTGGACGAGATCGACCTGGGGGCCGGGCGGGTGAGCCGCCCCGACCGCGGGCGGGACATTTCCGAACCATCGAAAGCGGACGATCATTCCGGGGTGCCGCATGCAGCTTCTCGACATTGAACGCCAGCCGGACGTCGCCGCGGCGAACGGCGCGGGCCTGCCGGTTTCCGGCGCGGGACGCCGGATCTTTATCGAAACCTACGGCTGTCAGATGAACGTGTCCGATACCGAACTGATGATGGGCGTGCTGAAGAAGGCCGGATTCCGTCGGGCATCCGGCGTCGACGACGCGGACGTTGTGCTGTTGAATACCTGTGCCATTCGAGAGCGTGCGGAGGAGCGGGTCGTTGGGCGTCTTTCCCAGCTCAGCAGGGAAAAACGGACGCGACCGGACCTCGTGCTCGGCGTGAGCGGATGCATGGCCAAGCACCTCGCCGAGGAACTTCTGAATCAGTTGCCGTACGTGGATCTCGTGGTCGGGCCGGATTCCTACCGGCGCCTTCCCGAGTTGATCGGAGAAGCTGCAGGGAATCCCGCGCTGGACGTCCGGCTCGACCGGCACGAGGACTATCTGGAACTCGACCCCGTTCGCCAGGAGGGCACCAATGCCTGGATCACGATCATGCGGGGATGCGACAAGTTCTGCACGTTCTGCATCGTACCCTACGTGCGCGGTCGGGAGCGGAGCGTACCCGCAGGCGACGTGTTGCGACAGGTGCGCATGGCCGCGTCGGAAGGATTCCGGGAAGTAACCCTGCTCGGTCAGACGGTGAACTCCTACAATGACGGCGAGACCGATTTTGCCGATCTCCTGAAGATGGTCGCCGGCGTGGAGGGTATACGCAGAATTCGCTTTACGTCGCCGCACCCGAGCGATTTTTCGGACAAGCTGATCGGCACGCTGGCGGAAGAGGACAAGATCTGCCGATTCATCCATCTGCCGGTTCAGTCCGGTTCCGACAGGGTCCTGAAGGATATGAAGCGGACGTATACAACCGGCCGTTATCTCGACCTGGTCGACCGTCTCCGGTCAGCCCTGCCCGGGTTGTGTCTGTCCACCGATATCATCGTCGGATTTCCCGGGGAAGCGGATGTGGACTTCGAGTCGACCATGGCGCTGATGAGACGCATTCGTTACGACTCGGCCTTCATGTTCAAATATTCGCCACGGAAGGGTACGGTAGCCTACAGGGAGATTCCCGATACGGTCCCGGAGGCCGAAAAAGCGTTGCGGCTCCAGGCCGTAATCGCCCAGCAGACGAGTATCTCCGGCGAGATCAACCGGCGCTGCGTCGGACAACTGCTGGAGGTGCTCGTGGAGGGCGACGCGCGGCGCGGCAAGGGACAGGCAGTAGGAAAATCGGACGGATTCAAGACGGTTGTGTTTCCAAGAAACGGGGTCAGGATCAACACGTTCGTGGATGTCAGAATCACCGACGCGACCTCTCACACGCTGATCGGTCGGCCCGAACACTGACCGGGCTGCGCGACCCGGCAGGCGACGTCCTGTCGGCAGGCCTACATGATGCTGCAAATCGAAAACCGGAATCCGAGAAGAAACCGCCGACTGCCGGACTGGTTCCGGGTGCCTGGGCCGGGCAGCGCGGGGTACCTGGAATTGAAGCGCCTCATGCGGGAACTGGAACTGCACACCGTTTGCGAGAGCGCGAAGTGTCCGAATATCGGTGAATGCTGGGGCGCAGGCACGGCTACATTCATGATTCTGGGAGACATCTGCACTCGCAGCTGCGGGTTTTGCGCGGTAAAGACGGGACGGCCGCAGGGTCTCGACACGGATGAACCCGGCCGGGTCGCCGAGGCCGTCGTGCGGCTGGGTCTGAGACATGCCGTGGTGACATCGGTAAACCGTGACGAGCTGCCGGACGGAGGCGCGTCGATATTCGCGGCCACCATCAGGGAAATCCGCCGGTTGCGGCCTGAGACCCGCGTGGAGGTGCTGATTCCGGATTTCCAGGGTAACTGGGAGGCGCTGGATCGGGTGATGTCGGCCGGCCCCGATATTCTGAACCACAACGTGGAGACGCCGCCCCGGCTCTATCGTCTGATGCGCCCCCAGGCCAACTATGCCCAATCCCTCGAATTGCTCCGGCGCGCCGGAACCGCCCGTCCGGGTATCCCAACGAAGTCCGGCATCATGGTCGGCGCGGGAGAAACCGTGGAAGAAGTCTATCAGACCATCGACGACATCGCCGAACAGGGAACGGATATACTCACGGTGGGTCAATATCTGCAGCCTTCGCCGGCGCATGTTTCCATTGACAGATTCTACCATCCGGACGAATTCGAGAAGATCCGGCTCTTTGCGGAGATGCGAGGATTCCGGCACGTGGAATCGGGTCCGCTTGTGCGGAGTTCCTACCACGCCGCAAACCACGCTGTTGCGGGATGAGACCGTGTTCAGTTTGATTCGACGGCGTCCGAAGGTTCGGCGCCGGACCGTTCAGACCGCCGACGCGGGCGGAGGACGAAACCCAGGGTTTACGCGGGTGGCTTCGATGCATGAAGTCCCGCCGGGTACCGGGAAGCTCGTCACGATGATGGGTCGCGAAATCGGGCTCTTCAACGTGGGCGGCAGGATCGAGGCGATTGACAATACCTGTCCGCACAACCAGCGACCCATCGGTACGGACGGGATCAGAGGCGGCGCCGTGACCTGCTTCTGGCACAACCTGACGTTCGACCTCGAATCCGGGACCTGCACAGAGGCGCCTCATTTCAAAATCAGGAAGTACCCCGTGCGTGTCCGGGAGCAGGAGATCTACGTGTCTCCCGGCGCAAAGATCTGAGCGCTCGCCGGGCGCTTTGGAGTTGACTTGAATATTGGAGTTCAATACATTGCCTGTTTCGGCTTGGGATGTCAGACCTTCCGCCCGGGGCCGACTCCGCGCGGCGAATAACCACGTACAATCTCGGAGAATTGGCAAATGGGAAACAGGGATCGGCTTTGGATGGGCTTCCTGCTGATTGCAGGCGTCTTGTTCCTGGGCGGGAAGGGGCACTGCGCCGAGCCGGAGCCCCTGGACCTGCCGTTTATGGGCGAAGGAGACCTGGCGTTCTTCACCGACACCGCCGGATTCCAGTCGTCCGTGGGGTTCACACGACAGGAGATTTACGTCCTCCTGGACGCGAGCCAGTTGAAATTCAGGCGAAAGAGAAAACGATATGAGGCGGAAATGGAATTGTCGGTCTCGCTGACCGATTCTGCGGGTGTCGTCGTCAATGAAGAAACCTGGAAGCGCAAGGTCTGGGTCGAAAAGGCCGACGACGTCGAGGGCGCGGGACTGCCGTTTCGCGATATGATTGGATTCGATCTGAAGCCGGGCACGTATCGAATGACCCTGTCAGTTAGAGACCTCAAAGAGAAAAAGAAAGCCGTGGCGGAGGGGGACCTGCGGGTCCGGGATTTCGAGGAGCAGACATTGAAATCCAGCGATCTCCTGTTCGCATCCGGACTGTCCAGAACCGACACCGAAAGCAGGTTTTCGAGATACGGCTGGACGGTGACGCCCAACGTGACCCGGACCTATCCCGCCGGCGGGGATATCGAAGTCTATTTTGAGATCTATCACCTCTCGGCCCCTGTCGAGGGTGCGGACAATACGTTTCTGCTGGGTTACAGCGTGCTGGATACCGCCGGCGCGGTGGTGGCGAAGTTTGCCGACCAGCGGCTGATGAAACCGGGTACCAGCGCCGTAAAGACGGAGATCTTCAGTACCGGCGAACTGTCGCCCGGCCGGTACTTTTTCCAGGTCGAGGCGCTGGACCGGAGCAATCGCGCCGTCCATAGAGTGAGACGGATGATTTCCCTGGCGCGGCAGCGGGAAGTCGTCGAGTTGTCACAGGAGGAACGCGAAAACATTCGATACTACAGAGATATTCGATATATCGCCAAAGGTTCTCGGTGGAAGGAATACCGGAAGCTGAAGAACCGAATGGACCAGATGGCGTTCCTGAAGGTCTTCTGGAAGGAGCTGGACCCGACCCCGGCGACCGATGAAAACGAGCGCCTGATCCAGCATATCCAGCGTATGCGCTTCGCGGAGAACAACTACGCGGCGGGACGGGGCAAGCGGGGGTCGGATACGGACAAGGGGCGAATCTATATCAAGTTTGGTGAGCCGAGCGATATTCAATACAACCTGGCGGCCTCCAACGAAAAGCCTTTTGAAGTCTGGACTTACGAAGAGCAGCGCGGTGTCAGGTTCATATTCGTGGATCGGCGCGGCGCGGGTGTATTCGAACTCGTGCACTCTACGCATCCCGCGGAAACGTACAACCCGAATTGGCGGCTGATGGAGTAGCGTCCGGACGGGGGCCGGAGGCCTTGGGGCCGGTGAGGCTCAGGGTTCGCGGCATTTGCGCGGAAACCATCCAGGGGAATCACGGTGGATCCAAGATTTCTCCTTGAAGAAGGCGTCGGGATCTTTACCGGCAATGAGCTCATCGTCAAGGGCGGCCTGGAGCACCGCATGGGTATGCTTACCGGCTACCCGGGCTCTCCCGTCGCCGAGGTCTTCGATGCCGCTGAGCGCATCCGGGAATTGCTCGTGGAACAGGGCGTGGTGGTGCAGATCGCCAACAACGAAGCGCTCAGCGCCGCGCGGCTGAACGGTTCCCAGATGACGCCCGTACGCGCGATGGCGGTGATGAAGAGCGTGGGCGCCCACGTGGCTTCCGACGGGCTTGCCCTCGGCAACATGGCGGGAACGGCGCCGGGCGGCGCGGCGGTGGCCGTGTTCGGTGACGATACGTGGTCGGAGGGCACCCAGGTTCCCGCCGATTCCCGGTTTATCGCGAAACACCTGTATATGCCTATTCTGGAGCCGAGTACGTTCCAGGAAGTCAAGGACTGGATCGGCGTCGCGTTCGATCTCTCGGAGAAGACACGCCTCTACGTGGCCTATCTCATTACCTCCAATCAGGCGGACGGCGGGGGCACGGTTAAGTTAGCGCCCAATCGTTTTCCCCACCTGACGCCGCACAGCCCGGTAACCATCGACAGCGGGACGATTCCGCTCGACGACAGGGTGATCATCCCCCCAAGCACCGCCATCAAGGAGGAAGACGTCCTGCACAGGCGGATGCCGGAACTGCTGGAATACGCCCGCGAATACAATCTGAACCGCATTCTCTATCCGCCGGCATCAGGGAAGCGACGTATTGGTTTCATCAGTTCCAGCCTCGCGTATTGCTACCTTGAGCATGTGATGAATATGCTGGGGCTCGAAGGCAGCATCCCCATACTGAAATACGGGCTGACGCATCCGGTAGACCCGGAAATCCTGAAGGCATTCGTGGGATATGTCGACGATATATACGTCGTTGAAGAGAAGCGCGGGTTTCTGGAGGGGCAGGTTACGGCGGCGCTGCAGGGATTGCATCAGGATGGTGAGATCGGCCCGTTCCGGATCTGGGGCAAGCGTTTTCCAGACGGTCAACCGGGATTTCCGGACAGCAAGGGTATGAACCCGTCCATCCTGCTCAAAGCGCTCGCGCCCGTCCTGCTGGACCTGGACGACCCCGCGGTACCCATAGACCGCGAGCGGATTGCGCAGGAGGTCGACCTTGTCGACGAAACGGCCGGTTACCGGGTGCAGGCGGCCGTACGCACCCCCTCATTCTGTCCCGGTTGTCCGCACCGGGATTCCGCGAGCGTGCTGAACCGGGTCGTCGACGATTTCGGCAGTGCGGACTATATGCGGAAACACCATCAGAGAGATCCGGCCGACCTGGTGTTTCACGGCGATATCGGATGCTATTCCCTGTTGAAATACAAGCCCTTCGACCGGCTGATGCACAATCTGTCAGGGATGGGGCTGGGCGGAGGCACGGGAGCCGGGATCGATCCCTTTATCGACAACAAGCAGCTTGTCTTCATGGGAGACTCAACCTTCTTTCACAGCGGAATGGCGGCGATATCCGATTCGATAAAGCACGGACAGGACATTACCTACGTCATCCTGGACAATAAGACAACGGCAATGACCGGCCACCAGCCCACGCCCGGCGTCGACGTGGATATTCTGGGCAAGCCGACGTTCGCGCAGGACATCGAACAGGTTGTGCGAGGCATGGCGGGCGACGGCGACAGCGTCTTTATTGCAAGGATGAATCCCGCGGAACGCGCGCCTTACCGGCAGACACTGGAACGCGCGTTGTTGAAGGACGGTGTCAAGATCGTCATCGCCGACAAGGAATGCGGGATTACGTTTCACCGCAGGCAGCGCGCTTTGCAGAACGAAGTCGCGCAGGACAAAGGGTACCTGCCGGAGGAACGTCACGTCAACATTACGCCGGAGGTCTGTGAATACTGCCTGGAATGCACACGGGCGACCGGTTGCAGCGGATTGACCGTGGAAGAGACGTTGCACGGCCCCAAGATCGCCACCGATCTTTCCCTTTGCGTGGCGGACGGCGCATGTACCAGGGTGACCGTTTCCAATGGCGATGGCACCTGCCCGTCGTTCGAGGAGGTTATCGTCAGGCGCACCCGGCCGGCGCAGAGACAGACGGAAGCCATCGACCTGTCGGATCTGCCGGCGCCCGAAGTGAATTCCTTCGACGCCACCTGGTACGCGTACATCGCGGGGGTGGGCGGCATGGGCATCAACACCATCGCCGCGATTCTTTCCGTGGCCGGCGCGAGGCAGGGCTATGCCGTGCGATTCACGAACAAAAAAGGGCTGGCCATCCGAAACGGGGCCGTGTATTCCCATGTCAGTTTTACGAAGGGTGACCGCGTCATTTCCCAGATTACCCCCTACGGCCATGCCGATCTGCTTCTGGGCCTGGATATCCTGGAGGCGGTGCGCGGTCTGGAGTCGATGGGAAACGGGCGCGTCGCCAGTCCGAAGCATACATCCGCGGTGGTGGAGACCGGGAAGCGGCATACGGTACTTACACTTACCGGGCAGGACGAATTCGATACCGCGGAACTGGAGGAAGTGCTCAAACGGCACACGAAGTCCGAGGGGTATTTCGGGATGGACCTGGGAGAGATCTCGGAACGTTTCCTGGGCAACAAGATCTACGCGAACAGCATCCTTCTCGGCGTTGCGTATCAGCGGGGCGTGCTGCCGCTGGATCTGGAAAACATAAAGTGGTCGATGCAGCGCAACATCAAACGCAGCGACCTCGACCCCAATTTGAAAGCCTTCGATCTCGGCCGAAAAATCGCCATCGAACCGGAAGTCGTCGCTCAGGAAAAACCGCTGCTTTCCTGCAGCGAACTGATCGAAGACAAGGCGGGCATTCTGGAACGCGGAAAGGGCAGGAAAGCGAGGGCCGCGTACCTCGAGCTTACGGCCGACGCCGCGCTGTTGGGCCTTGCCGAAGAGGATCGCCTGCAGTTTGCCCTGGGCGTATACGATCTGATGCAGTGGGACGGCGCCCAGTACGCCAGGACTTATGTGCGGCGGGTGCGCAAGGTGTACGAAAAGGACCGTCCGGAGGAGGCGTACGAGGCAACGCGCGCGGTCATTCGCTACCTGCCGCGCGTGATGGCCTACAAGGACGAAGTGTACGTTGCCCATCTGCTGACAAGCGAAGAAAAATACCGGCGCGATTGCGAGCGATACAACGTGTGCGCCGAGCGTGGAGACCGTGTATCGTATCGCCACTTCAACCGGGGCAATTTCAATATCCTCGGGATCAACGTGTATCTCAAGCTGACCACCCGGGACTGGATGCTGAAGCTGATGAAACGGATGAAATTCCTGCGCAAACTGATGCCGTCGTGGCACAAGGAGGAGAAGGCTTACCGCGACTGGTACATTGAGTTTGTCGATCGATTCGAATTCGATCACGAAGAGAGGTACGGCGACTACGTGCGGTTGTTCCGGATGCCCGACGAGGTGCGTGGATACCGCGAGGTCATCCGTCCCAAGATCGAGGCAGCGTATCAGGCGGCGGCGGCGATGATGGACGGCAACGGACGCCCCCGGTCTGCCGAACCCTATCTTTCAATCGAGCCCGTTGTCGAACGGGTCTGATTCGAGACGCGGTGGGGGCGTCGAAACCTCCCGATTGCGCTCCGCCCGGTCAGGCATTGAGATATGTTAAAGGTGGGAGTCGCCGGATTGAGGCGTGGACGAGGCCTCGCAAATACGTTTCAGAACCATCCGCAAACCCGCCTTGCCGCCATCTGCGATCCGGATCCGGACCGGAGGAAGCAGGCGGCGGAAGCTTTCGGCGTTAAACAGGCGTTCGCGGATTTTGACGCGTTCCTTTCGGTGGACCTGGACGTGGTTGTCGTGGCAACCCCGGCGCCCCTGCATGCGGCGCAGTCCATTCTGGCAATGGAAGCCGGTGCGCATGTGCTGAGCGAGGTTCCGGCCGCCTGGACGCTGGAGGAATGCGAGGCCCTGGCCAAGGCCGTTCGGCGTACGGGAAAGTTCTACATGATGGCAGAGAATATGAACTTCTACCATTATGTTCAGGACTGGAAATCGAAAATCCGGTCGGGCGCGATCGGCCGCGTCTTCTATGCTGAAGCGGAATATATACACGATTGCAGGAAACTGATGCGGGGTCCTGGCGGGGAGTTGACGTGGCGGGCATCCATGCCGCCGATCTACTACTGCACGCACAGCCTGGGACCGGTGCTGGATATCCTGGATGACCGCTGCGTAACCGCGTTGGGCATGTCCACCGGCACGCATACGGCGCCCGATATCGGTTCGATCGACATGCAGGTCGGGTTGTTTCGGACGGAGAAGGGAAGCGTCGTCAAGATCCTGTGCGGGTTTACCGTAACCCGGGAACCCGGGATGCACTGGCAGATCTTCTACGGTACCGAGGGTACCCTGGAAAACAGACGGGCGACCTGGGAAGACGCCAAGATCTTCCGTTCGGGCGAAGGACCGATGGCGGCGTTTCCGGCGGAAGACTCGGATCCCGATGCGCCCGAAGAAGCGCTGGCGGGCGGACACGGCACGTCGGAATACCATATGGTCGACCGGTTCGTGCGGGCCGTGACCGGCAGAGTTCCCGTACCGATAGACGTTTACCGGTCTCTGGACTTCTCGGCGCCCGGCCTGTGCGCGCATCTGTCGGCCCAACGGGGCAGCGTACCGGTTGAGGTCCCGGATTACAGGGTCCAATAACAGTCCGTTGAGAAACTCGCTCGGCAGGCCATTGAACATTCACGTTTTGGATTCTTGAATCGATCGAGGCGTTTGCGTATATTCAGCGCACTATCAAGCGGGGTTTCTGAGCCGGGTCCGGTCGGCGCCCCGCGGACGGGTAACACGGGGTACCGTTTTCAATCTTCAAGGAGGGCGTGTTTTGGCTGCAAATGAGTGGACGACGTTCAATGCTTCGGGGAATCTGCGTGTGGTGGTTACAAAGGAGCTTCCGGGCGACCGCTGGCTGAGTATTCTGGAACAGGCGGGTTGCCGCGTCGAATACAGCACGACCACACGGATTCTGGAGGTGGATGAAATCACGGCCGCGATCGGCGACCGGTGCGACGGCGTGATCGGGCAGCTCACGGAAGATTGGGGCGAACCGCTCTTCTCCGCGCTGAAAGCGGCGGGCGGCAAGGCCTACAGCAACTATGCGGTCGGTTTCAACAATGTGGACGTGGATGCGGCCACCCGGTATGATATCCCGGTGGGAAACACGCCTGGTGTGTTGACGGAGACCACCGCGGAGATGGCGATTTCGCTTACGTTTTCCGCTGCGCGCCGCGTGGTGGAGGCCGATGAATACATGCGGGGCGGGAGGTACGAAGGATGGCTGCCGACCCTGTTCCTCGGGCAGTTGCTGAACCGGAAGACCGTCGGCGTGGTTGGCGCCGGGCGAATCGGCGCGACGTACGCGCGGATGATGGTCGAAGGGTTCAAAATGAACTTCGTTTACTACGATCCGTATCCCAATGAAAGGCTGGAGGACTACATCCGGGATTACGCCGCGTTCCTGGAGGCACACGGCGAAGCGCCCGTGAGCGTAACCAGGGCGGACTCGGTGGAACAGGTCCTGCGCGAGGCCGACGTGGTCAGCCTGCATCCGCTGCTGGATCCGACGACCCACCACCTGATGAACGAGGAACGCCTGAACCTGATGAAGCCTGACGCGATTCTCGTGAATGCCAGCCGCGGCCCGGTCATCGATGAAAACGCGCTCGTGGCCCATTGCAGGAACAATCCGGACTTCCGCGTCGGGCTCGACGTCTTCGAAGACGAGCCGGAAATGAAGCCCGGACTGAATGAACTGAACAACGTGGTGATTGTCCCGCACATTGCGTCGGCGACAAGCTGGACGCGTGAGGGTATGGCAACGCTCGCCGCCAGCAACGTGGCCGGCGTTCTGAGAGGCCTTCCCGCGTGGTCGGACCAGGACGACATCCTGCCGTTCCTGGGCGACGACGCCCCGGACGCGTGTCCGAGTATCGTGAATGCAGAAGCACTGGGACTGCCGGTGGCCGGGTAACTGAACCGGTCCCGATGCCGGAAATCTACTATACAGCGGCGGGGTTCCGCGCGAACAAGGCGTGAAATCCCGCCGCTCGTTTTATCGTGGCACGCCGCCGGTCAGTCCGTTATCTTTGCAATGGCGATTCCGGATTCACCCGCCACGGAGTAGAGGAGATAGGTGTCGGCGCCCTCCCGGTAAATTCCCGGATCGCGAAGCTGCCGCACCCGCTCGGGCGACCATCCGCGGCGGGAGGGCTGCAGGGGAAGGTCCGCGCCTTCGTAATCGGTTTCCGGCTCGAGGACGACCTCGGCTTCCGACGCACGCCAGTTCATCCATTCCGGCGTCAACTCGACTCGGGACAGCAGAATGCGTTCGGGGCAGTCGTGGGCGTTGGAATAGAAGACCGAGAGGGTGTTGCCGTCCAGCTTCAGCGCGGTGTGGCGCTGGTCTTCGGAGAACAGCACGGGACCCTGCCGGAAATCCGTCAGGCCATCCTGCGATCGATAGAAGATCCCGGGCATCCCCAGAGCGTATGTCGCACTTTTCCATTTGAAGACCCTGAAGTAGGAATTGCCCAGGTCTTCCGGTCTTGCGGTAAAGTGTATACCGTCGGCTGATAGCGCGACTTTGGACTGTTGGCCCCGGCCGGGCACGGGTCCGTGATAGTACATTCTGAATTCACGATTGCTATCGTCCACGTGGACGTCCGGCGAAGCAAGATGGCCGGTCGTGTAGGCGTCGTTCAGGTGCAGTACCCCGGGTTCGTAGGTGGTCCAGGGGCCGGATAGACGGTCCGACCAGGCAAGGCGGATGTACTCGCCCTGATGGTGACCGAAATAGAGGTAATACTTTCCGAGGGGGTTGGGCAGCCAGTCGGGCGCCCGGACGAGCGAGGGTCCGTTGATGTTGGCGCCCATCCGCGAATCCATGTGCGGGCGGATTATGGGGTTGTTCGGAAGACGTTCAACGCGCATTGTGGGGATCTCCCTGTAACGGGTGGCGGATCGACGTTGGCTGCGGCGCTTAGTCCGCGCGGTCCTTATGGAGTCTGACGCCGGTGGAAGAAACGCTCGACAGGCGCCTGTCGGTTGCGCCGATGATGGACTGGACCGACAGGCACGAACGCTATTTCCTGAGGCTGTTCTCCCGGCACATCCTGCTCTACACTGAGATGATTGCCGTGGACGCCATCCTGCGCGGTCCGCGCGAGCAACTATTGAAATACCATCGGCGGGAGCATCCGGTGGCGCTTCAGCTCGGCGGCAGCGATCCGGAAGCGCTGGCGCGCTGTGCGCGGATCGGCGCGGAATTCGGATACGACGAAATCAATCTGAACGTGGGCTGTCCGAGCGATCGGGTACAGGCCGGTCGATTCGGCGCGTGCCTCATGGCGGAGCCGGAATTGGTCGCCCGTTGCGTGGAGGCGATGCGCAAGGCTGTTGAAATTCCGGTCACCGTGAAGACCAGGATCGGGATCGATGACCGGGATTCGTACGAGGACCTGGTCAATTTCGTGCGTACCGTTTCCGACGGCGGATGCCGGGTCTTCGCAATTCACGCCAGAAAGGCCTGGCTTCGGGGGTTGAGTCCGAAACAGAACCGGGAGATACCGCCCCTGCGATACGACGTGGTGTATCGGTTGAAACAGGACTTCCCGGATCTGACGGTCGTCCTCAATGGAGGAATCACAACCAGCGAGCAGGTGCGCCGGCACCTGGAATATGTGGACGGGGCCATGATCGGGCGCGAGGCCTATCAGAATCCCTACTTCCTGGCGTCGATGGACCAGATGTTCTACGGCGATTCGCGCGCCGTGGCCGGCCGCGGGGAGATTCTGGGCCGTTTCTGCGATTATGTCGAGGATCAGCTGCGGCACGGGATGCCGCTTGTCGGCATGACGCGGCACATCCAGGGGCTCTTTCACGGAATGCCGGGAGCCCGCGCCTGGCGCCGTCATCTGAGCGAGAACGCCCACAGGCCCGGATCCGGGGTGGAAGTGATACGACGGGCCGCGTGCTTCGTTCTCGGGCCGTCGTGATTCGCCCAAGAACCGTACCGGTGAGAACCCACGCCTTCCGGCTGTTTACGTCTTCAATGCCCGTCGGCAGGCGGCAACCAGGTCGCCGTGGGTCGTTGTGTATCCGATATTGACTTCCGTGTCGATGACTGCCGCGCGGGACAGGTCCAGGTTTTCGAATGTATCCGCGACTTCAATGGCCGTGGTGCAGTCCCGGACGAGGATGATGTCGTAGCCGCGGTCCTTCATCGCCCTCATCCCGTAGTCCCTGAACGGTACGCACATGTTGGCGGCGAAGCCGGCGTAGAACAGGTGCAGGATGCCTCTGTGTTTCAGGAGGCGGTGAAGCTGGGCGCCGGTAACGACGACGACGTCGCCTTCGCGGGGTTCGGCTTCGGGAATGATCCGGCGGTTCCTGATGATGTCCTCGAAGACATGATCGTGAGGGTCCTTCGGCTGCGCCCACGCTTCATAGTCGCCCGTTTTCGACCTGAAGTCCGCGGGCGGCCAGTCGTCGGGGGGCGGAGCCGAACGCCCGAAGGCTTCCTCGTCGCCCGCAAAACGGGTCCACGCCTCATAACGTTTGGCGCAGTCGGGGCTGGGCGCGTGAATCACGGCGGCGCCCACCGAGCGGAAGGCTTCGGCAACGGGAACGATGCGCTCGAGGGTGATCTCTCTCCCGCGTTGCAGGTGCGTGCTGACGTAGTGATCGCTCCACACGTCCACGAGGACCAGTGCGACCCGGTTTGCCGGATAGTCGCGCCGCAGGGTCCGGAGATGAAACTCACTTTCTGTGACACTTGCTCTCCGGGTGAGGTGATAGTAACGGACGTCCAGCCGGATGGTCTTCATACGGTACCTTTCGGTGCGTTGGTTTCTGACGCCTTGCCGGGAAGCAATATGGCAAGGAATGAACCGCCCTGTCAAGGATAACGCCGTCCGGAGGCGTTTCGGCAATCGCGCATCCGCGCTGGCCCCGGCGTGCACGGGCGCGGGGCTTTCGGTACCTCGATCACGAACGGAAAGGCGGCCCGTAGAATGAAAAGAGAACATATCTGGGCCCACCACGAGTGGGACGCGACGATCAACTGGAAGTTGATGGAGGGCGGCTATGCCAATCTCCAGAGCGTGAAGCCGGGCGAGGAGATCACGTTTCACATTTCGAATTCCCGGTCCTATTACGAAATCTTCATCTTCCGCGAAGGCGCCAGACGGGAACTGGTCAAGACGATCGAGGGACTGCGCGGTACGCTTCAGGAGGTCCCGGAGCTGGGTTATCAGGAAGGATACGGGTGGGCGCCGGCGGTGTCCTTCGTCGTTCCGGATACGTGGACGAGCGGAATCTATATTGCTACATTCCCCACCGGACAGGGGTTGCGGGAGATTTTTTTCGTGGTAAGGCCCGGGTCGCCGCAATCGCCGATGTTGCTGACGGTTGCCACGAATACCTACCAGGCCTACAACAACGTGGGCGGCAAGTGCTTCTACGACTACATTTCCACCGATCGGCAGCACGCCAAGCTGTTGAGTTTCGAACGCCCGCTCCAGATGGAGTGTCTGGGAAACTTCTATATCTGGGACCAGTTCTTCACGTCCTGGCTGGATGCGGAGGGCTACCGCGCCGACTATTGCGTAAACGGCGACCACGACGCGGAGCCCGATATTCTGAACGCCTACCGGGCGAACGTACGCTTCGCTCACGATGAATACAACAGCCGGAACGAGTGCGAGCAGCTCCAGCGATTCGTCAATGACGGCGGCAATCTGATTCTGTTCGGCGGGAACTGCTTCTGCCAGGAGATCGAATTGAGAAACCAGGGCAGGCAGATCTATTGTGCCAAGCCCTACTATCACGATCATCCGACGCCCGAGCGTCCGGATACGTCGTTTCTCAGTTATATCGATGATTTGCGCCAGCGGACGATAGGCGTCTTCTACACCTCGTTCGTCCATACGAAGACGCCCGATCCGAATGTGTTTCTGGCGCCAACGACCGAAGATTGGGGCTACTATCGCGTGTGCGATCCGGACCACTGGGTGTTCGAAGGTACAGGACTGGCCGAGGGGGACGAATTCGGACGGGAGGACTCGATCGTTGGCGTGGAGGCGGACGCGGCGGACCTGAGATTCGAGAACGGTCGGCCGCGTTACACGGGCGCCGACGGCGTATCGTCTGCATATCGGATCGTGGCGATTGCCGATTGTATGGTCCCCGAAGGCCACCGGCTGGTCAAGGAGGGGGGGAACGAGGGCGTTGCGCCCTGCTACGGGACCGTGGCCGTCAACGAGACTGAGTTCGAGGGTACGGTCTTCAACGCCGCTACGATCGAATGGGCCCATGGGCTGTACCGGGACGGGAGCGCGGTGGCTACGATCACGCGCAATGTATTGAACAGGCTGGCGACATAACGCGCGTGTGTCAGGATTCGGCGGCATCGATTTTGCCAACTTCAATCCGGATACCAGCAATGTCTGATACGACTGTTCGAATTCGACTCGACCTCAGAATCCCGATGAGAGACGGGGTGAACCTCTACGGCGCGGCATACCTCCCGCCGCGCGGAGAGCGGTTTCCCGTATTGCTGATCCGGTCGCCATACAGCACACAGCACCCCAGGTACGTGGAATGGGCCGTGCGTTTCGCCGCATCGGGATACGCGGCGGTGATGGTGGACAGCCGCGGGCGGTACGAGTCCGAGGGCGAGTGGCGGGCGTACGTGGACGAGGCGCAGGATGGATACGACACGCAGCAGTGGATCGGGGCGCAGGCGTGGTGCGACGGGAATATCGGGATGTTCGGGATCTCCTATCCGGGCTTCACCCAGATTCTGCCTGCACCGTTCCGGAGTCCCTTCGTGAAGGGGCTGATGCCCATTGCGAACCAGGAGGACAACTACGGGCACCTGCGTTACAACGGCGTGCTCCAGCTGCAGAATGCGATGAACTGGATCTGGCTGGGCGGACGGACCAGACAGCACGCGCCGCGGGACCTGCTGGACTGGGACCGGATCTACCGCCGGCTGCCGCTGATCTCGGCGATGGACGGCATCGCGGACCGGCCGTTCTTCAGGGAGATGGTCCGGCACAACGAATTCGACGAATTCTGGTCGTCATACAGCATGAAAGGCCGGTACGGGGAAGTGAATACGCCGGCCTATTTCGTGTCGGGGTGGTACGATAATCTGGTCCACGAGGGTTTCAAGTGTTTTCGCGGCTGGCGCAAGGAAGCCGGAAACGCCCGTACCCGGCAACTGACCCGTCTGATGGTTGGACCCTGGACGCACTCGGCGATCGGAAGCGCCGAGCCATTCGGGGATATCGATTTCGGACCGGATGCAGCGGTGGATATTCCCGGTGAACATCTGCGTTGGTACGACAAGCGGCTGCGCGGGATCGATACCGGGATCGACGAGGATCCCCCCATCCGGATTTTTGTGATGGGCAGGAATGCGTGGCGATGGGAAAACGAGTGGCCGCTGGCGCGGACGAGGTACACGGCGTACTATCTCCACAGTGCCGGACGCGCCAATTCGCTTCGCGGCGACGGGGAACTCAGCCTCGATGCGCCGGGAGACGAGCCCTCGGACCGGTTCGACTACGATCCCGGGGATCCGGTGCCGACGGTGGGCGGGCAGAGTCTGTCACTCGCCAGCACGGGTCCCCGGGACAGGCGGGGCGTGGAATGCCGCGACGACGTGCTCGTGTACACCACGGAAACACTGGCGTCGGACGTGGAGGCGACCGGCCCGGTGGTACTCACGCTGTTTGCCGCATCCGACGCGCGGGATACGGACTTTACGGCCACCCTGGTCGACGTGCATCCCGATGGCAGGGCGATTCACATAACGGAGGGTATCGTGCGGGCGCGATTCCGCGAGTCCTTTCGCAGGCCGGATCTCGTCCGTCCGGGGGAGGTGGTGGAATACAGGATCGTCCTCTGGGAGACCAGCAATGTGTTCAAAACAGGCCATCGGATCAGACTCGAAGTCTCCAGCAGCAACTTCCCCCGTTTCGACCGGAATCTGAATACGGGCAATACCCCCGGCCTGGACGATGAAATGAAGGTGGCGCGTCAGACGGTCCATCACAGCAGTCGATATGCGTCGCATCTGCTTCTGCCGGTGATTTCCGAATGAATGAACCATCGTTTCGAATCGGCGCCGACGTTGGCGGGACGTTTACGGATGTGATCCTCATGGACGCCGGGGGGAATTTGTGGACGCACAAGATTCCATCGACTCCGCCGGACTTCGAGCGTGCCGTACTGGACGCCATCGGCCGCCTGCTGAGGGAGTCCGGCATACCCGGCGAATCGATCGCCGATGTCTCGCACGGGACCACGGTGGCGACCAACGCCGTCCTCGAACGCCGGGGCGCCAGGACCGCGCTGATCACCACGCGCGGATTTCGCGACGTACTCGAATTGCGGCGCGTCAGGGCCCCGCAGATGTACGATCTGTTCTTCGACAAGCCCGAACCCATCGTGGAGCGGTATCTGAGGCTGGAGGTGACGGAACGCATTGCCGCCGACGGTGAAGTCCTGGCGCCGCTGGACTTTGCGGACCTCGAGGCGGCCAAGGACGTATTGGTACAGGAGCAGGTCGAGTCGATCGCGGTCTGCACGCTTCACGCCTACGCATACCCACGCCACGAACACGCAATCGGCGAATTTCTACAGGACGCGTTACCGGACTTGCCTGTATCGCTTTCGACCGAGATTCTGCCTGAACGGCGGGAGTACGAGCGCACGGCCACGACCGTGCTGAATGCGTACGTACGTCCCGTCATGCAGCGCTATCTCAACGCGATGCGCAATGGCCTGACGGAACAGGGCATTCTGGCGCCCGTGCTTATCATGCAATCTGCGGGAGGCCTGACCCCGGAGGCCGACGCGGCCATCCGACCCGTGTACGTTCTCGAGTCCGGACCCGCGGCGGGGGTTTTCGCGGCCCGTTCCGCGGGGGAACAACTGGGTATCGACGATCTCATCACGTTCGATATGGGAGGAACCACGGCCAAGGCGTCGATTGTCGAAGACGGCGAGATTTCCTACAGCCCGGAATACGAGGTCGGCGCATCCGTGTCGGCGGGAAACAGGCTGGTGGGCGGGGGCGGCGAGCTGATTCGCGCGCCCAGTATCGACATCGCCGAAGTGGGATCCGGGGGCGGCAGTGTGGCCTGTCTGGACGGGGCGGGCGGGCTGCGGGTCGGACCCGGTAGCGCGGGCGCCGTGCCGGGCCCCGCCTGTTACGGCCGGGGCGGAAGCGAGCCCACCGTGACCGACGCCAACGTCGTGCTGGGGTATATCCGTCCGGGGGAACTGGCGGACGGCGAAGTCTCCATAGACCCCGAAGCCGCGAGCAGAGTCGTCCACGACCGGATCGCGGCGCCTCTGGGCATGGATCTGCTCGAGGCGGCCCAGGGCATACACAGGATTGCCAATGCCCGGTGCATGCGGGCGCTCCGGTCCGTATCCACGGAGCGGGGCCGGGATCCGAGGTCGTTCTCCCTGATCGCCTTCGGCGGTTCCGGTCCGGTTCATGCCGCGGGCCTGGCAGGCGAACTCTTAAGCCCCAGAGTCATTGTCCCTCCGTTGCCCGGGTTGTTCAGCGCGCTGGGACTTCTGTTCTCCGGCGTGGAACATCATGAAATAACCAGTTGTCTGCTTTCGGGCGACGGACTGAGCGCGGAGGCGCTGGGCGGCATCCAGTCGGAACTGAAGCGAAAGATGCTTGCCCGGTTCCACTCGGAGGGCTATTCCGCTGAACAGGTGGCGCTTAGCTCCAGCGTCGACGTGCGCTTCCGGGGCCAGGCATCGGAAATCCGGATTCCGCTGCCGGAATCCCCTGTGACAAATGTGACGGTAGGGGATCTGTGCCGTGCATTCGAACGCGAGCACAGGCAACTCTACGGGCATTCGTCGGACCCCGATAATCCGGTGGAGGTGGTTGCCGTGCGGCTGATCGGCAGCACCGGTCACCGCGGAAAGGGGGGGCGAATACGCGCTTCGAGGCGGAACGAACGAAAAATGCCCTCGCGCCCGGCGTATTTCGGAAAGGCGTGGGGAACCGTGGAGACGCCCGTTATCGACCGCGAGGCGCTGAGCGGCACTCAGGAGGGTCCGCTGCTGATCGACGAATACGATTCCACGACCGTGGTGCCGCCGGGGACCCGCGTGTATCGGGACCGTCAGGACTTCGTGGTCATGGAAGCGAAGGGGGCGTAGACGTTTCCCGTGGCAGGGCTGAGAAGCTGTTTTAAAATGACCGGTGAGTTCCCGAGCGCGTGCGAAAAAGTGGCGGACAAGGCGGGAGAATCCGCCTATGAGAGGCGAGCAAGCGCAGCCTCGATCTCGTACGACGGGTGGGTTTGACCAACGCCGACCGACGCTTTTGCAGCCGCGCGAAGACCGCTGGGAATTTTAAGACAGCTTCTGAGGAGATACAGTGAACGATGACCCAGATTGACCCCGTAACGCGCGAAATCATGCAGAATGCGCTTGCCGCCGCCGCCGACGAAATGAGCGCCGCCCTGTATCGCACGGCCTATTCCACCATCGTGCGGGACTGCCTCGACTATTCCACGTCGCTGTGCAATGCGGAGGGACAGATGATCGCGCAGGGCGTGACGATTCCGCTGCATCTGGGTTCGGTCCCGTATGCAATGGCCGCGCTGTTTGGACGCTTCCGGGATGAGATCGACCCCGGCGACGTGTTTATTCTGAACGATCCCTTCGACGGCGGGATGCACATACCGGATATATTCATCGTGCAGCCGATTTTCTGGGAAGGCAGGCGCGTGGCTTTTGCGGTGAGTACGGCGCACCACCTGGATCTGGGCGGACGCCTGCCCGGGAGTTCCGCCTGCGACAACACGGAGATCTTCCAGGAAGGCATCCGGATTCCGTGGCTGAAACTCTATCGCCGGGGCGAGCCCGACGAATCGATATTCTCGCTGATTCGTACGAACGTGAGGGTTCCACAGATGACGATCGGGGATATCAGGGCCCAGCTGGCGGCCTGCCACATCGGCGAACGGGCGGTGCATTCGCTGATAGAACGGTATGGGCACGACACGTTCCAGGCGGGCTCGCAGGACCTGATCGACTACACGGAACGGCTGGTACGTTCGGAGATCGCGTCCTGGCCCGATGGATCGCATTCCTTTACGGACTATCTGGACAGCGACGGCGTGGGCGGCCCCCGGGTGCGAATCCGGGTGAAGATTACCGTGCGGGGAGACTCGCTGACGGCCGACTTCACGGGGACGGACCCTCAGGTGCGCGGGGCCGTCAACAGTACGCTCTCGTTCACGGCGGCGGTGGTTGCGCTGTGCGTGCGCGCCGTGATGAGGGAGGATATTCCGAATACCGAAGGGTTGTTCAGGCCGCTGGAGATCATCGCGCCCGAGGGCACGCTCGTGAACGTACGGATGCCGGGCGCGTCGTCGATGCGCGGCGTGACGGGGTTCCGGATGGCGGACGTGGTGTTCGGCGCGCTGTCCGGGCTGCTGCCCGACCGTGTGCTGGCCGCGGGCGAGGGGGGCAATACGCTGGTGATCATCGGCGGCCAGCGACAGGACAGGTCGCACTATGTCTACTATGAGCTGCTCTCCGGGACCTGGGGCGCCCGGCCGGACCGGGACGGAAACGACGGGCTTTGCAATCCGGCGAACGTGGCCAGCAACATTCCCGTTGAACAGGCGGAATGCGAATATCCGGTGAGAATCGACCGGTACGGGCTGGTTTGCGACAGCGGGGGCGCCGGACGGTTCAGGGGAGGAATGGCGATCGAGCGGGAGTGGACCCTGCTCTCGGGCGAGGCGCATCTGGCGATCCGGTCCGATCGGAGAGACCACCTGCCGTACGGCCTGTACGGCGGAAAACCGGCGACGGGATCGACGAATGTACTCTATAGTGGGGACGGCCGTGAAGAGTTGCCGACCATGATTTCGACGTCGATGTCGGCGGGCGACCGGATCTACCACCGGCAGGCGGGCGGCGGCGGCTGGGGATGTCCAATGGATCGTGACACCGCGGCGGTCGCGCGCGACGTGAAGAACGGAAGAGTTTCGGTGAGTCAGGCGCGGGAGCAGTACGGCGTGGTGATCGATCCCTGTACGCTTGATGTGGACATGACAGAAACCGCGGACGTGAGGCGGCGGATGGCCGGACAGGATTCCAGGCCCGGCGGCGGCAACGCGGGTTGACTCGAACAATGAACTTCACGCCGGCTCGTCATCCAGCAGCTGACCGAACGCGTCGAGGCTGCCCGCCTGCACCGCCGCACGGTGCAACGCTTCGAGACGCTGCGCGTCGTCCACGTTCTCCAGGCGAGCAGCCAGGGGATGCGAGGTCGGGAGATCGAATCGGACGTCGAGTACGGCGAGGATACTCTTCCGGAGCCCCTGCTCGATCCCCTGCCGGGTGAGGTATTGGGCAAAGGATGATTCACGTAAGAGATCCATCATGCCCTCCTTCGAAATGATATCTGTAATGGTTTCCGGCAAGTACGCCAATCCGCTGAGCAAGGCCATGCCGGCAAGATAGTCTGACTTGTCCGGCGAAGCCATTGGCCGCGCGTGACCTGCATCGAAATCTGCCATGCAGGACGCCCCGGGGGAGGAGAAGCGGATCCGTGTAAACAAGATACGGCATCACGGCTTAAAGTCAATATCCCGAGAGTCACTACTTCGACGCACGCCTGTCCAAAATCGTCTTTTCCAACCGCTATCACGAGATGATCCACCTGAAGCCGGAGCGAGGGCATCCTGCCCTCGACATCGGATAACGCCAACCGCGCCGGTCCCATATGAGGTAAGAAGCTCTGTTGTGTCCACCCTTCCTTTCAAAAACGTCACTTCATGGGAGATTTCACCAATAAATCACTGATACAGCGCAAAATTCCACAGCATCGTCACAATTTATTATCTTTCTTAATGGCAATGAAAAGAGCAATGCGCCGTTGCGCGACCTCTCCCCCCGGCGCCCGAAAAGCAGGGAGACGTGAGACGGAAGACGGTAGAGATTACCTGCCTTGTGAGGATTTTTTTCGTGCCGAAGGCAAGTAGGGAAGACATACCGAGCAAGGATTTCTTCTCCCGTCTCCCCGCTAACGTCTCCCCGCTCTTTATCTACCCTCTACCCGCATTCAAGCTTTTTGTGGCCAATTTGACTTTTGCCTTTTTCGAATTGAATCCAACTCCCGGTACCCTTTAGCGGCCAAAATGCGGGGCCGTCCGGATACCGCTTTTTCAGTTCGGCCGTCCCGTGCGGTTCGACTTGATTGTCAAAATGAGCGATTTACATCCAAAAACTGATATAAGTATAATAAAAAGAGTAACTTACCCCCCCCCCCCGATCTCGGGAACGGAGGGGCGGCGCGCAAACGGTAACGTCTGCCCGGTAAGACCTGCCGGCAGCAGCTATAAGACGATTTCGCTTGAAATGAATTGATCCATCCGCAGTGCGGGTGGGTTTTTTCGTTTGCCTGACCCTGAAGGGGCGTCACAAATAAAACCGCCGGTTCCCTGACCCGCAAAGTCGACAACCGACGGTTCGCAGCAAAGGTCCGTCTGCCCGCGTTTTTCCGGCAGGCTGACGGGATGCGGCCTTCACCTGTTATGAAATATATGGAAATCGCC
>JAPPJY010000008.1 GCA_028874335.1 Gemmatimonadota bacterium | reverse complement strand
CCGCCGCTTTTTCGCTCGCGCTCGGGAACTCACCGGTAATTTTAAAACAGCTTCTGAGGCTCCGATCAATGATCATTCGAGATCCGATCCATGGCGACATCCGGTTTGGCGAAGTGGAGCGCAGGCTGATGGATACCCGCCAGTTTCAGCGGCTGCGGGGCATCCGACAGACGGGCACCGCCCATCTCGTCTATCCGGGGTGTACGCATACCCGGTTCGAACACTCGCTGGGCACCGCCGCGATGGCGAGGCACATCGTGGGCGTCCTCAGAGACTCCGGGACCGGCGTGAGCCCCGAACAGGAGACAACGGTTGTTCTGGCGGCGCTCGTCCACGACGTGTCTCATCTCCCGTTCGGCCATACCTTCGAAGACGAACGCAAACTGTTTCCGCGCCACGATTCAGCGGAACGGATGCGACGGGCGCTTTCGCAGGACCAGCTGGCAGGCGCACTCGACGCATCCGGTCAGCGAGAGGAGGTGGTCGCCCTCCTGACCGAGCGCGGTTTCGATCCGCCCTGGATGCGGCAGATCGTCACCAGCACAATCGACGCGGACCTGCTGGACTACCTCCGCCGCGACGCGTATTTTGCCGGCTTGAAACACGACTACGACGACCGCATTCTGAGTACCTTCATCGTTGCGGACAACAAGCTCGCGATTAACCTCGAGAAACTCAGCACCCGGACGGAACTGCTTCATCTGCTTCGCCTGCGATATTTCCTGACCGAACGTGTCTACTTCCACCATGCGAAAGTGGCGTCCGGCGCGATGATTGCCAAGGCCGTGGAACTTGCCGTGCAACTGGGCCTTCGGGAGGAGGAAATTCAGACCCATACCGACGGCGCGCTTCTCCGGTCTCTCATCGCTCGAAAGGACGAGCGCATCGAACGTTTGGTCCGCGGCGTGGTCTACCGCAATCTGCTCAAGCGGGCATACGTGTTGTCCACCGGAGAAATCGGCCGGCGCGCCAGGGATGAACTGATCGCATCGTACACCAGGTCCGTTGAATCCAGACAACGGGTGGAACGCGAAATCGCGGACGCCATCGTCGTCGAGCCGGATCAGGTTATCCTTTACTGTCCGGACATTTCCTCCATCAAGGAGGCCAGGGTCTTTACGAAAACGAAGACCGGCGTTCGACGCCTCAATGAGCCCCTTGACAGTCCACCGTTCGACGTCAAGGCGGTGGAGGACCAGTACGAACGCCTTTGGAAGCTGTACGTCTTTGTCCCTGACGGCTATCAGGAACGCGCCGGGAAGGTCTGTGAACGCCTGTTCGGAGAGAAAAACGCACTTTAGCGCCCTTTTTCCGGCAATACGCCTTATCCGCGATCCCGCCGCTGGCCGGGGTGCCTCACGTCGCGGAAGAGGGGAAGTTCGTCCGCCGTCCTGTCTTCCATCCGTTTGTGACACGGCCGGCAGACCGAGATCAGATTGTCCGGACGGTTGGCCGCCGCGGCCGACTCGAACAGCCTGACCGGTATCTTGTGATGGACGTCGAGTTGCCGTCCTAGCGCCTCTTCCGTGACTCCGCAGTTCCGGCAGCGGAAGCCGTCCCGTTCTCTCGCCAACGCGGCCCGGACCTTCCAGTTCCCACCCCTGAATTGCGGTCGGCCCTTCAAAGCCGGTCGCTCCCCGGCATCCGAATCTACGGTTGCCCACGACTCGAGGCAGGCTTTGCCGCAAAAGTGGAGCCGCACCTTTCGACGTATCATCCACCCGGGGACCTGAACAAGGATGCCGCACCGTACGCATCGGGCCGGAATTGCCGGCTCTTCCGATACAGGCCGAGTATCAGAAAAACGCAGTTGCAGCTGATTCAGGCAAAGGGGGAGACTGCGTCCCATGCGTAACCATCCGCGCATAGTTCAGAGCTGTTCAAGATCCAATCCGACAACCGATCCGGCATCCGAAAACACGAATAACACATTGACTATAAGCGTGTTATGGAAGAAAGTCAAATTGGAACTCCATACCGGCCGACGTAACGCTCGATCCAGATCACAAGAGTTGGATCCGCCATGGCGCAGCTAACGTCGAACGACCGAGCACGGGCTTCAGGCATCCCCTGGGGCGTTCCGAGGGGAAGCCGGCGTCTCATTCACACCAGCGACATGGGTTCGCATTTCGGGACGGGCACCTTCCTCTTCGGCGATCCGGCCGAACCCGATCACCTCCGCGCGTGGATACGCAATATCGCTTCCGGAGGCGCCGACGCCTATGTCCCGGAAGTGTATTTCGACGGCCTCATCGCCTACTACCGCAGCCGCAGATGCCCGAACTGGCGGTCGCCGGCATTCGGCCGATTCGACGCGATGATGGACGGCGGCGTGATGCCCCTGGACATATTCGTCGACGAAGCCCGCAACCAGGGCATCGAGTTGCTCGCGGGCTTCCGGATGAACGATCGTCACGGCGTAAACAAGCCCTTTTTCGAAGCGCATCCCCGGTGGATCCTGAAGGACCTCGGACATGGCGTTGACTACTCGCAGTCCGACGTGCGGGACTGGGTTTTCTCAATCATCGAGGAGGTACCCGCCCGATTCGACGTGGACGGCATTGAACTCAATTTCGTCCGTCATGGGTACTGTTTTCCGCCCTCCGAGGCCCGCAGCCGGCATCCGGTGATGTCCGACTTCCTGCGGCGCCTGCGGGCGATGCTGGACAGGAACAGCAGGAAGAGGGGCCGCCGTCTTCTTATGGGTGTCAGGGTGCCCACGACGCTGGATGAATACCGGCATTTCGGGTTCGACCTTCCCACGTGGGTCGGGGAAGGGCTGGTCGACTACGTCGCGCCCACCGACTACCACTACACCAATTTCAATATGAAGGTCGACGAATTCGCCCGAATCGTCCGCGGCACAGACAACTGTTACCTGTATCCCGCCATCCAGGCCGACGTGCCGGGAAACTGCGCAATCATGTCGCTGGACAACTACCGCGCCGCCGTCCGCAACTTCTACGAATCCGGCGCCGACGGGATTTCCACCCACAACTACGATGTCTATATGTGGGGCCAGCTACGCAGCAGGAGCTATCCCGGTCCCGCGGACATGTACCCCGGGGCGTTGGGGTATTTCAACACCCTCAAGGACCCGGATGCGGTTGCCGGTGGAGACAGGCACTATCTCTTCCTGCCGCTCTGGGCGCACGAACTCCACCCGAAGGGCTACCGGAACATTGTCATCCCGCATCGCCGTGCAACCGTGAGCGAGTCCGGTCCGAGCGCGGAATTCCCGTTCCGGATCTGCGAGCACCTGCCGGAAGAAGCCGACCTGCCTCTGGACGAGCGCGGCGTATACGCGGGCACATTCAACCGCGCCGGCAAACCCCCGGGCGCCTGGCTGATTTTCAGAGCCATCGGAAAGAGACCCGAGGATGAGATTGCCGTAACGCTGAATGGACGGGAGATACCGGCGGGCGCGATCAGGTCGATCTGGCATCCGCAGGGTCGACCGGCGTGGGAGGGGCGTCCACTGGCGCCATACACTGAGTTCCGCGTCAGTCTGACGTCGCCGCCCGGAGTCTACGGGGATAATACCCTGGGAATCAGGCTGGTTGCGAAAAACAGCGCCGATACCAGTGAGATCACGGTAGACGAAGTCGAGGTCGTTGTCAACGTCGCGGACTGAGCGCCCTCGTACAAAGTTGGGATCGCAAGCGAACAAGAGGAACACGATCATGCCCGCTCCGGACATCTACACGGAAACACGTATCTCGATGCTCACGCCCGAACTCAGGCAGAGGGTAAGGGACAACCTTGTAACGTCGCAGTTCACGAAGGCGGGATGCACCCGGCCCGACGGAAAGGATTGGCCGGCATGGTTCGACCGGGCACCGATCCGGCGAATTCGCGTGGCGACAGGTTCGCGGGCGTTCGGTACCTACAATCATCAGGCCGGCGTCTGCAGATGGCGTGGTGAATATTGGTACGTCTTCTCCAACGGACGCGTGGACGAAGAAGCGCCGGGCCAGCGGACGCTGATAACCAGAAGCGCGGACCTCGCCAACTGGTCTCGTCCCGCCTGTGTGGCGCCCGGCGACGCCTCCGGAAGGATGTGGAGAAATACTGGTGGAATAATGGGTTACGACGACCGTCTCATCGCATTCGTGCAGACGAAGACCGGGGGCGGGGAGGCGCGCAGACCGGGGATGAGCGCCAGAGACGAGAGCAGGACCACCTGCAGCGTTGGTCTCTTCGTTTCCGGTGACGGCAAGAGCTGGACGGAGCGCGACGTCGCCGGGGACTGCTACTGGTTCGAGACGCCGCGGTTGACGCGGGAGGGCAGGCTTCTGTGCGCCGGGTCGCGGCAAGGACACCCGATCGTATTTCTCTGGCCTGGAGCGAATCCTCTGGATCGTCCCGAGGTCGTGGAGATCCCCTTCGACGGTTCGCGGGGGATGGATTCGGGACGGTTTCCGTACGGTGAGGCATCCTGGTACGAAACGGACGAGGGTGCGATATTCATGTTCCACCGGAACGAGACGGACGAGATGAGGCTGCGCGTCGCGGTCAGCCAGGACGGCGGCCGAAGCTGGACGCCGCCCATGCTGTCGAATATTCCGGACTCGAAGTCCCGCGTCAGCGCGGGGCGCCTCGCCGACGGTCGTTTTTTTCTCATCAACAACGCCATTGCTGACCTGTTGAACCGGGTGCCGCTGATGATTTCCATTTCGAAGGACGGCGTGAAGTTCGAGCGTCAGCACTTTCTGATCAACGAACCCGCGGCCATTGCGTTTCCGGGCGCGCTGAAGGCGCACGGCCACCAGTATCCGTGCGCGCTTGTCGAGCAGGACCGGCTGATCGTGGCCTACTCGGTCAACAAGGAACACATGGAACTCCTCACCGTGGACCCGAGCGACCTGTAAAGCCGCGTCGCTCAATCGTTCAGGCGAAACCGGATGGGCATCGACATCTTCACCGCGACCGCCCGGTCGTTCTGGACGGCCGGCTCGAATACGAACTGCGAAACCGCCTCGATCGCCGCCTTCCTGAAAATCTCCGGTCCTCGTACTGCGCGGACCTGTCTGACGCTTCCGTCTGCGCCCACCGTGAACGCCACGAACACCACCCCCTCCAGCCCGGCTTTCCTCGCCAATTCAGGGTAGACCGGCATCGTGAAACGGTTCAGCGAGGGTTTCTGCTCAACCTTCCAGGATTCCAGGACTTCCTCCTCGACGGGTGCGGTCTCCTGACGTGCCGGCGGCGACAGCTCCACGGGAACACGATCCAGATCCAGTTCGGTCAATTCAATGGTCACGTCTTCGGGCACCTCGTCGGCATCCGCTTCAATCGGCATTGAGGGCCGCTTGGGCTCAGGACGGCTCGGATGCCGGATTTCGGGAATTTGCTCGACAATGATCACGTCGGGGCGGCGCACCCTCGCTGGCGTTTCCATCTCGAAAGAGGGAAACATCACTGCAAGGACCAACAGAAACACGATGGAAATCCAAATACTACGCGCCATGACTTTGGGATATGCCAGCTTCAGGTCCGCTTCGGGATGCTTGTGACGCAACATATTCGGCCTCCTCTCGGCAGTATGTGTTCACCGACAGTCTGATTCCCGCTCACCGGCTCTCACCTGATATCCAGAAAGCGCCTGAGTTTCTCGTCCCACAATGCCAGCTTCAGGGAAATGTAGGATCCTCCGACCATCCGGTCTCTCAACACTCCGAACCGGTCCACGAGAAACGTCGTCGGAATGGCATCGACGCCGTACTGCATCCTGGTCTTGTGTGCTTTATCGATCAAGGTGATGAAGTCATAGCCCTTCTCCATCACAAATTGACGTGCGATATCCAAAGATTCAATGTTGACCGCCAGGACCACAAGGTCGAGACCCTGCTCTGACACATGTGCCCGGTTCAGGTGCGGCAGCGAAGCAACACATGGCCCGCACCATGTCGCCCAGAAGTCGATCAGAATGGTCTTGCCTACATAATCACTGAGCCGAACGGGATTTCCATCGATATCGTGGAGGACAAAGTCGGGCGCTCTCTTCTTCAGTTCGGCAGCCGCCACTCCGTCCGCACCCACGGACACAGGGATCTTTCAGGGAAAGGTGGTATAGATGTAGAACATGTGGCCGAGAACCAGGGTCGTGAGAACGGCATTGATGCGCTTCAGTGGAAACCCTTTCGCTCGTCTCATCGCATTCCCTTGCGGCTTCTCTGCATGTCCGCGCGCGCGCAAACGGACCCAGACAGAGAATTAATGAATTAATATTTAAATAGAAAAAAAGGACGAGCATCCTCTGCCCGCGCGGATGTCAGTCATCGATGCCGTGCGCGACATGGGGCCCTGTCGTCGCAAGGCGGTCCTCATAGAACGGCCCTGTTTCGAACGTCCTTGCGATAACATCCAACTGGCGAAGGAAAGTTTCCTTTCTTCGATTCGGCCTGTAAACCCCGAGGTCCAAAAAATAGAGCCGGTCCTTCTTCTCCTCGACCAATACGTAGCTTCTGAACGGTCCCCCCTTCCACGAGAGGTCGTTCTGCCACAGTCCTTCCAGATGGACTGCCAACCGGCTTCCGAGCTCCCGTTGACTCACGGTCAGGCCGGTTGGGTCCACAATGTCGTTTTCAAAGAACTTCGCGGCGATCTCGTTCCGCTTCCGGACGCACCACGCCTCGGTCAACCGGTCCGGCCTGACGCCATCCTCGCGGTAGACAAACATCCATTGCGTCACACGGGCGTGGGTTCGCGTGAACACGACAAACCCGCTATCGGCATGGGTATCGATCAAATTGAACCCGAAAGGTATTCTCACACGCCATCCGAACCGGTCCGCCAGTTCCGACGCAAGCGTCTCTCTTTCACCGAAGCGGAAGAGGTTCTCGGCGACCCGCTCATCGCGCCTCCCGTCGATTGCGCTGTAAATCCGATCGGCCTCCGTCATGATATTGTCTCTCAGCGCGTTGTGGTCCTCACCCGTAACCAGAACCACGACCTGGTCGTGCGCCCAGACGTCCCGCCGGATGACGAAAGGGTCTGCTCCGTTCCGCATCGCATCTCGGTGTTCCTGAGGCACGAGGGAGCGTACCAGTCCCGCTGCTTCGTGGACGCCGTCCAGCGGCGCGGCGATCACGATGTTCCTTCGGCGCAACGCCCTGAAGTCTCCCGCACGTACGAACGAGACATGGTAGAGGCGCTCTTTCCTCGGCGTCAGGATTTCCCTCTCCATCGCCTCCAGGAAGGGTTGCTGAAACGTCCGGGCGTCCAGGGAATCCGCAATAACCGTGACCAGATCGACCCGCCCGGAACCGGGAGGCAGCCTGTCCAGCCGTATGAATGACAGCAGCCGGTCCCTGAACCCCGCCAGCTTCACGTACGCGTCGGAACGGCCCGGAATCTCGACCGCAGGGCCCATGCGACCGCACTGCATCAGCACCATCAGAATCAAGCCTGAAGCCAGCAGCAGACCCGAACGGGAGAGGCGGTGTTCGGCGCCGCGTCTGCCGTTCAGCAGCCGCGAGACCCGGCGAACGACCTGTTTCCGGTCTTCTGCGGCGCCAATACACATCCTCGATCCCACCGGTGAGGCCATCATCTCCGTCAGGCGGGTGAGGCAGGCCGCATACGCTCTGGCTCCCCCCGTAGCGCCCACCACCATATCGTCGCACGCGACCTCGCGCTCAAGGTCCATCCGTCGAGCAATCCACCAGACGGCCGGATGGAAGAAAAGAACGCAGCCAACAATCGCCTGGAACAGCCTGGACCAGTCGTCCAGCCGATGAAGGTGCGCCAGTTCGTGCAGAACCACCTGATCGAATTCCGCTTCCGTCAGTCGCTCCGGCATGGACTCGGGGATCAGAATCACGGGCCTGAAGAGACCCGTCGCCGCGGGAGAGTCCACGTGTGCCGAACTGCACAGGCACACCCATCGCCGCGTCTCGCAGGAGCGGATCAGACGGCGTAATCTGTCCTGATATCGGGCGGGAAGGGGTTTTGCGCTCCGTTTGAGGCGCCGGAGTAGCCGAAAACCCAGAGAGAGTCTGGCAGAAAGCGCCAACGCGACCAGCATCCAGACCGCGAAGACCGCCGGCGGCCACCAGCCTCGCGGTTCGGGCGCAGACGCCGGCCCCGAGCGATCCCTGTGTTTCGGCTGATCAGCGCCAGGCGACGATTCAGAGGCGTCCGCATCGTCCGGCGTCGGTGAACCGGGTTTCCGGTAGTCGTTGGATTCCATCGCCTCGAACCACATCCGTGCGGTGGCCGCACGATCCGGCGGATTCCAGATCCCGGACCAGGGCAGCACGAATACCACGACCAACGCGGCCGTCCAGATCACGTACCGGGTCCGGGCGTTCATCCACCGGGCCAGGTTCAGCAGGCAAGCGACGGCCAGCGTGACGACCATGCCCTTCCAAAGACCATCGAGCGCAGAGGACACCGTCACACGGGAAACGGCGTCGAAGATTTCGTAGACCGCGAACATGGAAAGTTCCCTAACTGCCTTCGTCCACCATTCGTTTCAGGCGATCGAGGACATCCCCGTCCACCGGTTCGTTCTCAAGGATGTTCAGCATCAGCGCTTCGGGCGAATTGTTGAAGAACCGGCTCATCATGTAGCGAACCACGCTTCTTCTGGCGTCTTCGCGGCCGACAACCGGCTGGTAGACGTAGGCCCTGCCCTCTTTTTCGTGGGACACGTAGCCTTTCCGCTCGAGAATTCTCAGCGTTGTCAACACCGTACTATAGGCCAGCGGTTCGTTACCGGGCAGCGCGGCGACAACGTCGCTCACGGTGGCTGCCTCCTTCTTCCAGAGCACGTCCATCAGCCTGAGTTCGGCCTCCGTAAGCGTGGGCGACTTCGGCCTTGCCATGTACTGAACTCCTTTGTGGATGAGAATAAACCCTGAAGGTTTGTGCCGCCGCGGCGCGGCGGACTTCGATTAATTCCTTAATATAAAACATACGGAAGATTCGAATTTTGTCAATTAAAAAATTAATATTTTTTCGATGCACGGTTCATTCGAGGCCAGGGTCACTTCGCAGTCGGCGTTCCCGAGAGCAAGGACATCGAAGTCGTCACGGACGCCTTTCCCGGGAGCGAGGGCATCCTGCCCTCGACGGCGAACAGGAGGTGTCTTTGCGCCATCGTTTCAGATGTGGTTTCGGATGGGATAGCAATTGGCCCTTCATGTGGAAATTCGTCGGTTGCTCGAAGTTCGAGGGCAGGGATGCCCTCGCTTTGGATTTTCGTGGATCGTGCCGGGAAGAGAAGAAGATCCCAGTTCCGTTGTGAAATATCCCGGATACGACGATTCCGGACAGGTGTGGGACACAATGTTCGTTGGAGAACAAGAAACTTCTTGACATGCGTCACGTGGATCGGTATTTTTAAACGTTCGTTTAAAACATACGTTTGTTTGAAATTGATCATCAGCCGTGTGAGTTCATGAACCAGTCCGACACCCACGACCGCTTGCTCAACGCCGCCGAGCAGTTGTTTGCCGAACACGGAATCGCGGCCACGTCCCTGCGCGCCATAACCTCCGGGGCATCTGCGAATCTGGCCTCCGTCCATTACCATTTCGGCTCCAAAGAAGCGCTTGTCGAAGCGGTTTTCGCCCGGAGGCTGGCGCCTCTGAACCGGGAACGTTGCCGCCTTCTCGATGCGGAGGAAACCGGCGCCGCCGGCGTGCCATCCATTGAAGCCATTGTTACTGCCTTCGTCGCGCCCGCGATGCGGCTGGCGTACGACCCCGCGGGCGGCGGCGAGAATTTCATGCTGCTGATCGGAAGGCTCTATTCCGAACCGGGAGACCTCGGGTACAATATCACGGAACAGTTCGCCGAAGTCTTTCAGCGTTTCACATCCGCCCTTGCCCGGAGCCTGCCCCACCTGTCCCGGACCGACCTGCTGTGGAGGTTCTTCTTCATGGTCGGGTGCATCAGCATGCCGCTGATGGGGAGGCACATCATCCCGCGAAGGACCGGCGGGCTGTGCGATCCGTCCGATATCGAAAACAACATCAGGCGCCTCGTCGCGTTCCTCGCGGCCGGCCTTCGCGCCGCCGCTCCCAACGGAGATACGAATTGAAACCGGTTCACGCCATCCTCTCGCTGCTGCTGGCGGCCTGCGCCGCGGCGCCGCAGGTAAACCCGCCGGCGCTCGACCTGAACGTCCCGGAAGGCTGGTCCGCCGGCCAGGCAGGCGCCTCGCTGGCGGACACGACCTGGTGGCGTTCCTTCAAAGACGAGACGCTTACGGACCTGGTCGCCGAAGCGCTGGCGCGCAACCGCAACGTTCAGACCTCCGCCGCCCGGGTACGCGCCGCCGCGGCGCGCGCCCGAATCGCAGGCGCCCCGCTGTATCCCGTTGCCGGGGGCCGCGTCATTGCGTCTCGCCGGAAACAGAATTTTATCGGGCTGCCCATTCCCGGTTCCGGAAACGGCGTTCTGACGTCAACGTCAAGCAGCTTTGGACTCTCCCTGGACGTGTCCTGGGAACTCGATCTCTGGAACCGGCTGGGCGCCGGCGCGTCCGCTGCTCTGGCCGACGCCCAGGCCGCGCGAGCGGATCACAGGGGCGCGCGGCTCTCGCTGGCGGGACAGACCGCCAAGACATGGTTCGCCGCCGTGGAAGCGCGCAGGCAGGTCGAACTCTCGGAAGCCACGGTAAAGAACTTCAGAACGTCAAGCGAAGTCGTACGGGAACGATACAGAAGGGGTTTGAGACACGCACTCGATCTGCGCCGCGCGCTTTCGGACCTGGCGGGCGCCGAGGCCGTCCTTCAGCAGCGCCTGCTCATTCTGGACGCCACCCGGCGCCAGATCGAAGTCCTTCTGGGCCGGTATCCAGCCGCCGCGCTCACCCCCGGCAGGACCCTGCCCGTACTTCCGGAATCGATTCCCGCCGGCCTTCCCGCCGACCTGGTGGCCCGCAGGCCGGACCTGATGGCGGCGGAACGCAGGCTGGCGGCGTCCTACGCCAGATATAAGGAGGCCAGGCGAGCGCTGTATCCCCGCATCAGCCTCACGGGATCCGCGGGCACCAGCACCAGAGACCTGAAGGATCTTCTCGACGGCGACTTCAGCGTGTGGAACCTGGCGGGCAACGTCCTGCAGCCCCTCTTCCAGGGCGGACGAATTCGCGGGAGCATCCAGCTGGCCGCTTCACAATCCGAACAGGCCGTCTCCGCATACGTTCAAAGCGTCCTGTCGGCCTATGCCGAAGTCGAGACCGCGCTGGCGGCGGAAAGCCTTCTGGCCAGACGACAGGCGGCGCTTGAAACCGCAACCCAACAGGCCCTCGCCGCGCGCCGGCTGGCCGAGGACAGGTACGCGGGCGGGCTGGTTGACCTGAACACGATGCTGGACGCCCAGCGCGGGGCATACGCCTCCGAAAGCCAGCTCATCTCGGTGCGCCGGCAGCGTCTGGAGAACCGGGTCGACCTGCATCTCGCCCTGGGCGGGGGTTTCCCGGGCCCTCCCAGAGCGTCCGCGACAATTTCTGTAACGCAAAAGGAAGGACTGTAGAATATGAACATCAGACCGTTGAAGAGCAGGGATCCGGACAAAGCGCGCACGCCAGGCTGGATCCGGCGGCATCCGAAGGCGTTGCTCCCCGTTGCGGTGGTTGCATTCGGGGCGCTTTGCGCGTACGTCCTCATCAGCGTAAGGTCCGAAGTCGTGGTGGCGCCGCCGAAAATACCGCCTCCGCTGGTACGGGCGATGCCGGTCGAAATCAAAAATGTCCAGCTGACGGTTAACGCACAGGGCACGGTTGCGCCGCGTACGAAGACCAGCCTTGTTTCACAGGTCGCCGGCCAGATCATCACGGTCTCTCCGGCTTTTGCGAACGGCGGCTTCTTCAAGGCCGGCGACGTTCTGCTTGCCGTCGACCCGCGCGACTACGAACTCGCGGTCGACCGCGCAAGAGCGGTGGTCGCGCAGGCCAGGGTGCGGCTGGCGCGTGAGGAGGAAGAAGCCGAACTCGCCCGGCAGGAATGGCAGCGCCTGGGCAACGGTGAAGCCACGGACCTGGCGCTCAGGAAACCCCAGCTGGAAGACGCCCGGGCCGCCCTGCAGGCCGCGCGGGCATCCCAGGAACAGGCCCGGCTCGCGCTCGACCGGACCCGCATCAAAGCGCCGTACGAAGGGCGGGTGCTGTCCAAGATCGTGGACCTGGGACAATACGTCAATCCCGGCGCGCCCGTCGCCCGCATCTACGCCGTGGACTACGCCGAGATCCGTCTGCCCGTGCCGCACGAGCAACTCGCCTATCTGGATCTGGTCTACAACGCTCGCAGCGAACTCGAGCCGGCTTCCCGACCGAAAGCGCTGGTCCATGCGGTCTTCGCCGGGGCCCCGCACACGTGGGAGGGAGAAATCGTTCGTATTGAAGGGGAGATTGACGCCCGCACGCGGATGGTCAATCTGGTCGCCCGCGTCGTCGCGCCGTACGATAAGGGCGACGACCCGGGCCGCGCGCCCCTCTTCGCCGGGCTGTTTGTGGAGGTTGAAATCCTCGGACGCGTCGCGATGGACGTCGCAGTCGTACCCCGAACCGCCCTCAGGGGCGCCGACCAGGTCCTGGTCATCGACGAGGACAGCCGGCTGCGCTTTCGCGGCGTCGATCTGTTGAGGCTCGAAGCAGAGAACGCCCTTATCCGTTCCGGCCTCGACGGAGGTGAGCGGGTCTGCATATCCACGCTGGACGCCGTCGTGGAGGGCATGCAGGTACGCATCCTCGAACCGGAAGAGACGTCACCGTCGCGGTCTGAAGGAGGCGCCGGATGAATCGCGCTATCGCCTGGTTCGCCGAAAACAGCGTCGCCGCCAATCTGCTCATGGTCGTCATCCTGGCCAGCGGGCTGATCACCATCGGCGGCATCGAGCTTGAGATCTTTCCGGAGTTTTCCGCTGACGTCGTCTCGGTCTCCGTCATTTACCGGGGGGCGGCGCCCGAGGAGGTGGAAGAGGGCGTATGCGTGCGGATCGAAGAGGCCGTTCAGAGTATCGAAGGCATCAAGCGCATCCGTTCGACGGCATCGGAAAACCGGGGCAGCGTGAATATCGAGCTTGTACCCGGCACCGATGCGCGCAGAGTTCTGGAGGACGTCAAGTCAGCGGTCGACGCAATTGACACGTTCCCCGACGAGACGGAACAGCCGGTCGCCCAGGAAGTGGTCCTGCGTCGCCAGGTGATCAACGTGGCCGTATCGGGCGAAGCCGACGAGACCACGCTGAAATACCTGGGAGAACAGGTCCGGGACGAGATTACCGCAATTCCGGGAATTACCCAGGCTGAATTGAGCGGCGCACGCCCCTACGAGGTTTCCATCGAAGTCTCGGAATCCGCGCTCCGGCGCTTCAACCTCACCTTCGACGAAGTCGTGAGGGCGGTGCGCCGGTCCTCGCTCGACCTGCCGGGAGGGGCCATCAAGACGGAAGGCGGCGAAATTCTGCTGCGGACAAAAGGGCAGGCATACCGTGGCACGGCCTTCGAGAATATCGTCCTGCGCACGCGGCCGGACGGCGCCGCGCTCACCGTAGGTGACGTGGCCACGGTCGTGGACGGATTCGCCGACGCGGACATATCGGGGAGGTTCGACCAGGAACCGGGGGTGATGGTGCAGGTCTTCCGTGTGGGTGAACAGGACGCGCTGGACATCTCCCGTAAAGTCAAGGAGTACATCGAGTCGGCGGAATCCCGCATGCCCGAAGGCATTTCACTTACCGTCTACTCGGATTTCTCCAGGATCCTCGAGGGCCGGCTCAACCTGATGCTGAAGAACGGACGCGGGGGTTTCATCCTCGTCCTCGTCATCCTGGCGTTGTTCCTCAGGCTCCGCCTGGCCTTCTGGATCGCCCTGGGCATCCCCATCTCCTTTCTCGGCGCGATCGCGATGATGCCGACCATCGGCGCCTCCATCAACCTGATCTCGCTTTTTGCGTTCATCGTGGTACTCGGTATCGTCGTCGACGACGCCATTGTCGTCGGTGAAAACATCTACAGGAGGTTCCAGCAGGGTGAGCGCGGCCTGCGCGGCGCCATCGCGGGCGCCCAGGAAGTGGCCGTGCCGGTCACCTTTGCGATACTCACGTCAATCGCCGCGTTTTCGCCCCTGCTGATGGTCCCCGGCACCTCCGGCAAGATCATGAGGCTGATCCCGGAGATCGTCATTCTGACGCTGGTTTTTTCGCTCGTTGAATCCCTGTTCATTCTGCCCGCGCACCTGGCGCACGCCAAACTGCGCGGGAGAAAGAAGACGACCAGCCGCATCGGCGGACTGCTGCGTCGGTTTCGAGACGGGTTTTCATCCCGCCTTGATTGGATTATTCACGAGTTCTACCGTCCGTTTCTGGATAAATGCCTGGCGTGGAGGTACCTGAGCGCGTCCGTGGGGGTGGCCGCGCTGACCCTTACGGCGGGACTCATTCTCGGAGGCTGGATCGGCTTCGTGTTTCTTCCCCAGGTCCCGGCGGACAACGTGGCGGCGATCCTGACCATGCCCCAGGGCACGCCCGCCGAGGTCACCGCCCGGGTCGTGCGGCGGCTGGAGTCGTCCGCGATCCGGTTACAGCGGGAACTGGAATCGGAAACAGACGAGAGAGTCTTCACGCATATGCTCGCGCTGGTGGGGGACCAGCCCCTGCGCGCGGCTCAGCGTGAGAACCGCGGACGCAACGCCTCCTATTCCGGCGCGCATCTCGGTGAAGTCAACATCGAGCTCACGCCGGCCGAGGAGCGCAGCATCAGCAGCATCGAAATCGCCAGACGCTGGCGTGAGCTTGCCGGCCCGATTCCCGATGCAACGGAACTCACTTTCGCCTCTTCGCTCTTTTCCGTGGGCGAACCGATCAACATCCAGCTTACCGGTCCGGACTACGCCGAACTCCGCGCCGCCGCGGAAAAACTCAAGACCAGGCTTGCCGAGTACCCGGGTGTCCTGGACATCGCCGACTCGTTTCGGCCCGGCAAGAAGGAAGTGAAACTTGCGCTCACCGAAGAAGCGCGCCTGCTCGGCCTGACCATGTCCGACCTGGCGCGTCAGGTCAGGCAGGCGTTCTATGGCGAGGAAGCGCAGCGTATCCAGAGAGGAAGGGACGACGTTCGGGTGATGGTCCGTTATCCCGATAGCGAACGACGGTCGATGAACAACCTCGAGACCATGCGATTGCGCACCCCGGAAGGCGTGGAAGTGCCCTTTTCGGTCGCCGCGCAGACGGAACCGGGGCGGGGGTACGCCGCCATCCGCCGCACCGACCGACAGCGCATCGTCAGCGTCACCGCGGACGTGGATGAGGGCAGAGCCAACGCCAACGAAATCCTCGCGGACGTCACCGCAAACGTCCTGCCGGCGATCGTTTCCGACCACCCACGCGTCCGGTTCAGCCTGGAAGGCGAACAGAGGGAGCAGCAGGAGACCATGGAGGGCCTGTCGAGGAGCTTCGGCATGGCCCTCTTCGTGATCTTCGGCCTGCTCGCGATTCCCTTCCGCTCCTACCTTCAGCCGCTCATCATCATGGCCGTGATCCCCTTCGGATTCGTCGGCGCCGTGCTGGGGCACATCATCATGGGCCTCAACCTCACGATTCTGTCGGTCTTCGGGCTGGTCGCGCTATCCGGCGTGGTCATCAACGACAGCCTGGTGATGGTGGACTTCATCAACCGTCGGCGCAAGGAGGGTAAGGGCCTGCAGGAGGCCATCCGGGAGTCCGGAATGGCGCGATTCCGACCCATCCTCCTGACGTCCCTGACGACGTTCGCGGGGCTCACCCCGCTGCTGTTCGAAAGAAGCCTGCAGGCGCAGCTGCTCATTCCCATGGCGACCTCTCTGGGATTCGGCGTCATCTTCGGCACCGCCGTCATCCTCATTCTCGTTCCCGTCACCTATGCCATCCTGGAAGACATCAGGCATGCCGTCGCCGCGCTGTTCCGCCGCCAGCCGGCCGACCGGCGGGACGTCGCGCCCGAAACGGGGGACGACTGAATCGATGCCGCAAACTGCCAGTTTGCGCGACGGTCGACGAACCTTCGACTCCGGCGTAACAAAGGGACCATTACCCGCCAGACAAAACCCATTGACGGCCGGC
This sequence comes from Gemmatimonadota bacterium, assembly GCA_028874335.1. Lineage (GTDB taxonomy): Bacteria > Latescibacterota > UBA2968 > UBA2968 > JAAXHE01. Next base: position 30,553 of record JAPPJY010000008.1, on the reverse strand, counting down.
GTAAACTGACAATTTGTGCCGCGCAAAGGCGCGATTCAGTGTATTGACAATTTTGCAGTCAATTGCAAAATTGTCTTGACCTTTTTGCAGTTTGCGAGGCGTCCGGTTACAGAAGCGACCTGACAAATCCCCCGTCCACCTGCAGCGACGTGCCGGTGATGTAGCTCGAACGCTCCGACGCCAGGAACACGACGTAATCCGACAGTTCCTCCACGGTCCCGAGGCGGCCGAGCGGTATCTCTTCGACCAGCGGCTGCATCTCGTCCCGAACCGAAGTTCCATTCGCCCTTGCGGCTTCCTCGAATTCCTCCCGCAACAGTTCCGTGTCGATAAACCCCGTACACACGTTGTTCACCAGAATCCGATCGCCCGCGTATTCGTTCGCAAGGGTTCTGGCCGCGCCCACGACCGCTGTCCGCAGCACGTTCGACACCGTATTCCCGGCCGGCTGCTTGACCGCGAACGCGCACAGGTTGACGATCCTTCCGCCGCCCCTCGCCTGCATCAGCGGAACGACGCGCCTGCACATTCGAAGTACGTAATTCAGGATCAGGTCCGTATATTCCCGCCACATCGCTTCCGTTACTTCCGCGAAAGGCATCGCGGCCGGACCTCCGGAGTTGTTCACGAGGATGTCGATACCGCCAAACGCCTCCACGGTTTCCCGCGTCAGTCGATCCACCGTCTCCTCAACGGATAGGTCACCCGCGACCGCGAGCACGTCCGAACCCGTAACGGCGCGGATTTCTGCGGCAGCCGCTTCCAGCCGTCGCTCGTTCCTCGCGCAAACGGCAACGTGCGCCCCTTCCCGTGCAAGCGCCATCGCGCACCCCCTGCCCAGGCCGCGGCTCGCGCCCCCGACGATTGCCACCTTGTCTTTCAGTCCCATGTCCATCCGATAACCTCCCATTCGATATTCCGGGTTTCAAACGTCGTTTCGTCCGGGCGTTCGCTCCGGACGGCGGTCTATCTCATTTTGATTGACATTCGTTTTCCCCGCGCGCATGATACCCGTTGATGTCCTCCGGCCGTAATCGACCACAGGTCCGCATTACCCTGGAGCAAGGAACACACCCGATTGTCAACAAGAGGCAGAGGCATGAGATCGACACGAATTCTCGAGGATAATTTCCGCCATCACGGCCCTGCCACTCAGAGCAGCCACCCGAGAGGCACGGTTGCGGCTGCCGACGGAAACGGCCGGAACGTCGTCCTGATCTGGCTGTTCGACCATCGTGGCGGGTATGCGCTGCTGGTCATCGACGCCGCAACCGGCGAGAGCCGGGAATTCCCGGTGCCATTTCCTCCCGGCGGCGATTGCCCCTACGCATCGCTCCTGTCCAGCCGGAACCGCTTTTACACGCACTTCAACGGCTGGTTCGTGGAGTTCGACGTTAATGCGATGGACTACACGTTCTGTCACCAGACGGCGCCACGCATGGCGATGGGACTGACCGAAGACGACACGGGCGTGATCTGGTCGTCAACCTATCCCCAGAGTGGGCTCGCGTCGTACGATCCGAAGAACGGTGAATTCAGGGACTATGGACACCTGCACACGCAGAACTGGCGGCAGTATCCCACAACCCTTGCCACCGACGACACCGGCTGGGTCTACTTCGGCATCGGTACGACGCTTTGCCAGGTCATCGCCTTCGACCGGAAATCCGAAACGGCAACAACGATCCTCGCGGAAGACGAACGGTCGCGGGGAAGCGCATCCGTCTACAGGGACCTCGACGGCAAGGTCTATGCTCTGCCTCCAACCGGGACTCCGTGGCCCGGCGACAACCCGGATGTGGAGACATGGTACGAACTCTATCGGGGCGAACGCAAGACCGTACCCCGGCGAGAACGGCGCGAAAAGCGATATATCGCGGGAGATGCCGGGCACGTCCATCCGCATTTTCCGGACGGGAGCGAACTCTTGAAATGCTGCCTCGTCGACCGCGTGTTATCGGTGCAGGATCCCGACGGCAACCGATCGCCGGACGTGTCGTTCGACTACACCAGCGAAGGCGCGCACATCATGGGCGTCGCCGCGTCGCCGGACGGCGCCATCTGCGGCGGCACGTTCTTTCCGAGGCGCACGTTCAGCTATCGTCCCGAAACCGACGCGTGGATCGAGCGCGAGAGTTTCGGCCAGTGGAATACGGTGGGCCGCCAGGGTGACCGGTTCTTCGTTGGCGGTTACGGCAGCGGCGCGCTCCTGGAGTGGGACCCGTTCAAACCGTGGGTGACGACCGAAAAGGAGAACCCGGCTTCGAATCCCTATTTCCACCGGACCTGTACGCCCACGATGCATCGCCCGCACAAGCTGCTCGCTCATCCCGACGGGAAGACACTGGTGGTTGCTGGGACCCCCGGCTACGGCTATACGGGCGGCGGCCTGCTCATCTGGAACTGCGAGACGCGTACCGGGGCCCTGCTGGAACATACCGACCTGTTGCCGGACCACGCCACGGCGAGCCTTGCGGCGCTTCCCGGGAGAAAACTCCTGGGCGGCACGACAACCAGCCCGGGGACGGGGGGCGAGCAGAAGGCGACCGAAGCGGAACTCTACATTCTGGATATGGATACAAAGGAACTGGAATGGCGCCACGTCCTCTTCCCGGGGGCGCAGGAATACACGGACCTGTGCATCGGACGGGGCGGTCTTGTGTACGGCTTTATCGACCGGGCCCGTTTTTTCGTGTTCTGCCATGAAACGCGCGAAGTCGTCCATCAGGAAGAAACGGAGCGGAGGTTCGGACTGACAGCGCACCAGCAGGGGCCGCGCGTCTTCGTGACCGCTCCCGACGATACCGTTTACGTTCTTTTCGAAAAGGGCATCGGCCGTATCGAAAGCGGCACGAACGCCATCGAAATGTGCGCCCATTCCCCGGTGCCCGTCAGCAACGGTGGAGACTGGCTCGACGGGCGCATCTATTTCACCAGCGACTCCCACCTCTACAGCTGGGAAATTCCGTAACCGGAGCCCGTGAAAGCGGGGGAGCGCAGGTTGGCAGCCTCCGGCGCGATCGTGTCACCCTTCCAGAATTCGTCGCAACCGGTCGCCAAGGTCCGCCCTGACTTCCGGCTGAGGCTCCATCAGCCGCCGGTCTCGCAGCGAACCGCCCGGTTCGCGCGCCGGCAGGATCAACGCGGGGTCTCCCAGTTCGTCATCGATCAACGTAGCGAGCAGGCGCTCAATCAACTGCTTTTTCACGTCGGCGTACCTCGGGTTGTCCCAAAGGTTATGCAGGTCCTCCGGGTCGTTTCGGACGTCGTACAGTTCCCCGTAAGGCGCGGATCCGTAGTGGAGCAGTTTCCACTCTTCGGTCACGAGCATCTTGACCTTCATCGCACCCTCGGCCAGGATCGAAATCCGCTCCACGACCACCGCGTCCCGGTGTCGATGCGCCTCGCCTCGCAGCACGCCCGCGAAAGACCGTCCTTCCATGCCCGGAAGCGGTTCCGCGCCCGCCAGGTCCAGGAACGTCGGCGTCAGGTCCAGATGGGTCATCACGCCGTCGTACGCCCGTCCCGGTTCGCACGACGGGGACCGCCAGAAGAACGGCACGCGATTCACACACTCGTACGACATCATCGGCTTGGCCGCGATGCCGTGGTCCTTCAACCCCTCTCCGTGATCCGATGTAAACACCACGTGCGTCTGTTCCCAAAGGCCCTGTCTGTCCAGTTCCTCGAAAACCAGGGCCATGGCGTCGTCGATGAAGGTGGTCAATCCGTAATAGTGCGCCACGATCTCGCGGAAGTGCGGACCATCCCATCCGGCCAGCGTGTTGTACCCTCCGTAACGCTTACCGCAGCGGGCCCATCCGTAATGCGGCGGTTTGTCCCGTACGTCTTCCGCGGGGACCGGATCGGGCACATCCGAAGGGTCGTACATATCGCAATACGGGCGTGGAGGCGCGAAGGGCTGATGGGGATCCGCAAACGACGTCCACAGGAAGAACGGCTGATCCGGATTCCGGTCCCGCAGCCAGTTTACGGTGCGTTCACCGGTCCAGCGCGTGTAGTGCCATTCCGCGGGTATTGCATTCTTCCACGACGTATACGCGCCGGTGGGCGGTTGCAGGGCATGGTCCTTTCTCCAGAGCGTCAATCCCTCGGGATGGTTCCGTTCCAGCCAGATGCGCCAGTGTCCCGCGGGGTACGCGTGGCCCGTATGCAGTTCCACGTAGTTGAAACCGTAGTAGGGTCCATACCAGAGACCGTCTTCCGGTTTCACCGTCGCTTCTTCAGGCGGATGGTCGGGCAGGACGTCCTCCATGTCGGCCGTCCGGAAGTGCGCCTTTCCGATCAGGGCGGTCTCATAACCCGCATCTCGAAGCGAGTCGCCCAGGACGGGTATCGCCTCGCTCAGGTTGACGTCATGATTGAAAACCTGGTGCCCTCTCTGGCTCCTTCCCGTAATCATGCTGGCCCGGGAGGGCATACATATCGCGTTGGTTGGATACATCCTGCTGAACTGGATTCCCTGACGCGCCAGGCGATCCATGCTCGGCGTTTGCAGTACCCGATTGTGGATCCCGACCGCGTCCCAGCGCTGCTGATCGGTTGTAATAAAGAGGAAGTTCGGACGCGATGTCTTGCTCATACCCGCATCGCCATTTCTCTCGAAGTGTTCCGCCTCCCGCATCGGGTCGGGACGCCGGAACGGTGTTTGGAGTTCGGTCGATCGTTATCTGTCGGACTCAAAAGCCATAGCCTTCCAGTTCTCGTAAAATGCCCTCGCATAGCCTCTGAAAACGTCGAGGCGTTCGGTCACCGCCCGTTCGAAATCCTGCATGGCGTTTTCGCCAAGTGTTTCAATCAGTGCCTCGTGATAGGCGGGGACGGCGTCCCATTCCGCTATGGTCTCCGCCGTTATCTCGATGTGAAACTGGGCGGTGATCGCGTGATTCCCCATACTCATCGCCTGGACCGCGCACAGCTCTGAAGACGCAAGGACCTCCAGCTCAGGGGGTATGGTCTTTACGGCCGAGCTGTGCCACTGCAGGCAGGGCAGCGTCTCGGGGAAACCGCTGAAGAATCCGCTGGCCATGCCCGGGGCCGTCAGGCAAATGTCCATCACCCCCACCTCCGGGCTCTCGTTCGGACCGACGTGACCGCCGAGCGCCGCGGCCAGCAACTGATGGCCCAGGCAGATGCCCACGAAGGGCATCCCTTTCTCAACGACCGCGTACCGAATGGCGGCTTTCTCCTCCACCAGCCAGGGGTACGCATCCTCCTCCCACACGTCCATCGGGCCGCCCATCGCCCACAGCGCGTCATAGGCGTCCAGATCCGGGATGGGTTCTCCCTCGTCGAGTTCGACGGCGTCCCACCGGATCCCGTCATCAGCGAAGAACTCTCTGAATAGGCCGGGATGTTCAACGTCCAGGTGTTGGAAGACAAGCAGTCGCTCGAGGGCCATTATTGCCTCCCGGGTTTTCCTTCTGGATTCCGGGTTTCGGAATCGATATCTTGATCCGGCGCCGCGTGGCGTTCCCTGAGCCTTGTCCTGAGCTTGCGGTCCCTGAGCCTGCCCGCATTGAGCTTGTCGAAATGTCGAAGGCGCTGCCCAGAGCTTGTCGAAGCGGTCGGCCTAGGTCGAGGCGCGCGGATCCGAATATTCAACATCTCGTGGAGGCGGGTACGATGAACCTGTTGCGAAAATGCGGCGCAGAATTTGTCGGCGCCTTTGCCATCGTGCTGGGGGGGTGCGGCGCCGTTGCCGCAAACCAGATCAGCGGCGGCGCCGTCTCCCACGTCGGCGTCGCCACTTCATTCGGGCTTATCGTGATGACGATGGTCTACGCCACCGGCCACATCTCGGGCGCGCACTTCAATCCCGCGGTGACCGTTGCCTTCTCCTTCACGCGTCACTTTCCCGGGCGGGAGATTCTCCCGTACATCGCCTCACAGTGTCTGGGCGCGGCCCTGGCCAGCAGCATCCACCTCGTCACCCTTTCACCCATCCTGAACGCCAGGTTTCCCGGTCAGGAGCTGGACCTGGGCGTTACGCAGCCGCTGGACGGCGCGTGGACCACGGCCTTCGTCTGGGAGTTCCTGCTCGCGTTTCTGCTGATGGTTGTGATCATGGCGGTTGCCACGGACTACCGCGCCACCGGTCAGGCCGCGGGCCTTGCCATTGGAGGCACGATTGGGTTCGAGGCCATGTTCGCCGGCCCCATATGCGGCGCGTCCATGAATCCCGCCCGCAGCCTGGGCCCGGCCCTGGTCTCCGGCAACTGGCTGCATTTTTCGGCATACGCCGCCGGACCGGTACTGGGCGCGCTTGCAGGCGCCCTGTTCTACGAATTCATCCGGTGCCACCGCGGTGACGGTACGGAAGTCAAGGGCTGTTGATGAGGAACGAACTTCCCAGGGCCTGTCGCCGTCCTCGAGGGAATCCGGGCATTGCATCGCCAACCGGCTCAAATCACCAGGGCAACCGCCAGAATGGCCAGCGCCACCCCGGCCGCAGAGAGCCGATTGAGGCGTTCTTTCCAGAAGAAATGGGCGGAGAGGTTGTCCAGCAGGATTACACTGCAACCCGTGGCCGGAAAAAACAGAGTGCCCGGCAATCGACTCAGGGTAATCATGATGACGGAAAGCGCCAGGGCGTTGTAGGCGCCGAGGCCGATCCCCGTGGCGAGTTCGGACCGTTTGGGTCGACGCATTCTTCCCGCAATGTAGATGTAGCCGATCGTACCGGCGGTCGCGCCCATCACCGTCAGGATCTGAACGAACTCTCCGTCGAGTCCGGCATAGTGAACGGAACGCAGGCAGGAGTGACTCATTCCCTGCGCGAGGAAAACCGCGAACAACAGGCCAAAGGTCTTTCCGCTCGCCGCGCGGGCGTTGCCCCGTGTGCCCGATGTCATCATCAGCAGCGCGGGAAAGGCAAGGACGATCCCACCGTATTGCGAGGGTACAACCGGCTCCTGCCAGAGCCAGATCCCCAGGGCAACGGGAACCGCGATTGAAATGCGAAACGCCGTCAGCACCGCCCCCACGGATGCGACTTCCAGGACGCGCATCATCAATGACATCGAACCGATGAATACGGCGCCCGTGATCAGGCCGGTCTGCATAGCCGCGGCCGAAAACGTAAACCGGTCCGTGGCCAGGAGCCAGGCGGCCAGGACCGCGGAGAGTACCAGGTAATTGGTCGATACGACGACGGGAGCGTAATAGCCGCGGCGCTGGGAGAATTTGCAGATCTGGACAAATCCGAAATCGAGCAGAATCGCGAATATCAACCAGGACAATGCAGGCGCCTCTTCCGACTTTTTCGGCCGGTCACGATGGACCGGTTCAGAGATGTCGCTTTCGAGAAACTCCGCGCTGTTTTGCAGAGAAAGGGGACTGCAGGAACGCCGGGCGGCGCAACTGCAGAGGGTAACTCTGAGGAAAGGAAACTACTCGCCCCATGCCTTCCGGATCCACGGCACGGCCGCCTTCAAGGGTTCCAGAAACAGTTCGATCTGGTAGTGACCCACGTCCTGGACGACGATCATCTCAATCTGCACGTCCCTTTCCTTCAGGGCCCGCACGGTCGTTTCCACCGGTTCGAACGGAATCAACTCGTCGGCGACGCTGTGGATCACGAGCAGGGGAACCTGCCAGTCGACCTCTGTGGCATCCTCCTCCGGTCTTGCCGAAATGGGGATTGCGGCCCGGAACAAACCCGGGTGGCGCGCCGCCATGTACCAGGCGCCCCGGCCGCCCATGCTGAAACCCGTCACAAGCGTCCTGTTTTCGTCGATCGCGTAATTGGCCTTGATCGCCCGGATCAGATCGAGCACCTGCCTCTCGCTATCCTCGTTGTCCCAGTCCTGCCCCATCGTTACTTCAGGCGCCACGACAATTGCCCCAAGGTCCTGCAGTGCAGGTTGTACCAGAACTTCCAGCAGCCGGCTACCGTAAAAAGGCACCACGATACCACCGTAATGCAGCGACAGGATGAGGGGCGTGGGTTGTCCGGTGCGATATCCCGTCGGAACGAGAAGGGTGTATCGCTGGTCCGGCGGCAGGACTCTGTTATAAATGCCCGGTGACTGCGGCATGGCGTCCTCTTCGGGCCCGGCCGGATCGTCTGAACCGCAGGCCGCCGCCATGATTGCAAGCGTTCCTGCCAGGAACCAGTGGACCGCTGGTGATTTTTCCCTTAACCCTCGGCGCGAGATTATCATATCTTCCTCGTAGTTGTCTTTGTGCACGATTCACCCGGCTTAAATATACGGAATCGGCGACGTACAACAAAATATGTATTGAAGGAAATTCCATGACCGGCGCCGACATCCTGATCCGAAGCCTCAAAGCCCAGAACGTCCGCTGTATCGTCGGCATGCCGGGCAACCAGAATATCGACATATACGACGCCCTGTTGCGCACCGGCGGGATCGACCATTACCTCATCAGAAACGAGCAGGGCGCGACGCTGATCGCCAACGGATTTGCCCGCGCATCGGGCGAAGTGGGGGTCGCGCTTACGGTCCCCGGCCCCGGGGCGACGAACGCGTCCACCGGAATCGTGGATGCCCATACGGACTGCGTTCCCGTGTTGTTGATCACCGGCGGCACCGAGGTGGCCTTTAACGGGCGAGACCGGAGCAAGTGCTTCCACGGCCTGGACCAGGCAGCCTTCTTCGCGCCGATCACCCGGTTTTTCGCCCGTCCCGAACGCATCGAAGACATCCCCGATGCCGTCAGGGGTGCCTTCGCCGCGTTGCGTGCGCCCAGGCCGGGGCCGGCCGTGATCGAACTGCCCATGGACGTCGCCGCCGCGGAGGGCGAAGCCGACGTTCCCGCGTACGTGGAAGGATACCGGCCCGCGCCCGACCCGGCCGACCTGCGCCGCGTCGCCGAAGTGATCGCGCGTATGGAGCGGCCGGCCATACTCGCCGGCGGAATTGTCGCAGATGCGAACGCGTCCCCTGAACTCAGGGCATTTTCGGAAACACTGAACGCGCCCGTACTGTTCAGCCGGCTCGGCAAGGGCGTTTTTCCCGACTCCCACCCGCTCTCAGGGGGCCACTGCCGCGGCCGGCTGGCCAGGCATGTCCTTCGTCAGGCGGATGGGTTGATTGCAGTCGGTTGCCGGTTCACGCAGATCGACACCTCCGGCTGGACGATGGAAATGCCGGCGCTGCGAGTACAGCTGGATCCGGACCCTGCCGAACTCGGGCGTGAATTCGCCATAGACGCGGGCGCGGCGGGCGACCTGAAGCAGTCAATGTCCGCGCTGCTGGAAACGCTGGTTGAAGTGGAAAAACCGGATTTCGTATGGAGGGGCACTCTGGATCGATCCAGGGGGGAAATCGCACGGTCACGACGGCCGCTGCCGATCATGTCAGCCATGAGAGAACGTCTCGACGCGGACGCCATCGTATCGGTGGACGTGACGTCCATCGGGTACCGGTCCTTCGACGAGTTCCCTGTGGATTACCCGCGCTGCTTCATGTACCCGTGCCATTCAGTCACGCTCGGTTTCGCGCCGCCGGCCGCAATTGGCGCGAAGCTCGCACAGCCGCACCGGCAGGTGGCCGCTTTCTGCGGCGACGGCGGGTTTCAGATGACCGCTTTCGAGCTGGCTACCGCCGCGGAACACGGGATCGAGATTATCTGCGTGGTCATCAACGACGGCAGCCTCAGCGCGATCCGGGGCGCCCAGTCCAAGGCATTCAATGGACGAACCATCGACACGGACATGCAGACGCCGCGCATCGCTGACCTCGCGCGCGCCATGGGCGCCCGGGGCGTTCGCGTGGACGACCCCGACCGTTTCCCCGTCGTATTCGGCGACGTCATCGGCCTCGAGGGACCGACCGTTATCGAAGTCGTGATGCAGAAACAGCGGGATGCGCTCATCCGGCAGGTACCTTGGCTGTATCCCGACCAATGAGTTCGCGAGAAAGCGAGGCGAGATGAAAATAACAGAGGTCAAGACGTTTCCCGTCTTCTATGGTTCCAGGAACTACCTCTTTGTCAAGATTGAAACCGACGAAGGCATCTACGGCGTCGGTGAATTCGGGATCACCTGGAAGGAGCAGGCCGGCGTCGGCGCCATACGCCACATGGCATCGGATCTCGTCGGTCAGGACCCGCTCAACATAGAATACATCTGGCAGATCCTCTTCAGGGGCGACTTCTTCCCCGGCGGGCGCATTCACATGGCCGCAATCAGTGCGATCGATATCGCCCTGTGGGACATCAAGGGCAAAGCCCTGGGCCAGCCGGTCTACATGCTGCTGGGCGGCCGGCTTCGTGACCGCGTCGTCTGTTACACGGGCATCGGCGGCGGGACGCCTGACGAGACTGCCCGAACGGCGAAAGACCGGGTCTCCGAAGGGTGGAGATACCTCCGAATGTCCGTTCTCGATCGGGACGGCATCCTGGAGCCCTCCACGGCCGTACGAGACTCTGTTGCGCACTTCGCCGCGGCGCGCGAAGCCGTCGGCCCGGAGGTCGAAATCTGCATCGACGTTCACACCCGGCTTGACCCGCCCGACACCATCCGGCTGGGCCGCAAACTCGAGCCGTACGATCCGTTTTTCATCGAAGACCCGCTCCGATGCGAGAACCCGCAGACGTATCGGCTGGTCCGCAGCCACGTCAACTGCCCGCTTGCGGTTGGCGAACACTATGCCACCAAGTGGGAATTCCGCCAGCTCATCGAAGAAGAACTGGCGGACTACGCGCGGATCGACCTCTGTATTGTCGGCGGTCTCACGGAGGCGCGCAAAGTGGCCAACTGGGCCGAGACCCACTACATCAAGATCGTGCCGCATAATCCGCTCGGGCCCGTTTCGGCCGCCGCCTGCCTTCACCTGGACGTTGCCACGGACAATTTCGCCGTGCAGGAGGGCGGTCTGGTCGGACGCACCGTCATGGAGGACCTGTTTCCGGTACAGGTACCTTACGATGCGGGTTACCTCATTGCGCCTGACCGCCCCGGGCTGGGGGTTGAATTCGACGAGGCCGCGGCGGCGAAGTATCCGTTCCGGTGGGGACACGGCCCAAGGCTGCAGCGGCAAGACGGATCGTTCACGAACTGGTAGGCATAGCAGCCCGTTGAAAAAGCCCATCCGGGCTACGGCCGGCCCTTGCGGTCGAAATGCTGCGTTGCGCGCCCTCGCCGAATCGAAGGATGGGACTCGGTTGCGCGCCTTGTCTTCGACCTCGCCTGCAGCGCGACTTTCTCAACGGACTGATAGGGGACGCGGCAACGAAAAAGGGTTACGTCGAATTGACGTAACCCTTTATTTTTTGGTGCCGAAGCCGAGACTCGAACTCGGACGGGCATGCGCCCACTGCGCCCTCAACACAGCGTGTCTACCATTTCCACCACTTCGGCAAAGAAGATCCGACCCTCTGCCGGACCGATCGTGTAAACCGGGTCAAGCCGAGCGGCCGACACCGGTACTCATTCGATTCGTGCGGTCTTCCGGGTCGGATGGAAGCACTATCGCACCGTATCGGCCGGCGACGTTGCCGGCGCGGCGCGTTCGGTAGCCTTGCCCGGTCTGGCCTGGTCCAGCGGCTGAGGCAGTCCGGACGGCGCACTCTGAAGCGGCACCGGCTGTTCCCTGAGGGCCCGTTCCGCGGCGGTTTCGGGAGCCGTACCCGTGTCCCTGGAAGCGTACCACAGGCTGATGCAGGTGAGAAAAAACACAACCGCCAGAACGGTCGTCGTCTTGCTCAGAAACGTCGCTGCACCGGCCCCGCCGAACATCGCGCTGCCACCGCCGCCGCCGCCAAAAGCGGTGGAGAGCCCGCCCCCTTTGCTGGCCTGCAGCAGGATGGTTACGATCAGAACCAGGCAAACCAGAACATGTACGATCAGAAGAAGGGTTGTCATGTTGATTCCCGCTCAAATTTCAGGCTGAAGTGCCGCTTTCACGATGGCCGCGAATGAATCGGGCTCGAGCGAAGCCCCGCCGATCAGTCCGCCGTCTATATTGGGCCTGGTGAACAGTTCGGCGGCATTATCGGGCTTTACGGATCCCCCGTACTGGATTCGCACGTCCCGCGCGACGTTGTCGTTGTAAAGTTCCCGCAAGACCCGGCGGATGGACGTATGAACGGATTCGGCCTGTAAGGGCGTAGCCGTCATACCGGTGCCAATGGCCCACACGGGTTCATACGCGACCACACAGCCGGCCGCCTCCGTTGCCGACACATTGGCGAACCCCGCCGTGACCTGCCGCCGCACCACCCGTTCGGTTGCCCCCGATTGACGCTCCTCAAGCGTCTCACCCACACAGACAATGGGCTTCAGCGCGGCGCTCAATGCAGCCCTAAGCCGCTGATTTACAGTTGTATCCGTCTCGCCAAACCAGGCGCGTCGTTCAGAGTGTCCTAATATAACGTACTCACATCCGCATGTCAACAGCATCCCCGCGGAAACCTCCCCTGTAAACGCCCCTTCATCCGCCCAGTGCAGATTCTGCGCGCCTAACTTTACTAAACAGTCCCCCAGCACGTTACGGACCCGGTCCAGAACCGTAAAAGAGGGACACACCACGATTTCAACCCCTGCCGCGCCGTCCAATGAACCCACGATTCCGCGCGCAAGCTGCTCCGCCTCGCCCGACGACATGTGCATCTTCCAGTTTCCTGCCACAATGGGCACGCGCATTGCCACCTCCCCTCCGAATAGTCGTCTCAGACAGCGTGGTTCACGTCTGACGGTCGGCCAGCGCGGCCACTCCCGGAAGCAGTCTGCCTTCCAGGAATTCCAGGAAGGCCCCGCCGCCCGTGGAAACATGCCCCAGCCTGTCTGCAAGACCGCAGGCCGTCAGGGCCGCGACCGTTTCCCCGCCGCCGGCCAGGGTATTGGCGCCTTGTGACGAAGCCTTTGCGACCGCGTGCGCCACCGCCCTGGTTCCCGCGGCAAACGCAGGGATTTCCGAAACCCCCATCGGCCCGTTCCAAACCACGGATCCCGCATTGAGGATCTCATTCGAAAATACGGACCGCGTCTCGGGCCCGATATCGAACCCTTCCAGGTCCGGAGGAATCTCGTCACGCGGTACGACCCTTGTCGCCGCGTCGTCGCGGGACTCGGGGGCAACCACGCAATCGTTGGGCAGCAGTAAACGCACCTCTGCGTCGGCGGCGCGCTGCAGCAGGACTTCCGCCATCCCCACGCGGTCCGCCTCGAGCAGGGACCGTCCGATCTCCAATCCCATCGCCTTGTAGAAGGTGTACGCCATGCCGCCGCCGATCAGGAGCGTATCGACGAGGGTCAGCAGATGCTGGATGACGTCGATCTTGCCGGAAATCTTGGCGCCGCCCAGTACGGCGACAAACGGCCTTTCGGGTGCCGACAACGCGCTTTCAAGACACTCCAGTTCCTGCTGCATCAGGAACCCGGCCGCGCAGTCGACGAAGTGGTGGGTGACGCCTTCCGTGGATGCATGCGCCCGGTGTGCCGTTCCGAATGCGTCGTTGACGTAGGCTGAACCCAGTTCACAGAGCCGGCGGGCGAATTCGGGATCGTTTGCCTCTTCCGCCGCGTGAAACCTTAAATTCTCCAGCAGCACCACGCCGGTCGCGCGTTTTGCGATCGACTCCACTTCAGGACCCACGCAATCCGGCGCCATGACGACCTCCCGACCCATCAGTTCGCAGAGACGTACGGCCGCGGGCTTCAGCGACAGTTCGGGAACGACCCGTCCCTTCGGCCTGCCCAGGTGCGACATCAGGATGGGAACGCCACCACGCTCCAGGATATACTGTAGCGTAGGCACGGCGGACCGAATCCGAGTGTCGTCGCCGACCTCGCCGTCCTGGAGCGGCACGTTGAAGTCCACCCGCACCAGCACCCGTCGACCCGATAGATCCAGGTCCACAATCGAGAGTTTCGCGATGGTATCTATCCTGTCGGTTATAAGACAGGGAGCCGTCCCGCGCGGGCATCCCGCGGGGTCCGGCTCCCGCTTGCGAGCTTTCGGTACGTTTGTCCGAAAGCGGTCTTCCTGAATCCGTATCTGGTCAACTCCCGGGTGCGCTGGACAGCACTCCGGCCGGCCGGGTTGTTCCCGAGGTTATCAGTCCACCCAGCGTGTACCCAGCGACTCCACGAGGTCCACGCACCGGCAGGAATACCCCCATTCGTTATCGTACCAGCCGCACACCTTTACCATATTCCCGCCCATGACCGTTGTCATTTCCGAATCGAAAACGCAGGAATGGGGATTGCCGATGATGTCCGCCGAGACCAGGGGTTCGTCCGAAAACTCCAGAATGCCGTTCAGCCGACCCTCGGAAGCCGCCCTGAACGCTTCGTTGACAGACTCCGCGGTCGCCGGGTTCCTGAGCGTCGCAACGAAATCCGTATAGGAGCCGTCGGGCGTTGGGACCCGCACGGCCATCCCGTCCAGGTTCCCGTTCAACTCGGGGATCACTTTGCCCACGGCGCTGGCAGCCCCGGTTGTCGTCGGGATCATGGACAGGGCCGCGGACCTCGCCCTGCGCAAGTCCGTGTGCGGCGCGTCGATCATGCGCTGGTCGCCGGTATAGGCGTGAATGGTCGTCATCAATCCCTTCTCTACGCCGAATGACTGATGCAGTACGCTTACCATCGGGGCCAGGCAGTTCGTGGTGCAGGATGCATTGGAAATGACCCTGTCCTGTTCGGTCAACGTTTCATGATTGATTCCCATCACCACAGTCGGCACGTCGCCCCTGGCCGGGGCCGAGATAATCACCCGGCCGGCGCCTGCTTTGAGGTGCTTGCCGGCGCTGTCCCTGTCCGTGAAGAACCCCGTTGACTCGATGACCACGTCCACGCCGAGCGTTCGCCATGGCAACATGACCGGGTCGCGCTCGGCCAGTACGATGACCTCGCTGCCGTCCACGTCAAGCGATTTCTCCCTGATTTCAACATTGCCGGGATATCTCCCGTGCGTCGAGTCGTATTTCAGCAGGTGTCCCAGCGTCCCCGCGTCGGTCAGATCGTTCACCGCCACGACGTCGATGCCGGGTCTGCGCATCGCCGCACGGAACACGAGCCGGCCGATGCGTCCGAATCCGTTAATGGCCACATTGATCGCCATCGTGTCTACCTCCAGGTCACACAAACCGGGCGGCCGATTGCCGCCGGTGGTATTCGAGCAGGTATGATGATCTGCCGGTCAGTTGACGGATCCGCGCGCGCGGAAGTTCGAGGTCAGCCGAAAAAAACCCTGGCGATTTCGTACAGGTTCTTGTCCACCGTACGCAGCTTGGATACCGCGTCCTTCAGCGGCACAGACACGATATCGGTGCCGCGCAGCGCCACCATATTTCCGAAATCGCCGGTGTGGACGAGATCGATGGCGGCAATGCCGAAGCGGGTGCCCAGGACCCGATCGAACGCAGTCGGGTTTCCCCCGCGCTGGATATGACCCAGCACGGTCACCCGGGTTTCGAAACCCGTCCGTCTTTCTATTTCTTCCCCGAGTACGATGCCAATTCCGCCAAGGCGCACGTGACCGAAAGCATCGCGTTCCTCGGACTGGAGTACCAGGGATTCGTCGGACAGCCTTGCGCCTTCGGCCACCACCACGATACTGAAGGTCTTGCCCCGGTCGTGGCGTTTCTGGATGGAAGTACAGACCATTTCCAGGTCGACCGGCTGCTCGGGAATCAGGACCATATCGGCGCCGCCCGCAATGCCCGCCTCCACGGCGATCCATCCCGCATGACGCCCCATCACCTCAACCACCATCACCCGGTTGTGTGACTCGGCCGTGGTATGCAGCCTGTCGATGGCGTCGGTGACCGTATTGATTGCCGTATCGAATCCGAAGGTCTGGTCCGTGCCGTCCAGGTCATTGTCGATGGTCTTCGGCACGCCGATGACGTTCACACCGTCTTCGTACAGCCTGCTGGCCACACCGACCGTGTCGTCTCCGCCAACGGCAATCAGCGAATCCAGCCCCATCCTGACCATGTTCTGTTTTACAATGTTGCCGCCGTTCGGCTCGTTATACGGGTTGGTCCTGGATGTGCCCAGGATCGTCCCACCTCTGGGCAGAATACCGGAGACCGCATTCAGGTCCAGCGGCATCGAAACCGCCTCGAGCATCCCCCTCCAGCCCATCATCACACCTGCGATATCGTATCCGTAGGCGTCGATCCCCTTCCGAGTGACCGCGCGGATTACCGCGTTCAGACCGGGACAATCGCCGCCGCCCGTTAAAATCCCTACGCGCCTGCACGCCATTGGAGCGCTCCGTACACCGTCCGGTTGAACCCCATAACCTGTCACGCGGACAAGGTCCGTTTGCACGGTATCCTGTCCGCGATTCTACTCGTTTGGAACCAGTGAATTTACGACATGCCTTGCCTGGTGTCAAGTTGTTTTTTTCTCAAAGCGTTTGGAATCAATGCGTTAGATAAAAAGATCATTGCCCGCGGCGACCACCTTGTCATCGGGTTCTTCGGCGTCGAAATAGGGACACGCAACGGCCGCGACGTCGACTTCGGACGCGCTTGCCTCCAGCAGCGCCGCGGCGCAGGCATTGGCCGTGGCGCCGGTGGTGACCACGTCGTCCACCAGCAGGACCCGGCGTTGGCTGACCAGGTCCCTTTGGCGCACGACAAAGGCGCCCTGCATGTTTGCGCCGCGCTTTGCGGAGTCCAGATTCGTCTGTGTTTCGGTGGCGCGTACCCGCCTCAGCGCGCGGTCCTCAACGGACAGTTCCAGCTCCCGCGCCAGGGACCGCGCAATCAATGCGCTCTGGTTGTAGCCGCGTTCCCGCAACCTGCTTCCGTGAAGCGGCACCGGCACCACCACGGGCCGGGGTTCCGCCAGGGATTCCCCTTCCAACATCCGACCCAACGCCCGGCCAAGGCTCTGGCAGGCAGCGGTCTGACCCTGGTATTTCATCATGTGGACCATGCGCTGCACCGCACGGCTGAACGCCGTGAGCGCAAACAACCGGGAGAAGACGTAATCCTTGTCGGCGCAATTCGTACAGGGTCGGGAAAGCCCGGGACACCCGCAGCGGCCGCACCGCGGACCGCTGATAATGCCCAGGGATTCCCAGCACCCCGGGCAAAGCCCCTCTGATTCGTCCAGCGGCGTTCTGCATAGCAGACAGTGCGGAGGGTATACGAAGGCCTTAACGGATTCGCTTTCGGATTGAAGGAGATGTACGAAAGCGTCCCGGTTCACGTCCATGCCGTTGAAATAGCGAGAAATGGCTTGCAAAAGCAGCTTCATGGCGATACATTCTCCCTCTCAACGCGATCTGCCGCGTGTGCCTGCATTGCCGGTATTGATCGAGTTGGCTCCGTCTCTCCCTAACAGCCCGTTGAAAAAGTCCATCCGGGCTGCGGCCGGCCCTTGCGGTCGAAATACTGCGTTGCGCTCCCTCGCCGAATCGACGGATGGGACTCGGTCGCGCGCCTTGTCTTCGGCCACAATGGCTCGGCCTCGCCTGCAGAGCGACTTTATCAACGGACTGCTATCTGCCCGCCGCGCCTCCGATAGTAACCTGTTCCCAGACGTCATCCATGAAAAATACCCGCGCGATCATCTTCGATCTGGACGGAACGCTCTTCGATCTGGATCCGCTGGTTCAGGCCGCACGTAAACGGGTCGCGCGGCATCTGTACGTCCACGGGTTCTTTGCCTCGGAATCCTACGCGCTCAGCCGGATCAACGACCTGGAACTGCGGCACGGCCCCTATTATTCTTCGTCTCCGTATTATTTCGCCTTTTACGACATCGCGAAAGCCCTCCAGCGCGACAAGCCCGACCGCCTCGCCGACTATATCAACACCCAGCGCCCCAGTCATCGAAGCCTGGAAGACGCCGATACCATCGAAGCCTTTGTTGCCGAGCTCGAATACGTCTACAACAGCGAGGCCGTTGAAGACGTCAGGCTCTTTCCGGGCGCGGTCCAGACCCTGAAGGAGCTTCGCGACGCGGGATGTCTGCTCTTCCTTGTGACATTCGGAAGGGCGCTTCGGCAAAAAAACAAGATTGACCTTCTGAACATCGCGCCGTATTTCCACACGATCGTCAACGAAGGCCCGCCTTCTCACGACTACTGGTTTGCCGAACTCATCAAGGCCCACAAACTCTCGCCGGAGGAGGTTGTCTGTGTGGGCGACCGGGCCCAGGATGAGATTCGGGCGGGCAACCGCCTGGGTTGCACGACGGTCTGGATGCGGCGCGGGAGATACGCAGAGGAAGAGCCCGGCGAGGGCGACCGCCCAACCCATCAGATCCGCCTCCTCCCGCAGCTGTCCACCCTGATCCATCTGGCCCGCATGGACAAGGACCGGCGCCGGCTGAAAGTGGCCGCCCTGGGCGGCGGCACCGGTCTCCCAATCGTTTTGCGGGGGATCCAGACCTATACCGACAGCCCCGCCGCCGTCGTGGCGGTTACGGACACCGGGGCCTCCTCGGGACGCATCCGCTGGAATCTGGGTGTACAGCCGCCCGGGGACATCCGCAACGCGTTGACCGCGCTCGCCGACCGACGTCGGGTCTCCTCCGGGCTGATCCGGGTGTTTCAGCACCGGTTTCCGAACAGCGAACGGGAAGCCGGGATCTTCCGGAACGACAATATCGGCAACTTCCTGATCGCCGCGCTGACCCAGCAACTCGGTGATTTTCAGAAGGCCATCCAGACAGCCGGCGATATGCTGCGCATACGCGGCGAGGTCTTTCCCGCCACCAACCAGAACGTGGACATATGCGCCGAACTCGAAAACGGCGAACAGCGGTACACAGAGTGGATGGTACGCAAAACCGGGAAATCACCGTTAAAGTACGCGTACCTCGTCGCCAACGGCGACATCCTCAGGGAGTTGGAACAGTCGGACGGCGCGCTATATAGGGAAGACGATTCAAAAACGGGTCAGGTCGAGGTTTACGCCAGACCCGGCAGCGCTTTCCGCCCTGCCAGGAACGAAGCCCGCGCGCCGCGCGGCGCCGTGCAGGCCATCGCGGACGCGGATATTGTGGTCCTCGGCCCGGGTAGCCTCTTCACGAGCGTCATCACGAATCTGCTCGTTCCGGACATCCGGCGAACGCTGTCCGCCCGCAACCACGGAAAGGTCTTCTATATCTGCAACATCGTGACCCAGCCTGGCCAGACGGACGGATTTGGCGCTTCGGATCACCTGCGCGCCATCCTGAGGCACTTCCCTGAAAGGGAAAGCCGCTTTCTGGATCAAATGCTTGTGCAGGATCCGGAAGCATTCCAAAGGCCGGGCGGCCTGAAGTGGCGGCAGGTGCTGAATGCCTACCATCGGGACGGAAAGGAACCCGTGTTGTGCGACCAGGAAGCGATCCGTCGTCTTGTGAACTGCACGGTTACGGATCTTCTTGAGGACTACACGTCCGAGGTGAAGAGTCGCAGCGCCGGCGACTTCATCAGCCACAACCCCGACAAGGTGGCCGACGCCGTTTGCCGCATCTACTGTGGGCTGGTGGTGCCTGACTACGGGGAAATGGACAATGGCGCGTCGCGGGATTGAGGCCGTCATCTTCGACCTGGACGACACGCTGTTCGACTGCACCGGGCAGTTGACCGAACCGGCGCGCCGCCGTGCGGCTGAAACGCTTGCCGCGGCCATACCCGGTTCAGACGTGCGGGCACTGCGACGCCTGCAGGCGGAACTCGCCGGCCAATTGAGTTCCGCCGATTCCATCAGGGAAATCGCCCACCGCCACGAACTGCCGGCGGACGTGGTGGAAAGCGCGCTTTCGGCGTACAATCGGGACCAGGTGGAAGACATCGCGCCCTTTCCGGACGCGCTCTCAACGCTCGACGAACTTTCGGCTCGGCAATACCGGTTGTGCCTCGTGACCACCGGCCGGCCGGAGAGGCAGCGACGGAAGGTGGACCTCCTGGGTCTTCGCGGCCATTTCAGCGAGGAATCAGGCACGCTCATCTTCCACGACGACCGTACGGCCCCCGAAAAAGACGAGGCGCTTCAGCGGGCGGCCCGGTATTTCAAACTCTCGCCCGGCCGCATCCTGTCGGTGGGGGACAAGTTGAACTCGGAAATCGCCGCGTCGAAACGCCTGGGCATGCGCACGGCGCGTCTGTGTTTCGGAAGACAGAAAAACCAGCGCCCTCGAACCCCCGAAGAACGCCCGGACCACGAACTGAACCGCCTGAAGGACCTGCTGGAACTGCTGCCCTGAGATGCCCGCGCGATTACGCGTACTCCGGTCCGAAATCCACGGTTATCCGATCACCCCGTTTCAACCCCAGATTCCGCGCAGCATTCCCTCCGTTTATTGCAATCTCCAGTGTATTTTCGCTTCCGTACAGTGCCAGTGACCTCCCCTCCGGAACGTCGGCATACGTGCGGCAGATCCGGTCATACACGAATTCTCCTGCACGTACGCGGACACCTTCGTACCCCACGCGGCGTTTTTCAAGATTGCTGATCGCATTCCCGAAACGATCCACGTGAACGATCCACCCGACAACAGCGTTGTCCCGTTCCTGAACCGTCCAAAGAATGAGGCGGACCGGATTGACGATTTGTGGCCCCAATTCAGCCGGAGGGACGCCGTTGCACAGATGGGCCGCGACCGGGCCGAAGATATCCCGGCCGTGAAAGGTTGGGCTCACCTCTGACCTGAAATACGCCGCATTGCGTATCTCAACGGCATTCCAGGTTGGTTCCCGCTGGAGCACCGCGCTGAACAATCCGTTGTCCGGACCGACAAACCGGTACTCCGGCGTTTCCACCAGGATTGCACGGCGGGCGCTTCCCACGCCCGGATCCACAACCGCGAGATGGATCGAACCCGTCGGAAAATAGCGGTACGCGCCGCCCAGGAGATAAGCCCCGGAGGCCACGTCCTGCGGGGGGACCTGATGGGAAACATCCACGAGCGAGACATCCGGGGCGATTGAGAGTATCGCGCCTTTCATCGCGGCCACGTACCCGTCTCGGAGCCCGAAATCCGTTGTCAACGTGATCACGGCCAAAACACACCTCCACAACTCACCCCCCGGCCCACCACCCGGTGAGAGGGGAGACGTTAGACGGTAGAGATTGCCCGCCTTGTGAGGATTCTTCTCGTGCCGGAGGCAAGAAGGAACAAAAAATGCGGGCAAGTATTTCTTCTACCGTCTCCCGTCTCCCCGCATTTCTCTTACCGTCTCCCCGCTTTTGGTCTACCCTCTACCCGCATTCAGGCTCTTTGAGGCTAAGTACCGATGTCCACAATATAACGCATGTCCGACCGTCTCGTGAAACAGGATTCAAGGCCGTCCTGCCGGAACGGACCGATGCGCTTCCGTTGTCGTCACCTGGAGAACGGGCGCATCGCGCCCAAGCCGCGATGCGCTTTCCCTTTGGTCTATTCAGAACAGGTCCGCTTCCTTCATGCTCAGAAAACGCTCCGCCCCCAGAATGATGTGGTCCAGTACTTCGATCCCCATGATTTCACCGGCCTGCACCATCCGCCGGGTCAGTTCAATGTCCTCCCGGCTGGGCGTCACGTCGCCGGAAGGGTGGTTGTGCGCGAGGATGACGCTGGCCGCGGACGAGCCTACGGCGGGGAAAAACACCTCGCGAGGATGAACCAGCGACGCGTTCAGCGATCCCACAGACACCTCCTCTCTGCAGATGACCTGGTTCCGGGCATTCAGGAAGACGGCCACGAAATGTTCTCTTCTCCGGTCCTTGAATTCCGACAGCAGCCCGACCGCGTCGGCCGGTTTCGTTATGGACGGCTCGATGCCCATCCCCTGGTTCAACGCCCGCCTTGACAGCTCGAACCCGGAGACAAGGCCCGCGGCCTTTGCGCGGCCAATTCCCTTGATTGCCGTCAGTTCCGCGAGTCCCATCGACATGAGCGCCTGCGGCGAGTGCTGTTTCAGGATCTCCCCGGCGACCTCCAGCACGTTCTTGCCTTCATACCCGGTCCGCAGCAGCACCGCCAGCAATTCCTCGTTTCTCAATGCTTCGGCGCCGAGCCGTTCCAGTTTCTCGCGAGGAAGGTCAACGTCCGCGACGCCGTCGATGCCTCTGCGTCGGACCAGCGCGTTCATATTTTCGTTATCCTTGCCGTAGTGATCCGACATCCACAGACAAGCTGTCAGCGATCAGCCATCAGCTTTCAGCCAAAGCAAGTCGGCGAAGGGACCAGGTGAAATCAATTGCCGAAATCGGTACCGTGATGTGGGTCGGATTACGAACCGACCGCCTGTCTATGTGGAGACGCCGCCTTGCTGGAAGACGCCCCGCAATATCCGGTCTCGTGTTGTGTTCGGTCGAATCAGGACGATTTTCAGAAAGGATAGAGCAAACGCCGTTCCAGCGAGACGAGGGACCTCAGTGCACATTGGAAATATGGACGCTCCGCCATTTCGGAGTACCAATCCGCCAGCACGGGGCGTACATTTTGTTCAAACCCGTCGAGCCGTAAGGAAAGATCCTGCCAATCGAAAGTGATTGCAGGAATAGGGTTCTCGCACAACAAATCCTGAAAACGCCGGCCCGTTTCGTTATATTTCAACCGATTCGTCGCTTGTGGCCACTAAATCCGATTGATCGTCAAGGTCGGGAAACGACGACGCAACGCGGGTACCAGGATGTTGAAACCTGACTATGCTGGATATTTCGAAGCTAAATTTCGAAAGTTGCGCAGGGGCGGCGCCACTGGCTACAATAGACCGCAGCTATATCAGAGCGCGTTCAAAAAGGTGCTGGCGGCTTTACAGGATAACCAGATGTCATCGGGAAAATTGCTGGAGTTGGGATGCGGCTCGGGAGACCTGTCTTTGCTTCTCGCGGACAGAGGGTATGAAGTATGCGGGATCGATATCTCACCTACCGCCATTTCCTGGGCAAGGGAAAAGGGCGAACGACGATATCCCAAAGTCGACTTTCGCCTCGGCGACGTCTTGAACCTGCCATACGAACACGGGTATTTCGACGTCGTGATCGATGCGCTCTGCCTGCACTGTATAATTGGAGAAGATCGGCTTCTATTCTTTGAAAACGTCCTCGCGGTACTAAAACAACACGGATTGTTTGTCGTAATGACCAAGTGTGGAGACCCTCAAGATGAAGCATATCCGTTCGACTCTGTCACACGTTGCAAGATTGAAAATGGACGACCGACAAGGTATTGGGGGTTACCCGGCTCTCTGAGGAGAGAAATCGAAGGGGCGGGTTTCAAGATTGTCGACTGGCGGGTATTTCACGAATATGCCCAGCCCCTGTTTTTCGCTCAAGCCGCTAAGTCGATTGGCCCGGATCATTGACGTTTTTTCATCTGATTGAAGGTGTTGGGGATCGTTCAGCGCCCGATCCCGGAAAGATGACGGCTGGTATTTAACCATCTGAATGTGAGGGCAAACCAATGGACACGGGACAAGCGGTGAGCCTGTTCGAGAACAACTGGTTCCTGCGGCGCGAAGAGAAACTGGAACTAACGGTCGTGGAGCAGCAGTTCATCGAGGCATCGATGGGGCCGGCGCCGAAACGCTGGGAGGGAAAACCCGAAATCGAGCGGATGTCGGAGATCCGTGCCGGGGAGCCTCGCGTTCTGGAGCGCATTGGCGGCCGGTTGCTCCAGGTGCTGATCGGAATGAGGGGGTGTGGGCCTGCGGTTACGTTCCTCCTCGAACGCAACGTGCCGCTCGAGATCGACGTTTCGTCCTACAATGTGCTGCACGAGGCGGCGTGGGGAGGGATGGTCGATACGCTGCGGGCGGTTTTCGAGTCGGGCGCGGCAGACGCGACGTGCGTATCGATTAAAAAACCGCACGTGGGGTGGCCCGACAACCTCTCGCTGATGTACTGGGCGGCCGCCGGGTGGTATCCGGACTGCGCCCGCCTCTTCATTCAGTACGGCGCCGGCGTTCACCATGAACTTCCAATAAAGGGAAACGGCGAACGGGGAACGACGTCACTTCAGGAGGCGGCCGCGTCGAGTCCCGGGGGAAAGGACGGATCGTGGCAGGAACGCGGGCTGGCGGTTGCGCGGATCCTCATCGAAGACGGGGCATACTACGACGTGTACTCGGCGTGCGCCCTCGACGACACCTCTCGACTTAATGAACTCATTGAACGGGACCCCGACGTTGCGAACGCCGCCGATGACTATGGAATGACGCCGCTGCATTGGGCCGTACGTGCCGGATCGAAGGCGTGCACGGAGATATTGCTGGCCTGCGGCGTGCAGGTCGACGCGTTTAACAAGGCGCGACGCACGCCGCTGCAGCTGGCAGCCGAGGGCAATAGGGTGGAGACAATACGACTGCTTGCTGAGCGCGGCGCCGACCTGAACACGCAGGACCGGAAGGGACGCACGCCGCTCCATCGCGCAATGTACGAGGGCCGGGTCGCCGCTGCCGAAGCCCTGCTCGAGGCCGGCGCCGATCCGACGGTTCTCAACAAGCGCGGGAAAAACGCGTTTGAAGTTGCGAGGAAGGAAGCGAAGAGATACAAAAAGCGGGCATGAGTCTGAAAGGTACGACCTGCACGCTTCTGTCTCGATTCCATCCGCTTCATCGCCAGTGACAGCGCAAGATAAAAAGCAGACCAAACACAATGACCCACCGCTTGTCCCACTACCCGGTACGTCCGATCAAGCCTTTCATTCAACGTGCCTTCAATGCTGAACCTCAATGCAAATTCCGCAGTGAATTTGACCACATAGCCGATTGGACGCCCAAAGAAAGGAACCGCAGCCGGTACGGCCTCCCGTGCGTTTGTTGCGTACGTTTGCGGTGCGGACTCTGCCGCGAACCGAATTCGTAATCAGTCCAATTTTCCAGTAATTCTTGACAATTTCAAACATAGTCGATATCTTGTGCATCTGAGGCGGAAAGATTACTCTCTCTAAATTGACCGCCTTCTGCCCTCCGTTGCCGAGCCGTCACGAAGTCAGACGATTAAGAATTCGAAACGTAAGTCGTCGAGGAATTCACCCATGTGTTCGATTCCTGCTAATTTGCCGATAGCAATCTTGGTACTTTATCGTGTAACCATCGCCGGTAAGCACGGCGAAACTCGAATGGCGCGATGCGGTTTGTTATAATTTCATAGATAGCACAAATTCAGGCCGCCATCGATGCCGATTCGATGGCGGCTTTTTTGTTTGTCTGCCATATAGATTGGCGAAACGACATTAACCTTGATTCGACATTTCTATGCGACGATAACCAGGATATTTCCGCAAACACAAAGAGAACTTGGTATAGAGAGTTCGCGATTTTACAGCGTGCCGGAAATGGACATAGCGACAGTGTATTTCAATAGAAGGAACCGTCCATTGTTTCAAGGCCCCGAAACTATTAATCGGACCGTGTCTTGTCCTCCGAGTTCCGGGCGCTTTCACTTCCGCCTATCTGGCTGTGGCTGAACAACGCGAAGGCGCAATAGGTCTCTGAACTACAATCGTGCGTTCCTTTCGAGAACTTACAAAGATCGGACATTTCAAATGAACAAACCGCTGATCAGTGTCGAGAACGTAACCAAGACGTTCAAGAGACAGAGGAGAAAGGAAGGGTTCCTGGGAGCCGTACATGCACTGTTCAGCCGGCAATATGAGACCATTACGGCGGTTGACGACGTCTCGTTCGAGATCGGGCGGGGCGAGGTTTTGGGATATATCGGCCCGAACGGCGCCGGCAAGTCCACAACGATCAAGATGCTGGTGGGGATTCTCGTGCCGAATTCAGGGCATATTCAGGTTGGCGGATTGGTGCCTCACGAGGACAGAATCGAAAACGCCGCAAGAATGGGTGTCGTATTCGGCCAGAGAACGCAACTTTGGTGGGACATTCCGGTCTCAGAGTCATTCAGTCTGATGAGGCACATGTATAAAATCCCTCCAGAACGATTTCGGGAGAACCTGGAATTATTCTCTGAAATCCTTGGCCTGGAAGAGTTTATCAATACACCAGTCAGGCAGCTCAGCCTCGGTCAGCGAATGAGGTCGGACATCTGCGCTGCGCTTCTGCACGATCCTGCGATTGTCTATCTCGACGAACCGACGATCGGTCTGGATGTAGTCGTCAAGGAGAACATCAGGGATTTCATCAAAGAGATAAACCTGAAGCGTGACACCACGGTCATCCTGACCACCCATGATATGTCCGACATTGAGAAGCTCTGTACACGCGTGATGGTGATCGACAGCGGCAGCATCATGTACGACGGCAACCTGCAGCAACTGAAAGAGCGATTCGGAATGGACGAAACGCTGGACGTCGAAACCGAAGCGCCGGTTGCCGACCCGGACGATCTTTACCAACTCGGGGTCTCGGAATTTCAACAGGAAGGAAGCAAGTTATCGATAAAATACAATAAGGCGACAGTCAACTCCACGGCCGTAATTGGCTGGGTCATGGAACGACGTCGCGTGAGGGACTTTGTCGTCAGAGAGACTGAAATTGACGAAGTCATCAGAAGGATGTATCTGGCCAGATCCAACTGAACAGGCTTAGAGGCGGCCATGATATGAAAGTCTACATTGAATTCCTGAAGAACGCCTTCCAGTCCAATCTTGCCTACAAGATGAATGTATTCCTGAGCCTGGTAAGTTCTATCGTCGTACTTCTGGTACAGATCTATTTCTGGCGCGCGTTGTTTCAGGATATCGGTCAGACACAGACGAACATGGGGGTCATCAGCTTTCGGGACATGGTCACGTACACGCTTGTCAGCACCGGAATCTCCATTGCCATCAGCACAACGACTGTGTTCAAGGTCAACGACAGAATCAGGACTGGAGAAATTGCAATGGACCTCATCAAGCCGGTGAGTCTGAAAGGCATGTTGTTTTGCGATGCGCTTGGAAACAACGGCTTCAGGATGGTTTTCCAGTTGACGCCATTTCTGATTGTGGGCATCCTGATGTTCGGCATTCGCTTACCCTCCGAACCTTATCTAATCCTGTTCGTGATTTCGTCGATCAACGGCATGATGATTTATTTTTCGATCAGTTATCTGATTGGACTGATCGGATTCTGGTTCCTTGCCGTGACATCCTTGAGCATGCTGTTCAACGTTTTGATCAACGTCTTTTCGGGTGAGATGGTACCGCTCTGGTTTTTTCCGGATTTCCTTTACGAACTTTCCGCTTTCCTCCCGTTCCGTCTCATCTATTTTGCGCCGCTGGCGATATTTCTGGAGAAAACAGTCCTGGCCGACGCAATCGGATTTATCCTCCAGCAATTTCTGTGGATCGGAATTCTGGCGGGAATTGAAAGAATATTGTGGATGAGGGCCGTTAGAAAACTGGTCATACAGGGCGGTTGAGATGGACAGCCTCAGATTGTATGGACGATTCCTGGTCGTCTATATGAAGACCCTGATCGAATACAGATTTAATTTCTTCACATCGCAGATCATCACGATCGTTGTGTATCTGATCAGCTTTCTGGGCGTATGGATTGTTTTGAATAAGTTCAAGATCATACACGGATGGAATTTCTATGAGATTATGCTGTTGTACAATCTCAATCTCTTTTCGTACGGCGCAAGCAGTCTGTTTTTCCGTGGACCCATGCGCCGTCTGGAGTATATGGTTCAGGATGGTTCATTCGACAGTATTTTGATCTATCCAATGAACCCATTCGCGAACTTGATCTGTCGCGATTTCAGTCATACCTTCATGGCCCATATGGTCCTGGGCGTCGTGTTCTTTCATATCTGTTTCGAAAACCTGAGCATTGTGTGGACGTGGATGAACGTGGTCTGGTTTGGGCTGGTGCTGATTGGCGCTACGTTGATCCAGGCCGCGATCATGGTATTGACGGGGACCATGAGCTTCTGGTTCGTGAGGTCGGCGGCAGTTGTCGATACGGCGATTTACGGTTTGAGGAGATTTGTCAACTATCCTCTCGGCATGTACGACAAATGGGTGCAGGTACTCTTGACTTTCGTCATCCCCTACGGCTTTGTCGCCTATTTCCCTGCGGAGGATTTCTTGAACAAATCGGACGCTCCATTATTCCATGGGATCACTCTGTTCGATCCGTTATTCCAGTACGGGACGCCACTGGTCGGCATCGTAAGCTTCTTCCTGGCGTACAGACTCTGGTGTGTCGGCATCAACAGATACGAGAGTACCGGATCGTAGTTTCCTGCGGGCTTTGAAAACATGCTGCGTACTTCCAAATACGTCCTGCGCTTCCTTGCGGTCATTCTGGCCGTCGTCGCAGTTCTATGGTTTGTGGAAATCGACCAGGTGGCAAAAGGCACAGGAAGAATCGTACCCGAGAAAGAAATCTGGATAAGCGGGCTCGTCGAAGCGCAGATCGCAAAGGTCTACGTCGAGGAGGGTCAACTGGTGGCGGCGGGAGATTCGCTGATTGCGTTCAAGAGTAACATTGCCGAATCCCGGCTCACCGTTGCAAGACGAGCCTACGAGCGTTCCGTGGCCGAGCGGGAGGCCGCCAGGGCCGCGCTCCAGGCCGTGGAGGCGCCGCCTCCCGAACAGGAACTGGAAGGACTCAATAGTGAATTGGAAGCATTGAAAGAGAAAGCTCGATTGGCGAACTGGCAGTTGAAGATGGCGCAGCGACTCTTCGACCACGGCGGGCTTGTCAGCGCTGACGATCTGGAGAAAGCCAGGTCAGATTCGATCCTGGCCACGATGCATATCGAGAAATCGTTGTCAGCGTTGGAATTGTTGAAGTCAGGGCCGATAACTCCCCTGCGCAAGAAGGCGTTCTTTACGTTCAAAGCGAGGGATGCGGAAGTAGCCGAAGCTGAAGCCACATACAACATGATTCGTAGTGAAATAGGACACTATACACTGCGCGCACCTGGACCGGGACGGATCCTGATGGTCCTGCGCAAGGCGGGCGGTGTTCCCGCCGTGGGCGATACGCTGATGTTGATCGGATCGGAGGATCCTGTGTTGGCGGAGTGCCACGTACCGGCGGAGTTCGCTCCGTGGATCAGGCGAGGACAGGAAGTCGATCTCTGGCCGCAGTGGGAAAGTTCATTTGAATTCTCTGGGCAGGTTCATTCCGTGCGACGCTATGTGCAGCGAAAGGGATATCCCTCCGTGCGCGTCCTTATTAGAATCGATTCGGCGCTCCCTCTTATTCCCGGCAACCGACTTGTGGCCGAAGTAAAGCTGCGCCGCGCCAGTGTTCTTGAGTTGATCCTGTTTCCCTTTGACTGGTCAATCGCCAGCGGTTCCGAGTAACCGGTTCGACGTGATGTACCGTGCCTGGAATGCGACCGCGACGCCCCTTCACTGTTAATCGCTGAAGACCTCGCTCGCCCCGGACAGGAGGTTTTCAACTCGTTCGCCCGCCTTCATCACGTCTCGAACCCGCCTCAGACATGCCACGTCCGCCAGGGGGTCGTCTTCCACGGCGATCACGTCGGCCAGATAGCCCGGCGCGAGGCGTCCCAGTCGGTCCGCCACACCCAGCATCTCCGCCGTGTTCGTGGTCACTGCGCTGATCGCGTCGGTGGCCGAAACGCCCAGGTCCGCGAGCGCTCTGGCCTCCCGCCACAACGTCGCGTGGGTGCTGTCGGACCCCAGGCAGACCTTCACCCCGGCCCGAACGGCTTCAGGCAGGTGACGCGCCGTGCGTTCCCTGGCGCGCTCGACCCGACGCCGCCACCAGTCCATGCGCCAGGTTTCGAAGGACTCGAATCCGACCTCCGCGTCAAAGAACAGTTGAAGGTTGGGATCGCTCAGGTAAGCGCCGGACTTCACGAACAGGTCGACGTCTTCCTCCTCGAGCAGATTGGCGTGTTCGATGCTGTCGATCCCGGCCTCCATCGCCCACCGCATCGCCGGGCCGCCGATTGCGTGAGCGGCAACCGGAATGCCCAGGTCGTGCGAGACGCCGATCGCCGCCACGATCTCCTCCCTCGAATAGGCCGCGATGTCCGTCAGGTCTCCGCGGAGGTAGTCCTCAAAGGTATCGCCGTCTCTCACGTTGGTGATGAACAATTTGGTCCAGTCCGCGCCACGCGAAGCGTTCTCCCGTATCCGGGCCCTCAGTTCCGTTGCGCCATCGGCCGGAAAGGACAGAAAGGGCGCTGTCCCATGGCCTGGACGCAGCGCCCGCACACACACCTTGAGACGGGGACCCACCGCCTCTTTTCGTTCGATCGCCTCCTGGAACGGCTTTTCGACGTCCTCACGGTCTCCAAGCGTCCGCATCGTGGTGACGCCCGCGGCGAGGTCGCTTCTAAGGTTCATCGCCCCCCGAAGGACCGCGGTTGCGGCATCCAGTTCGTAGTGTACGTTCAGCGGTACGCGGAACCGGTTGTTGGCCGTAATGTGGGCATGGGCGTCGATCAGGGCGGGCATCACCGTCCAGGAGGACCAGTCCAGCGTCTCCCACGCGGGATCCACGCTCAGGGTCGCCGGCGCGCCCGCAGCGGAAATGCGCTCGCCGTCGACGATTGCGATCCCTCCGGGTACGGGCGCCTCTTCCGGATCGACGATGAGCAGCTTCGATTTGATCACGATCGGCATGGGCGGGCCGTTAGAAGTTGTTTTAAAATTACCGGCGAGTTCCCGAGCGCGAGCGAAAAAGCGGCGGTCAAGGCGGGAAAATCCGCCCATATACTAATGTATCGTGGCTGCGCGCCC
>JAPPJY010000002.1 GCA_028874335.1 Gemmatimonadota bacterium | reverse complement strand
CTCGTATTCTCGTATTCTCGTATTCTCGTATTCTCGTATTCTCGTATTCTCGTATCACGAATCTACGAATAACGTGAATAGACGAAACATCGAAAAATGCGTGGCTGAGATCAATTGCCACAAGTCCATGACGGAAACCGACCTGGGACCGGTGTGGTTGGCGTTCCCGGGAGCGAGGGCATCCTGCCCTCGACGGCCAAGTCGCAAGGCTCTGGCGCCGTTATTTTCAAGTTGATCTCGGATACGAAGGAAACACTAAGCCCTTGATTCCGGAATTGATGGGTCACAGGAAGTTCGAGGGCAGGATGCCCTCGCTCCGGATGTTAGTGGACCCTGCCGTGAAAGAGGGCAGATTGCCTTCGGTCAAAGGGCGCTCGTGTCCCATGTAGCGACTACAGGGATTTACCAGATTCTGCGACAACTCGCCACATTTCGCTGCCGCACGCCATCAGGGTTGCAGTACCGGAGGGTTCCGCGATCGCGCATGGTCCCGGCAACCGGCCCAGCGTCCGGACGTCTCCGGGTGCGGTGACCGCGCTGAGCTGTCCCTGATCGTCGATCACGAGCGTCTCGTTTCCGAACGGCGCCAGGTGACGGATACCCTTTTCGAAAAGCCGTCGCCAGATTCGGTTCCCGTCCAGGTCGTAACAGAGCAGGAGTCCCTGGCTCGTACCCGCGATCACGTTTTGGTCGGACCCGAGGAACCGGATGCCAGTGACCCGCCCGCCCAGCCGCTTCACCCAGCGCCTTTCCCATTCCCCACCCGCATCCAGTTCGAACACGTGCATGTTACGGCCGCGGTTAGCGCCGCAGCCGAGGAAATGCCGTCCGTCTGTTTCGTCAAATGCAAGCGCCGTCAGGATGCTCGTCCAGCCCTCCACGTCCAGGTGGGCCTGAAAATCCCCGCGCGGGTCCAGAATGCGGCATTTGGACGTGTCGCTGAGCACCTCGCCCCCGACCACGATTTCCGGCTCGCCGCACCCATTCACGTCGGCCACCCGGATACGGCCGGGCACCCCCTCGTTGTAACGCTGGCGCCACCGTTCCCGGCCCGCCCCGTCGAAACCCCGGATCTGGATGTCACCGCAGCCAACGGCAATGAAGGCTTCCCCCTTGAACATCCCGCCTTCCACCTGTACGGGGGCCGGTGTGGGCAGTTCCCACCAGGGCCATGGACAGGGTTCCCGCTCGATGTCCGTCTGCCAGATCCGACGTCCCCGAATATCCAGGCCGGTCAGCCTGCTCGCGCCGTGACCGACCGCCAGGATTGTGGCCTCGCCCTCCGCCGCGCCGATATCGTACACGGGACCGTCCAGATCAACGGACCAGACGGGCCGGCGAGCCGGATCGAGGAATGTGACTACGCCGCCCTCTGTGCCCGCAACCAGCGATCCATCGCAAAGCGGGCGCATCGCGCGTATTCGTTCGCCGGCGTCAAACACGCGGTTGGCGCCCGTCTGCTCCGGGCGACCGTCAACGGTCAATTGTCCTGCCGAGGGCTGCCGCACCGGCAGCACGTCGAGGCACCGCGACTTTTCGCCCTGCATCAGGCTGATGTCGTCGCCCGACTCGCGAAGGTGGACCGGGGATTCTCCCGGCCCGCACACCTGCGCGACGTGTGTCAGGCGCACGCCCTCGCCGGGTTCCAGTCGCACGGCCCGGCGCGCCACAAACGTCGAAAGCACGACGTCGTCCGTATGGTAACGCTCCTTCCACAGGTCCTGATCCACCGGGTTCTTATACCGCAGATGGACAGGTTCTTCATCGACCGCCAGCGAAACGGGCTCACAAGGGTTCTCAATCCGAAACGTCACGTCACCGGCGGACGGGCTCCGCCTCTCACACCGCGCCTCGCGACCGTCCAGAACCAGACGGGCGGGGGTTCGGAAGCGGGCCTCGACGGCATAGTCCCCCGCCTGGTTCGCGATGACCGTATCGTTGAATACCACGCAGCTTTCCGGAAGCAGGTGGACCTCGCGCACCCAGTCCGCGCCCGCGTAGTCCTTCAACCGGATCCGCAGGTACACCTTTCCGTCTGCATCCGTCTCGTTCGCCTCCAGTATCGCGAATCCGGGTATCTCGCCGGACTCCCCGTCCCGGACGACCGTGACGGCCGACATGTGCTCGGGCGCGGAGTGAACGAAGCTGTCCTCCTGGACGATCAGCGAGAGACCCAGACGCGCGTAGTCCAGAATGCCGCCCGCGTCGTCATACGAGTGGCTGCCTCCGCCCAGACCGTCGATCAGGAGAAAGTCGTCATCGGGCTCCCATCCCGTGCGCACCGAGAGCTTGTCGAAACACCGGTCGATCGGAGCGGACGGGGGCGTGGTCACAACGCCTGGCGCGCCCTGGGGGTCCCGTTCCCACGCGTGAAAAAGGAGCGGGTCCACCGGAACGACGGTCACCCCCACCCGATCGTCCGGCACTTTCGGAGCCGTCCCTGCGTCGAACGCTCGCGGCAGCGACGTCAGGTTCACCAGGCGGCGTTCGGGCGGCGCGAGGTCGTGGACGAACCGGTAACGCCCGTCGTCGAAATAAGCCGCGGCCGTCCGCAGGCTGGGTCCGGGAAACTGGCGGTTCAGATCGCTGTCTCCCGCCGAAGGAAGCCATCCCTCGTTGTTCACCACGGCCAACGCCGCATCCGCGGCCCGCAGGGCGGCGCCCTGCTCGAAGTACCCGTGCGAGGGGTCGTTGAGCCCGTATTCCACCATCACCGGTTGCGACATCCACCAGCCGTGGCAGAGACCGTCGCACAACGGCTTCCAGGACGGCCCGTACGGCGCGTATGCCCGCCGGGCGACCTCCTCCCACCGCTCCGGACCGGTCAGTTCGGGGAAATGCGTCCGGAAATAGGCGGCCGCACAGGCCAACGCCAGGGCCGGGATGAGTTCGTGGTTCTGCCTGGGGACGTGCATGCTCACCACTCGGGGACAGCGCGCCACGTGATGCCAACCCTCCTCGCTTTCCGCCCATCCGTAAATGAAACGCGTGATGGCGAGGCGCTCCTCCTCACTGAATAGGTCCATGTGCTCGACCAGCCGCCAGGGCTGCAGGCGGCTGAGGCTGTAAAGGTGTGCCTGGACGATTTTTTCCGTCTTCACATAACCGCTTTCGACAACCGCCTCCCACGCCCGGCGGTATTCCTGTCCGAGATGCGGGTCTCCGGTCAGATAGTAGAGATATCCCTTCAGGTCTCCCTGCATCGTATTCGCGATCTGCCACGCGGTTGGAAGAAGCGGCTCCGTCCGGACTTGAGCCGCCTCGCGTGACGACAGCGGCAGCCGCGTGACGTCCAGCACCGCAAAATGGGGAATCGGATCGTCCAGGCGCGAACTAAACGCGTCCGTGACCGACGCGGCGCCCGCGGCGTCGCTATACCCCGCGTGGATGACGTTGCAGCCGGTTCCGAAAGGGTTGCAGAGCGTCCGAAGTTCGAATCCCCCCGGGCCCGGATACCACAGGTCCGTCGCGCTAAGGAACCGGAAGTAGAGTTCGCGCACGCAACGGCTGTCCGCCAGATTGCCGACGACGATTACCGGGCGGTCAGCCGCCGTCAGCGCGTCGCCGGGCGGATCATCCAGAAACTCGGCGTGAGCGTTTATATCCCGCAACGCCCGGTGGATGCGCCGGGCCGCCGTCCGGCCATGTCCGGACCGGGGCGCCGCCACCAGGACGCCATTCGGGCCGCGAAGAGGCGTTTCCGGTTCCAGCGGACGCGGACGTTTGATTTTCATGATCGTCGCCCTCCTGCAGCTTTGGTCCCCGCATCAGGACCGACGCAAACAAGATCC
This sequence comes from Gemmatimonadota bacterium, assembly GCA_028874335.1. Classification (GTDB taxonomy): domain Bacteria; phylum Latescibacterota; class UBA2968; order UBA2968; genus JAAXHE01. The sequence continues at coordinate 45,200 of JAPPJY010000002.1, read as the reverse complement.
GAGGTCTTCAATCCCGGTTCCAATTGAATTCCCGCCAACTCGATCTGCATTCCAGCGCCTGGTATCGTCCACGGCTCCTGGTTTTGTCGCAATTTATTCGACATATTCGACCACGCTGTCGCGCCTGCCCACCAGCAGCCCGCCCCCGGGAAACGCAGCCGCCGCGGTTATCGCATTCCCACCACTCGACCAGCGAACCTCGCCGCTGCCGTCCAGGCCCACCGTCCTTCCATCTCCAAGCGCCACCAGGCAACCGCCTCCCTCTCCCGGCGACAGGCCGAACACCGGCGCTGCCAGAAAACCATGCCACAGCCTATCGCCACCAGTTTCGAAACACTGTACGTAACCGTTCGAGGCGCCCGCGAATATGCGCCCTTCAGCATACGCCACTGACAGCACGGCGCCGCCCGCGTCCGCATCCCACAACACCTCGCCGTCCCCGCCATAGACGATCAACTGTCTGTGATTCGTATCGACGCCGCTGAGCACTTCGTCGACGCCATCTCCGTTCAGGTCCGCCGCGCGAAGACACTTCGACCACGAGGGGATTGACCAGCTCATGATATCGGGCCGCGAGAGCGTCTTCACGCACGCGCCCCTGGCATCGAACACGCGGACGCACCCGTGAATCGACGGGTCCGCCATCCCCGCGAGCACGTGAAGGCCGTCCCCGTCACGCAGCCGCGCCACCGCGAGGGAGGTAGGCGGACCCCACTGGCAGGCGGAACGCCACAACAGCGCGCCGCCCTCATCGAACGCGTAAACGTGACGGTCGGCGCAGCCGGCCAGGATCTCGTCTCGGCCGTCGCCGTCAATATCTCCGGACGCCAGGCTCAGGACTTTGCAGTTCAGCCACGTCCAGTAGTCCCAGTTCATCGGCTGCCACTCGAGCTGATGCGTCCACACCTCCTGTCCCGATGCGTCCAGCCGGCGCACCGCTTCGCCATCCCCGCCGCCGACCACCCCGCCGTCGGCAAAGGCAAGAACCGTTCGTACGCGTCCTGACAGACGATGGGTCCATCGCCTTTCACCGTTTCGGTCGAACGCCGTAACGCCGCCGTCATCGTCGCCCGCGAAGCAGCCCCCTTCCCACGCGTCCATCGCCGTAACCGGTGCGCCGCACGATCCTCGCCAGTCCGGCTTCGCTTCACCTTTTTTGGCGACGAACGGTCCCGCATCGGAGCCGTCCAGGGCGGCGCCCCACGTGGGAAGGACCGCCGCGTCTTCGCCGATCCTGACTTCGTCGCACCCGGCTGAAAGGGAGACCGTGGCGACCGTCCCCTCGCCTTCAACCCGATAGCCGGACGCTTCGGCAGACATCGCAAACGTCCTTTGCTGCGTCCCTTCGTCGCTCCAGAACAGGGTGGCGAATCTCACCCCTTCACCGGCCTTGAGGGATTTCAGCGAGCGCTGCACCCACCGCGTTCCGCCTTCTGCCAGAGCCGACGTCACCGGGACAAGCTCCCGGGAGCCGCTTCCCGAATGCCGCATCTCCAGTCTCGAGTCTCCCTGGACTGCTTGAAGTACCCCGTTGGAGGATTCCACGTCCCCGTACACGTGCCAGCGACACTCGATCAGGTACTCGCCTTCGGCCTTCGCCCGGACCTCGTCGATGACCAGAAACCAACCGTCCCGGCTGTTCACGATATGGCGATTCCAGTCCGCCTGGCCGGGATACCCCATCGACGTCCCCGCGGCGGAGAGTCGGTCTCCCTCCGAGACGTATCGCAGGGCCGCATACCGGGACTCACAGCCGGGCCCCGCGCCGTCAACCGCGACGCTCACCCCGTTGTGGTCCCGGATCGATGCCGGACCCACGCGACCCCCGAACCAGTTCTTTCCGCGTCCGGTGTACCGGACGATACAGTTACCGTCCTGATAGGAATGGGAGCCCCCCGAGATACCGCAAAGCAGCAGATAGTCGTCGTCATCCGTCCATCCGGAACGGAAGTAGACCTTGTCGAACGTCCGGTCGTAAGGTACATCCCTCAGGTATACGCCCTCCGGCGCGAATCCACCGATATCCTCCAGAGAATCGTAGAACAACCTTGAGAGCGGAGCCACGCCCACACGGCCCATCCGCTCCGGCGTTGCGGCGCCTCGTCCTGTCACCCACGTCCGGAACGGCTCCACGTTCGTTCGAACAGCCTTCCCGGCCAGGCCGCCCTCGTCCGACGTTCCGCAAAGCTGCAGGTATTCGTCGTTTCCCGTCACCGCCGCGGCCATCAACATATACTGTTGCGGCCCGCCTTCGAGATTGCTGTGTGCGACCAGCGCCCTGTCCACGCCCTCCAGATAGGGTTTGCTGGTAAAGTAGTCCGTCTTTCCGGAAGCCAATGCATAGTCGGCGGTATTGAAGAGTGAAAACGACCACTGGTGCCCCCACGAATCGCACACGGGCTTGTTCGACGTCATCTGCGGCGCGAAGAACACCTCCGCCAGTTTCATCCATGCCCGCCCTTCAGCCAACCCGTGCACCTGGTGGAAATACCGGCCACCATAAAACAGATCGAGACCGGACATGGTCTGATGGTTCTGCCGCACGCGGTCCACACCCACGTGGTTGAGGAATCCGGCATTACCGGCGCCTTCCGTGGACCGGTACAGCCCCAGGAATGCTTCAAGCGTCTCCTCCCGCTGGTCTCCGGGAAGGCCCGGATGATTCTCCAGAACGGTGAACGGCAGCAGCATGGTCCTCAGGAACCCGTGGATCTGCGGCGGGTCGGGCAGGTGGCGTTCGAACCACCGCGTTCGCGCGAAGTTGCGGACCTGCCGGCAGAACATCGGGATGAGTTCCTCCAGGCCGGTCTGCACCGCCAGCATCCCGATCTCGGAAATGGCCCACATGTAGGTCCAGTCTCCCGGACCGCTCGTGAACTCCCGCTCCAAAGCCTCGTCGCCCTGGTCCAGCCGCTCCCGCGCCGGCTTCAGGTACAGATCGGCCCTACTCCCCAGGTTCACGTGGTACTGAAACGGAAGCATGGCGCCTGATGCCCCGATCGTATGCGAAAGCGATCCTGCCGCATCCTCGACGTCATCCGCCTGGCTTACGCCCACAACGATCACGTGCCCCGCGTCTTCCAGAGAATCCGGTGCCGTGCGGATTACCCAGCCGCCGGGCCCGGGCCAGATCCGGTCCGTCAGATCGTATGCGCGGAAGTACATCGTCCTCACAAACGCGCTGTCCATCATGTTACCCAGCGCGATCACATGGCGCCCGCCCGCATCGAGCCGCGCGTCCGGCAGGATTTCAACGCTATCCGAAAGCGCACCGTGCAGGGCCGCCTGAAGGCGCTTCGCGGCGGCCTGATACGGCTCGTCACCGGGCGACGAAATACAGACGCCGCCAGTGAGATCCGTCGCGTGAACGGGTTTGCGGAAGATCATATCGCAATCCTTTCTCCGTGTGAGACTTTGATACCACAGAGGGTGAATTCACATGTGTGGACGGGCGTGCTCATCGCCTACCGGTAGCATTCCAGCGCGCCATCGTTCCGTCCCACCAGCAGGCCGCCGTCCGGCCACGCGGATGCCCAGTCAGCCGCCGTTGCGTCCGGATTCCCGGTGTGCGTCGTACGAATCTCTCCCGATCCGCCCAGACCGACGACCGTTCCGCCTTCCAGGACCGCCAGAGACCCACCATCTCCACGCGGGGCCAGCCCGACCACCGGTTCGGCCAGAAACCGGCTCCACTGGCGTGTGCCGTCCGCCGCGAAACACTGCGCAAATCCGTTGGATGCCCCCGCGTACACCCGACCCTCACTGGCGTTGACCGACACGACCGCACCACCGACGTCCGCATCCCACAACACCTTCCCATCCCTGCCATACACGATCAACTGACGGTGGTTGGTATCCACGCCGCTGAGTACCTCCACCCATCCATCCCCGTCCACGTCGGCCACGTCAACGCACTTCGACCACGACGGGATCGACCAGCTCATGATATCCGGCCGCGACAGCGTCTGCTCGCACGCCCCGTCCGATTCGAATACCCGGATACAGCCGTGAATCGACGGGTCCGCCATCCCCGCCAGCACCTGACGCCGGTCCCCTTGCCGCAGCCGCGCCACCGCCAGGCACGTGGGCGGACCCCACTGGCAGGCGGAGCGCCACAGCAGCGAGCCATCATCGTTAAACGCGTAGACGTGGCGGTCCGCGCATCCGGCCAGAATCTCGTCTTTCCCGTCGCCGTCGATATCGCCGGCCGCCAGGCTCAGCACCTTGCAGTTCAGCCACGTCCAGTAGTCCCAGTTCATCGGCTGCCACTCGAGTTGACAGGACCATACCTCGCGGCCCGACCCGTCCAGCCGGTGTACGGCTTCCGCCTCCCCGCCGGCCACGACCCCGCCGTCGGCAAGGGCCAGCACCGTCCGGACGCCTCCCGATATCGAACGGGTCCATCGTATACCGCCGTTCAGGTCGAACGCCGTGATGGCCCCACTGTCGTCGCCCGCGAAGCAGCCCTCCTCCCACGCATCGACCGATGCCACCCTTCCGCCGCATGTGCCGCTCCACACCGGCTTCGACTCGCCTCCTGCGATGACAAACGGCCCCGGCTCGGTTGCTTCGACGATGCGGCCGGCCATTGGAAGTACGACTGCATCGGCTACCAGGTTCACGCCCTCGCTTTCCGCCGCGAACGAGACCGTCACCGCCCTGCCCTGCCCCTCGATGCGATAGCCGGACCCCGCCGGTTCAAGCGTATACGAACGAGCCTGCTCCCGATCGTCGCTCCAGAAAAGGGTCGCGTACCTCACGCCTTCGCCCGGCTGAAGCGCTCTCAACGAGCGCTGGATCCATCGCATACCGCCCTTTTCCAGGGTTGAAGTCACCCGCACCAGATCCTGCGAAGCGCTTCCAGCGTGCCGCATATTCAGTATCGCATTCCCCTGGACCGAGCGCAGGAACCCATCCGTCAGCGTTACGTCTCCAAGCACGTGCCAGCGGCCCTCAACCAGGAACTCTCCCGCCGCCCGCGCCCAAATTTCGTCCACCAAGAGAAACCACCCCGCCCTGCCGTATACGATATGGCGATACCAGTCGGCCTGACCGGGATATCGCATCGAAGTGCCCGCCACCGAAAACGCTTCACCCTCCTCCACGTATTTCAAGGCGGCGTATCGGGACTCACGTCCGGGGCCCGCCCCGTCCACTGCGATGTTCACTCCGTTGTGGTCCCGTACCGAGGCCGGACCCACGCGATCTCCGAACCAGTTCCGTCCCCGCGCCGTATACCGCACAATGCAGTTGCCGTCCTGATACGAATGGGACCCGCCTGATATGCCATCCAACAGCAGATAGTCGTCGTCGTCCGACCATCCGGACCGGAAGAAGACCTTATCGAATGTCTGCTCGAACGGCACGTCGCGCAGGTACACGCCCTCGGGCGCAAACCCGCTGGAACCTTCGAGCGAATCGTAGAACAGCCGCGAGAGCGGCGCCACGCCCACCCGTCCCAGTCTCTCCGGCGACAGCGCCTGGCGCCCCGTCACCCACGCCCGAAGCGGTTCCTCCGGTCCCTTTATGGTTCGCTCGGCCAGGGCATCCTCATCCGAGACGCCGCAGGGGTGCAGGTATTCATCGTTCCCCGTGGCCGTCGCGGCCATCAGAAAGTACTGCTGCGGGCCTCGTTCCAGGTTGCTGTGCGCAATCAGCGCCCGGTCCACGCCCTCCAGGAACGGCTTGCTCGAAACGTAATCCAACCGCCCCGACGCCAGCGCAAAATCCGCCGTATTGAACAGCGAAGCGGCCCACTGATGGCCCCACGAGTCGCACACGGGCTTGTTGGACGTCATCTGCGGCGCAAAAAAGACCTCCGCAAGCTTCATCCACGCACTGCCTTCGGCCAACCCATGCACCTGGTGGAAATACCGTCCCCCATAAAAGAGGTCCAGCGCCGACCGGGTCTGGTGGTTCTGCCGAACCCTGTTCACGCCGACGTGGCTCAGAAATCCGTTGTTCCCGGCCCCTTCCCTTGATCGGTACAGCGCCAGGAGGGCGTCCAGGGTTTCCTCTCGCATTTCTGTAGGGATGGACGGATGGTTTTCCAGAATCGTGAACGGAAGCAGCATGGTCCTCAGGAACCCGTGAATCTGCGGAGGGTCCGGCAGATGCCGCTCAAACCACCGCGTACGCGCAAATTGGCAGACCTGCCGGCAGAACATCTCCATCAACGCCTCCTGCCCGGTCCGGACCGCCAGCATCCCGATGTCCCCGATCGCGCGCATATAGGTCCAGTCGCCCGCCCCGCTGGTATATTCCCGCTCCAGGTGGGCGTCGCCGGCCTCCAGCCGCTCCCGCGCCGGCCGCAGATACAGATCCGACCACCTCCCCGGCTGCACGCGGTACTGGAACGGAAGCGTGATACCCGTCTCGGCGATGGTGTTGCTGAGGGCATCCGCCGCCCCGGTAACGTCCTCCGCGCCGCTCACGCCCACGACCACCACGTGCCCCACCTCGTCCAGGGAGTGCGGCGCGGTACGGACCGCCCACCCGCCGGGGCCCGGCCAGACCCGGTCCGTCAGATCGAATGCCCGGAAATACAGCGTCTTCAGGAACGCGCTGTCCATCATGTTCCCCAACGCGATTACGTGACGCCCGCCCGCATCGAGCCGCGCGTCCGGCAGGATTTCCACGCTTTCCGAAAGCACACCGTGCAGGGCCGCCTGAAGGCGCTTCGCAGCGGCCTGATACGGCTCGTCACCGGGCGACGAAATACAGACGCCGGCAGTGAGATCCGTCGCGTGAACAGGTTTGCGGAAGATCATATCGCAATCCTTTCTGCGCGCAGCCGCGGATGCAAACGTGTCGTCGGGATCGGCGCGCCTGAGTCGAACGCGGTTTCTTCCTGATTGCCTGAAAGACTTGCGATCGAAGCCCTGTGACCGTTATCTTGTACTTTCACGGGTGTATCCGTCTATTTCATCGCGTTACGGTGATTTTGTGCAATCAAAATACAATGACCCGGGCATAGAAACCACCTCAAACCGTACTACAGGTCCACAGATAAGGAGAGCGTTGTGTCGCAAAGGATTCGCAGTGTCATGATGGTCGCACTTGCCGCAGGTCTTGCATGGAGTTGCGGCCGCGAACGCGTTTTGGAGTCTTCCGGGTCGGATGACCGGATTGGCCGCGCGCTGAGCAAGGTGGCGGCAGCGGGCGATGGTCGTGCATCTGGGGCGCTGGTGGAGGCGTCTGTGTCGCGAGATGGCGCGCCCGCGGCACATGTGATGGTCGAATTTGCGCGTTCCATTGCCGGGCGGAAGCCGGATTATCGGTGGTCGGGAACGACCGATGCCAAGGGGCGCGTTACAGTGGAGATATCCAGTCCGGCGACGGGTTATTTTCAAGCGCGCGCGTCTCAGGATGGCGCCGTGACGGGCCACTGGTCCAGCATCCCGGTCAATGATGGTTACAGGACATTGGTCGCGTTGCCCGTTGGCGGAAAGGCGCGGGTGGCGCGATCATCCAGGATAGGTGTGATTGCCATCGGTCTTGTTCCGCATCTGAGCGGTGTGTTCAGTTCGCCCCGTCCGCCAATGAGAAACGCGTCTGAAATGGCTCTTGAAGAGATCAATAACGCGCACGGTGAGCCGAGATTCGAGTTCATCATTGAAGATAGCCGCAGCACGATAGATGGTGCCGTTGAGGCTTTTAAGAAGCTGATTCATCGAGATGGCGTCCTCGCCATTCTCGGTCCTCGTACTTCAAGTCAGGCCGTGGCGGCCTTTCCCATCGCGCAAGAAAACCGTGTTGTGGCACTCGGTCCGACTTCTGCCGCACGAGGTATCAGTGAGATGGGGGACTTTCTCTTTCGCGCGAGTCTCACCGTAGATCGGTACGTGCCCGGCGGCATCGAGAAGACGCGGGAGGCGCTCGGCTACAAGCAGGTGGCGACGATATTCGATGACGCGGATGTTTTTTCCCGAAGCAGCGACGAGGTCATTCGGAACGCGCTCACGGAAGGCGGCGTTGACATTGTGACGACAGAGACTTTCCAGACCGCCGATGCCGATGTTTCCGCGCAACTGACTCGGATAAAAGCGTTGAATCCGGATGCCGTCTTTATTTCTTCTCAAGCTGTAGACATGGCTGATATTCTGATTCAGGGACGGCAAGTCGGTATTCCTTCCGAGGTTCCCTTTATCACGTCTTCGGTGCTGACGTTAGACGGCATAAAGCGTGCAGGCGTCGCTGCCGAGGGTGTTATTGCGTTTACGGCCTGGAGCAGCATGGCCGATACACCTGGTAATCGCGCCTTCGTCGAGAATTATACGGCAAGATACGGGGTTGAACCCAATGTGATTGCCGCACAGTCCTACGCCAGTGTTTATATCTTGACGCAAGCAATTTCAGATGCCCGCTCTGCATCGGGATCTGAGACTCCGGAATCCGAAAATATTCGGGATGCGTTGCGCAATATTCGGAATCTTGACACGATCTTGGGTCAGTTTTCTTTCGATAATGTTGGCGATGGGATTTACAGCCCAACTGTACTAACTGTCACAAACGGCTCACTTGTGGTATTCGATCCAACACCTGCCTCGGTTGCGACCGCGATAATCGGCGAGACGAATGACAGCGGATTGTCTGGAAAAGCGACTTTCACACAATTTGGCGAAAACATCCAACTGGTGGTTTCGCTGGCGAATGCGTCCCCGGGCGAACACGCCGTCCATATCCACGCAAAGGGCGATTGCAGTGCGCAGGACGGGACATCGGCCGGGGGGCATTGGAATCCCACGGGCGTTGCGCACGGCAAATGGGGAGAAGGTGAATTCCACCTCGGCGACATTGGCAATGCGAGTGTCAATGACCAGGGCGCAGGCGGAATCGAATTAACGACGAATCTCTGGGAGATCGATACCGGCTCAACGATTGATATCATCGGCAAGGCGATCGTCGTCCATGCGGGCGCGGATGATTTCGTTTCACAACCCTCGGGCAATGCCGGCGCGCGTATCGGTTGCGGCGTGATTGTGTTGGACCAGCAATAGGAGGTCGAGTCTGACAGCATTGATTCGTCACTTCTTCCGGGACGCAAAGTCGAATACGGGCAAGCGGATAGAGGCGATTTGACGTCGGATTGCCAAAAAACTTCAGGTGACTTGACGTGAACGGAAGATACATCCTTCAGGACGACCTTTTCGACCCGTTTCGGATGGATTCCCGGCGGCGCGGCGTTGCTTTTTCTGGAATTGAGTCTACCGGAAGAGTTCGAGCGCGCCGTCCTTTCGGCCCACCAGCAGGCCGCCGTCCGGCCATCCGGACGGCCAACCCGCAACCGTTACTTCCGAGTCCCCTGCGTCCGTCGTCCGGATCTCTCCCGAGCCGTCGAGGCTCACCACGCGCCCGCCTACCAGTGCCGCCAGGCATCCTCCATCTCCAGCCGGCGCCAGGCCGGCCACGGGCTCTACGAGAAGCCGCCGCCACAGGCGGCTGCCGGCGGCGTCGAAGCACTGCACGAAACCGTTGGACGCCCCGGCATACAGGCGTCCGTCCCGGACCTCTGCGGCGAGCACGGCGCCGCCCGCGTCCGCGTCCCAGATCACGTCGCCGTCCCGCCCGTAGACGATCAACTGACGGTGATTGGTATCCACCCCGCTGATCACTTCGTCCCGGCCGTCCCCGTCCACGTCCGCTACGCGCAGGCAGCGCGACCAGGAGGGAATCGACCAGTTGACGATGTCCGGGCGTCGAAGCGGCTTCCAGAGCGTCCCGTCCTTCCCGAAAATCAGCGTGTGCGCGTGAATGGCCGGGTCCGCCAGGCCGGCGAGCGTCTGACGCTCCGGACCATCCTCCAACCGCACGGTATCCAGACACACCGGCGGTCCCCACTGGCAGGGTGAACGCCATAGCGGGCTGCCGTCGGCGTCGAGCGCGTAGACATGACGGTCCGCGCACCCGACGAGAATCTCCTCCCGTCCATCGCCGTCGATATCGTCCGCCGCGAGGCTCAATACCACGCAGTTCTTCCTGGACCAGCTATCCCAGTTCATCGGCTGCCATTCGATCCGATAGGACCAGAGACGGTATCGCCCATTGCATCCAGCCTGTACACGGTCTCTTCGTCCCCTCCCGCTGCGGCGCCCCCATTGGCCAGGGCAGCAAGCGCTCGTACGCCGCCTTCGATCTCCCGTTTCCAGAGTACGTCGCCGTCGGAGTCGAACGCGGTCACTCCGCCGTCGTCACCCGCGAATCCTCTATCCTTCCCGATATCCAGCGCCGTCACGGCATGCGCGCACCGCGTTCGCCAGACCGGTTTCGCCTCGCCGCCGGCGATCTGAAATGGCGCGGAATCCGACCCATCCGCAACCCGACCGGCCGTGGGCAGCGTTGCGACGGATGCAGAGACCTCCGGGGCTTCAGCGGTTTCCATGAGTGCTACCGTGACGGGCTCGCGGCCCCCCTCGATGCGAAAACCAGTCTTCTGCTCGACCAGCCTGAAATCCCTGCCGCCATCGAGCGGATCGGTCCAGAACAGCGTCGCCATCCGGGTCCCTGTTCCCGGCCGGAGCGCCGCCAGGGAACGCTGGAGCCACCGCGAGTGGTCTTCCGCGCACCAGTAGTCAGAAGGTACCAGCTCCTGGCGTCCGCTCCCCGCGTGGCGCATGTTCAGCTGTGCGTCGCCCTGGACCGACTGCAACCGGCCGTCTGTCAGGGTCGTGTCGCCCAGAACGTGCCACCGGCACTCCACGAGAAACTCTCCCGCCACCACGGGCCAGACCTCGTCGACAACCAGAAACCACCCGTCACGGCTGTACACGATATGCCGGTACCAGTCGCCCTGCTCAGGATAGGTCATCGACGTACCGGCCGCGGCAAGGGTCTCCCCTTCGTGCAGGTACCGCAGGGCCGCGTACCGGGACTCGCACCCCGGGCCGGCGCCGTCTACGGATACGCTCACGCCCGTGTAGTCCCGGACCGTCGCCGGCTGGTGGCCTCCGGCAAACCTGAACCAGGAGGCGCCGCGGCTGGTGTAACGCACGATGCAGTTGCCGTCCTGATAGGAGTGCGAGCCCCCCGAGATCCCGTCCAGCAAAAGATAGTCGTCCTGGTCCGTCCATCCGGAACGGAAGAACACCTTGTCGAACGTCAGTTCGTAGGGCAGATTCCTCAGATAGATGCCGTTCACCGGCGCAAACGTGGTGTATTCTTCGAGAGAATCGTAGAACAATCGCGACAGGGGGGCCACGCCGACCCGGCCCAACCGTTCCGGCACCGCCGCCGGCCGCCCGGTCACCCATGTCCGCAGGGGCTCCTCGGCGCCTCGAATGGTCCGTTCCGCCGCCGCGCCTTCGTCAATGGATTCACAAAGCTGCAGGTATTCGTCATTGCCCGTTACCGCCGCGGCCATACGGCAGTATTGTTCGGGTCCTCGTTCCAGGTTGCTGTGTGCCATGAGCGCACGGTCCACGCCCTCCAGGTAGGGCGGGCTCGAAAAGTAGTCCATCTTCCCTGCCGCCAGCGCGTAGTCAGCCGTGTTGAACAGTGAGGCCCCCCATTGATGGCCCCACGAGTCGCACACCGGCTTGTTCGATCCCATCTGCGGCGCAAAGAAGACCTCCGCCAGCTTCATCCACGCCAACCCCTCCGCGAGCCCGTGTACCTGGTGGAAATACCGGCCTCCGTAAAACAGATCGAGCGCGGAACGGGTCTGATGGTTCTGGCGCACCCGGTCCACGCCCACGCAGCTCAGCAGTCCGCTATTGCCTGCCCCCTCCGCGGACCTGAAGAGTCCCAGCAGCGCTTCCAGCGTCTCCTCCCGCTGTTCGGCGGGAAGCGAGGGATGGTTTTCAAGAATTGTGAACGGCAGCAGAAGCACGCGGATGAACCCGTGGATCAACGTGGGGTCTTCCAGCGTCCGTTCGAACCAGCGCGTGCGGGCGAAGTGGCGGATCTGATGGCAGAACATCGACATCAACACCTGATTTCCGGTCTGCACCGCGAGCATCCCGATATCGGCGATCACCATCATATAGGTCCAGTCACCCGATCCTCCGCCGATGGATTCCTGCTCAATGTCCCGGTTGCTCTTGGCCAGCAACTCTTGCGCAGGCGCCACGTACAGATCGGACCATCTGCCGGGATGGACCTCGTATTGGAACGGCAGTATCGGTCCATGTTCCGCTATCGAACGACCCAGCGCCCCGGCCGCATCGCCGATGTCCTCCGCGCTGCTCACGCCCGCCGCCACAACGTGCCCCACTTCTGCCAACGAATGGGGCATTGTGCGCACCACCCACCCGCCCGGACCCGGCCAGACGCGGTCAGTCAGGTCGTAAGCCCGGAAATAGAGCGTCCGCAGAAACGCGCTGTCCATCATGTTCCCCAGCGCGATCACGTGCCGGCCGTCCGCATCCAGCTTATCGTCCGGCAGCACGTCCACGCGCCCCGAAAGGGTCTCCTCCAGGACCGCCTTCAGACTGCCGGCCGCATCCTGGTAGGAATCCCCCGCCGGCGCCGAAATACACACCCCTTGCCCAAGATCCGTTTCATGAATCGCAGGTGAGAATGCCATGGTTCATTCCTCCGTTTGGTTCGAAAACCGCCTTCGAACAAATGACGACCCTTCGCGTACCCAGACCACATCCCGCCCTACATCAATCCGCAATCTTACAGCAACCGGAGCGAGGGCATCCCTGCCCTTGCACTTCGCGCGACCCACCAATATTCGCATTGAGGGCCTATAGCTTCCGTTGCATCCGATTTCAGTCCGTCGAAGGCCCCGCAACACCGGATGTGACTTCCCCATCTCCGGGACCATACTGCCTTACATCAATTTATGATGTCCCTGTATCCGGAGCGAGGGCATCCTGCCCTCGAACTTCGCGTCACCCAACAATACCCGCATCAGGGGCCTGTAGTTTTCCACGGATCCGAGACTTGATTGGAAATGTAGGCACGTAACGCAATATGACCAATGGCGAAATCCATATGCGTCCACTCTCCAAAACGAAAAAAGGTGCACCCCGCAGCGCCCCCCACCCCACGGGCCTCCCGCCCGCATCGTCCCTTTTTTTCTAATCCGCGAACCCCGCAGCAAATAGTCGCCTGGGCACCCACATCGACCAGCACCTCGATCACAGGCCCCCCGGCGAACCGCGGGCATTCAACCCGTGCCGCTCGCAGGAAGTGAATTTTCTGGCGGCTTCCACTTTGCGGCGTCGAGAATCGACCAAAGGTGGATCAGCCACCCTAACAGGAAAACCCACAATAGGGCGGCCAGGCAAAACTGGATGAGGGCTATCAGGAAGCGTCCCTGAAGCAACTGGCCCAGACCGGGTACAATAAGACTGCACAAAGCTGCAAGGACATTGCCAGCCGAGCCTTGCCCTGGCATCAGGTTTCCTCCTTTTTGCGAAGCATTCTGTGGGTATTCCTCAGTTAGTCAATGCCTTTCGGTTTTCGATTGTCATCCAAACTGACACAGGTAACGCTGCGTTTCGTCGGTTGTGTATTCACCGGGCACCTGTCACCTTGTTGTGACAATTCGTCCAGTGCTTGGTGGATGAAACAGTCAAGAGTTCCTTCCGTTGCCAGGTGAGATTTTCCTGTATTACTCGGTCCAACGAATACCGTCTATGGACGCAGGTCAATTCCGGCATCGACGATCGGTGCAGAATCGCTTACTTCAAGTTCAAGCGAGTTTAGTACGGTTGAATCGTCCATTTCGCTCATACCCAGTGCGGAAATGTCTTCCAGCTTCTCAGCTCACTTCGGATCTACGGACGCACTGGTCCCAAGTCGGTCGTACACTTGGATGCCTGTGCCGCATCGGCTTGTCGCGGACGTATACTTTGTTTGCGGTGTCGCGCGCCCGGACAAGCTGAATAAGATTCTCGCAGTACAACAACGATTCCTTGCAGGTCTCAATTCCACTTGGCCGGACGGCGCAGGACGAAGCCGTCAGGCTTGGTGACCTCGTCCGGAAATTGACTGTCCTTGAGAACCTTTCGTCCAATCGTGAACGCCGCTGTAGCAACGGCACGTAATTGCGCAGAATGCCGGCCCGGCGGGAAAGCGACAATCGGCGGTTTTATCTTGTGTTCCGATTGCATCTCTTGCCATTGACAACTTCCAGGAGAAAAGTTATAATTGAGAAATCACCCCGCCGGAGATAGCATCTCCGGCCCGACGCCCCGAAAGGGGCGTTTCTTTTTGCCCATTCGGGCATCAATTCTCAAACCACTCCAATCGAACTTTCAGGTTGTTCAGAGGATTCCTCGGCAGATATCCGTTATACTGGAGTCTTCCGACGACGATAGCGGGCGCTATGCTTTGCTTGTCGGCGAAACGGTAGATTTCCACCGTGAGAATGCGCTTTCGGCCGCGAATTGCGCTACACAACCCTCGCCTCGGCTTACCGGATCTGGTGCAACTGATAGTCTCTCTCTATGCCCAACCAGATATCCGCATCGACACCCAGTACCCTCTCGAACTGAAGCGCCGTCGTCGGCTCTATCGGGGCTTTCCCCGAGACTATCTCGCTGATGAGTTTCGCCGAGAGGTTGCATCGACATGCGAACTCAGTACGCGAAATTCCCTGCGTCGAAAGGCGCTCCTCGAGGATCCAACCGGGTGGGACCGCGTAGTCGGGACGGTACTGGTTCGTCGCCATTATTTGCTCTGCGCTTGCGCTGAAAACCGAGCCGTTTCAGGCAGGCCATTCTAATTGTTTATTGAGATCTTGCTTCGATCTGTCCTCAGGATGTGTCAGATGAAGTCTGACGAAAATAACGTTCGACCGGGTCGCGTGGACCGCGAAACGCCTCATTCAATTCATCGGACGCTGGGAGACCAACACGCTCGTTCGTGGCTTCGCAGCGACAAGGGAATTGACAGATCGGCGAACTCGATCGATGCATTGTGAATGCCGTCATTGGCATGCTGCCAGGAGTCTCGAGTTTGCAGTCAAAACCTCGATTCCGCCCACGGTGAAGTCGCCGTCATTCGTGATCAGTTTCCATCCATTTTGGCGACAGGTTTCGGCCAGCAATCCGTCATTGAAGTCTATGCTTCCCGCCGAAAAATCAGCCAAGACTTGCTTGATATTGGCCGTGGCGAACGGATGATCATAGCGTCCACAGAGCTTGAGCATTGATGTTGCGAAAGATGCCGCACCTCTACCGACCCCGCTGAAGGCCGCCGATTTGCGAAACATCTTGAAATCAGGATACCGGGTCTGATGTCGAACCTTCCATTCAATGCGACAATACGTATTCAGGTATTCACTCAATACCATAGCGTCCATGATCAGCCGTGAACCGGCAGATCGAATGGATTTCAGTCCGTTGCTATATTTCTGGGTGATTTTGCTCCTGTTCCCGGATGGCGGTGGAAACAAATAGAGCCAGACGTTCGCATCAAGCAAGAACGTCTCGCTTCCGCTAAACGCGTATGAAGCCAAATCGTACGCCTTATTCTTCATCGCCTAATTCCTCACGCCACACGCGGTCGAACTCATCGGGGGTCTTGAAGTACGTTTTTGCGTTTTCAATTACACGTTCCAGCATCTCACGGTCGTCATCGGCCAGATCGCGAAACGAGAGCAACGCACGTATGCTATCGTCGGGTAACTCGCCATAAAGCTGACCTACCGCCGCGTTAAGAAAAGCCGAAATCAGAATCTCTATCCGTTTGAAGGATAGAACGACCGGAGTACCCGCCCTCAAGAGTGGAGCAATCTTGTCGTACAGTCGTTGGCCGTCGCTGGTAGATACGCATAGGGGACCACCAATAATGTCGAATACTCGAACTGTAATTTCTCGCGTCATGCTTGTCCTCTTTCCCAATTCAATTCGGACTGTCGGATTTTCTTTCACTCTCCAGGATATACGTACTCTCATCCGCAGTGTTAATTTCAATTGTTACGGCTGTCCCCGGAAAGTCAACCGTCATATTCGCGAAAGTCTCCGTGCCACGGCTTAACTCATAAAATGCGTAACGGGACGCAATCTGAATCTTCCCATCATTCAGACGAGCGAATTTCCGCAGAAACTCAAGGCCTAACCCACCGGGATACGGGCCACTCTTCGTGGTGTGATTTGGCTCAAGTGCCCATTTGAGGGCAGGAAGCGAGTTGATACGAGGATTATTGAAATACCGACGGACATTTTCTCGAATTCCAATACCGGCATCTGCAACGGTGAAATCAAGCCGATTCTGTTGCGGGAAAAACTGGCCGCAGACGAAGACACCAAGACTTGATTCAGAATGGAAGACGGCATTCTGGTACACTTCAAAGACCTTTTTCTTAAAGATCCTGCTTGCCGCATCCGACATTCTGGGGATGCCTCTTCCGGTAAGCTGCCAATGGATATACTCTTCGAACTCGCCCTCGTCACTCAGGCGCAGCCGGCGAAACGGCATGGTTGTATTATGATTGTCTTCCAGTGATTTGTACCAATAGTGAGTCAGAAACAGGTTCTTGCGTAGAATCGTCTCGACCGGGCGCGGAATATCAACGATGCGAACGGTGTTGAATCTGTCAGCCACGCTCGAAAGAATCGCGCCAAGGGGCGCCGCCATATTGGCATCGAAGAAATCCAGCCTTGACATGTTTAGCTGCAATTCATCCGAGAAAAGTGCCTGAGTAGCTTTGGCGAGTTTTGCGAGCGTTTCCCACCCCTCGCGTGTACTGTGCACGGCCGGAAGATAATAGATCATTGAAATCCCTGGGATTGAAGGGACTTTTACTCAAATTCTGCGGATGAAAAAAGACACAAGGGTGTATCCTGAAGTGTTCCCATTCGCCCTGGAAACATCAAACGAGGCAGAAGCGTATGCGAAGAGCGAAATGACACTGAGATCGGAAGATCTGCTTACCACTGGCGTAGGGCAAATGGTGCCAGCCGCCTTGGAGATTGAAATGAACGCTACATCGAGAACATTGGGGCAAGATCGAAGATTGGGAACACCGGCAAGTGGTGAGAAATTGTAACGATTTATCCGAAGTCCGTCAAGGATGACCTCTTTACCGGAGAAGAATCAGGGCCGGATATTTCAGGCAATATAGACTAGCTATAGACTTCCTCTGTGAATGGATTTCCGCCCGTCTCACACCGGTTTCCCGTCGCCGTCGAATCTCCACGGGCGGCCATGCTCGACGATCTCGAAACGCGGCTCATCGTGCCGATAAAGAATCTCCTCGGAGACCCGCCCGGAGGTCGGACGGTAGATCAACGTAAGCGCTCCGGAGCCGTGCCATTGCACGTTTACGACGGTAACGACGCCATCCGGAAAGATGCCCCGGACAGTGGTGTCGGGCTTGAGGTCTTCCAGCTTCATTGGATAATTGACTCGAGATTACGAGGGAAAATGGAACGACCGGTCGGTTTTTCCGCTTGATTGCACAGATACGTCGGCCCTACGACCTTGCAGATTTGCCTTCGAGGGCAGGATGCCCTCGCTCCCGGGAACGGCGGATTACGCCCATTCCTCGCACCCGGCGAAGGGCATGTGTATTCCTTCGACGTATTTCGGCCGCGGCACATATTGGTTTCCGACCTCGGGGACCAACTCCCCGCAACACAGGATGGACCGCTGTGTTTTCCTCGTCACCCGGGTGCTGGTGGGAATGTAGCGGAGGGTGAGTCCCACGCGCCATTGGTCCGACGTATTGTAGTTGGAGCCGTGGATGATATTGGGGTGGTGGATGGAAATATCCCCCGCCTTGAGTTCCACGTCCACGGCGTCGGCTTCATCGATCTGATCGGGGCGCATCCCGATGCCGAGTACGTACTTATCGGGATCGAGCTCGACCATCTCCGAGCGTTTGAGTAAACGGCGGGTGTGTGACCCCGGCAGGACCCGCATGCACCCGTTTTCCACGGTAGAGTCCGTGCCGGCGACCCACAGCGTCGTCACCTCCATTGGCTCCAGCGGCCAATAGGATCCGTCCTGGTGCCAGCGCACGGCCTGTCCGGTCTCGGGCTTCTTGGCTATATAGTGGGCGCCGAACATGGCCACGTTGGGTCCGATGAACTCTGCCGCGATATCCAGCAGCCGTTCGTCGCAGACCACGCGGTGCATGAACGGATCGTCCACAAGCAGGCTATGGTGCAACTTCTCAGGCCGCGTGTCGGGATGCCTTTCGACCAGCCACTGCACATGTTCGACCGTTTCCGCCGCCAAACCAGCGTCAATGGCCCCTCGCGCGATGCAGAAACCCTTCTCGTCATATTCCTGCCGTAGAGTCGATTTCATTTACGTTCTCCCATTATCGCGCATTTTACCCGAGACCGGGACGCGAGGATGCGTCCGGACGGCTCGTTGCGTTTTTTGTGCCGCCAGTGTTTTGGTGCCCAAACAGATTGAAAACTTGCGCGACCGACCTGCTACACATAGCCTCAATCCGGAAAAAACAGCAACGCGGCGACGCGATAAAGCCCTCCGAAACAGGGCGTTATCTACGTATGGAAAGACGTTTTTTCCCTTCACGGCCAGTGACCTGGTGTATCCTGGTAATCAGCCTTCTAATCGCCTTTATTAAATAGCACATATTCGAATTAACGTCGGCGAAGACTTACGAATCGAGGTTAATGCTGATTCAACCATGATTAAAATCCCTTATGATGTCAATCGCAATCCTGACACATACCCATGATCCTGACAGATCCGTGGGTTGTGTTGTTCGAATATCTCTCCTCACGAGAAAAAAGCAGTCTTCCACGCCGCCACAGAACTTTTGAACCGATCTCGTCGTCTCATAAGCAGAAGCCCGCAGTAAATCCCTACTGAACCCAACGGAGGATGGATGACGGACGCCGAGTTGATCAGGCGTTTCCGCGACGGCGAGTCGCATGCCTTCAATGGTCTGGCAGGGCGCTGGCATCGCAGGCTCTACAACTTCGTCCTGCGCCAGGTTGGGGACCGCGAGGACGCGCATGACCTGTGCCAGAAGGTGCTGATCAAGGCCCACCGAAATCTCCGCCGGCTGCGGGACCCCGAAAAGTTCTCCACCTGGATCTATCAGATCGCTGTCAATACCTGCAGGGATGAATTGAGACGGAGGCGGCGTCATCCCACGATCTCGCTGGAAAGCCTGGAACACGGCGACGACTCCCGGCAGGACGGGACGAAGCGATTTCTGGCGCGAACAGATACGCGGATTCACCAGTGCGAACTTCGCGATTTACTCAACCGGGCGTTGCAGTGCATTCCACAGGATCAACGAATTGTCGTTGTGTTGAAGGAATACGAGCAACGGAAGTTCACCGAAATCGCCGCCATCCTGAAGCTGCCCGTTAATACGGTTAAGTCCCGACTCTACTATGGGCTGAACAACCTTCGAAAACTGATGGATCAATGGAACGTCAACCGGGAGACGATCGATTATGAAATGTGATCTGCCAAGAGAGGAGCTTATCGGCTTTCTCTACGACGACGTCGATGCAGACAGGAAGGCCGGCATCGTATCCCACCTGAACGCCTGTCCTTCCTGCACACAGGCGCTGGAGGAACTCAAGACGACCGGCAACCTGCTGCGCGCATGGGCGGACGAAGACCCCCCTGCGAGCTTGGTCTTCGTGCCTGACAGACGCACCTGGTGGAAAAGCATCATACCCGACTGGCTGTCCACGGGCAACCGGCGCTGGCTGGCGCCGGGGCTTTCAATGGGACTGGCCGCCGTCATCTTGATCTTGGCGGCGTTCAACCTTGAGGCGCGATTCGACGGTCAGGGGGGCGTTCTCGTGAAGCTTCGGCTCCCCATGGGAGTGGAGCCAGAACGGACTGAAGCGGCCAACGATGTCCCGCTCACACGGGCAGAGTTGATCCAGGTGCAGCAACAGTCGCTCGCGTTGATCCAGGACTGGTTTGATGAGGGACAACAACGGCAGCGCGCAGAACTCAGCCTCATTCTGGACGATTTCGCCCGGGACCTGGAAACCCAGCGCCGCCGGGATCTCCTGCTGGTAGGTCAGGGTCTGCGGGAAATCGACGGGGCGACGGAAAGCCGGTTCATGCAGACGGAAGACCTTCTCCACCACCTGCTGGCCGTATCATACGCGCATGCGAATCCGAACACGCCTTTACCCGTTGAATGACATACCAAAGGAGATTGAATAATGAATTATATCCGCACTTGCGTAATCGTTACTGCCTTTTCCCTCGTTTTTCCGGTTTTTCCTGCCGACGCCGAAATCGACCGGGAGCGCATGCGCCAGGACCTGGACATCATGGAAGGCATTCTGCAGAATCTACACGCTCAGAATACGACCAGATTTGCGGGCATCCACCGAGGACCGCAGGTACGGGGATTACACTTCGACAATTACGGCGTGATCTTTCTTATCGAAGAAGAACGTGGTCCGGGCGAATCCGGCCTAGAATATCGGATGCGAAAACTTGAAGAGTCCTGGGTGGAGTTTGAAGAGAAGGATTACCAGAAGGACATCGCGGAGCGGCGGAAAAAACGTCGAGTTGCCCTCAGGAATCGGCTTGTGGATTTCTTGGGAACGTACGCGGATGGCATCCGCCAGTTAGACGACAAAGAAAAAATAACTGTCATGGTCCATCATATGCCTGATCGTGGCGTCATGTATGGTGTTGAAAGAGAAATTCCGGGCGAAGTGATGTATATGGGTGCGGTAAGGAACAAACAGCCTCATTCAGGGTTGTCCGAACCGGTCTACCTGGAGGTGACAAGCAAGAAAAGAGACATCGTCGCTTACCGCCGGGAGAAGATCAACGACGTGGAATTCAGGAAGCGGATTGACTTTCGCGACCACCGGCCGGATGCGTCCACGATGAAAAAGATCGGCGTCATGGCCACGATCCTGGACAAGGCGCTGAAGCAAACCGAACATAACGTCCGGAGATCGGACGGGACTCTTGGCATATACCAGAAGGGTCTGGGCGCGATCTTCTTTGTGAACGTGAGACGCGCGTACCGTGGTACGGCGATTCATGTTAAAAGGAAGAATGATCCCAAAGCGGTAACCTATCAGGTGAGACCGGGCAAAGCCGTAGAGATAGGAAATAAACCGAAGGATCGGCTTAAGAAGGAACTGGTTGAAATCGTGGGAGATTACGGTTATACGCTTCGCACCCTCAAGCCCGAGGAATACATCGTCGTGGAGGTGCGCTTTCCGACCAGATTGGGCAGGCGTTCATCCGATCCGCACGGACTCGTGCTGATGGTAAAGAAGGGGGACGTGGATGCGTACAGCGGAGGCGACCTCGACCTGGCAGCGTTTCGCGAGAAAGTGGATATCCGGGAGTATTAGACCTGCGGAGAACCGTCCCCATTGGCGGCCGGGCGCCCACAAGGGACGCCCCTACAAGGCGATGAGGAGTGAATCAGGGCTGAAGGTACTTGAACACGTACCATCATCTCTAACGTACCAAGCGAACTGCATAGTATCGAGACTGGCGCCCTGTCCTTCCAATGCACGGCGCCGGTTTTTTTTGCTCTATGGCGGGCGGCTTTTTTGTGTAGTTCGGAATGCAAGCCGTCCGGATACCGGTAATTCCACGCGCCTGAACGGGCTTTTTGGCTGGATCTGATCTGAGGATTGTGTGTTGAACGGGGATTTTTTAAAAAATACTTGACAAGTCGCCTTGATTGTTTTATGTATAAAACAAATCATTTAATATACTAATTATCGTTTATAATATATCCTATTTGTTTTAAATAGAGCAATCATCCGATTCCGATTTGTACATCAGGTACAAGGAGGGAGTAAAGAAGCATGAAACGAGATCGACTTATAGCAGGCACCGCCGCGTCATGGCATCTCATCCTGCTGACGCTGATTCCCGGCTTCCTCGTGTTCTCTCTCGAAGCCGCCGCCGCGCAGGACGGCGCAGCCTCGGGAACGGACAGTGATGCAGTGAGCGCAAAGGGCGAGGCGGAGGAGCAGGATACCAGGGTGGATGAGGTCGACATCAAGGAACTCGAGCGTCGGATCGAGTTGCTCGCCGAGGAGCTCGAGCGGCTGCGCAGCGGCGAGCCTGAGTACGAGATGACGCTCGACCAGGTCCGCGCGCTTGGGCTGGCGCCGTCGGCGGCCGCGACCTACAAGATCAAATCGGGCGTATCGATTGCCGGGTACGGCGAAGCGCTCTATGAGAACTACGCCTCGGACAAGACCGACCAGTTCGACTACCTGCGGGCGATCCTGTACGCCGGCTACCGGTTCAACGACCGGTTCCTGTTCAATTCGGAGATCGAGGTCGAGCACGCCAAGGAGATTTTCGTCGAGTTCGCGTACGTCGACTTCCTCGCAAACGAGAATATCGGCGTTCGGGCCGGCATGCTGCTGGTCCCGATGGGACTGGTCAACGAGTTCCACGAGCCGACCGGTTTCCTCGGAGCCGAGCGACCGGTGACCGAGAACAGGATCATCCCGTCGACCTGGCGGGAAAACGGTGGCGGCGTCTACGGCGCGTACGACAAGTTCGCCTTCCGCGCCTACGTCGTCAATGGCTTCAACGGTTCCGCCTTCTCGTCGAGCGGCGTTCGAGGCGGCCGGCAGAAGGGTGGGAAGGCCAAGGCGAACGATTTCGCATTGACCGGTCGCCTCGATTTCACGCCGACTCCCGGCGTGTTCCTCGGCGCCAGCTTCTACACCGGAAATTCCGGACAGGGGGACATCGTTGTCGACGGCAAGAACTACGGCGTCCGTACGAACATCCTCGACGTCCACGCGCAGATTCAAATGCGCGGCTTCGACCTGCGGGGTCTCTTCGCACAGGCGCAGATAGAGGACACACCCCAGATGAATCATGTGCTCGGGCTGTCCGGATCAAGCGGCGTAGGCAAGAAGTTGCAGGGCGGCTACGTGCAGATCGGCTATGACCTGCTGTCGCAGGCGTCGGGGACCGGCGACGTGGCGCTCACGCCCTACATCCGTTACGAGAAGGTCGACACACACGCGGCCGTCGCGAGCGGATTCACACGGAGCGCCTCCAGGGACAATACGTACACGACGTTCGGACTCGATCTGAAGCTAACACCGGGCGTCGTCGTCAAGGTCGACCACATGTGGGTGAACAACCCCGCCGACAGCGGCGTCAACCAGTTCAACGTCAACGTCGGGTACGCATTCTAGATTCTGTCAGTAAGACTTCATCGCAAGATGAGCACATGTTTAACCATGCTGCTTGCACACTGTAAGCCGTTGAATTCCCCCCACCGCATCAGCCGTCGCCGGCCCCTTTGCCAAGCTCATGGCAGCGCCTTCGACCCTTCGACAAGCTCAGTGACCAAAGGCTCAGGGACCAGCTCGGCTTCTGCGACTCCCCCTCAAGGGGGGAGTGATTGGACTATTTAACGGGCACGCGCGTTGACTTCCATCTATTTGGTTGCGACTGAGCATAGCGACGCCGCGCCAGGAGAAGTCCGAAAATGAAGCATGGTTCGACCGCCGGGCGGGCTGCGCACAGGCGCGTTGTGAGCGTTCTGGTCACCTGGCTCGTACTCGCAGGCGGCGCGGCTTCCGAACAGTCCGGTGTCGTGTCGCGCCAGGAAGCGCTGAACGCGGTCTTCGCCGGCGCGACAATCACCGGGGATCGCGTCTACCTCACGGTCGAGCAGGCGGAACGGATAGCCGAGCTGGCGGGCGAGGACGTGCGGACCCGTATCTACGCCCGGTACGTGGCGCGGCGCGATGGCGTCGTCGTCGGCAGAGCGTACGTCGACACGCACGTGGTGCGGACCAAGCGCGAGAGCCTGCTCATCTCGCTCGAACCGGACGGGCGGGTGCGCCGCATCGACGTGACCGCATTTCTCGAGCCGCCCGAGTACATCCCCTCCAAGCGATGGAAGGGTCAGTACTACGAGAAACCGCTCGTTGACGACGTCGCTCTCCACCGTGCGATCCGACCCATCGCGGGGGCAACGCTGACCGCGCACGCCGTCAACGCCGCCGTGCGCCGCGTGCTCGCCCTCGACATGGTGCTGGAAGGACGCGAGCCCGGGAGGGAAGGGCAATGACCTGGTGGGAACGCTGGGGTTTCAATACTTTCCACGTCATTGTCACGGGAACCGGGATCGTCTACTCTTACATGAAGTACGCGATGACGACCGATGACCCGTTCGCCGTCGTCAACCATCCGTGGCAATCCGCGACGCTGTCGGTTCACATCCTCGCGGCGCCGCTGTTCGTCGCTTTCTTCGGCATGTTGTTCCGCTCGCACTCGTTCCGGAAGCTACGTTCACAAAAGCCGGCAAACCGACGGTCCGGATGGACCTCGCTTCTGAGCTTCACGGTGATGGCACTCAGCGGCTATCTGATCCAGGTCGCGACCACACCGGCGCTCATCACTCTCTTCATCTGGATCCACGTCGCGGCCAGCGCAGTTTTCGTTATCGGCTACGGCGTCCATCTCGTCAACGGCTGGCGGATCACTCCCCGCAGGGCGAATGCCACCGCCTCGCGAATGCCGTGACCATGAGGACGCTCACCCTGAACCGGCTCGCGGTGCGTCGCGGGGTACCGTGGGTCCTGTGGTTGGGAGCCGCGGCCCTCGCGACGGGGTCAGCTTCCGCGCGCGACACGGGTGGAAGGTATCCAGTCCGCATCGAGCGCACCGTGTTCCTCATGGGCACGTACGCCACCTTCGTGGCTGAGACCGTGGATCGTCAGACCGGTCTGGCGAAGCTGGAACGTATGGTCCGCGTCATCGAGGACACCGAAGCTGAGCTCAGCACCTGGCGGGACGACAGCGTCCTCAGTGCCGTGAATGGACAGCCTGTGGGAACACCCCTGCCTGTCCCGGCCGCCATCTGCGGACTCTTCTCCCGCATTGCAAAGTGGCATGCGGCCACGGACGGCGCGTTCGATCCGGCCGTAGGCAACCTCATCAAGGCGTGGGATCTGCGCGGAGAAGGCAGGGAACCGGATGACGGCGAGGCGCTGGCCGCTTCAGGCTTCGACAAGCTCGTACTCGATGCCGAGACGTGCGCCGTCACGCGGCGCGCAGCGGTCATTCTGGACGCGGGCGGATTCGGCAAGGGCGAGGCGCTGGATCGGGTCCGAGAGGCCGAGCGCAACCGGCGCGGCGCATGGTTCATCGATTTCGGCGGGCAGGTGGCAGTGTCCGGCGAAGCGTCCGATGGCCCGTGGTCAGTCGGGCTTGCACATCCGGCGCAACGCCAAAAGGCGGTTCTCGAGTTATCTCTCGCCGCCGGCTCAATCGCCACAAGCAGCGGGTCCGAGAGGGACCCCGCCACGGCGGACGGCCGCCGCATCGGCCACATCGTCGACCCGCGCAACGGCCGGCCGGTCTACCGAACCGGGTCGGTCACCGTCTGGCACGAAAACGCATTCGTCGCGGACGTGCTCTCGACGGCGTTGTACGTCATGGGAAAGAAAGAGGGGATCGCCTGGGCCGTGCCGCGCGGCATCGCCGCGTGCTTCTTTTCCGCTGCCCCGCACGCGGACGATGTCGTGTTCCGCGCCACACCTGCATTCACGGCGCGTTTCCCACCGTCCGATTCACCGCCGGGAGAAGAAGAAACGAAGGATTGAGGTCGGGAAAGTTACACATGGCTATACGGATCGGCGCCTCGCGTTTCCAGCGTGCGCCGATTTATCTTGTACTGTGGCGGGCGCCGTGTTTTTGACTTACATTTCAAAATGGAAGCCTGTCCGGACTCCGGTTGTCGCGCCACCGGCCAGATGACTGAATGAAGGCACTCGGGAGCAATTCGATGCCGGTCAATCTCTCAAGAGACCTGAAACACAAACAAGACGGCTTCGGCGCCGAGCGAAACATCCACGAATACGAAGAAGGCTTCAGGGTGGCCAGGGACGCCGTCGCTGAGAATGAAGACAGCGACGACAGGATGGTCAGCGTTCTGTACTACGATCTGGTTACTGACTTCTACGAATACGGTTGGGGCAGATCATTTCACTTTGCCCCGCGTGTCCCTGGAGAAAGCTTCGAGGCATCGCTTGTACGCCACGAACGCTATCTGGCGCGGGTACTCGGCCTTGAACCCGGGATGGTCGTCGCCGACGTGGGCTGCGGCGTCGGGGGCCCGCTAATGGAGATCGCGCGATATTCCGGCGCCAGGATCGTCGGCGTGAACAGCAACGCCTATCAACTCGCACGCGCCCGGGAACGGACGGTAGAAGCGGGGCTGACGCACCTGGTCGAGTTCCTGCAGTGCGACTTCCTGAACGTGGATGCCGCGGACGAGTCGTTCGACGCCGTATACGATATCGAAGCGACCTGCCATGCGCCGGATAAACTCAGCATCTATAGCGAGATCTTTCGTCTTTTAAAACCTGGCGGGCGCTTCGGCGGTTACCAATACTGCCTGACCGATCGCTTCGACGCCAACGATCCCCAGCATCTCAGGATCAAGGCCGACATCCAGCTGGGAGGCAGCCTGTTCGTGATCGACGACACGCACACGGTCGATCAAGCGCTTCGATCTGTTGGCTTTGAGGTACTGGAAGTACGGGATCTTTCGATCCAGAATGGTCCGTCCATCCCCTGGTATCAACCTCTGATCGGTTCCGGTCTTTCTCTGACCGGCTTCCGCAGATCGAGGATCGGGCGCTGGGTCACGCGGAACTCGCTGAGATCGCTCGAAGCGCTCCATATCGCGCCACAGGGATCGGCCCGCGTTGCGGCAACTCTGGACCTCTGCGCGGAAGCCCTGGCCGAGGCCGGCCGGCTCGGGATCTTCACGCCGATGTACCTCGTTCACGCCCGCAAACCAGCGTAAAGCAATCCAATCGAGCTTGTCCACATCCTGCCAACTATCTGACGGCGGGCATGAAATCCTGTGAGGCCTGGAACTCCCCCGCGCCGGGGATGGCTCCGGGTTGAACGATGTATTCGCCACCGGGAATCACAAAGAACGCTGTGTTTCTGCGGGCTTCTACGTGGGTGTTGAACTGGACCTTACTGTCCCGGTCGCGGATACTCCAGTCGCCCGGCGCCAGGCCGGCCAGCAGCAACTGGCAGCGATCATCGCCTGCGACGTCCACCTGCAGCGCCTGCTCCAGCAGCTTGCCGGTCCGGTTCAAGACCACCACCCGGTCCGCCAGCGTGACAACGAAAGCTTCCGGGAGTTCAACGAGGTCGACCGGCAGCTGCTCCTCCTGTTCGTCACACATCGTCATCACCGTCAGAAACACATCGTTGCTCCGCTCTTTCGCGGGTGAGAACATCACGCGATGGCCGTTCGCTTCAGGACGGTCCGGTTTTGGTGGTGTGAAGAACTGGCCGAACACGCTGTTGGCTTCCTCGCCGCTCATGACCTGCAGGTCCCGCTCATCCGCCCCCGGTCGCAGCATCCTGAGAACGACCTTGCCGCTCCCGTCAGCGTCGCTGTTTCTCAGGATAACGCCATCGTCCGTGGTTTCAGGCGGGTTGAGGGTGTTGACCTGCCAGTATTTCCTGAACTCCGGTCTGGCGGTGGTCATGTTGTCCAGGACGATCAGCGCTGCGGGAGTCTGCTCGTTATCGAGATTCAGGAAGCAGAAGGTGCGCACGTAGTCCACGATCTTCCTGCTGTAAGCCGACGTCAGGTTGACCGAGAAGGTGCTGTAGAACGGCTGCTGTGGAGACGGTCCGAAGTCGGCTGAGAGGACGTCCCCATTGGCGAATGTCGGATCAGAAAGCGCCTGGTCCGGTGTGGTCGGGCAGGATTGAATGAAGCGCGCGCCTCCGTCGTTGACCGTATTGCGGATGAATTGCTCCTCAGGATCGACCGCCAGCATCATGCTGTGAGAAATCGAACGTTTGCAGAAGTTGAAGTCGTAGGGCGTTCCGTAGAAATGGTACTGCCCCAGGTCAGCCGCCTGCAGTCCGCGGTAGTAGATCTGGAAGCTGCCCGCGTCGGCGTGCTGGTGATTGCCGAAGTGATACCCCCCGCCCTTCATTTCCACGACCACGTCGGACGCGCCGGGGCCCATGTTCCATCCGGTCCGGGCGACCATGGACCCGAGGACCGGGCCAAAATCCAGGGTAAGCGGCAATGAAGAAAAATCCTCGGCTGCCTTCAGGTCCGGGTCGTTCAGCAGCAGCACCATGATCGGTTCGGCGGGAAGCCCGCCCTGCCGCTCGAAGTCGCGCTTGATGACCGGATCGTTGCTGTAGGCGTAGCTGAGCAGTGCTGTAGCGCCGAGACTTGCCGGCCGGCCGTCAGAAAACCCGTCGCCGTCACGTAGCGTCTCTCCGTTCGGCATGCGCATGTAGAGCCAGAACTTGCAGACATCCGCGATGTTGTCGTCGAAGACCCGCTCGCCGGTCATACGGTAAAACAGCCAGGCCGCGTGCATATCCCATCCGAACCGGTACGGGCCGTAGCTGACGCCCTGGTTGTGGCGCGGGGACCGGTATTCGAACCGGCGCATCGGAACCAGTTCTTCCAGCATGCGGTAGGCACAATATCGATACGGAACCGGGTCTTCGTCGTAGATGGCGATGGCCATGCACAGCAGATCGCGGTTGACCTGCGCCTCGTTGCCATGGCCGTTGACGATGATCTGCTTGAAGGGCGGCCAGCCGATTTCCATGTCGTCCGCGAGGCGCATCAGGTTGGTGCGAATGCTGTTCCTGTCGCTCGGTGTCATCAACTCGTAGCACCAGTCGTAGACCAGCGCGGCCGAGTAGATGGCGCGCCCGATCTCCCTTGTAATATCAAGCAGATTTCCGAATTCGACCGCGGCGAGATAGTCGCGGATCAGCGCCACCGCTTCCCGGCCGGTCGTCTCCTCGCCGTTCATCAAGTAAACGAAAGCCCTGGCGACGGCGGCTTTCTCGAGTTTCGGATTGTGGCCGACTTCCGTACCTGGTTCTGCTTCGAACGTGAAGGGTTCCGCCGCCTCGTCCCTCACCTGTGCCCATAGCGGAGCATTCTCGCCCTTCGTCAGGTTTGCCCGGACCGCCGGCAGCGACTCCTCGTTCACCCAGATGCGCGGCCGGGATGCCGGCGGAACGACCGTCGGCCGGTAGTCGGTCGCGGCCGCCGGGACTTCCGGAGGCGTGTAAGGGCTGACTTCAAGGTAATCCAGACGCACGCCTTCCGGCAGCCAGATCCGAATCTCCTGCTCCTGGCCGTTGAGGTCAAACTTTCCAGCCGTCTGTGTACAGCTCTCCAAACGGCTCCAGGGCACGAATACCACGCGTCTTGTCGGGCGGACATCGCCGACGGCGATCTTGAGGTGCAGCGAGTCAAACTTGCTTTTTGCCTTTCGCATTGCCTCGCTGCCCCTCGCGTCCGTGGCCGCGTGCGTACGAATCACGAACCGCCCGACCCTCGAAGCCTGCACCTTGAATTCGAGATCCGGGCCGGCGCCGGGCGATCCCACGTTGGCGGCCACACCGGCCTTTAGCGAAACGCCCTTCTCACCGGAGAATCCGGTTTGCGCGACGACCTCTGCCCGGCCAGTGTCAATCCCCGCGGCCTCCGCATTCAAGATGACCGATCCGGTGATGGCGATCGTTTTCGAATTCCCGGGCTCCCTCGAACCTTCATCGGTTTTCATGACGTGGGTCTCCTTCGCCTCTGCCGGGACGCCTATAAAGAGCGTAGCAACGAACAGACGGCACAATGGTTTCAACAGCTGATGGTTTTTTCGGCACATCTTCTTAGGGCGATGGTGAATCAGCAGGGGCGACCGGCCGGTGGCCCCTACAAAAGAAAGGGTATCCGCGAATTACTATCAGTCAACCTTGAGGAGCAGAGTACAGATCCAAGCTGCCGAGCCAGTTGAGGCACAGTTGCGGCCAGCTCGAAGGCAGCTTTTCGTTTCGGCGCACGCCGAAATCGTGCTCGCCGGTTGCGTAGACGTGCAATTCCGTGGGAATACCGGCCCGGTGCAGCGCCAGGTACATGATCACGCTGTGGGCGACCTCGGATTCACTGTCGTCACCGGCGTGGGTCAGAAACACGGGAGGCGTATCGGCCGGAATGTGGATCCCGTCAGAAATCCTGTCGCAGTCCGCATCCTTCAGGTACCCCGAATAACACAAAACGGCGAAATCCGGGCGGCAACTCGCGGTATCGACCGCGTCTATTTCCGGGTAACTCCGGTCGCCGGAACCGGTGGCGGTTGCCAGAGCGAGATGGCCGCCCGCGGAGAAGCCCACCATACCGATACGACCGGGATCTATGCGCCACTCGGTCGCATGGCTGCGCACGATACTCACCGCGCGCTGGGCATCGGACAGAGGTCCTGCCGGCGGGACCCCCTTCGCATCGCCCGGACGGCGCGGAACCCTGTATTTCAGAATGATGCCGGCGATGCCCCGGGAAGTCAGCCAGGCCGCAACCTCCTCTCCTTCCAGTTCCCAGAAGAGATCCCAATACCCGCCTCCGGGGCAGATGAGCATGGCAGTACCCGTGTTCTTCTCCTGCGGCGGGAGGTGCACCGTCAGCGAAGGTCGCGAGACGTTGGTGATCAGCAGCGTGTTCCCCACGAACCTGGAGTCGTGTATACGGCGCTTCTCCTCACCGTCTATGCCTGCATCCCCGGGAACCTGGCCCGGCCACAATTCCATCACCGTCATTCCCAACCTCCGGATCTGATTTCCTCCAACGAAACGGTACGGTCTTCCTGTGCAGAGATGGAAATGGCTTCGGCGATCTCAACGTCCAGCAGGGCATCCTCGGGAGGATTAAGGGCTTCGCGCCGACTCTCCATGGCATCCAGAAATGCGTGCGCCTGCCTCACCATAGACGATGGTTCCGCATCAAAGCTCCGGACTTTGGAGCAACCTTCCCTATACACAGTAATGGCGTCCTTGCCGGGCGGGCTCTCGGCATTCGTCTGAATTCCGCCGTTGGCACAAATGAATCGCGCCTGCGGGTCGGGCATCCCGTCCGGCCCGATGTAGCTGGCCGTAGCCGAAGCGAAAGCCCCGTTTTCGAATCCGATCAGCGCCCCGCACGTCTCCTCGGCAACGTGGCCCGGCGCCGTATTCCGTTTCCGGTTGGCCATCGCCGAAACGGTGGTCGGCTGTCCAAGAATCCAGCGGATCGCATTCAGATAACAGTAGCTCATGTGGGTCAGCGGCATGCCCCCGCTGGCCTCCTGATCGCAGTACCAGGCATCCGGGTCCGGGTTCCACAATGCCATGGTCACGGCCATCACCGGCGGCCCCAGTTCTCCTCCCGCCACCAGGCGCCTGATCTCCTCCCAGGCCGGGTCGTACCGGCGCTGAAACCCCGCCTCCACGATCCGCCCGGACCGACCAGCCATCTCCACAATCCGTTTTCCGTTCTCCAGGGACGACGCGAGACAGCCGCCGATGAGCGGGTCCAAGTCGGCGTCCAGCGCCCACATTGTCGCCTCGTCCTGAACGCGATGCGGTACTTCGATCAGGACGGCGTCCGGGCGGGTCCCGGCCAATCTCCGATAGTCATCGCCATAGACGGTGCAACCCAACTCACCCGCGCAGCGTTCGGCGGTCTCCCTTCGACGGGCGGCAACGCCGCAGATTTCCGCCCGCCCGGTATCCAGAAACGCCTGACCCCGGACTCGGGCCATGTTCCCGGCGCCCACAACCGCGATTCGCACTTTCGACATAAGGTTTTCCCTCGTCGGATTTCGACTGTACTTTGGACAATATTCCAATCTTTCGGTTTACGCATCCTGTCTTACTGAACTTCGAACGGATTCTTCACACGAAACGCGATTCCGGGGCTGGCTCGTCCCTATTATCTTCAGGAGTTGAAGCCAGCTAGAGATCGTACACGAACGAAATCGTGACCGCATAGAAGACGATATCACTGAGCACGAGGTCGAACGTTGCGGGCGTGTTCCCGTTTGCAAGCACTGGCGCGTGACTTCGCACCTGGTCCCATTTTCCAGGTTTCCGGACGTCCCCGTAACGCGCGTAACGCCCCCGCAGCGCAATGCCGAATCGCTCGTTCGCCTTGTAAGCCACACCGCCGATCAGATTCGTCCCTATCGTCGACTCAGCGAGTCGAAGCCACGCGGAATCGGCCGTGCCCGCGGCCCGCGTCTGCCATGCAGGAACGGCGACTTCTGCGCCAGGATCGACGCCGCCTTCCGGCGCGAATCCGTCAGTGAGCGTTCGTCGGACCCGCAATCCCTTGAAAACGAGAATGACATTCGACACGCCGCCTCCAACGCCGAAGAATGGCGTGAAGCGCGAGGAATTGTTGTAGTCGAGGTGTACGTTCAGAAACATGTCCGTAATATTGAACCCTGAAACCCTGGCCTGAGGTTCTTCAACCGCGCTCCACTCATGCACCCTCTCCGGCGCCAACCGGCCCGCGTCCACCATCGGCGCCGAGGTTGCGCCCAGCACGGTGTTGTTCAGTTCGGCTTCCAACCGGAGCCAGCCGTGGGCGTACCCCAACGCAAGAGCAGTTGCGCTGGTCATGGTTTCCGCGCCCCGATCAAACGCCATTGTCGCGTACGCTCCGGACGCAGTTTCAGAGCAGGCAGGATCGCGCGGGACAGCGGCCTGATCGGGATACAACAGCCGGTCACAACGCGTTGGCTGATCCACGCCCTCGATGCGCCCCAGAATGGTCAACGCGTCCGAGTCCCCGAAATCCCCCCGCAGATAGAAACCGTCCTTCCCTTGAGCGCTCGCCTCCAGGGGGGCTGCGAACCAACACAGTGCGACGGCTAAAATCGCCCTCACGAGGCGAACGCCGGAGGCGACGCCGAAGATTTCCGCGCGAACGGTGTCCGGCAACGCCTTGCCCCTTAGCCCCGCAATCTTTTCCGCCCCCACAATCGCGAATCGTACTGTCGACATGGCGTCGCCTTTCGAGTTTTCGATTGACATCCACACGCGGCCGGGGTATGCTTTGAGAAACCCTCCCACCTTCCAATTGAAATGGCAAGGCTATGGCATGGGTTGTCTTCAGATCGGTCCTGTTGGGGCTCGCGGCTGTCCTGGCGCCGGGCGGTCCCTTTCTCCTCGCAGGCGCCGGGAACGCGGACGGCGAGACCCGTTCAGCGGGATACATCGGCGCAGAGGCCTGCGCGGAGTGCCACCGGGACCGGTTCGAGGAGTTCCGGCGCACCGCCCACCATCTCACCTCCCGCTTTCCCGGTCCCGAATCGATCCTGGGCAGCTTCTCTCCCGACCACGCGATCGTCGGGACCCGGAACCCCAATCTCCGCTTCGAAATCACCGTCGGAAAAGACGGATTCTATCAGACCGCAATTGTCGGCAAAGGAGAGGGCAGGTACCGGCGGACGGAGCGCATCGACATCGTCACCGGCTCCGGAAAAATCGGCCAGACCTACCTCTTCTGGCAGGGCGACCGCCTCTATCAGTTGCCCATCTCCTACTTCTCCCAGCAGCAGCGGTGGATCAACAGCCCGGGCTATCCTGACGGCGAGGTGAATTTCTCACGCGGCGTCGTCCCCCGATGCCTGGAGTGCCATGCCACCTGGTTCGAATCGGAATCCTATACCAGTAACGCATACGACAAGGAACATTTCGTCCTGGGCGTCTCCTGCGAGCGCTGCCACGGCCCCGGTGCGGAACACGCGGCCTATCAACGCGCCCATCCAGAAGCGAAAGATGCGCCGCACATCCTGCACCCCGGCGGACTCGACCCGCCGCGGCTGATCGACCTCTGCGCGCAATGCCATTCAGGCGTAGGCGCGCCGAGCCAGCGGCCTTTCTCCTTCCGGCCCGGCGAGTCCCTCAGTGATTTTCTCAAACTGGACGACCCCGAAGAACTGAACAGGATCGGGGTCCACAGCACCAACCAGTTGCCGCGGCTGACCCAGTCGAAGTGTTTCCAACAGAGTTCATCGATGACATGCATTACCTGCCACAACCCGCACGCCCTCGAGCGTGGAAACCTTTCCCTGTTCTCCCGGCGTTGCGCGGCGTGCCACGAGACGCACGCCTGCGGTATGTCCGCCAAACTCGGAGACGCGATGCAGTCCAACTGTATCGACTGCCATATGCCCCGCAAACAGGACCTGGAAACGGAATTCGAAACCGCCGATGATTTCCGGTTTCCGACCATGCGGGACCACTTCATCGCCATCTATCCGGAAATCAGCCGGCGCCTGGCGCCCCGGTTTCCGCACCCGGAGAAAACCACGCCACCTCAACAGGGGGGACACTGATATGCGTCAATACAGAACGCTCACCCTGGCGGACAGGGGTCAGCCCCGTACCGCCATCATCGTCCCGGCCGGCGCCGGAGAGATCCTCCGTGACGCCGCCGGGGAACTGCAGACGGCGCTCGAAAAGATGACAGGCATGGCGCCTCCGATAGGCGCCGACGGCGGGAAGCCTGCGCCCCGCGGCAGAACGGCAATACACGTCGGGCTGACAACGTACGCCCGGTCGTTGAAACTGGATGCCGGTTACGCGGGCGTGGAAGGCTACCGCATCCACACCGCCGGAAGAGACATCTTCATCCTCGGCGGAAGCGACAGCGGCACGGCCTACGGCGTCTTCGGCCTGCTGGAAGACCACCTCGGCGCCCGCTGGTTCATGCCGGGGGAACTCTTCGAAGACATCCCGATACAAACCACCCTGAAGATCGCACCTATAAACGAAACCAGAACACCCGACTTCCTCTTCCGCGTCTTCAGCGGAATCGCCGGGCTGGAGGGACATCGCTGGGAACGCCGCAACCGCGTCTCCAGCCGGAGGCACGAACTGCCCTATGCCGGCTTCCACCACGCCCTGTACAAGATTTTCCCTGTTGCCGAATACGGAAAGACCCATCCTGAGTACTATGCGCTTATCGACGGTGAACGGCTGATACCCGAAAGCGACGCCGTAAGCAACGGACTCTTCGGCCAACCCTGCACGAGCAACCCCGAGGTTGTCGATGTGACGATCGCCGCCACGCGAGCCTACTTCGACGAGCACCCCGAAGCGCACTGTTTCTCGCTGGGGATGAATGACAACGGGAACTTCTGCCTTTGCGACAACTGCCGCGCCCTCGACATTCCGGATCTGAAATTCCGGGACCGCCCGATCTACTCCGACCGGTGGTTCACCTACTTCAACGCCGTCGCACGCGCGCTGCAGGAATCCCATCCCGGAAAATTCGTGGGATGTCTGGCCTACCATAACGTGGAGGAGCCGCCCAGACGCATCGAACGCCTCGAGCCCAACGCCGCCATTTATCTGACGCAGGACACCGCACAGCACCTGGACCCGGAATACAGGGACAAGGACCGTGAATTCATCCTCTCCTGGCTCGAGCAGTGCGACCACGTATGCAAGTACGACTACTATGGCCTGGGCTGGGTGCTGCCGCGCTACTTTGCGGGCCTGATGGCCGACGACATCAAGTTCCAGCGCAGCGCGGGCGTCAAGGGCTTCTATGCCGAAGCCTATCCCCACTGGCCGGCAGCCGGGCCGCAGATCTGGCTGGCATCCAAACTCTGGTGGGACGCCGGACAGGACCCGGCAAAGCTGCTTGATGAATTCTTCTCGCGACTCTTCGGCGGGGCCGCGGGCGAAGTGCGCGCCTTTTACGACCGTCTCGAAGCCATCTGGCGCCGACCGCGGGAGGGCCGGTGGTTCCAGGGTCTGCGCGGGCTGCACGACCAGGTACCATGTTACACTACAGACGACGCGGACGCCCTCGAAGCCATGCTTTCCCGCGCGTACAAGGCCACGCGCGACCCGCTCGTCCGCCTCAGGATCGACTACATCCGCCGCTGGTTTGCCTTTCCCGCCACCCTCATCCGCGGCTGGCACGGAGCCGATGAACTCCTGAACCTCCCCCGAGGACCGGAAGCCGGGCGGAAGGCGGCTGACCTTCGCAAACTGCGTCCCCGCCTTAAGAAGGTCCACCACCAGGCGGTGCTGGAGGACCGCAACATGCCCAAGTCCGCGTACTTCAACGACGGCAGGTACGAGGCGCGCGTCGCGGACCCGTGGACGGAGAAAGTCGATGAAGCGCTTGCGCACGCGGGAGGCTGACCACCGCAACGCTGCCTGCGCAATTGGTCTCGGAAATACCCCAGGTACAGGAGAATCCCATGATCGTGAAATCCGTGTATATGATGACCGATTTGGAAGGCGTGGCCGGCGTCGACGATTGGGACCCGAGACACCGGGAAGATGCGACAACGGCCAAAGGCGTGCACGACCGTGCCGAGATGCAGCGCCTGTTGACGGGCGAGGTCAACGCCGCGGTCGAAGGTCTGTTTGCAGCAGGCGTCCAAGAAGTGATCATCAATGACGCTCATGGCGCCGGGCGCACGATCCTATCGGAAGAATTGGTGTCAGGCGTGAAACTGGTACAGGGTGTCAAACGCCCGTGCTGGCTGCCGGGCTTGTCGCCCCGATTCGACGCGTTGATCCAGGTGGGCATGCATGCGATGACCGGCACGCCCAACGGCTGCCTCGCACATTCGATGAGCCGCGAAATGGTCTATCGCGTCAATGGCGCCGAAGTCGGCGAGATGGAAATGGCGGCTTATTTGTGCGGTCATCTGGGCATTCCCTGGGTCTTCACATCGGGCGACCTGCACGCGTGCACCGAATCCGAACGCTGGGTCAGCGGCATCGTCACGGCGCCTGTAAAGGAAGGCCTGGGAGAATTGTGCGCCCTTCACCTTGCGCCGACAGACGCCCGCGCCCTGATCACGGCGCGCGTTCAGGAAGCCGTAGCGGTCGCAAGAGACAACGAACCGCTCATCGCAGAAAGTCCTGTGGTGATGGAGGTGACGCATCCCGAACCCGATCGTCTTTCCGTGCCGGAAGGGGCTGAACGCGTGGACGACGTGACGGTTCGGTACAAAGGCGAATCCTTCTGGCAGGTATTTCACAACCTCTTTTATGGAAAGTCCGATTTTCCGGTTCCGGCGTAACGGACCGGGTGGATATCCGTGATCGCGGCGCCCGACACAAGGCGGCTATTCGTAAAGGAGCTCATCCACCTCCTGCATCAGATTCAGCCAGTCCAGGTGTGTTTTCGCCACACGCTCCGGGTGCGCACTGCTGTGCGCGAGAAATCCCGGCACCTCGTCCCTTCCCGTTGGCTTTGACGGGTCAGAGTAGCGGATGTCCAGGCTCCAGCGGATGCGGTCCGTCCTGTTGGGAAATGACCGGTGCGCCGTCTTGTGCTGGAACACCACCACACCGCCCTTGTTTACCGGACATGCGACGGGCTCGCCATCCGGAACCCACCCTTCCCGGATCCCAGCGTTTGGATAGCCCTCAACTTCCCCGTGCGGCTTGAGGCCGGCTCTGTGGCTCCCCGGAATGACCTCCAGGCATCCGTTTTCCACGCAAACGTCCACCAGCGGAATCCAGAAGTTGACCATGAACGTGGCTTCCGCTTCGGGATGCAGGAACCCCAGGTCCTGGTGCCACGGGATCTGCGACCGGGCCTCGTTGGGCATCTTCGCCTGGCAGTTGAACTGGGGATGGACCAGGATCTCCGGGCCGATGACGGATTCCACGATGTCCAGAATCGCCGGGTGCGTGATCACGGCAAACATCCCGGCCGTCTTCAGGCGCTTGCCCGTCACCGCCTTCTCGATCTCCGTTGCATCATCCATCGCATCGCGAAGACAAGCCAGTCGCCGGTCGAATGGCGCGTTTTCGAACGGATCGGTCAGCTTGCCATTGGCGCGGGCTTGCCGCGCCTTGCGATCGATCCCCTCGGTGATGTCGTCGATCAGCGGCTGCAGGTCTTCCGGCGACAGCACGTCCTCCAGCAACAGGTAACCGTCGTTCAGATAATCGGAAAGCTGCTCCTCATTTAGACCGGCCATAAATGAAGTCTCACGAGATTGTTTCCTGATCGACCGGCCGGAAGGCCATCACCGTCCCCGCCGAGGTGGCGCATACGACCCGGTCGCCGAAGGCCCGAAGATGCGTGATTTCGCCTTCGACACGGTCCCTTGCGATCAGCTCCCCGCCGGCGTCGCAGGTCCGGATCTCGCCCGTATCGAATCCTGCCAGGATCTTCACGGATCCATTGTCCCGGAACGTGGTCAGCCAGGTGATTTTATCCACCAGGTCCCGCCGCCAGATCACCTCGCCGTCTCCCGCGACGCAGACAAGCTGCCCCACGTCGCTGCCCGCAATCACCTCGGGCATGCCGTCGCCGTTCACGTCCGCAACGGCGATGTCCTCCACCTCGCCCCCCATATTCACGCGCCAGGACAGCGCGCCCGGCGCTTTCAATTCGCCGCTGCCCCCCAGGCCGGTCTGGCCGAACAGTTCCCCGCTCGTCGCCGCGTTCACCGCCCGCCAGTCCCCGTACACCACCTCGATCGCCCCGTCGCCGTCCAGGTCGGCGGCGAGAACCGTCGGCGAGACGCATCCCGTGCTCCGCCTCCACCGCGCCGTTCCGTCCGGATTCAGGCAATTAATGGTATAATACTCGGTGCCTACCACTACCTCGTCCCTTCCGTCCCCGTCCAGATCCACGGCCAGGCATCCGGTAATACAATGGTAATGAGTCTCCGTCTGCCATTTCAGCGATCCGTCCGCCTCGAACACGTGCAGCAGCCACCCTTCGGCCCCGGCCAGCACCTGCTTCCTGCCGTCGCCGTCGAGATCGGCCGAAGACACGGTCGTCAACCGCTGCGGGCGCATCCCGCTGCCGGGCGGAAACTCGTGCTCCCAGCGCACCCCGCCGCCGGCGCCGAGAACGTACAGCCGACAGTCGCGAGTACCCACAACTGCCTCCGGCGCGCCGTCCCCGTCGATATCCACAAGGTGAATGGCCCGGACTTCGCCACCCGCGTCGAACGACCACGCCTCGGAGCCGTCTGCGTCCAGCAGGTGGACGCTCCCATCCAACGTCCCCGCCAGCGTCATGCCCGATCCATCGGAGTCGACGGCCGCCACCCCCGATCCCGCGTCGAATGTCCATAGGGGTTCGATACCGCTTCCGACCACAGGTCCCGGATCGATGGATACAGGACCGGGCCGGTACGACGGCGCTTCCCGCAGCAATCGGTCGAATGTTCCCGGCGCGCGGGGCCGGACTTCCAGATCGTGCCGGCCGGCCGCCAGCGTAAACCAGACCAGTTTGCCCTCGTTTCCCGCCGAAATCCGCTTTCCGTTCAGACGGACCTCCTCCGCACGGATGCCAACGCGGGTCTCTGTCCGGGCTTCGATAGTCCCCTTCCCCTTCGCCAGGTCCATCTCCACGGAGACGGGCGCCCAGCTCCTGAATAGCGGCGCTTCCCACGCCAGTTGTGTTCCCTCCACGAGGGCAAATCCGTCGCTGTCGATCCGGAACAGCTTTCCGTCCACGTCCAGTCCGCCATGATCCGGCGCCCCCACGCCGGCCATGACGGCCTCTCCCGACCGCCGGTCGCGGACCACGGCGACGGACGGACCCACGCGCTCCACGTCGAACGCCTGCGGCAATCCGTCATTGGACGGATACAGCAGATTCACGAAAGCAGTCCGGTCACCGGCGTCCATGGAGAGTCGAATCTTCTGGTGCCACATCCGGACGGTACCGTCCGCGTGCTCGTAATTCTTCCAGTTGGCCTCCCAGTCCGGCGCAAAGTCGGCCTCGCGGTCCGTAAGTGACTTTTCGGAGTCGTCTGCGTTAACGATGTGGAGCCGTTCGCCGTCCTGTTCGATACGCAATGCGCTCTCTGACGCGTCCACCTGTCCGAGTACCCGCCAGATGGCGTCAAGGAGATAATCTCCGCCCTCCAGCGCGTCCACCGAGTCGATTACCAGAAAATACGCACCCTTCCTCCAGAAGATACTTCGCGCCCAGTCCGTGCCGTTATCCCCCGGCGATACGGTCTGGCTGTACCCCCAGTCTTCGAAGTCTCCGATCGCCCTGAGCGACACCTGCGACGGCTTGGGAAAACACGTCCCGTCCTTCACGATCACCACCGTGTTGTGGTATCTCGCCAACCGGCGGATGTAGTCCAGGTCCGCCAGCCAGATGCGGTCGTTCCAGCAGAGGCGGATGATCGAGTTCCCGTCCTCCTGGGAATGGGAGAAACCCGTAGGCCCGTCGATCAACAGGTACTCGCTGCGTCTGTCGAAGCTTCGCCGGAACGCCAGCTTGTCGAACGCCTCCGCGAGGGGAACGTCCGATTCCACCAGGGGGTCTCCGTGGTACTGACCCGTCTTCCGCGCCCGGTCCTTGGCAAAGTCATGCGCCGCCCCGTCCAGCATCGACGCGCGTACCCCCAGCAGTTCCGCAGGTTCGACGGGCGCGATGTCCCTGAAGAAAAATCCGTCGTACACCTCCCATCCGCCGATCCCCCAGTTCCTCTGGCGCTGGAAGGAGTCCCGCCACTGCTGGCCCTGCTCCATCCAGTTGTAGAGCCACCGGTAGCGCCCGTCGTTGTAGAACCATGCGCCGATCGACGCGGCCTGCAGCCCGCTCGGGCGGCTGGCCCGGGATGCCCTGTACGCGCCGACGTCGCCGTACGTGCAGTCGTCGCCCCTGCTGTCGATGGTCAGCACGGCGCTGTCCAGCAGCCGCGCCAGATGACCGTCTTCGAGGTACGAGAGATCGTCCGTCATCAGCCCGTACTTGATCAGGTGTCCCGGCGTAATCCACACGTAGCCGGTCCCCGCGTTGTCGTTCGGCTTGTACGACCTGGCGTGCAGTTCCAGCGTCCGGTGCGCCAAAGGCAGCTTTTCATCGAAATCCGTCAGCCCGTAATACTTCTTGAAATACCTTGCTCCAATGAACAGACTCAGCGCGGCGAAGCTCTGGTGGTTCTGGTTCTGGACCACGTCGTCTACGGACTTGAACCTGAAATGCGTGAGTTCGGACGTCCACCGGATGATGTTGTAGATCGCGTTCGTCATCTTCAGCCGATCGGCGTCTCTCAAGACGTCTCCTTCCTCCATCACGTCCCAGGCAGTCAGCATGCGGTATATCCAGAAGTAAAGATGCGTACCCTGCGACAGACACCAGTCGCCCGCCTCGTGGGCGAGATCGATGAAGAAATGGAATTCCTCCCTGAAAATTCGACCCCAGACCTCGTCGCCCGACAGATAATAGAGCATGGCATGGTCCACCATGCGGCGCAGCGGCCCCTGACTTCCCGATAGCGCGACCTGCTCGTTGACCGTATCGATGATCTTCCTTGCTTCGGCGTCCGTGGGCGAAGAATCCGGGTTCTGTCGGGACACGGTCCGGTTGATCCATCCGATGCGCGGCCCCTCCCGCTCCACGATCGAGAGAAACTCGTCAACAGCCCGCGTCACCCCTTCAAGCGTACTTCCTCCCAACTGAACGACGTTCCTCCCGGCCCCGAACGGATTGTGGACCGTTCTGACCTCGTACCCGTCTCCGCCGGGATAGTACTCATCCGTCCAGGCGTAGAAATTCATCCCGAGGCGACGGATCGCCGCGTTGTTGAAGACGTTTCCCGCCGCAATAATGTGGGCGTCTTCCCAGTCGCTCTCTTCGATCTCGGATCCGGACCGGATTTCAGCGCCGCTTCCCAGCGCCTGTGCGATTCTACGGCCCACTTCGACGCCGGACTCCCCGTCTGGCGGCACCACCAGTACGTTTTCGGACAGGTCCGTCTCGAGATGGAGATCCTTCAGTATCGGAATTTCCTTGTTTACGATCTCAATATCGTACGATTCCTGCCGGCGCCTGCGCGCGCTTCGTCCAGCTGTTTCGGCCATTGTCTTCACCTCTAAAATATCCCCGTGCGTCCTGTCTTGTGGAGGTCCGAACGAAATTGTGAACGTACCTGATCCTTTGTCAGACAGACCTCCTGTGAATTTCCTATGCTTGCGCGGGACCGGCAAAGTCTGGCGATCTGACGTTCTCCAGAAGCTTTAGACACAGAGATCGCATGGTCTCAAGTTCGTGCAGGAACTCGCGTTGCGCTTCCTCCGCCGGTAAGCTGTCGAATAGATCGGGTAGTTGTATCCCGTGGCCCATGATCGCGTTGGCCTGTCTGTTTTTCAGATGCTTGCGCACGTAGAGACAGTTGTCCGCGTGGTAGAAGCGTTGAATCGCCTCTGTTCCACCCAGAATCCCGGCGCCTAATGACTGCACCATGCCCAGATTCAGCAGTGCGAAGTGTTCCAACCGTTGAATCACGTCGATATCACGACCCGTATCCGAAAGGTCAATTCGAAATGGATAGCTCTTTTTCATGGCAATGTCGTCGATGATGCCGTAGCGGTAGCACGATCGCTCCGCTCCATTCAACGTTAAACGTTCATGTTTCGACTTCCGAAGCCCTCAAGAGGAAACCTGGTGCTACGTTCCAACGTTCGCCCGTGTCTGTGATGACGGTGACGGTTTTACGGTTGTATTTCGTCAATACGCCAGTGATCCAGTGATCCCCTTCGGGTTTAAAGGCGACCCTCTCCCCGATTCCGAACTTCAGCATCTCCCGGTGAATCCGTTGTCCGCGAAGGAACTTGATGCGTGCGACAATCCGGTTGTTTAGATCGGTGAGCTCCTGTTCGGACATCTTCTCCAGGTCTATTCTCATTCCGTACCCTCTCCAATATCGTCTCCTTACCGTTTAGCGACACGATCGGTGACGGATGGAAACAACCGGACGAAGATAGATTTGCAACGCCAATACGCAACGAATCCTCCGAAACGCAAAGGCATCTTTTCCACTTACCGATGGTCGTCAGTGAGCCTCTATCATCGTTCCCCCGGCAACTA
Source organism: Gemmatimonadota bacterium (assembly GCA_028874335.1). Lineage (GTDB taxonomy): Bacteria > Latescibacterota > UBA2968 > UBA2968 > JAAXHE01. The sequence goes on along the minus strand of JAPPJY010000002.1, from coordinate 2,662 downwards.
GCGTCTGCTTCACGTCTCCCCGCTCGTCGAATGCGACGGCGCCGACCTCGCCGTCGGTCCGGATGCCCGCGCCCGTCAGGACGCTGCCTCCGGATGCCTGCAGGAGTACTGCTGCGTGGCCTGTAGCAAGGGGTACGGTGACCGCGTACCCGCCGTCGACCGCCTCCAAATGCGCCTTTCCAGACGGCGACTCCGCCGCCCGATGCGGCCTGAGAAGCGTCACGAACGTCTGGTCCCGGGAAGGCTCGGAGGGAATTGCCGTCAGGTGATACTCGATCAGTTTTATGCGAGGCCGGGGCGGCGGCTCGAACCGGTCGGTCTGGCTCAGCGACAGGCCGTCCGGCCACAGGAACGATACCCGGCAGGCCGCTGCACCGTTGACCACACGGATATCCCGATGGTTGTGGACCGCCATCTCCACGGGCGCGTGCAGGCGCCACTCGAATTGGGCGGGACCGGGCGCACGCAGCGTATCGAAGATGAGGACCGCTTCCGGTTTCAGGAACAGGATGCGGCGTGTAAACCGTTCCAGTTTGCCCGCGTATGCGCGGGATGCCTCTCCAGAGACGTAATCGAGATGCTCTGAAGTGTTGAAATCCAGGATTTCTCCCAGGGCGTCGCTGGCGTTCGGCAACTGCCCTTCGCCGTTGACGGTAATGCAGTTTACCGACTTCGTGTGATGCATCCACTGCCTGTGGTGCTCGCTGCCGTGGATGTCGCGCCGCCCGGTGCGGATCAGCAGCCGCTCTCCGAACGCGTAGAGAAGGAAAGAATTCTGCGCTTCATACCCGTGGCTGTGGGACCCGAAGGGACTGCTCTTGAAGATCACCTCCACGTTCTTCCGGGCGTCTTCCAGATTGGTATTGAGCGCGGCCTGTCCCGTACCCCTGAAACATCTGGACGTGGGCAGGTCGACGGGACGCTTCGCCGTCACCCGGGGCAGGGCGCCCCTGACGAAGCCGACATAACCCGGCTCGGAAGGCCGCTCACCGTGCGCCTCGACGTACCACTGCCAGTAAGGATTCTGTGCCATTGCGGCGAAGAGCGCCATAACGCCGCGGTTTTGCGCGGAAACGAGGTGGGCCGTCAGATCGCCGAACCCGCCGCCTCGCGTACCAGGTGGCTGCAGATACATCGGGTAGTAGCCGACCTGCGAGAAATAGGGCTTGTCGAAGGCGTCGATACCCATAGCCGTGCGCATGATGTCCGCCCACCAGGTGAACCGCTGGATGTAGCTTCTCCAGTAACCCATGCCCTGATGCCAGCCCCCGTCGTCATCGCTCCAGACCGGATACGTGTTGGCAAACACGTTCGCGGCGAACCACACCCAGTCCGCGGCCTCGGGGGTCTCATCCAGAAACGCGATGCCCACTTCGCCCAGGAAGTGCCAGGAACGGGTATCATGGCTCCCGTACGGACGCCAGAGGAAGCGAGGATTCAGGTGCGCGTTCATTTCCTGCCCCCGGATTCTCATCACCCGGCGGCACGTTTCGCGTTCGTCCTCCGTCAGCAGGTCGTGGAGATAGCTGTAGGTGCGGGAGAAATAGTACGCGTAGGGCATCCCGGCCTCGTCGTTGTATTTGAATCCGGTCGCGCCTACCGGGTCCCATTCGGCGCAGGCCATCAGAATCTCCCGGGCGAGTTGCCCGTACTCCTCGCGACCGCCCAGCAGCCGGGTGAAGGCCAGGGTGGCCGCGCCGTTCAGGGCCGCGATCGTATATTCCCGGTTCGGCCACCAGATCGCCCGCCATTCCTCGCTGAGCCGGACCGTCCCTTCAGGATAGAGGGGCGGCTCTTCAGTGGGCGGCGGATTCTCCAGCAGCTTCTCGGACGCCGACACAAGACTTTCGTATTGATCCACGAGGTCCGTCTTTGCCCGGCGCCGGAATTCCGGAACCTGCTCCGGCCGCACGAATAGCCGCGGATGGCCGGTTGGAATGCGCGCCAGCAGGTCATCACGCGAGGGAAGCGGAAGCGCGTTTGCATCTGTAGCAATCGTAAACGAACGCACGCTGCTCCAGTCGGAAACCTCGCCCGATCTATGGTAAACGCGGAATCGCCAGTGCCATCGGCCCGGCGGCAGCGTACGAGGCGGGCAGTGGACGTTGAACGTGATGCCGCTCGCCTCGTACTCGACATGCGCAAAGGCACTGTCTGCAGCGCACTGAAGCTCGTAGCTCGCGGCGTCTTTCTGCGGCCGCCACGAAAATCCGGGCGGGGTTACCTGGGAAACGCTCCCGTCCGCCGGGCGAAAGCCCCACTCGCCGGGCCTTCCGGGCGTCTCGTCGGTCGACGGGCGTTCGGATGCCAGGGCCTGGGACGCCGCCATAAGCACCAGGACCGCGCCAACAATGACGAATATTCCAATCATGCTGTTACTCCTCTCGTGCATCCTTGCAGACACGACCACGATGCGATTTCGGGAATCCACTGGAGAAACTGGGAAAGATGTTCGCATTCAGGTAACCACACCAGCTACATTCACGATGCCATTCTGCAATACGACCAGAGCATAGCGCGCGGACCCGTCCAGCACCGGTGATCAGTGTGACCTCCGTGGCTGGCAGGGCAGAAGTTCCGGTGCGACCCGTGAGCGTGTTCGCGCTTTGCATATGGCAGGCCCCGCGCCCAGCGGCGACTTTTGGTTCCTTTTGGTCGCTTC
>JAPPJY010000019.1 GCA_028874335.1 Gemmatimonadota bacterium | reverse complement strand
CCAAAAGTCGCCGCTGGGCGCGGGGCCTGCCTTATGCATGGCGCGAATACCCTCACAGGATTCACCCGAAACGCCGGCCTGCCAACCCCGGAGGAAAACGTAAATCGGTGCGGGACGGAACAACGCGCCCTGCTCTGGAAGTACTCGCGAGAGCCGTCGCATTCGATAACCGAATGGCTATCGGAAAGCGAGACCTCTTCCCACATATCTCCTACCGGCTTCCGTCTCCCCGCTTTTCTTCCTTCTTCCTTTTTCCTTCTTCCTTCTTCCTTCTTCCTTCTCATGCCCTCGGATGGAAGGAGCGGTGGACCTCCTTCAGGTATTCGCGGTCCACGTGGGTGTAGATCTGGGTTGTCGAAATGTCCACGTGACCCAGCATTTCCTGTACGGCCCTGAGGTCGGCGCCGCCCTCCAGCAGATGGGTCGCGAACGAGTGGCGCATCGTGTGCGGGCTCACCGATTTCCGGATACCGGCGTTCTGAACGCAGCGCCTCAATATCTTCCACACGCCCATTCGCGACATGGCCCCGCCGCGGAAATTCAGGAAAACCGTACTCCCCGACGCCGGACCGCTCAATTCCTCGCGTGCGCCCGTCAGATAGCGACTGACCCACGCCACGGCTTCCGATCCGATGGGCACGATCCGCTCCCGGCTGCCCTTGCCGATCACGCGCACCACCTCCAGGTCGAACAGGAGGTGCATCCGTTCCAGGCCGATCAGTTCCGAAACCCGGAGACCCGCTCCGTACAACATCTCGAGCAGCGCGCGGTCCCGGAGACCCAGAGTCGTCTCCACGTCCGGCTCCATCATCAGGCGTTCCACTTCGTATATGTTCAGGACGGCCGGCAGTTTTCGGCCCAGTTTGGGCGACTTCATATGCTCGGTGGGGTCGTTTTCGATCATCCCCTCCGCCTGCAGGTACCGATGAAACATCCGGACGGCGGTCAGGTTTCGCGCCACGCTGGACGCTTCCAGGCCGAGTTCTCCCAGCAACCGCAAGAGCGAGGATACGTCCGCCTGGGACACGCGGACGGGCGTTGTTACGCCCCGCGCATCCAGCACGGTGGCGTACCGTTCCAGGTCCCGGGCATAGGCCGATACGGTATTCTCGGCCAGACCCTGCTCCAGGTGGATGTAATCCATGAACCCGCGCAGCGCGTTGCGCCACTGTGCCGTCAGGCGCTGTTCGCCCTCATCGATATCGGTCACAGCCGCCATTGCGGCGTTGTCCCTTGTCACCCGTTACCCTCCAGCGCCAGCAGGGCGGCTTTCCATTCGCCGCCGTAGGCGAAGCCCGTCAACGCCCCGGAAGCCCCCACAACCCGATGGCATGGCACCACGATCACGTACGGGTTCTTCCCCAGCGCGGCGCCCACCGCGCGGGCGGCCTTCGGGCGACCGACCGCATTGGCGACGTCGCCGTAAGACCGCCGCACGCCATACGGAATCTCCCGGGTCGCCCGCCAGACCATCTCCTGAAAAGCCGTATGTCCGGACAGGTCCGGGAGGTCGTGAAACGGCTCGGGCTCGCCGGAGAAGTAACCGGCCAGAGCGTCGATGAGGCGCTGCCCTGCCGGATCCGGGGGATTGCCGTCAACCAGCGTGGGTCGGGCGATATCGACCCGCCCGAAGCGACCCAGCCGGACAGACGCCAGACGGGTTCCCGTCCAGGCGACCTCCACCTGGCCCAGGCCCGTCTGAAGGATGGCGGATTGAATGGCCGATGGCGTACTGTTTCCGTTTTTCATAGTGATCTCCATGTTAATGGGCCGCGCTTCCGGCCCTCAGAAAAAGCTGTCAGCTTTCAGCCGTCAGCTAAAAAACGATAGGCAAGATCAAAAGCCACTTCCCCTCCCAACCCCGCAGACCTCTCTACCCGGCCCTCTCTCCCACAGGGAGAGAGGGAGGAAAGCAGGCTCCGCGTGCCGGTCATCTATAGACACTCTGACACTGCTGTCCAAGATAGTTTGAAAAAGACGATCTTGGATACGTAAGTACCTGGTTTTCTTGAAAGTCGTTTCGAAGTGCCAATGCAGATCCCCCTCTATTGGCAACGGCTGTCCAGGACAGAAACCGATTTCGGACCGGTGCGGTTGGCGTTCCCGGGAGCGAGGGCATCCTGCCCTCGACATCGGATAACTCGTCGCACACGGTGTTTTCCGTGAACCGGTGTCGGATTGAATGGACGCGTCAGTCTCTCGACGGGAATAGGGGTCGGTGACGCGAAGTTCGAGGGCAGGATGCCCTCGCTCCGGTTGCAGGTGGATCATGTCGTGATAGTGGTTGGAAGAGACGATTTTGGACAAGTGTGATACTCTGATTAGCAGGAAACGCCGCCGGTTTTCCGCTCTCCTCAGCAATCCGCTTCCATTCGATTTTTGAGAGAGTCCGATAGCAGAAGTGACAGAGGCCAAAGTTACCGCTACCTTTTCCTTCTTCCTTCTTCCTTCTTCCTTCTTCCTTCTTCCTTCTTCCTTCAGGAAGGGGGCTATGGGGTAGGTCTCGACAGATCAGTTTCGAGTTGTTCCGCGATGTGTTCGGCAAGCTTCGGTCCGATACCCTCCACCGCCGCCAGTTCCGATGCGCCGGCCTCCAGGATCTTTTTCATGGATCCGAAATGCGCCAGCATCGCTTTCCGCCGGGCCGGGCCCACCCCGTCGAGCTCATCCAGCCGGGAAGCCAGCGTTCGTTTTTGCCTCAACTTGCGGTGATAGGTGACGGCGAACCGGTGGGATTCATCCCGCACGGCCTGCAACAGCTTGAGCGCCGCCGATGCCTTGGGGATATTCTGCGGGTCCGGATGGGCCGGCAGGAAGACTTCCTCGAGACGCTTGGCGAGGCCGATCACCGGCTGGTCGCTGACGCCCACCTCACTCAACGCCGCAACCGCACTGGAGAGCTGCCCCTTTCCGCCGTCGATCAGGAGCAGATCGGGAAACGCCCGCCCCTCCTCCATCAGGCGTTTGAAACGCCGCGTCACCACCTGACGCATCATCGCGAAATCGTCCGGGCCCTCGATACCCGTAATCCTGAAATGCCTGTACTCGGACTTCCGGGGCCGGCCGTCAACAAAACACACCAGCGACGCCACGGGGTCCGAACCCTGGAAATTCGAAATGTCCATGGCCTCGATCCGCTTCGGGGGCCGCTCGAGGCGCAGGTCGCGCTGCAGCGCGGCGACCGCGGCGGGCGCCTGGGACCTCCTGTTCTCCCGCCTCAACCGGCGCTCGCTGAGCAACAGCGCCGCGTTGTTTTCGGCCATCCTCACCAGCCGCGCCTTGTCGCCCCGCTGAGGCACCCGTATTTCCACCAGACCCCCTGCCCGCCCCCTCAGCCAGTCCAGCACGGTCTCGCGTGACTCGATATCGCACGGCAGACAGATTTCCTCCGGCACGAAGGATGCCGTCAGATAGAGCAACTGGACGAAGGAGCCGACCACTTCTTCGATCGGCGCGTCCAGCACGCCGCCCAGGAAATAGTGCTGCCTCCCGATCAGCCTTCCCTCGCGTACCTCCATCACCACGCAGCAGGCTTCGTCGTCTTCCCTGGCTACCGCGATCGTGTCCCAGTCCTTCTGTTCCGCGGACACCACCCTCTGGCGGTTGGTCGTCTGCTCCAGGTCACGCAGCCGGTCCCGGTAGACCACGGCCTCCTCGAAACGCTGTTCGGCGGCCGCATTCCGCATGCGTTCCTTCAGCGCGGCCACCACCTGCGTATGGCGACCCGTCAGAAACAGCACGGCCTCGCGCACGATCTTGCGGTATTCCACTGCCGGGATAAGCCCCTCGCAAGGGCCGTCGCAGCGTTTGATCTCATAGTCGAGGCAGAGACGGACGTTCGTTGCCGGCAACGCGTAGTCACAGCTCCGTATACGGAACAACCGGTGCATGGTTTCGAGGGTCCGGCGCAGGGCCTTCACGTCCGTATAGGGTCCCAGATAACGCGAACCGTCCTTGACCACGTCGCGTGTAAACAGAATCCTGGGAAAGGGCTCATCGGTAATCCGGACAAACGGGTACTTCTTGTCGTCTTTCAGGTTTATGTTGTACCGGGGCTTATGCTCCTTGATCAGATTGGACTCCAGGATCAGGGCATCCACCTCGGTATCCGCTACGATGTATTCCAGGTCCCGTGCGTTACGTACGAGCGCCCGGAACTGACGCCGTCCGTCGTACGCGTTGGACCGGATGTACGACTGCGCCCGGCTTCGCAGGCACTTCGCCTTTCCTATATATATGATCCGCCCCAGTTCGTCCTTCAACATATACACACCGGGTTCCCGCGGCATGTGAGACACGATCTCATTGAGACGCCTGCGCACGGCTTTACGGCTCATTCCCGCCGGCGCCGCACTGCGGTTTCCGGATCCCGTGTTCATATCAAATGTCCAGAATCTCGACCTGAAGGCGGCGCAGATCCAGAATCCCCAACGTGCACCGGCCGGTCACCCAACCGCCCGCCTCACCGGGATTGACAACCAGCGTCCCGCCGGTGCGGACGTCGATCTCGTGGGTATGACCGTAGACGATCACGTCGTAAGCGCCGCTTGCCGCCAGCGCGTCCACTTCGTCGGGTTCGTGAAGAACCAGCAGCCGCCTGCCCTCGTGCGTAAATGCATACGGCGCGCGGTGTATGGCGCCCAGCGACTCGAACTGGGCGCGAAGCCCGAAGCGCTCGCCGTCGTTATTGCCGAAGACGCCCACCATGGGCGCGTTCAGGCCAGCCATCCATTTGGCGTTGAAAGGCGCTATATAATCCCCGGCGTGCACCACCAGCCCGACGTCTCGTTCGTTGAACAACGCCGTCGCCCTCTCCACCGACGCCTTGTTGTCGTGCGTGTCGGCAATCAGTCCCACCAGATGCGCGTGTGCCATGGCCACCATCCGTTCGTACGTGGTTTTCGAAGACGGGATTTCGGTTCGGGTAAGGAGATCATGTCAGTGTCAGGTCCCGCCCGAGGGCGCCTTCTGAATTCAAGACAAACTTACGCCTCAGCGGTGGTTTTGTCAACTGGAGGGACCACTCCACCCGCCCCTTCAGACAAAGCTGTCGGCTATCAGTTTACAGCTGTCAGCTAAAAGCGGAAGGCAAGAGCGAAAACCAAATTCAAAATCCACTTCTCCCCAAATTCCCTGCCTACGGCGTGTTCCTCAAGAACGGGAAGACGTGAGACGGAAGAGGGTAGAGATCGCATGCCGTGTAAGGTTTCTTCTCATGCCGCAGGCAAGTCGGTCGAACAGATCGGCAAGGATTTCTTCTACCGGCTTCCCTCTACCTTCTCACCGCCTTTAGAATTGTCGCCGCTGGGCGCGGGGCCTGCCTTATGCATGGCGCGAATACCCTCACAGGACTCACCTGATACGGTGTCCTGCCAGCCCCGGAGGATACCGATAATCGGAGCGGGACGGAACAACGCGCCCTGCTCTGGGAGTGCTCCGGGTTGGTATCGCGTCAGCCAATCGAATGTCTATCTTTATGCGAGCGATATGATTTGGCCGAATCTATCGGCGATGGTTATTCCGCCATGCCGGCGCGGGATCAAGGCACCTTCCTCCCTGATTCGCCCGTTACCGCCTTGTAGGGGCGTCCCATGTGGGCGCCCGTCACCGGCCGCGCGGGCCCTTCCTCGCCCGTTTGGGATAGGTTTATGTTGACAAGTATGAAGGTTTGTGTGAATTTTGAGGCCGTCCATCACACGGGCGGGGTCCATAAGGTTCCCCGCCGCGGGGGAATCATCAATGGCGGTTTTGAGAATCGCACTGCCGTCGGGCAGCCTCCAGGAGTCCACGCTCGATCTGTTCGCGAACGCGGGCTATCGGATTCGCGCCAACCACAGGTCCTACATCCCGTCCATCGACGATCCGGACCTGGAGGGCCTGTTCCTTCGCGCGCAGGAGATCGCCCATTACGTGGAACGGGGCGTGCTCGACGTGGGCCTTACAGGCAAAGACTGGATCCTGGAAAACAACGCCGACGTCGTGGAGGTCGCGGAACTGCCGTACAGCAAATCCACCGCGCAGCCCGCGCGCTGGGTAATCGCCGTGCCTGAAGAATCGCCCGTCCGCACCGTGGAAGACCTTCAGGGCCGGCGTATCGCAACGGAACTGGTCAATGTCACCCGGAAGTACCTGGACGCGCGGGGCGTACAGGCGGAAGTGGAGTTCTCCTGGGGGTCCACGGAGGCCAAGGTCAGGACGGCGGGCGCGGCGACGCCTGGAGATGATGGAGGGGCCTACGAGCCCGGTCTGGTGGACGCCATTGTGGAGCTCACGGAAACCGGGTCTTCGATCCGCGCCAACAAACTCCGGATTGTGGAAGACCTGCTCGAGACCACCCCGCGTCTGATTGCCAACAGAAGCGCATGGGACGACCCGTGGAAACGGGAGAAAGCCCGGAATATCGCCACGTTGCTGGTGGGCGCCTTCCAGGCTGAAGACAAGGTGGGCCTGAAGATGAACGTAAGGCGGAAAGACCTGGATGCGGTCGTTGGGCTGCTTCCCGCGCTGAACAACCCCACCATTTCCAACCTGCTGGACGGCGACTGGGTGGCCGTGGAGGTCGTGGTTGACGAACGCGTTGTGCGCGACACCGTGCCCCTGCTGAAGAACAAGGGCGCGGAAGGCATTATCGAATATCCATTGAACAAAGTGATCTACTAACCTTGATTCGTCATTTTTCGGGTACGTAAATCCGAATATATGATTGTAAATAAAGGCGATTAGACGGCGGATTACCAGGATACACCTGGTCACTGGACGTGAAGGAAGAAACGTCCTTCTATACGTCGATAACGCCCTGTTT
>JAPPJY010000048.1 GCA_028874335.1 Gemmatimonadota bacterium | reverse complement strand
GCTCCCCGCAGACCTCTCTCCCCGGCCCTCTCTCCTACCAGGAGAGAGGGAGAAAAGGCAGACGTCGCTTGCCGGTCATCCAAAAGGACTCTGTTCGATCGGACAGCGCTGTTCCGGCAACATTGCATACCCTGTACAAACACCTATCACCGTTCCCCCTTCCTCTCAGGAAGGGGGTTAGGGAGTAGGTCCGCCCCTGAAGAAACGATCGAACAACTCGACGATACGTTCCAGGTCGGCTGACGAGAGATCCTGGTGGCAACCGATATAGAACCCGCTTCTGTTGATCCATCCGGCAACCGGAAAATCCGCCTCGCCGATATCCAGCAGGCGCTGGTAGAGCGGCTGATTGGTCAGAGGAAGCATGTCACGCGTTTCTACCCGGTTCTCTTCCAGGAAATTGACCAGCGCGTCTTTTTCACGGTCCCTCAGGACGATCGGATACATCATGAAAGAGTGTTCGCACCCCGGTCGAATCCGTGGAAGCTGCAGAAACGCTTCGTGCCCGGACAACTTCCGGGTCAGCCAGGCGGCATTCTTCCTCCTGGCGGCCATCATCTCTGGCCACACCTCCAGCTGCGCCAGTCCGAGAGCGGCCTCCATTTCGGTCATCCGGAAACTGTATCCCAGACTCACAAAAGAAAAACGCCGGGCGACGATTCTTCGAAGCTCCTCCGGCGATTTCCGGTCGTCGTCATCTATGTTCAGATACGTCGAATCCCGCCCGTGGTTGATCAGCGATCTCAGCTTTTCAGCGTATTCCGGATTGTCGGTCGTATTCAGCCCGCCGACTCCGGTCGTCAACAGGTGTGCCGCATAGGTGGAAAAACACCCGATTTCGCCGAGACTTCCGACACTGCGGCCATTGTATCCCGCGAACATGGTCTCGGCCGAATCTTCGATGACCCGGAGACCGTACCGCCGGGCAAGCTCGAGGACAGGGTCCATGTCACACGGCTGTCCGAAGACATGAACGGGAATGAGCGCCCTGGTACGCGACGTGACCGCGGCCTCGATTTTTTCGGGATCGAGCTCGTAGTGGATCGGATCGACGTCCACAAGCACCGGGCGCATTCGCGCGTGGAAGACGATATTTGCCGTACCCGCGAAGGTCACCGCGGGCAGGATGACTTCGTCTCCGTCGGCCCACCCGTGCAGTTCCTTCATCGCCGACAGGGCGACCAGCAGGGCGCTCGTGCCGCTATTGCTCATCACGCCGAACCGGCACCCGTGCGCACGCGCGAATCCGGCCTCGAACCTGCGCGTCATCGGACCGTAAGACAGCCGGTTGCTGTCCATGACCTCGTTTACCAGCGCCCTGGCGCGGGGACTGATGTTCAACGTACCGACGCCGATCACCGGCGGCCGGTCATCACGATCTTCTGACACCTCGAGCCCGCCTCCCGTTTTCAACCTGTTTTTTGAAGATCCGATTGGGTCTGCGCCTTGCGGGTCTGCTTCTCGTACCACGAAATCATCCGCCGAAGGCCTTCTTCCAGCGTTGTTGCGGCTTCGAATCCAAAGTGGCGCTTCGCCCGAGAAACGTCCACGCATCGCCTCGGCTGCCCGTTCGGCCTGTTCCTGTCCCAGTGAATCCGACCGTCGAATCCCGCCAGGCTCGCAATTTTCGCGGCGAGGTCACGGATCGAGATTTCCACTCCCGAACCCAGGTTGACGGGCTCCGGCAGATCGTAACACTCGGAAGCGAGCAATATGCCCTCTGCAGCGTCCTCCACGTACAGGAATTCGCGCGTGGGCGAGCCGTCTCCCCACAGTGTGACGTGGCCGTGTCCCTGAAATCGGGCATCCACGAATTTTCGCACGATTGACGCGAGCCCATGCGATGTCTCCGGATCCAGGTTTTCTCCCGGCCCGTAAAGGTTCGACAGAAGAAGATGAATCGCGTTGTAGCCGTACTCCGTCCGGTAGGCCTGTCCCTGTACAAGCATCGTTTTCTTGGCCAGGCCATAAGCCGCGTTTGTTTCTTCAGGGTACCCATCCCACAGGTTTTCCTCCCGGAAGGGTACCGGCGTGGACATCGGATAGGCGCAAACCGACCCGATACCCACGAACTTCGGTACGTCGAACCTGCGGGCCTGCTCGAGAAGATGGGCGCCCATGACGAGATTATCGTAGAAAAAACGGCCTGGATACCGTTGATTGGCGCCAATGCCGCCGACGGAGCCGGCCAGGTGAATCACCAGATCGGGACTGGCGATTTCGTACATGCGCCGTACGGCTTCGGGTTCGCGCAGGTCGTGGTCGCTGCGGCGCGGGACGAATATCTGCCGACACCCCCGTTCGCGCAGCTTCCGCACGACAAACCGGCCCAGAAAGCCGGCGCCGCCGGTAACCGCAACGCGCCTGTCGGTCCAGAAATTCATTGGTTGGAACTCTCGATCAACTGAGTTTCACATATTCCGTCCGACAAAGCCCCATAGGAACGTTTCGGAATGCCACATACTCAATGGCTGAGTAATATTTGCGGGTATCGGGATTTAGGCGTCAATGCGACGGTCCGCTCCGTCTCAGCGCGCACCCTTCACCCGTTGCTATTGTCGATTATAGTCCGTTCGGCGTCGTTTCGTCAAACAGATCAACTTGCTTTTCGTGTAGAGCTCGTGCCGACTCGGGAAACAGTCCGGCGATGGCTTCCGCGGGGACGTTTGCCAACTCTCTTGGCTCCAGCTTATGTAGTCCGCCTCCATAGACGCGACCCTCCCCGAGCATCACGTGCGGAGAGATCTCGTTAAGGAATTTCCACACCTGGCGTTTCATCAGCGGCTTTTCCTGGATGACGCGATTTATCGATTCCTTCGGGTACAACATCAGATACACGTTTGCTGCCGTTGCCTTCGAATTGTTCAATATGAAACGGAACGGCCTTCCGCTCTTCCTGTCGCTCCGGCCCAGATAGGTACAGACGAACGGAGCAGGCGGCCGGGATTCCTGCCTGTACCACAGTGCCCGATGCCGACAGATATAGCGATCAGCTACGCCCTCTGCCTTACCTTCTTCCAGATATGTCCACAGATTTGGATAGCGTTTCTTGATTTCGCTTTCCGTCCACGGCGGGTCCAGCAGGAACAATCGCTGATTGAGAATAGGATTGCCTACTCGATCGCCCTCAATTTCGTCGTCGGGCACATATCTAGGGCTCGGCAAAATTGGTTTGAATGCACCCATCGGCAGCTCGCGCCTACGAATCTCCTCAGCTGACAAAATGAAATACCTGTTGTTACCCGTAGCCAGACCGCGTTTTACATCAAAGAAGTCTCCCAGCACCGGTCCATCGGCAGTTTCATGGATCTTGTCCTTAGGAAAACGCGTCCATTTATGCTCACGACGCAACTCGTCGAGGGGGACCAACCGATCCAACATTGGTTGTTCAAGTGTTCCGCCGTAGGTAAATCGCACTTGATGTCGCGGTCGAGGACGTTCATTCCGAAACCACACCACAGCCGATGACACGAGTGCATCGCAGAATTGCACGTTATTCGGATCGAAGCGGTGAATGTGGTGAAGAGTCACCTTGTCCAGCAAGTAGCGTTTCACCGCTATCCCATACTTCACGTCCATGAATTCGCTGGGGATTAACCACCCCGCCAGTCCGCCGGCGTTCATCCACATATGGCTTATGCACAGGAAATAGCAGTACAGCCCGGCCAGACCGTTAATTGCAACCCCAGAAGCGGCTTGCGCGCGCGACCTTAACCGCTGTTTCTCCACACTGTCAATATGGTGATGCCGCACGTAGGGCGGATTGCAGATGAGCAGATTGAACCGATCGGGTGCCTGTGGCGCGTCTGCCCGCGTAAAGTTCTCCAGAAATATTTCGAGGCCCGTCTTTTCCCACAGCTTCGTTGCCGGCCTCCCGTAGTGCGGGTCTATCTCATATCCGATGGCAGCTTCGAGTCGGGAATCGGAATACACTTGCAGAAGCGCCGAATAGAAGGCGCCAGTCCCGATTGCCGGGTCGATGAAACGCAATCTCTCGTTCTTGCCGAGACAGGTTTTCGCGTAACGCAAAATGTCGACAGCCAAGTTGGCTGGCGTAGCGAACTGCCCCATTCTGTTCCGTGAGGCTGCGTCTCTTCTAGCATCCAGTTCATCCTGTAGTGCCAGCCGACGCGTCTCCAATCCTGCATACGCTCTTTTCATCATCTATAATCCAAGCTCGCCAAGATCGTTGATACGATGCTCCCAGACCCAGTCAATGCCTTCCGCCGCCTCAAAGCCGAGATATCCGGTATCAAAATACCCACACAGAAACAGGATGTAGCGCACGTTGTCCCCATAGGTCCGGCGCAACTGATTCATCTTAGTCGCTTCTTCTTTCCGTCGCTTGTTGACGTTCGTGAAATCACCCGCTGACTTTGCTTCGATTAATACCGGCAAGTCCGTTGTCTTCGCTGCCTTGGGCATCACCACCGCGTCCACAGGAATATTAATCGACTCTCGGGTCCCTTCCTGTTCAACTGGCACATTGAGCCGGAACGAGTATGTTCCCGGCCGCAGCGCGTCAAACTTCGTGCCTTTACCCGACGGTAGTTTTTCGTACTCGTGAGCTCTCAACCACTTGTCAATCGCGTCGAGCTGACGCTTTTCCTGCGCGTTGCGGATGATTGGATTGGCAACGGACCCACACAAGCGATCAGCCACGATCGTCGCCGCCCGGTAGAATTCCTGTTCGGACGGATTGTCACTGCGCTCCAACCATACAAAGACGTCCGGGTCAGCCATCTTCTCTATTACCTTTGCAATCTTCTCAAGGTCTATGTTCAGCTTACGAATCGGCATTCGCGGCGGGAGTCTGTTATCTTTATCCATCGACTTGACCAAGTTCTTGGAGACGCCGGCGAGGCCGATGAGTCGGTCCACGGCCAGGGGAGGGCAAGTCGACATGCGCAATGATGGCAACACCGATGGTTTCGATCTCAGCAGTTCCACTCCGACGTTTGTTAAATTCTTCGTCGCATCGAGGGTCGCCTCGACGTCCTTAGCGGTTTGGGTCCGCGTCGAACGGTAAGCCTCCGGTGCAAAGCGCATAAACCAATCGTTAAACATGTCGACCGACCGCGCGATGTCCTCTTTCCACAGATCCGGTTTGTCCCTGTTGATTGCCATAAATCGTACTTCCCTATTTGAACTTCCAGCTTTGCGTGCCGGTGATGTTCCATCGTCTCATCAAAAAGCCTCATCCTTCACACGCTTCGGCTTACGAATCACTTCAGATTAGGACCGCCATCTGTTCCGGCAGTCTTATTTGTGTCCTGCGTGGACATTCAATCTGACAGGTCGGCCGCGCGCATCACGCGTCCGTCCAACGAAAATTCACGTTTCGCCCAATAACCTCTCGGCGGCGTTGTAAGGATCGTCCTCTCCCGCGCAGACCCGCGAGACGGCGCGATCCAGGCGTTCCCGCGCCGGCGCGGCATTCAATCTGGATGTCAGCCGCCCCTCCACGCGCTCCCGCAATTCCCGGCGGATCTGTCGCTCGCGCAAGACCGCCAATCTATCGCCCGATTTCAGATGGCGCGAGAATGCCTCGAGCGCCTCGTAAAGCTCTTCGAGGCCTTCTCCGTGCGTACCGACGGTGCATACAAGCCGCGATTCCCAGCCGTCAAGTTCGCCCCGCGCATGGAGGGTTTCTTTCAGTTCTCCCGCCAGTCCGGTCGCCCCCGGCCGGTCGTACTTGTTCAGTGCAATGACATCCGCGATTTCCATCACGCCTGCTTTCAGCAATTGGATCTCATCGCCGGACTCCGGTACCAGGGTCAGCACAACGGCATCCACGCAGTGGGTCACGTCCACGTCGCTCTGCCCCACCCCCGCGGTCTCCACGAGCACCAGGTCCTTTCCCATCGCTTCCATCACGCGTATCGCGTCCCGCGCGGCGCTGCACAGGCCGCCCGGCCGGCCTTCGTTGCCCATGCTACGAATAAACACTGCGGGATCGCTCGCGAGTCCCTGCATCCGGATACGATCGCCCAGCAGGGCGCCTCCGGAAAACGGGCTGGCGATGTCGACTGCCAGAATCCCCACCGCCCTTCCGGCTGCCACAAAGCGCTGCGCGAGACAGCCCGCGAGCGTACTCTTGCCCGCTCCGGGCGGTCCGGTGATGCCGATCCGGTATGCGCCGCCCGTTGAAGGGTACAGGTCTGCCACCAGGGACGCCAGGTCGTCTTCACGTCTCTCGATGAGCGAAATGGCCCGTGCGGCGGCACGAATATCGCCCGCGAGGACTCGCCCGGCCAGGTCTTTCATTTCACGGCTTCCCGGAGACTCGCGACAATGTCGCCGGTATGGGTCCCGGGGCCCCAGAAGAATGCCAGCCCTCTGGCCTTGAGCGCTTTCTGGTCCGCCGGCGTCATGATGCCGCCGCCGACCACGAGAATATCATCCGCGCCCCGTGCTTCCAGGAGGTCCATCACTTTCGGGAAGATCGTCAGATGGGCCCCTGAGAGAGAACTGATGCCCAGTACGTCCACGTCTTCCTGGATCGCGGCGGTCACCACTTCATCCGGCGTGCGGTGCAGGCCGGTATAAATGACTTCCATCCCCGCATCCCGCAGCGCGCGCGCCACCACCTTGGCGCCCCGGTCGTGCCCGTCCAGACCGACCTTCGCGATCAGAATACGTATTCTGCGACCGGACACCTCTGCCTCCCGAAAGATATGACGCGGAAACTCGACGCGTCCCTGCGACATCCCCATTCGCTTTGCGCGCGGCGTATATTCCCGGACGGAGATTCGAATATCCGCGTTTGCGAATCAGCCCCGCAGCATTTATATTGATCTGAAATCTTCACGCACACCGACGGCGCGGAGCGCCATCTGCGGTAATCAGACCAGCCTGATTAGAAGCTGTTTTAAAATTCCCGGTGAGTTCCCGAGCGCGAGCGAAAAAGTGGCGG
>JAPPJY010000078.1 GCA_028874335.1 Gemmatimonadota bacterium | reverse complement strand
TGTACGACATTAAACTCGGAGGGGGAGTTGTCTCACTCTATATTGGCACGTAGGGCTCTTTGTTTCCAATCCTGCATCAGGTTCTGATTCTGCTCTTTGTTTCTAATCCTGCTAATCCTGTAAATCCAGTGAATCCTGATCGGTTTGGGTTTCTGAATAAAAGAGGCAATATGGAACTGACCTACCGGCCCCGGCGATTGAGGCGTTCGGAACCCATTCGGACGCTGACAAGGGAAACCGTACTGAACGTCGGGGACCTGATCTATCCCATGTTCGTGACTGAACGCGCCAACGTGCGCGAACCCATTGACTCGATGCCCGGGCAGTTCCGGTTCTCGGTCGACGAACTCATTCGAGAATGCGAGAAGGTGTACGGCCTCGGCATCTGCGGCGTGAATCTGTTCGGATACTCGGAGGAAAAGGACGAGCGCGCCACGATGGCGTACGCGCCGGACGGGTTGATCCAGAGGGCCGTCCGTGCGCTCAAGGCGGCGCTTCCAGACCTCTGCGTACAGACGGACGTGGCGCTGGATCCCTATACCACGCACGGACACGACGGCCTGCTGATCGACGGCGAGGTCGCGAACGACGAGAGCGTTGAGGTGCTGTGCAGAATGGCTCTGTCTCACGCCGAGGCGGGCGTGGACTGGGTCACCCCGTCTGACATGATGGACGGACGGATTGGCGCCATCCGGGTGGCGCTGGACGACCATGGGTTCAGCAACGTCGGCATCATGGCCTATTCCGCCAAGTATGCATCATGCTTCTACGGGCCGTTCCGTGGAGCGCTCAAGTCCGCGCCGGTAAAGGCGCGGGGCGTCCCCGAGGACAAGAAGACGTACCAGATGGATCCCGCCAATATCCGGGAAGCGATGAGAGAAATTGCGCTGGATATCGAGGAGGGGGCCGACGTGGTGATGGTGAAACCCGCACTGCCGTACCTGGACGTCATCGCGAGCGCGAGGCAGAGCTTCGAAACGCCCATCGCGGCCTACAACGTGTCCGGAGAATACGGGATGGTACTTGCGGCCGCGGAGCGCGGCTGGGTGGAAAAGGAGCGCGCGATGGTCGAAACGCTGACGTCCATCAAACGGGCGGGCGCGGATATGATCCTGACCTACTTTGCCGTTGAAATAGCGCAACTGTTGAGGGATGCGACATAGCCGCTTCACGGTGTGTAAGAACAAGAAAAGCGGAATTTGCTTGACAGGGGAGTGAGAATTCGATATCGTTCACCGGTTCCAGAGAACCCTGTTTAAAGGAAGAACGAGATGGCGGCGCGCGGCGGAAATTCAAGAGGCTGGTGGCGGTACGACTTCAATCGTACCGGCCGGCTGACTGCGTGCTGAATTTGAGATTCGATTTTTTTAAGATCAACGTCCCTGCCGGTCCTCGGCGGGGATTTTTGTTTAGGGGGAGTAGCGATGGATAAACGGAAAAGAATACTCACGGGCGACAGGCCCACGGGGAAGATGCACCTCGGACATTACGTCGGCTCGTTGAAGAACCGGGTGCGGCTGCAGGACGAATACGAGTGCTTTTTCCTGGTGGCGGACCTGCATATGCTCACGACGCGGCCGCAGAAGGAGCACATCCATGCCTTGCGGGAAAACGTGCGGGAGATGCTGCTGGACTATCTGGCGGTGGGCATCGATCCGTCCAGGTCGACCATTTATCTGCAGTCCGCCATCCACGCCGTTTACGAGATGAATCTGTTTTTCGAGATGCTGGTGACGCTGCCGAGGGTGGCACGATTGCCCAGCATCAAGGATATGGCGCGCGCCGCAAGGCTGGATGAAGAGGCGATTCCGTTCGGGCTGGTCGGATACCCCATTTTGCAGGCGGCGGATATCTTGACGCCAAGGGCGCACCTGGTTCCCGTGGGTAAGGACAATCTGGCGCACGTGGAGGTCACCCGGGAAATCGTCCGCCGGTTCAACAGCTACTACGGGGAGGTCTTCCCGATTCCGGACGCGCTGATCGGCGAAGTCCCCGTTCTCGTGGGTACGGATGGCCAAGCCAAGATGAGCAAGAGCCTGGACAATGCGATTTTTCTGTCCGACGACGCGCAGACCGTGAAGAAGAAGGTGCGGGGGATGTTTACCGATCCCAACCGGATCAGAGCCGACATTCCCGGCAGGGTGGAAGGGAACCCCGTATTCGTCTACCACGACGCGTTCAATCCGGACGAGGCGGAAGTGGCTGACCTGAAGTCGAGGTATCGCGACGGGACGGTCGGCGACGTGGAGGTGAAGGAAAAGCTCAGCCGGGCGCTGAACGACTTTCTCGATCCGATCCGGGAGCGAAGGGCGCAATTTGCAGCGGATTCAGGGTACGTGGAAAAGGTACTGTACGAGGGAACGCAGCGCGTCCAGGTGGTTGCAGATGAGACGTTGAAGGAAATGAAGAAGGCGATGGGGCTCACGGGCGTCTGGAACCGCATCTCGAGGAAAGCGCGGGACCGGATGCGGAAATCTGAGCAGATTGACGCCGGATCTTGAGAATATCCATTGGATAACGTCAAGGCGATTCGACAGGTATCGAATACCGGCAATCCCGTTTCACACGTCGGCGTCGGACCGCTCGCTGTTTGCCGCCTCGAACAGGCCGGCGGCGAGCGCCTCCAGGCGGTCGCGCCAGGCCAGTTTGTCGAGCCACGCGGCGGGGGCGCCCGACATGCCCCACAGCGCGCCGGCAAGCTGACCGGTCACCGCGGCCACGGTGTCAGCGTCACTGGCGAGATTGGCGGCCAGAATCAGGGCATCCTCGATGGACTCCGACCGGTCCACGCACCACAGCGCCGCTTCGAGTGTGTGTACGACGTATCCCGACGAGGAGATGTCATCCCGCTCTTTTGCGCGCCACGTTCCGGCGGCCGCGTCGGCGATCAGCGCGTCGCCGGCCCAGTCTCTGGCGCGCATGACGGTCTCCTTCGGCGCGCCGGCGATCGCCTCGATCAACAGGTCGACATACAGCGCGCAGGCCTCAACCGCCTGCGCGGCGCCGTGTGTGGTACGGCTCTGCAACCGGGCGGCCGCCGTTGCTTCGGCATGATCGTGCCACCAGCGGATCGCCACCGGCGAGAGCCGCATCAGCGAACCGTTTCCGGCGGTCCCAGGATCGGTGCTGCCGCTCAACGGTTCCCCGGTTTTCTTAAAAGACCGGAGCGCGCCGTCCGTGGCGTTGCCGATATCGAAACACACACCGGTGACCGAGTTGTGTCCTTCCTCACGCCACCGGAGGAACCGCACCATCAGGTCGCGAACGTCCAGCCCACCCCGTTCCAGCAGCGATTCCGCGAGACACAGTGCCATGCTCGTATCGTCGGTCCACTCCCCCGCGGCCAGGCCGAATGGACCTCCACCAACGATGTCGGTAACCGGCGGCCTGGTGTCCCGCCCGGAGAATTCGAGCGTCGTACCGAGCGCATCCCCCAGCGCCAGCCCCACCAGCGCCCCCTTCGCACGGTCAAGCGCCCCCGCCATGTCAGGTACGGACGTCCCACCGTCACGCAACTTTCGCGAATCCTCCACTGATGGCCTGCTGCCAGACATATTCTCAGACCTCTGCCTCGCAAAAGAGGGGGTGCGGCAGTCACCGCACCCCCTCTTTTGCCATCATGCGGCTACTCTAAAACCGCATGCTGACCTGGCTGAAGACGAGGCGGCCCACTTCCGGTGCACCGATGAATGAACGGTAGCGCGTATTGAGAAGATTGCTCGCATCCAGGTGCAGATCCACCTCCCGCTCGACGGGCAACCGGTATTTCAGCGACATGTCGACAACCGTATAGGCATCAACGTCGCCCACGTACACTCCCGATTGCATGGGAAAGGAATCGGTGAATCGCAGCGCGCTGCCGACCGACAGGCCCAACCCGGAAAAGTCGTACGACGCCCCCAGCTTGAATTTGTGCCGGGGCGAATTCAGTGTGATATCGCCAACGCCGGGGACGTGCGTGTATTTCAGGTTCTTGAAGAAGTTCTTGCTCACGTAGGAATAGTTGCCGGTCAGTCTCCACTGCGCCGTTGGATACCAGGCCAGGCCCAGGTCCAGCCCGCGGATGGTGACATCTTCATAATTGCGGTAGGTCAACACCATCGCGTAGGGATCGGTCGCCTGTTCCGGTGACACCGTTCCGTATGGAATCGCCGCGGCACCGGCCACGAAGATAGCGGTCAGTTCATCCACCGGAGAACCGTTCCGATTGCCCTCCAGGAGCCCCGGCACCTGCACATTGTCAACCAGCTGGAGACCGGCGGCGAGCACGGCGTTGGCCGGATCGGACAGCGTCTGTTCGAATCCGCGACTCAGAGCCTCGGCGAGACTCTCCGGTTCGAGAAACACGTTGGGGGTTTCCACCGAAACCGAACCCACGTAGTTTTCGATCCTGGACTGATAAAGGTCCGCGGCCACAATGAGTTTGTCCGCAATGACGCCCTTGTAGCCGATCTCGAACGTCCTGGTAATCGCGGACTGGATGCGGGGAACGTCGTAAGCCGTTACGGGCGTTGCGCCGTCAGACTCCAAAAAGAAAAACGGCTGCTGGATATCTTGCGGATCTTCGCCCAGCGGCGGCGTTGCAATGTTCAGCCGGCCCATGACATTGCGAAGCCCCGTCAATCGCTCGGGAACGACTCCGGGAAAGGCTTCTGCCAGTCCGTTCGCGACAGCCCGGGCTTCTTCGGCACCCATGCCCTGTTGGATCAGGATGTCGACGGCCATTTCCTTTACGGTCGGCAACAGCTGCTCGAGCACCACCTCCCTGCCGATGCCCCACATCACGTTGGTAAAATCCGGGTCGTCCAGTCGCAGATACTGATCGGCCGGCAGGCCGGCCATGGCGGCAAACGGCGAGCGGAAGAGGGGCCGTCCGCCTTCCCGCCGGAATGTGAAGCCGAAGTCGTTGTCCTGGTAGTTGCCCTGGGTCCAGAGATCGATCGGGTCGAACGTCAGACCGCGCGCCGTGAACATCGGCGAGAAGATTCCGCTGAACCCGAAGGGGTCTCTGGTGGCCAGCAGATCGAGATACAGATTGTTCGAGGTGGGCGTGGTGAAAGCACGGTTGTATGTCAAACGCCACGTCTGGGTGGGCTTCGGCTTCAACACCAGCGCGGCCCGGGGCGAGAACTCGGGGTCCGCGAGGCGGCTGTGGTAGTCGTAACGCAGGGCAAGCACGAGGTCAACCATTTTGGAAAGGGAAGTTTCACTCTGCAAGTAGACCCCGAACTCGTTCAGGTCATCGTCATCCTCATTCCTGCCCATGACGGTTTCTTCGGTATCCGGCCGCGTAAACAGTGCATCCAGGCCGTACGTAAACCGCTGGCGTATACCCAGTTTCGACACGTGCTGCGCCTGGAAGACCGTGAGTGAGGACTTGTCGACCACGGGATCGCCGGTACGCAGCAGGAAAGTGCCGCCGGAATCGGTCCAGTTGCGGAAGGCCTGGACAAACCAGTCGTCATACAGAACGCGCATCTGAGCGTAGTTGTACTGCCAGTCTCTCGTCTGGGAGGCCCCCACGCCGGTGAGTCCGACCAGGTCCGCCTTGTTGTGTCCGGCTGAAAAAATGGCCGTGAAATTGTCGGAGGCGCGCCAGTCCAGACGCGCTTCGAGGCCGAGATTGTTGGTTTCGGGGTTGCGCAGCGGAAGAGACGGCAGGTTCAGACCCGCGGCAATCTGCTCTTCCCGGCGTTCCCTGGCCCTCACCTCCTCCGGGTCGATATATTCCCACTCCGTCCCTGTATAGTACCTGGCGGAAACCTTGTAGCCCACCCGGTCCCCGACTTTGCCCGCGTGGCGAATCGAGGCCTGACGCAGGTTGCGCTCTCCGTACCCGAAATGCGCACTCGTGCCCTGCGAGGTAAAGGGCGAATGGGTGATGATGTGCATCACCCCGTCGGCGCTGTTGGGTCCGTACAACGCCGATCCGGGCCCCAGGACCACCTCGATTCGTTCCACGTCATCGCTTGTAATCGGAATGAAATTCGGGGCGTTGACCCGCACGGACGGCACCCTTGCAAGCCGGTTGTCCGTCATCATGAGCAGGGTGCCCGTAAATACGCTGTTGAAGCCACGCACCACGATGCTGCTGTTCGCCAGTCCGGTTTTCGCGAAGTCCACCGACGGCAGGTTCTTAACGTGGTCGGCCACGTTCATCGAGGGGTTGTTGCGGATATCGGCGGTCTCGACCACCGAGACGGAGGCGGGAGCGTCCAGGATCTTTTCCCGTCGGCGGGACGCGGATACCACGCTCTTCTCCAGAAAGATGACCTGCTCCTTCAGAATCACTTCCAGCCTGGTGGACCGGCCTCGCAGAACCGAAACGTTATCCAGGATTTCGGGTTTGTACCCGATGAATGTAATCTCGAGCCGGTAATCGCCCGCGGGTACGGCAAATCGGAATCGCCCCTCGTCGCCTGTCGCGGCCCGGGTCCGTTCCCCGACGTCGACACCCGTTACGAAGACATTCGCTCCGGGCAAAGCCTCGCCGCCTTCCCCTCTTACGGTCCCCTCGATATAGCCATTGGGCTGGGACCAGACCGTCCCGCACCCCACCACCAGCCAGCAAAACAGAAATACACGCACCGTCTATCTCCCTTGGCAGCCCGTTGAAAAAGCCCATCCGGACTACGGCCGGCCCTTGCGGTCGAAAACCTGCGTTGCGCGCCATCGCCGAATCGCCCGATGGGACCCGGTTGCGCGCCTTGTCTTCGGCCTCGCCTGAAGAGCGACTTTCTCAACAAACTGTCAGATGATCAGGGCGGGACCCTGAAGACGGCCGATCGGGACAACAATCGCTTCTGGAATTCGTCGCATTGCCAATGACATACCGACCACCCCGCCCCAGTCTGGCAGTTGTCCGCCGTCCGGCGCCAGCAAGCCGAAATCGGCTCATTGGAAGAATTCAGGATGCGCCGGTGATCCGGGCGGTCGCCACCTGCCATTGTAAAATCCGCAACTTTTGTTATATATTAAAGTTACAACGGACGCGACGGCATTGTCAACTTCAGAACTGACCCGCCGGCGTACAAAGGGCTTGATTGTTCGACAGGGCTCACCCGCCGGTTGAGTCGATGTTCTTCAAATGCCGGGAACAACGCAACAGGTTGTGCAACCCGTTGAAGGAGGTCCATATGCGATCCGGAAAGCTTGTTCTTCCCCTCGTTCTGACCCTGGCATCCTCCGCGTGTAAAGACGCGGTCGGACCGGGTTATATCGAGATTATTGAAGTTACCGTGGGTCCGACCCTGGCCAGGTGCTACGGCGTTGGCGAGCAGACATGCATGGTGGTTGACGGGTCGTTGTTTTACGACGGGATCGATGGCTTCAACTACGAACCCGGCTACACCTACCGTCTGAGGATCGGGAAATACGACCCCTGGAATGGAAACGAACCGCCTCAGGATGCAGGCCGGTACGCATATCGCCTTCTGGAGCAACTTGAAAAAGCCCGCGCGCCGTCCACTCCGGCGACGTTGCTTGTCGGACCTACACGGGTTACGTGCTCAGACTCGGATGACTTCTGCCTGCTGGTTGACGGTGTTCCGTACAACGACATCATCACGAATTTCGAATACGAAGCGGGTTTTTACTATACCTTGAATGTAAACAAATATGGCGATGGCCGCCATGTGCTGGATGAAATCGTCGCAAAGAACGAGGCGACGGGCACGGACGAAGAAATAATCGCAGTTGGGCCGGGCCGAGTGCACTGCAACGACAATCGTTCCATCTACTGCAAAGTTGTCAACGGAGCCCCGTTCCCAAGTGAAATCGTCGGCTTCAAGCCGGTGCATGGCTTTAGCTACCGATTACGCGTGGTGCGATTCAGTATGTTCCCGGGCGGCGTAACGCCCCCGTCAGACAATATCCCGACTTACGGGTATCGCTGGCTGGAAACGCTTGAGCGAAATCCGGCCAATTGATTATCCCGCCGCCTGCGATGCAAATCCCGTTCGGCACATACACGGGTCGGCAGATGACCGGTTCGGATTCGGCGAAGTCCGCAAAATAGGAGAAGTACATGATGGAAGCAGATGGGCACATTGAATCCCTGGGGAACCCGGACGACCGGAGCACGAGTTCCGGGTCCGCGCAGCCGATAGCAATCGTGGGCATGGCGTGTCGATTCCCCGGCGCGGCGGACATCGCTTCGTTCTGGCGATTGCTCGAAGCCGGCGGGAATGCCGTAGGTGAGGGTGTCCCGGGCTCCGGGGCAGGCCGCTGGGGGCAGATCTTCGCCGAAAACGCAGGGCAGAGTGAGGGTTGCCGTTTCGGCGCGTTCGTCGACGACATCGACCTCTTCGACGACGCTTTTTTCCGGATTTCGCCTGTGGAAGCTGAGTTTTTGGACCCGCAGCAGCGAATGATGCTGGAGACGAGCTGGGAGGCGCTTGAGGACGCCGGAATCGATCCGGAGGGGTTGAGAGAGACCCGCACGGGCGTTTACACGGGGATCAGCAACGACGAATACCGAATGCTGGTGGTGGATTCGATCAAGCCCGCCGAGGCTGCCGGCTGTCTCTATGCCCTCAGCGGCACGAACCTGAACGGCGCCAGCGGCCGGGTCTCGTTCGTACTGGGGCTCAGGGGTCCGGCCAAGGCGGTCGACGCCGCGTGCGCGTCGTCCATGGTATCGGTCAATGACGCGGTGGCGGACCTGCAACAGGGCAAAGCCGATCTGGCCATCGCCGGCGGCGTGCAGGCAATACTGAACGGTCGCATCTACGAATTGCGCGCGGAGGCGATGATGCTGTCTCCGGACGGGCAATGCAAGACCTTTGACGCCTCGGCAAACGGTTACGTGCGTGGCGAGGGCTGCGGGGTCGTCGTGCTGAAGCGGCTGAGCGAGGCTGAGGCGGACGGGGACCGGATCTGGGCGGTCATCCGGGGCTCGGCGGTGAACCACGGCGGGGCCAGTACGGGGCTGACGGTGCCGAACACGCCAGCGCTCGAAGAGGTGATCGAAACCGCATTGTCCGAGGGCGGCGTCTCCCCGCTGGACGTGGATTACCTCGAGGCGCACGGGACGGGAACCACCGTCGGCGATCCTATCGAGATCGATGCCGTGGCGAGTGTCTACGGGCGTGGACGAAAGACCGACCGGCCGCTCCTCATCGGATCCGTGAAGACCAATATCGGCCACCTGGAGTCTGCCGCCGGCGTAGCCGGTGTGATCAAGACCGCGCTCGTACTGAACCGGGGCGTGATCCCTAAGCACCTCCATTTCCGGGACCCCAATCCGAGCGTAGACTGGGACCGGCTGCCCCTGCGGGTGACGTCGTCTATGACGGACTGGCCGCGCCGTCCGGGGAGTACCCGCCTCGCCGGGGTTAACTCCTTCGGCATTTCCGGGACCAACGCCCATATCGTAATGGAGGAATACCGCGCGCCGGACGCCGCCGCCGGAATACCAGGGACTGCCGGTGCCGCGATGCCCGTAGCGGTCTCACTGCCGGCAGCGGTGGGGGATTTACCCGTCGCTGAACGGAAAATCCAACCGCGCCGGGTCCGCCTGCTTCCGCTATCGGGAAAATCCGATGGAGCGCTGTGCGATCTTGCCGGGCGTTACCTTTCGCGGCTGGGGGAAGCCGCTGACGAAATCTCCTCCGGCGAAAGTGAGATACTGGCGGACATGGCCTGGACCGCGGGCGTGGGCCGTAGCCACTTCGACCACCGCGCGGGCGTCGTCTTCAAGGACGTGGAAACGTTGCAGAATCAGCTCAGGGACGTCCAGGAGGGAAACCTGGGCGCCTTCTCGCGGACTCGCGCCCGGGTGGCGTTCGCCTACACGGGACAGGGGAGCCAGTGGGCAGGCATGGGACGGGGACTGTACGAGACCGAGCCCGTCGCGAGGGCCGTGATGGACCGCTGCGAGGCGGTGATACTTGAAGAACGGGGAGCCTCGCTGCTGGACGTGATGTTCGGAAACGTCGGAAGCGAGGGTGAACTCGGCGACACGGCCTGGGAGCAACCGGCTCTCTACGCGCTGGAATGCGCGCTGACGGCGCTCTGGTCGAGCGTCGGTATCCGTCCCGACGTCGTTCTGGGACACAGCATCGGGGAACTCGCGGCGTCGCAGGCGGCGGGGGTATTCAGCCTGGAGGACGGAATGCGGTTCGCCGCGGTACGCGGCGCGTTGATGTCGAAGATGGAACCGGGAAGCATGGCCGCTGTATTTGCGCCCGCCGATCGCGTCGAGGAAGTCGTGAACGCGACCTCTCAGGATGTGGGTTTGAGCATCTCGGGCTACAACGGTACCCACCAGGTTGTCAGTGGTCCAACGGCGGGCATCGAGGCGATCTCGAATCAATTCGCCGCGGCAGGCGTGAGGGTCAGGCGGTTGAACACGACCAAGGCGTTCCACAGCGCGCTCGTCGAGCCCATTCTTGACGAACTGGAGCGCTTTCTCAGCAACCTGGAGTTCAAGTCTCCCTCACTCGCCGTTGTCAGCAACCTGACGGGTCTGGCTGTTGAACCGGGGCAGACTCAGGGCGGCGCTTATTGGCGCAGGCACGCCCGGGAGGCGGTGGCGTTTGCCCAGGGTGTGAAGACGCTGGCGGATCAGGGCGTCGACGTGGTGCTGGAGATCGGTCCGCGCACTGTACTCGCTCCGCTGGCGGCCGCGTCCTGGCCGGAATCGCCGGAAACACCGGCGCCGGTGGTGCTGTCCAGCCTCCGCCCGCCTTCGGACGGGGCTGAGGAGTCCCGGAATGCCGATGGTTTCGTAGCGGCAGCGGCAGCGGCATACGAGGCGGGACTCCCGGTTGGCTTCGCCGGGCTCTTCGCGGGGGAGACACGCCGGCGGATTTCAGTGCCCAGCTATCCGTTTCAGCGCCGGAGACATTGGATCCAGCCTCCGCGTCGACGGGCCGGCGGCGCCGGTCACCCGCTGCTCGGCGACCGCCACGAATCCGCTCGCGGAGAGGTCACGTTCGAGACGGAAGTGTTTCCATCGGACCCGGCCTGGCTGAACGACCACAAGGTATTCGGCCGAATCGTCGCGCCCGGCGCGCTGTATGGCGCGATGGCCTGCGCCGCGTCCCGCCTCGAGGAAGGCGGCCCCGTGGTTGTGGAAAATTTCCAGTTGCACAATGCCCTGGTCTTCGAAGAGGACGAAGACGGGACGGGTGACGCCGGCCGGAAGATGCAGGTCATGCTCGAAACCGGCGAACCGGGTTCGCCGCGCGGTGTCCGGATCTTCAGCAGAGGAGAGGAGGGAAACTGGACCGTCCACGTGGAAGGCGTGCTTGCACTCGGAGCTGCGGGCCCAGAGCCGGGCGGGCGGATCGACCCCGATAGCCTGAAGACCGAGCTCTCGCCACTGGACGTGGCGGAATACTACCGCCACAGGGCGAGTACCGGCGTCGACCTGGGCCCGTTCTTCCGGACGCTTGGCAGAGCCTGGTCCCGTCCCGGTGAGGCGCTGGGCGAGGTGTCTCTTCCCGAGGCGCTTTCAGGGCATGGTCTGGATGTCCATCCGCTCGTGCTGGACGGCTGTTTCCAGGTCGTGGGTGCGGCGCGCAATCTGGCAGGCAGGGAAGGCGGCGCCACGTATCTGCCGTTTGCCTGGGAGCGACTCTGGCTGGCGGGACCGCTGCCGGACCGGGTCCTCTGTCACGTGCGGCTCAGCGAAGCATCCAGCGAGGCGGAAGCCGCGCCGGGCGAGCCGCCGGAAGTGCTCAGCGGTGAAATCAACATCTACGACCCGAACGGAGCCCCTCTGGGCCGCCTGAGCGGCTATGCCGTTAAACGCGCGACGCCGGAAGCGCTGCTCGCCGCGGTCGAGGGCGTTAAAGATCTCCTGTACGAGGTCGTCTGGCGCGAACGTGACCTACCGGCCGGAATTACATCCGCGGGCTTCTTCCCGGGTCCGGCGGAAGTCGCGTCCGGCTCACAGTCGTTCGCCGGCTATCTGCGGGACGCGGGAGTCGATCCCGATGACCGGGACGCCCTGCTCTCGGACCTGGAAAGGTGGTCCCGGTCCCGCGCGCTCGCGACCCTGGAGGAACTGGGCTGGCAACGGCAGGTCGGAGAAACCGTCGACCCGGAGGTTTTGCGGGAAGAATTGGACGTCCTTCCGGAGCACAGGCGCCTCTTTCGGAGGCTGTTTGAGATGCTCGCCAGGTCGGGGGTCGTGAAGGAAGCGGGCGACGGATTCACCGTCGTCATTGGGCCGGGTGATCCGCTTCCCGAAGGCCTGCCCGCAGACCTCGAGGCGTATGCCTCGCGCATGGCCGACCGGCACCCCGACGGCCAGATCGAGATCGGCCTGTTCAGGCGTTCCGGCATCGCCCTGGCGGAGGTGCTTCGCGGTCGTGAAGACCCGCTGACGCTCCTGTTCAGCAGCGGTGAACCGACAGCGGCCGATCTGTATCTGAAGGCGCCGGTCGCGCGCGCGGCGAACCGGATGCTGGCGGATGCGGTCGAAGCGCTCGTGGCCGCGCTGCCCGAAGGCCGGCGCCTGAGGGTCATCGAGGTCGGCGCAGGTACCGGATCGGCGACCGCTTCCGTCCTTCCGGAACTTCCGGATGGACAGTTCGACTACATGTATACGGATATCTCCGCGGGTTTCTTTTCCGAGGCGGAAGCGCGGTTCGGCGACGGCGGCGGTTGCATCGAGTACCGTCCGCTGGATATCGAAAAGGACCCGGTCGAACAGGGCTTCGACGCCCACGGATACGACCTGCTGATCGCATCCAACGTGCTGCACGCAACGCGGTACCTGACCGAGACGCTGGGCCACTGCCGGGACCTTCTCGCGCCGTCAGGGCATCTGATCGCACTCGAAAACCTGAGTGGGCTGGGATGGATGGATCTGACCTTCGGCCAGTTGGACGGCTGGTGGCGGTTCGCCGACGACTATCGTCCACACCACGCCCTCGCCGGTCCACCTGTCTGGCGTTACGCTCTGGGCGGCGCGGGATTCGAAGGCGTGGAGGTCCTGGGGGTGGATGAATCCGACACGTCACGGACGCTGGACAAGGGTGTCATCGTTGCGCAGGGTCCGTCGAAAGTGGCCGAGGCGCCCGGCGTCTGGGTTCTGGCCGCGGACCGGGGAGGTTCGGCGGCGAAACTGGCAGCCGAATTGGCCGCGCGGGACCAGACAGTCGTGCTTGCCGGCAGCGGAACGCAGGACGACAGAGAACCTGTGGGCGACGGTCCGGGCGTATTCAACGCTTCTGTAGAAACCGACCTGCGTGAGTCCTGGTGCGCGCTTCTGGCAGGTCTGCCGCATGAAGTGCCGCTGCGCGGCGTTGTGCACCTCGCGGGACTGGACGGTCACGGGCCGGAAGCCACGACACAGGAAATGGCGGAAGACGTAAGAAGGACGGGAGCGAGCGCGCTCGCGCTCGTGCAGGGCATCGCCGACGCCGACGTCGTCCCTGAAAACGGAGTCTGGTTGATCACCCGGGGCGCCCAGATACTGGAACGCGAGCGCGGCGGAGAACTCGCTGGCGCGGCGCTGTGGGGCTTCGGCAAGGCCATAGCCCGGGAAGCGGCGCATCTTCAGCCGAGGATGATCGATCTGGACCCGGGCGAGATGGCGCCCGCACCCGACCTCGCCAACGAACTTCTCTATCCGGATTCCGAAAACCACATCGCGTATCGGTCCGACCGCCGCCAGGTGGCGCGCCTGGTCCGGGCAGGCACCGAGGGTGAGCGGCTGTCGCTCCCGGAGGCGTCGGATTGGGTGCTGGCTCCGGACCCGACCGGCGTGTTCGACCGGCCGCAGGTCCTCCCCCTGCCCGCACGGTCACTCGAGCCGTGGGAGGTTCGCGTTGGGGTGGAAGCGTCCGGGCTCAACTTCTGGGATGTCTTCCGGTCGCTCGGCTTTATCGAAGAGGGCAATCTCGGCAGGGAAATGTGCGGCCGTATTCTCGAGGTCGGCGCCGAAGTATCAACCGTCTCGGTGGGCGACCATGTGGTCGGATTGGGTTTCGGCGCGTTCGCGCAGCAAATGGTTACGCACGAGCAACTGGTGGCGCCCGCGCCGTCGGGATACTCCGTCTCCGGACTTGCCACGGTGCCAAGCGCGTTCGTGTCCGCGGCATTGTCATTCGAGTTCTCCGGGCTGGAGGCCGGCGAGCGGGTTCTGATTCACGCTGGGGCGGGCGGCGTCGGGCTGGCTGCCATCCAGCTGGTGCAGGCCGCGGGAGCTGAGGTCTTCGCCACCGCGAGCGCGCCCAAACGGGCGTATCTCCGATCGCTGGGCGTGAATCACATTTTCGACAGCCGCACGACGAACTTCGGCCGTGAAATCCTGGAGGCCACGGACGGCGCGGGTGTGGACGTGGTGCTGAACAGCCTTACGGGAGAGGGCTTCATCGAAGCGAGTCTGTCCTGCCTCAGGCACGGCGGGCGCTTCGTGGAACTGGCCAGGCGGGACATCCTCAGCGAGGAGGAGATGGCGGCGGTGCGTCCGGACGTGCCTTACGACATCCTTGAACTGGACGTGATGAAGAAGACCGACCCCGAATGGGTGGGAAGGGTACTTCGGGACGTGATGGCTCGTCTCTCGTCCGGAGAACTCGAAGCGATCACCCACAGCCGATGGCCCCTCGCCGAAGCCGGCGCAGCCCTGAGCTTCATGCGCGCCGCACGCCACCTCGGCAAGATCGTCGTAACGACGCCGCCTGTGCAGAACGGCAGGTTGCGGCAGGACCGGACCTATCTCGTTACGGGCGGACTCGGCGGAATCGGATGCGCTGTCGCCGCCTGGCTGGCGGACCGTGGAGCGGGGGCCATCGTATTGAACGGACGCCGGGCGCCCGATGACGAGGCCGAGGAAGCGATTGGCAGGCTGCGGGAGGCCGGTGCTACAGTACAGGTGGAACTCGCGGACGTTACGGACGCCGCCGCGATCGATCAGATGCTGGCGAGGATGGATGCGACGCTCCCTCCGCTCGGGGGCGTGATCCACAGCGTGGGCGTACTCTCCGACGGCGCACTGACCAATCAGACCTGGGACCGATTCGAAACGGTGCTCTGGCCGAAGGTCCTGGGCGCCTGGCACCTGCACCGGGCAACGATGGACCGCGATCTGGATATGTTCGTGTTGTTCTCCAGCCGGGTCGGCGTCATGGGCAATCCGGGGCAGGCGAACCATGCTTCGGCAAACGCGTTTCTGGATCAGCTCGCCGGTCACCGCCGTGCGCTGGGACTCCCCGGACAGGCCATCGCCTGGGGGGCGTGGTCGGAAATCGGCGAGGCTGCGGAACAACGGGAACGCATCGACCGGCAGCGTTCGGCGCTGGGCGGGCGCTGGTTCACCCCGCAGCAGGGTATGCGGGCATTCGACCAGCTCGTACGCCAGGACGTTACGAATTCCGTGGTGATGTCGATGGACTGGTCCGTGTTCGAAGAAGCTGTCCAGGACCGGCCGCCTTTTCTCGATGATTTGCTCTCCGCGACAAAGGATGACGAGGCCGGCACGGCTGCGTCTTCTGAGAACCTGATGTCCAGTCTGCAGGGAACGCCCGCGGCGCCGGAAGAACTGCTCGTGTCGTTCCTGCAGCAGGAGGTGCAGGCAGTACTCAGGCTTCCGGCGGCGCCGGAGCCCTCGGTGGGATTCTTCGATCTGGGTATGGACTCGCTTATGGCCGTCGAGCTGCGAAACCGCCTGAATCGGGCATTTGCCGACCAGTACGTCGTGCCCAATACCGTGGTATTCGACTACCCGGATATTGCCAGCCTGGCGAGTCACCTTGCTGAAGAACTTGGCGGGGTCAGCACTGAACCGGCCGTCGAGGAAGAGCCCGAGCCAGAGGTCATGACCGTTGTGCAGCGCGCGAGAGAGAACGACGGCATTGCGATCGTGGGTATGGCGTGCCGGTTCCCCGGCGCACCGGATATCGATGCGTTCTGGCGTCAACTCGTCGCGGGCAGGGACGCGGTGACGGACGGACGCGGAGATTCAGGCACATGGGGGGGCTCACCAAAGAGCTTCCGGCTGAGTACGCCGCGTACCGCCAGGGCGGATTCGTGGATGAGATTGACCGGTTTGATTCCAGGTTCTTTCGGATTGCGCCCATTGAAGCGCGCACGATGGATCCGCGGCAACGCATGCTTATGGAGACAAGCTGGCAGGCGCTTGAAGACGCGGGGATGAATCCGGACTTGCTCCGGGGCAGCCGCACCGGAGTCTATGCGGGCATATCCACCAGCGAATACCGGGACCTGATGACAGGCAGCGCCTACGGCGTCAGTTACCTGGGCACAGCCGCCAGCATGGCTGTCGGGCGTCTTTCTTTCGCGCTGGGACTGGAGGGACCCACCATCCCGGTGGAACTCAACTGCGCGTCGTCACTTGTTGCGGTACACTATGCCGCCGCCGCCCTGTGGAACGAGGAAGTGGATATGGCCCTGGTTGGGGGCTCGCACGCCATTCTTTCGCCTGCGCTTACAAGAGAAATGGGCGATCTGGGGATGCTGTCGCCAAGCGGGCGGTGCAGGGCCTTCGATGCATCCGCCGACGGTTTCGTGCGAGCGGAGGGTTGTGGTATGGTCGTTCTGAAACGCTTGAGCGAAGCGGAGGCCGACGGGGACCGCATCTGGGGCGTGATTCGTGGTTCGGCGGTTAACCAGAACGGTGCCGCCGCCGGACCGACGGTGCCGAACGGCCCCGCACAGGAGCGGGTCATCGAGTCTGCCCTCGCGCGCGGGAATGTCGACCCGTCGGAAGTCGACTATCTCGAGGCGCACGGGTCCGGATCGGGATTCGGCGATCCGATCGAGGTGCAGGCGGCAGCGGCGGTCTACGGCAGGGAACGTGAAGCCGACCGACCGCTGTTGATTGGCTCCGTGAAGACGAACATCGGGCATCTGGAACCGGCCGCGGGGGTCGCAAGCCTCATCAAGACCGTGCTGGCGATGCATCGTGGCGTGATCCCGCGTAACCTGCACTTCCACGAACCGAATCCGAACCTGGACTGGGGCAGTCTCCCGGTGCGCGTGGTGTCGGCCAACACCGATTGGCCGGCCCTCGCCGATCGACCGCCGCGCGCGGGGGTGAGCGCATTCGGCATATCGGGCACGAACGCCCACGTCGTGGTGGAAGGGTACCTGTCCGGGGGCGATTCACGCACGGATGCAGACCCCGTCCTCGCCGGCGCCCCGTGTTCCGTGGACGTATCGCTGCCGGAGCCGATGGCCGGCCTGCCGCTGCCGGAGAACGACGTGCTGCAGACGCGAAAGACGCGTTTCCTCCCGCTCTCCGGAAAGGCGGATGGCGCGCTGATCGATCTGGCGGGGCGTTATCTCGACTGGCTCGACGCCATGGCAGGGACGTCTGCTTCCGATGAGGCGGTGCAGGACTTGCTAGCGGACATGGCATGGACCGCGGGAACGGGGCGGAGCCATTTCGACTACAGAGCCGGCGTGGTCTTCAGCGATGCCGGGTCGTTACGGGACGGATTGAAGGCGGTGGCCGATGCTCCCGTATCGCCGGAACCTGTGGATGCGGGGAAGGTTGCTTTCGCATTCGGAGAGTCAGGCATCAAACGGACGGGAATGGCCCGGACGCTGTACGAAACAGAGCCGGTGGCGCGTGCGGTCCTGGATCGCTGCGAGGAGGCCTTTGGCGAAATTCGTGGCGATTCGCTGCTGTCCGCGATGTTCGAGCGCGCCGGAACGGACGGTCTCCTTGAAGATCCCGCGTTGGCGCGAACGGCCGTCTACGCGTTGCAATGCGCGCTCACCGCACTGTGGTCCAGTGCGGGTATCAGACCGAACGCGGTCACCGGTCGAGGCCCCGGAGAACTCGCGGCGGCGCAGGCGGCGGGAGTTCTCAGTCTCGAGGAAGGATTGCGACTTGCGTCGGCGCAGGGCGCGGATGAACTTGTGGGCGACGTCGCTTGCGCGTCGCCTTCGCTCGACTTCGTCAGCGGCATTACGGGTCGGGTAATCGCGTCGGACGAGGCTCTCGACGCGGAGTACTGGCGACGTCAGCAGGACGAAACGGCGTCGTTCCGCAAATCCTTCGACACACTGGCCGAATTGGGGATAAGCGTCATCATTGCGATCGGTATGGACGCCGTACAGTATTCCGACGTGCGTCGGGCGTGGCCGGTGGCCGCGAACGGTGGCGGGGCGCCGGTTGTGATCGACAGCCTGCGAATTCCGGGAGGTGAAAATTCGGAGGCGGATGACGGCGGAATCGTCAAGGCGGTTGCAGACGCATACGAGTCGGGGCTCGCAGTACGGTTCGAGGGCCTTTTCGCAGGCGAAGAACGGCGCCGCATCGCTCTCCCGCCCTACCCGTTCCAGCGGCGGCGCCACTGGATTTAACGATACGGTCGCCAGGATGTGGAGGTCCGGAACAACAAGAAGGTTGCGCCGCGAAAGGACTTAGAAGCCGTTTTAAAATTACCGGTGAGTTCCCGAGCACGAGCGAAAAAGTGGCGGTCAAGGCGGGAAAACCCGCCCATATTTGTCTATAAGGGTGGGTTTGACCAACGCCGACCGGCGCTTTTGCAGCCGTGCGAAGACCGCAGGGAATTTTAAGACGGCTTTCTAGAGAAGGGCTTCGATAAATCGGCGCGCGGAAATGGCAGCCGGCATCGGATGATCCCAGTCGACACCCTTGAGTTCAACCACCAGCGGGCCATCGTAACTGCAGTCTGTCAACAGATTCAGCAACTCCTCAAAAGGCGCTTCTCCTTCGCCGAAGGGCACCGGCTTATCCACCACCTGGTCGCGCAGATGGACGCGACCGATACGTCCCGCCAGGGCGTCGGCAAAGGGCATAATGGATTCGCCCGCCGAAAGCAGGTGTCCGGTGTCCAGGAGAACGCGTGCTCGACCGGGCAACTCGGACATCACCGCCTGAAAGTCACCGAGCCCCTGGAGACGGTTTCCCTTCCCGTTGCTCAAATTGAGGACGATATCGGGGATGTTTTCCAGGAGCGTATTTACGCCCTCGATGAGGTCGGCGAGCGCTTCGGGTGTGCGGTCGCCTCCGCTCGTATTCATGGTCTTCACGCCCAGTGCCCGGCCCAGGTGGACGTCCCACTCGAGTTGGCGCAGGTTGTACGCGAGATTGCGCTCGTCGGAGTCTGCCTTGCGGCCCGTGAGGTTGCGTATGTTGAAGCCGGAAAGCTGCATTCCGGCGCCGGCAATGGCGGCACGGACCATTGGCACGGACCAGTCGGGGTGGACAGGCGAGCTCTGCGTACAATCGCGGAAGAGTTCCAGGCGTGTGAAGCCGGCCGACCGGGACAGATCCAGTATCCCGGGCAACTGCAGATCGGGACAGAGCGTCGGACTGAAGACGAGTTCCATCAGTTGATACCCTCCCAATGCGCCCATTGATCGTCGCAGGTCTCGAAGCGGATATCGTTGACGTCCTTGCGAGCGAAGCGGCCGATCAACGCCATGCGGATGTTGCGGTTGACGTTTTTGGATCCCGCATGGAAGAGCTGGCTGTGCCAGAAGATGGCGTCGCCGGCGCTTCCGATAAATTCGCGCCCCTCCGGCAACGTCCCTTCGGGATAGACGTCACTGGATGTGCCGCCGCGGACCGACAGCAGGGAGTGCGTCCTGAAGTATTCGTATGAGACGATGTGGCTGCCCGGCCAATAGGTGAAGCAGCCGCCTTTCGATGCGACGTCGATGACGTAAATCGTGAGGTTGATCGTCGTGTATCCAACCGTCCCCTCGGGCACGCCGTTGGTCGGAGTGTAGTACCCGTCCAGATGGCCCCGTTCCGGAAGAGACCATGCCTTGTCCGCGGACGGGTAAACCAGTGCCGGACCCGCGCTGCCGGGATTGAGCCGGCCCTTGCCGACCATTTCCTCCATCATCTCGAAGAGCGGCGATTCGTGAACCGCGGCGCGGATGGCCGGATGGCTGGCCGGCACAGGTGTGCGGGGCCCCGCGTCGATCCAGGTTGCCGGATCGTCGCGGTCGGCCTCGATGCCGGTCCAGAGCGCATCCCGTGCGGCGCGAACCTGAGTGGACGTGAGCGCGCCGCGAACGATGAGGCAACCGTTTTCCTTAAAGAAACGCTTGTCTGAGGCGGAGAGATAAGGCATGGCATTTACCCCGGGAGTCGATATATTATTGATGTATCGCGTTGTTAAGGCAGCCAATATAGCGGAAAGACCGGCCGCGGAAAGATTTTTTTTCGGTATTGTGACCGGCCCGAACAGGAACCGCTTTCGCGGAACACCGATCCGCCCGAAAAAAACGAATTGACTTGACATCTGGTGATCGCTATCTTACCTGTCCGTTCAGACCACCCACTAACATGAAAGGATCGTAGCTATGGCTTCAACGGAAGATCGCCTCAGAAGTCTCATCGCGGAGAATCTCGAAGTCGACGGAAAGCCGATTGCGCTGCCTGATGATCTGAACATCAGCCTGATGGAGGCCGGTATTTCCTCCGTGGACCTGGTGGCGTTCGCGAAATTGGTCGCGCAGGAATTCGAGGTCAAGTTTACGCTTGAAGATTGTGGTGAAGTCAAGAGCGTGCGCGACCTTGTCAATCGTCTCGATGAAGGCTGAGTCGCATTCCAATCGGAGTGCGTTCACTGCACGAAGAATGGCCCCGGATTCCAATCCGGGGCCAAATTGAATTTGCGGCAATTCGGCGCCCACTCTGTAGTTCAACCTCGGATCGAGTTGTTGAAATACCCAACCACGGCGAGACCAGCGACTTGACCATGAATTCCAAAGCCGTTTGGGACATCCCGGAACCGCTCGCCACCTTCGATGTTCCCGTGGACGACAACACCCGCATTACCCTGCGCCGCCATGGAAATCCCGGGGGTCCCCGTCTCATACTCACCCATGGTAACGGTCTCGCGAGCGATCTCTATTATCCGTTCTGGTCATTGCTGCTGGACGAGTTCGACCTGATTGTCTACGACCTGAGGAACCACGGATGGAACGGGGTCAGTTCCATTCATGAGCATAGTGTTCCCACGTTCGTCAATGACCACGACCGTATTCTCGAAGCGATCGACCGGCACTGGGGGCGTAGGCCGAAAATAGGCGTATTCCACTCGGTTTCGTCCCTGACCACGCTGCTTTCGCCCGTCAGAGGCGACGGATTCTCCGCGTGCGTTCTCTTCGACCCCCCACTGTGCAAGCACGGCGCCAGTTACGAAGAATTCGACGCCGCGGCGGAGCGCGTGGCCGCAATGACGCGACGCCGCGCGAACCATTTCAATACCAGGGAGGAATTCGCCGACGTACTGCCCTATCTGCCGACCTTCCAGCGCGTCGTGCCTGGCGTCTTCGAACTTGTGGCAAGGACGACGCTTCGCAGATCCCCGAACCGTCCGGGTTTTGAACTCCGGTGTCCGCGTGAATACGAAGCGCAGATCGTCGACTATGCTGCCACTTTTGCCGTGCTGGTGGACTTTCCGAAATTCCGTTGCCCATTAAAGGTCATCGGCGCGGATCCCACGTTGCCGTTTTCATACCTTCCGACACTCGACCTTAGCGATATTGTAACCGTCGACTACGATTTTCTCCCTGAAACGA
Source organism: Gemmatimonadota bacterium (assembly GCA_028874335.1). Taxonomy (GTDB): domain Bacteria; phylum Latescibacterota; class UBA2968; order UBA2968; genus JAAXHE01. The sequence continues at coordinate 156,817 of JAPPJY010000078.1, read as the reverse complement.
CCCACCTCCTGCTATTGGAACAGCCCGCGGAGTGCTTCGAGGCGATGCGCGAGTTCCTCGAGAGTCATTCGCTAATCTGATTCCATGGCGTCCCACTATCGCCCTTCTTTCATGCCTCTCCTGCCGTTGTTTATTATTGCCGGTATCCTTGCCTGCCCGCCTGCTTCCTCAATCGCGCAGGAACAAGCCAAAGACAGCGCGAAGGCGTGGTCATCGACGCTCAGGATGATTCGCGGCAAATTTCCGGATGTCGCGCAACTTTCCGCGGATACTCTGCAAGCGTGGCTGAACAGGTTGCCAAAGCAGGAAGACCTCGTTCTGCTGGACGTACGGGAATCAGAGGAATATGCCGTCAGCCATCTTTGCGGCGCCAGGCCTTCTCCCTCGAAGGCCGAAGCGCTGAGGGTACTCAGGGGCGTACCAGCGAACCGACGTATCGTCGTGTACTGTTCCGTGGGGTACCGCTCGTCTGAACTCGCCGGATTCCTTATGGAGAAGGGCTACAGGAAAGTCTACAATCTGGAAGGATCGATTTTCAGATGGGCCAATGAAGGCCGGCCTGTCTGCCGGGGAGAAGAACGGGTGCGGGCGGTCCACCCGTATGACAGTTACTGGGGCCGCCTGCTTAAGAAGTCTCTGCACCAGATGGACCCTGCCGATTCACGAGCTTCAAAGGCGCCTTTGCAATAGCGGTCGGACCGGGAGTCTAGCGTGAAGCTGATCGTTACGAACGACGACGGGATTGATGCAGAGGGGCTGAAAACGCTGGTTGGGCTGGCATCCCGTTGGGGCGAGGTCGTCGTTGCAGCGCCGGCAGAGCCCCAGTCAGGCGTAGGGCACCGGTTGACGACAAACGGTCCTGTCCGTGTGGATAGACTGACGGAAACGCGTTTCCGAATTTGGGGCACGCCCGCGGACTGTGCCCGGCTGGCCCTGAGCCGGCTGGCGCCCGATGGCGACTGGCTGCTCTCCGGGATCAACAACGGAAGCAATCTCGGGGTGGACGTCTACGATTCCGGGACCGTGGCCGCGGCCCGGGAGGCGGCCATTCTGGGTTGCAGGGCCGTCGCCCTGTCACATTATAGAGAGAAGGACCGGACCATCGACTGGCGTCTTGCCGAAAAACGGCTTGAGCCCCTTCTGAACAAGATACTTGGGGAAGCGCTGGAATCGGGGTGTTTTCTCAGCGTGAATCTGCCGCATCCTGAACACGAAAGGGTCGTTCTGGAAACAAGACAGGCCCATGTGGACAGCAGTCCGCAAATGAACACTTACACGCGAACCGGAGACGATTATGAGTACGCAGGTGTCTACCAGGAGCGCCCGCGTCAGCCCGGCAGCGATATCGACACCTGTTTCAACGGCCACATTTCAATCTCGAAGATACGCGTTTGAATGGGTTAAAGATCAGGAGGCCCAATGCCACCGCTCTCGAACAGCAGCAAGGGAGTTGACAATCCCTGGTACCCGGAAGGAGGTCCGGGACGCCACCTCAAAGCCCGTCTGAAAAAGGGCGAGGTGTTGATCGGCGCGACAATCGAGGCGTTTGCCCATCCTTCCCTCGTCAAGATGTTCCGGCACGCCGGCTTCGACTTCGTCTACATCGAGTACGAGCACAGCCTCTTCGACCTGCAGGACCTGGCCGACACCATTCTCTCGGCACGCGACAACGGCCTGCCCGTCATCGCCAAGACGCCCCAACTGGAACGGCAGGAGGTCGCGAAGCTGCTGGAGGCCGGCGTGGTGGGAATCCAGCTGCCCCGTACGGAAACCGGGGAGCAGGTCAGGCGTCTGCTCAGCTACCTGAAATTTCCCCCCGCGGGGACCCGCGCCGTGGCGCCGGGGTGGGGCAACAGCGACTACAGGGAGGTTTCGGACTGGCGGGGATGGATGGACGAACAGGACCGGGAGACCACACTCGTGGTCCATCTGGAGACGGTCACGGGCTATCGTAACGCCGGGGAGATTCTGAGTCAACCAGGGGTCGACATGTGCTTCGTGGGGCCCGGAGACACCTCCATCGAATTCGGACATCCCGGCGACTTCGACCATCCCGAGGTGCGCGGCCCGATGGAAGCCGTCCTGAAACTCTGCAAGAAGCACGGCGTAGCCTTCGGCACCATGCCCTGGAGCGCCGCCGCCGCGGGCGAGTGGGCTCACAGGGGAGCCGCGTTTTACGAAGCAACCTCGGAATTGGGCTTCATCCGGGCCGGAGCCGCCGCTCTGGTGGAGGAATACCGCGCTCAAGTGGCGTCCAGTCCCGGAAAAGCCTGACCATTTGGACGTCGACTCAGGGATTCAGGAACCTTCCTGCGGGACCACTCGTACGGTAACGATGTCCATGCCGTGGTACTTCTGATGCCTGACAGAAGAAGCGTAATGTCGTAGAATTCGAAACGATAACTCGCTCTCGTCCGGGGTTTCCTCCTGTTCGCCGAGAAAAGCGAGGCGGTCTTCCAGGTTTTCTTCGTCAAAAACCGCAATGAATTCCAGTTCCACGGCCTCGCCCTCGTTGCGGGCAACGACGATCAGGCGCGGCACGCGGTCTGGAGGATGTTCGTTTTCCGGCTCCAGCAGACTCACCAGAGTCTCCTCCCCCGCGGAGCGCAACCGTCCGGTCGAGGCGGCGTCCCAACCCATCCAGCCTCCAACCTCTTCCAGAAACGCATCGATACGCGGCAAATCCGAAATGTCCAGCCGGGCCTCCAGACGCCGGCGCCGCGGACGGGTCAGTTCAAGGAACGCTGTCAGTCCGATCGCTGTCGCCGTGCCCATGGTCATCCCGTTGCCGAGCAATGCGCCCCAGGGCTTTCCCAGGATGCCCTCCAGGATATTCTGGTGTTGCATACCGAGGCCGATGGAGAATGCCAGCCCCGCAACGATGGCGTGTTGCAGGTCGAGGCCGGCCCGCGACAGGGTCTGAATTCCCTCAACGAAAAACATGCCAAGGGCGAACAGAAGAAAGCCGCCCATAACCGGGCCGGGAATGGTGAGCAGGACACCCGTTACCTTCGGAAAGAAGGCCAGGACCACCAGAAGGCCGCCCATGGTATAGCCAACGTTGCGGGCGGATACTCCCGTGAGATTAATGAGCGAGGTCGAAAACGACGAATAGGTGCTCGTGGGTGGCGTGCCGGCAATGCCGGACATCAGGATGCCAGCGCCGTTGGCATAGAGCGAGCCCTGGATCAATCGAAAATCGGTCGCGCGAGGCCTGTTCCGCGCCGCCCGTTGGGCCACGACACCGTCGCTGATGCCCTTGATGGCCTGTACCAGGGTCACGATGAGAAACATGGGCAGCAGCGCCCAAAATCCCGCGTGCGGAGTCAGGTCCACGCCCGAAAAACCGCTTTCGGGGATTCCCACCCACGACGAACCGCTCAATCGCGCGAAATTGTATAGCCCGAACGGCGCGGCGGCCGCACAACCCGCGGCGATTCCCCCCAGCAGAGACCACATTCGCCAGGACGCGGGAGCCCGTAATATCAGCATCGTTGAAACAACCAGGGTTACCGCCGCAACACAGGGGCCCGCCGCTGCATGTGCGCTCTCCGGCACGTCTTTCAGCCGGTCGAGTGCAAACGGAATTACCATGGCCGCGATCAGCATTTGAACCGTGCCGGAGACGACAGGCGTTATGATACGGCGCAGAAGCGGCAGCCATGTCCCCACTGCGACGTAGAATAACGAGGAGACGACAACAAGCCCGGCCAGCATTGAGGGACCGCCCTCCTCCAGGGCAAGGATCGAGACGGCGATGAAATTCGGGGTGACGCCCGTTATCAGCAGGTGGCCGCCGCCCAACCGGCCGATCCTTGCGGCCTGTAAAGCGGTGGCCGCTCCGGTAAGGATCAGTGCCGCGAACACGGCCCACGACATGAATCGTTGATCCTGTCCGGCGGCAAGAACCGTAATGGCCACGACCAGCACAGTGGGCGTCAGCACAATCACGATACCCTGAATACCGACCCCGATTGCCAGAAGCAGGGGGCAGGACTGGTCTGTTTCGTAGCGGATTCTCTCGTTTGCAGGGGCAGGCATCAGATGCGCCTCCCGTTCCGTCTCCGGGGGAACCGGGTGATCCTGTTGCACGGTGAGGCTTCAAGTTACAAAACGAAAAAGCCCTTTTAAAATCCTTTGCGGGTCGCCCGCGTGCCCACCGCTGGAATGCTCGCGCGCTGCCCGTAAATCGGAATTCTAAAAAGGCTTCGTTGAGTTCACGGGCCGCCTGTTCCCACCCCCGTACTCAACTTCCCGTACCCGGCACCGCAAGATCGTGCCGGCGATCGCAGATTTCGGACCCCCTCATCCTTTTCCGGGACGACCGGCAGGATGGGACCGATCGTTATTCCCGCTTATCGACAACCTCGCTAAGCTTCTCATCTGCCAGGCTGAACAGCCCTGCCAGGTACTGTTTGCGCAACAGGTTCAGTTCGTTAACCCGCTCCCAGAGCGCCTCCTCGATCCTCGCGGCCGCTTTTTCCCGCACATCCGAAGAGAGGGTGTTGTCATTCCTGAATTCATACTTGTCGATCGTGAATTCAGCAATGTCGGAGATGTTGTCGCCAATGATCTGCATGTCAACCGCGCTCTGCATCGATCCGATTTTTTCTTCATCGCTGTTCATGGCTTCGCTCCGGTTCTTTTGGGTCGGTCTTCTGTTTCACGAATGAATGCACTTTCTCCAGGATTCAGCTTAGCCTCAATCCGAAAAAAAACAGCAACGCGGCGACGCGATAAAACCCTCCGAAACAGGGCGTTATCGACGTATGGAAAGACGTTTTTTCCCTTCACGGCCAGTGACCTGGTGTATCCTGGTAATCAGCCTTCTAATCGCCTTTATTTACAAGCACATATTCGAATTAACGTCCCCGAAAACTTAGGAATCAAGGTTAGTTATCCTCGAACGCTTTGATTGCCTCTGCCTGTGACGCGTAAATGTCGATTATCTGATCGAAACCGCTGATGGTGATGACTTCACGGACCGGATCGGTGAGCGTGCATACGCCGAATTGCTTTCCGGGGTCCTTGAATTTCCAGGCGATGATCACACCAACGCGGAGCCCCGCGCTGCTGATGAAAGTGACCTGCTCGAAATCCAGGATCAGAGCACTTTCTTCCGGGCCGATTCCAAACTCCAGCGTATCCTGAAGAACTTCGGCATTGTTGCCATCGATGCGACCCGCGAGGACTGCGATCAGGACTCCGTGCTTCCGCTCCCATGTAACGTCCAGATCCATGACGATCCGTCCTAACTGCTGAAGTTCCCCGCATACCCGTTTCGCAGGCATTTTTCAGAGGACTCGGGACAGCGCCCGTCCGCGATGTCGGGTCGGCGCCGGCAGGCCGGGTTCAGGCATCGACTCCAAATTGAGTCCGAAGCCGACTCGATACAATTCAGAAAAACCGCCGGAGGACTTCCGGAGCAACTGGAACGGATAGAACCGTAACAGTGTGGTACCTGGGAGAACAAACCACGTCTCTGAAGCCAGTGACACAGAGACGGGCTCCGTCCTATAGAAAATTTAAAGGAATTATCACCAATCGCAACCCTGCGAGCCGTCATTTCGGGAATGGCGCCGCAGGGTACGTGGAGGGCACGGAGGGAAGTCACGGGATGGGCATGGCATGGCGTGTTTTCCATAACAAACTCAACGCTAACTTCCCCATCGCTCCTGATTGTACACGGAAAAAACACGAGCCCTGAGCGGACCTGGTAATCTACGATCCCTTCAGGGCTGAGGTCGACCGGTTGGAAGGCTGTTCCGCGCCGGGCTTGGGGGCGTTCAAGATCCCTGACACAATTCCGCTACCATCGCCGCATTTTCGCCCAGTTGATCGTTGAATTTCTGATACATCCCGACCAGAAGTATATCATTGGATTTGATATTGTTCAGCGTGAATGCGAACTCTTCGCGAATCTGGTTCCCGGAACCGATGGAACGTCCGGCCGCGAGGACTTTGAATGCAATACAGGGTTTGGCGGTATTCCTGATAATCCGACACATACGTTCGCGATGTTCGCGGAGGTAGATTTCACCAAGGGGCGGATGACCGAAGTTTCGTTCGAATTCCTTTTGTGCACCCTCCAGATAATACAGGGCGGTCATGTAATAATCGATGTCCCAATCTTCGTCTTCGGCAATATCGATGATGCGGGGATTATGTACCGACAGGCCGACCATGGTCCCGGTGCCACGAATGCGCTTGAGGATTTCCTGAAGATGTCCGAGGCGATTCTCCTTGAGACACCGCCCTGCGACCCCGCTTCCATGCGGCGCCATTCCGATGGGTTCATGCGTGGCGGCTTCGTCGATCAGCGACGGATCCTCGTACCAGTTTCCGCCCCCGCTGAGACAGAAGTAATGGATCGCGCCTCCCTCGTCGCGGTATCGCCGAAGATCTGCGGCAGAACGTTCGGTAAGCGTATTTTGCCAGGCGTTTACGCCCACTTCTTCCGCGCGTCGGAGGGTCGCCATCACCTGGTCCGACGAATTGGCTTCTCTCTGATGCTCTGAGAGTAACTGATTGAAGTGCGAATACCCGTAGATCGGATTGTCGCCCATGATGAGCCGGCTGATCCGATATCGTCCAAACGGGACCTTTGGAAGGTTTACCGCATTCAATTCGGACACGCCTTATCCTCAATTCGAAAATGGCAAATTGACCACAAAAAGCACAAAAAGGACCGGTGCGAAACGGGGTATCGAGGTCGTTCATAAGGATGATATTTGCGTTCACGTCCGGTGACCAGATGTATCCTGGTAGTCCGCAGTTTAATCGCATTTATCAGATTGCAAATATACGATTTAACGTCCCCGAAAAACGACGAGTCAAGGTTGCCTCCTCTGTCCTGCATCTCCTCAATCAAAAACAAGCACTGTTCGCGCGACTCTACCCTGGACCATATCTTCGAATGCCTCGTTGATCTCATCCAGAGGGCGGTAGCGGGATATCAACTCGTCCAGCTTGACCTTTCCCTGACGGTACAGATCCAGAATCCAGAGGAAATCCACCCGGGCGCGTGCGGCACCGTGCCAGGAACCCATCACGGCGCGGTCCCGCAAGAGATCATCGCCGTCAACGGAAACATCCTGGCCGGTGGGCTGCACCCCCACCATTACCGCGGTTCCACTGGTGCGGACCGATGCAAACGCCTGCCTGACCAGCGCCGGAAATCCAACGACTTCAAAGGCATAGTCGGCGCCGCCGCCGGTGATCTCCAAGATCCGCTGTACGGGATCTTCGCTTCCGGCGTTGACGAAATGCGTGGCGCCGAACTGTTCCGCCAACTCCAGTTTGTAAGTTACCCGGTCCACGGCGATGATCTTTCCCGCCGATGCGAGCACACCGCCCTGGATGACGTTGAGGCCCACGCCCCCGCAGCCGAACACCGCCATTGTGGCGCCTGCTTCCACCTGTGCGCGATTGACCACGGCGCCGATACCGGTAATGACCGCGCAGCTGATCAGACACGCGCTGCGAAGGTTCGTGTCATCCGGCACCCTGACGCACGCATCCGCCGATACGATGGTCTGTTCGGTATACGTGGGCCTGTTGTGGAAATAGACCTTCCCGTTCCTGGAGATGCGACTCGGGATTTCGCCCTGATGGGTTTCGCAAAGCGCGGGGCTTCCCTCGCTGCAATTGCGGCAATGGCCGCACATAGCATCGAGTGAGAGGATGATCCTGTCGCCGCATCCAACGCTGGTCACACCCGGGCCGACTTCCCTGACGATCCCAGCGCCCTCGTGTCCCATCACCCAGGGAAGCGCGCGAGGCGCGACATGCCCGTCGACGAGGTGATAGTCGCTGTGGCAAACCCCGGCGCCGACGATCTCGAGAAGCACTTCACCCTCGCGAGGAGGCGCGATTTCCACTCCTTCGACGGAGACGCGGGTCAGCGGTCTGTGGAGAACGGCGGCTTTCATTTCTGTCTCTTTTCGCAAATGGCGCTGAAAAACAAGGCATTTTGGTGGATTGACAGATGTGCTGAACTCAGGTCGATTACCGAAGGGTCAGCCAGTCTCGATGCCAATGCGGGCAAGGACGTCCGACCACCGTTTCGCATGGGTGTCGTGGGTGTGCAGGGGCCGGAAGCCGGCGGAGAGATAGCTCTTGATGGCCGGGACGCGCCAGTCGTCGGTCAACAGGTGGGCCTGGCGATAGCCCAGGTCTTTGAGCCGGTGGAGTACGGCCGCGTTGACAAGGTGTCCCAGGCCCTTGCCGCGCTGGCTTTCGTGTACGGCAACCATGTGCACTTCACCCACGATGCGTTCCGTCAGGTCCCGGCTCCAGGCGCACGCGGAACCCACAAGTCGGGAATCGAGTGTGGCGAAAAAGAGGCTGTCGGGATGAAACCGAGGATCGTTGACGAGTTTCTCACGACACAATTCAGGCGTCCAGTCCCGTCCCACGTTGCCTTCCATGATTGCGCACCACCCCGCTTCGTCGCCGGACCGGTAGGTTCGCAGGCCATACCCTTCGGGGATCCGGACCTCCGGCAGGTCCTGCAGCGTATCCCTCTGCATTTCCAGCTGGGGCGACGGAGGCGGAGGCGGCTTGGCGTTCAAAAAGGAAAGTACCCGGCGAAACATGGCTTGTTTCTCGTCAGAAAACCGTGGCAGGAACCGGACGCACACCGGACAGACGCTTTCAACGGTCTGTCAGGGGACACTATCGATCGTCGTCGACGAATTCGCGATTGGCGCATCTCACTTCAATCGCACTCCGTACTGAGCGACAATATGAGCGACATCGCGGTCTGTGTCAACGGATATTCGCCCGTTCGAGCCGTGAATCGGCGGCCCGAATTCCCGCGTTCAGCGCTGGATTGTCGCCCCCAAACGGACCTCGCAATCGCACGCAGAAATATGCGTGTTGATTGTTCTGGAATGGCTTGACATTTAACAATCCTTATGATATACTAACACCGCCGAAAAGCGGTCGTCGGAAGAAGTACTATTCCAGAACTGCTTTTTTAGCCCGCGAGAGGTCCAAGGACACGATGCTGGTCGATTATCTTCCGATTGTTATTCTGATGGCAGTTGCCGTCGGGTTTGCAGCCGTCAGTTTAATCATTACGCATCTGTTCGGACCCCGCCGTCCCAACCCGGTGAAATTGTCGCCGTACGAGTCGGGCGTTCCTCCCGTGGGCGACGCCAGGCTGCGGTTTTCCGTCAAGTTCTACGTTGTGGCGATGCTGTTTATCGTCTTCGATATCGAAGTCGTTTTTCTATACCCCTGGGCCGTTGTCTTCAAGGATCTGCTGGCCCAGGGGACCTTTGTTTTTACGGAAATGGCGGTGTTTCTCGGGGTCCTGGCTCTCGGGCTCGCGTATGTCTGGCGCAAGGGCGGGCTGGATTGGGACTGAGGTCGGAAGCGACCGAAAAACAGACTTTCAACGACTGGCCAAGATTGGGCCAACGCATGCCCATGGAAAAGAAGAACGGGTCGCCGATTGCGCACACGGACGTTGATAACCTGACTTCGAAGAAGCTTGAGGAACGGTTCGGCGAAGACGTCCTGGAGGTTTCCGGGTCCCGCGGCGACCGGACGGCGGTTTGCGAGGCGGACCGGGCGTCGGATATGCTGGCGTTCCTCCGGGACGATCCTGACCTGGCGTATGACCGTCTGTCGGATGTGACGGCGGTCGACTATTCCGAATATCCGGGACCGCATCCGGGTACCCGGTTCAACGTGGTCTATCACCTTTATTCCCACCCGCACAACCACCGGTTCAGGCTCAGGGCGAAAGTAGACGACAGGACCTGCGGCATCCCGTCCGCGTGCGGGTTGTGGAAGGGGGCCGAATGGCCGGAGCGGGAAGCCTACGATATGTTCGGCATCCGGTTCGAGGGACATCCGGATCTGCGTCGGATATTGATGCCGGTGAATTTCAAGTACCATCCCCTGAGGAAAGACTACCCTGTTAAGGGGCGCGGTGAACGGGACGTCATCGCGCCGGAAGATCCCGGGTTCGAGGGCAATCCCTTCGAGGGCGATGATCCGGCCGGCGGCGATCCGCTGGCGTCGGAGCGGATGGTCCTGAACCTCGGGCCCCAGCACCCGGCAACCCACGGTACGCTTCGGCTCACGCTCGAACTGGACGGCGAGCGCATCTCCAGATGCCTACCGGACATCGGCTACCTGCATACCGGCTTCGAAAAACTGGGGGAACACCATACGTACAACCAGTGGGTCACGGTGACGGACCGGATGAACTATCTCTCGCCGTTGTGCAATAACATCGGCTTTGCAATGACGGTGGAAAAGCTGATGGGTCTGGAGGTCCCGCCGCGCGCAACGGTAATCCGCGTCATCCTGTCGGAGCTGTCGCGCATCGCGGACCATATGGTCTGGCTGGGCACCCATGCGCTGGATATCGGCGCGATGACAGTATTTCTGTACACCTTTGAACAACGCGAACGCCTGTACGATATCTTCGAGGCCGTCACCGGTACCCGTCTGACGACGAGCTACACGCGGGTCGGAGGCCTGGGCTGGGACGTGCCCGACAATTTCCACGAACTGGTAACCGATTTCACGGCGCAATTCCCCAGGGCGGCAGGGGAGGTGGACAGGCTGTTAACCCGGAACAGAATCTGGATCGACCGCACCAAGGGAATTGGCGTGATTTCCGGCGAAGACGCCATCGCGTGGAACCTGACGGGACCGATGGCACGCGGATCGGGCGTGAACTACGACTTGCGAAAGGCCGAGCCATATCTGGGCTACGAAGAATACGACTTTGAGATTCCCGTGGGCGAAAAGGGCGACGTCTACGACCGCTACCTGGTCCGGATGGAGGAACTGAACCAGAGCGTCCGGATCGTCGAACAGGCCGTGAACCATCTGCCCGGGGGCGCCGTCAAGGTTGACGACGCCAAGGTCATTCTCCCGGAGAAAGACGCCGTGTATACCGGGATGGAATCGCTGATCCACCACTTCAAGGTGACGATGGACGATCACGGGATCGCGCCCCCGCCGGGAGAGATTTACGTGCCTACGGAGAGTCCCAACGGAGAATTGGGCTTCTATATTGTCAGCGACGGAAGCGGGGCCGCTTACCGGCTTCGGGTGAGGCCCCCGTCGTTCATGAATTACCAGTGTTTTCCGCAACTGGCGCACGGACATATGGTGGCCGACGTCGTTGCCATTCTGGGAAGCATCAATGTCATCGCGGGAGAGCTGGATCGCTGACCGCGGCATCATTTTCGTGGATCCATAAACATGGCGATCGCCCTGTCGGAACAGACGCGGAAGAAGTGTGAGGAGATCATCACGCACTATCCGCCGGAGTGGCGCAAGGCGGCAATCCTTCCGGTTCTGCACCTGGCGCAGAAGGAGTGGGGGTATCTATCTCTGGAAGGGCTGAGATACGTCGCGGATCTTCTGGAAATCCCGCCCGCCCACGCCGCCGGCGTGATGAGCTTCTATCCGATGTTCCACAAGGCGCCCGTGGGCAAATACGTCATCCATGTGTGCGGAACGCTGTCCTGTGCGCTGTGTGGGGCCGGAGAAATCACGAAACACATTAAGGAAAAGCTGAAAATCGACGTGGGCGAAACCTCCGGGGACGGACGGTTCACGCTGGCCAAGGTGGAGTGCATCGCTGCCTGCGAGGGTGCGCCGGCGGTTCTGATCAACGAGGATCTGCATCGCTGCGTGACGCGGGAGAAGCTGGACCGTCTGCTCGACAGGTGCGCGTGAAGCGGTACGATTGAACGGATATGCCGGAAGAATATAAAATCATCACCGAACTGTTCGGCGTCGAAGGCCTCGGGAACATCGACGTGTACCGGGCCCATGGCGGATACACGGCCATTGAGAAAGCCTTCGGGATGTCTCAGGACGAGGTGATCGACGAGGTGCGGGAGGCGGCGCTGGCGGGTCGGGGAGGCGCGTGGTTTCCGGCCGGCGTCAAATGGGGTTTCATGCCGAAAGAACCCCGGGAGCCCAGCTATCTCTGCGTAAATGCCGACGAGAGCGAACCGGGCACGTTCAAGGACCGGCACCTGATGGAGCAGAATCCGCATCAGATGCTGGAAGGCACCATCATCGCCTCGTACGCGATGCGGGTGAGCGTGGCATACGTCTACATCCGCGGCGAAATGTTCGAGGCGAGAACGATCGTGGAACGGGCGATTGCCGAAGCGCGGGCGGCAGGATACATCGGCCGGGACATTCTGGGTTCCGGCTACGATCTTGAAGTCTACGTCCATCCCGGCGCCGGGGCCTATATCTGCGGCGAGGAAATGGGCCTGATCCAGTCCCTGAACGGCAACCGGGCCGAGCCGCGTTCGAAGCCTCCGTTTCCCGCCCAGCAGGGTGTTTTCGAACAGCCCACCACCGTGAACAACGTCCAGACGCTCTCCTATGTACCCCATATCGTGAACCGCGGCGCGGACTGGTTCAAAGGAATCGGCAGCGAACGGTTTCCCGGTACGTTCATCTTCTGTGTCAGCGGGCACGTGAACAGGCCGGGGATGTTCGAGCTGGAAACCGGTTCGGTCACGATGCGCCAGATCGTGGAGGATTTCGCGGGCGGCGTGCGCGACGGGCGTGAACTGAAAGCGGTGATTCCGGGCGGGGCCTCAACGCCTCCGATGACACCCGACCAGATCGATATCGTGATGGACCCGTCGAATTTCCTGGCACCCGGCGGCGGCGATTTCCAGGGCATGTTCGGCACGGGCGGGATCATCGTGATGGACGAAACAACCTGCATGGTAGACGCGCTGCTGAATTTCATGGTCTTCTTCGCGCACGAGTCCTGCGGTCAGTGTACGCCGTGCCGAGAGGGATGTCCCTGGGCGCGAGACATCGTGTCGAGAATCGAAGAGGGACAGGGGCAGCCGGGCGACCTGGATACGCTGCTCGACGTTGCCCATAACGTCGGGCCGTTTTTATGCCCGCCCTCGAGGTTGACGACCATCTGCGGTTTCGGCGGGGCATTTGCAAATCCGATCCACGGATTCGTGCATACATTCCGCAGCGAGTTCGAGGCCCATATCGAAGAAGGACGATGCCCCATACATCAGGACAAATCCATCCGGGTACCGGGGTAGACAACAATGTCGACATTCACCATCGATGGCACTGAAATCGAGATCGTTCCCGGAAAGAACGTACTCCAGACGGCGATCGACAACGGAATATACGTTCCCCATTACTGCTACCATCCGGGGCTGAGCGCGCCGGCTAACTGCCGCATGTGCCTTGTGGAGATGGAAATGGGCGGCCGAAGCAGCCTCGGCCCTTCCTGCTCCGCAATGCCTGCGGAAGGTATGGTTGTGGATACGCAGTCCGACGTCGTCAAGGAAAACCAGAATGCCGTGATGGAATTCCTGCTGGTGAACCATCCGCTGGATTGTCCCGTGTGCGATCAGTCCGGAGAGTGCGAACTGCAGGATTACAGCTATACCTACGGATCCGACAGGAGCCGGTTCCACGAGAAGAAGCTGGTGCAGCCCAAGAAAGACGTCGGCCGGCACGTGTTGTTGTATTCCGACCGGTGCATCCGGTGTACTCGCTGTACCCGGTTCTGCGACGAGATTTCCGGAACCGGCGAACTGGGGTATTTCAACAGGGGCGTCTATAACGAGATTGACGTCTTTCCGGGGGTGCGGATGGACAATCGCCTGTCCGGCAATACGGTGGATATCTGCCCGGTGGGCGCGCTTCTGGACAAGTCATTCCTATTCAAGCAGCGTGTATGGTTTCTGAAGTCGGTTGACACCATCTGCCCCGGATGCAGTGCGGGATGCAACATCCGGGCCGATTACAACAACGAGCGGATCTACCGGCTCGTGCCGCGTCAGAATCCGGACGTGAACGAATACTGGATGTGTGACGACGGCCGCCACGGGTGGGGCTACGTGCATGGCGACGACCGCCTGCTGTTTCCGATGCTGGGAAGAGGCGAGAAACAGGAACTGTCGCTGTGGGAGGTCGCGCTGGAGGCGGTAAGGGCGGGGTTCGACCGCATTCGGACGGAATACGGCGACAGCGCCGTAGCCGGGATTGCATCGGCCTGTCTGACCAACGAAGAGCATTTCTTGTTCGGCAGTCTCTTCCGAAACGGGCTGTCGGGCGGCCCCGTCGCGGTTCGCAGCCGGGTCAGCGACGAAGGCGACGTGGTGTTCAAGGGCGGTTTCACCATCCGCGCGGACAAATCTCCGAATGCAAGAGGCGCGCGGACCGTTCTCGAAGGTCTCGGGTTGACACTAACGGAGACCTCCGAAATCTGGCGCGGCGTGGCAGACGGACGGATACGGGGACTCTACCTGGTGGGCGGCGACCCGGTGGAGTCGCTTTCCGATGAGGAACAGAACGCTCTCGCGTCCCTGGATTTCCTGGTCGTTCAGGATGTTCAGTCCCGCGGTTGGACGTCGATGGCGGACGTGATCCTTCCGGGCGCTGCCTTTATCGAGAAAGAAGGGACGTTTACGAATGTCGACGGACGGGTGCAGCGTATTCGACAGGGTCTGGCGCCCGTGGGCGACGCGCGGCCGGACTGGAAGATTCTGCGGGACGTCAACCGGCTGATGGGGGGCGAGGACCCGCACTCCGCGGTCGAAAAGATCATGGCCGACATGTCGAATACCATCGCGGCATTCAAGGGGATCAACTACGACGTCATCGGAGACGGAGGCCGGCCGCTCGTTGAGATCGAGGCAGCCGGGACGGAACGCTAGGCAGCCGGGACGGAACACCAGGCGCGCTTATGGATTATGCCATTGAAAGTACGTTCAAGATCGTTGTGGTATTCGGCGGGCTCATGGGCGCGGTTGCCTATCTCGTGCTGGCGGAGCGGAAGATCAGCGCATATATCCAGAACCGCCTGGGTCCGAACCGGGTGGGGCCATGGGGACTGCTCCAGCCGATTGCCGACGGTCTCAAGTTTCTCTTCAAGGAAGACGTGATTCCCCGGCACGTGAACCGATTCGTCTACCTGGCCGCGCCGCCTGCCATTCTCGTCCCCGCGCTGATGGGATTCGCCATCGTGCCGTTTGGAGACTCCATTACCTTTGGTGGCCGGGAGATCCGTCTGCAGATCGCGGACGTGAATATCGGCATCCTCTACCTCCTTGCACTGGCATCGCTGGGGGTCTACGGTGTTGTGCTTGGCGGATGGGCGTCCAACAACAAGTATGCATTGCTGGGCGGGCTGCGCGCGTCCGCCCAGATGATCAGCTACGAACTGGCGCTGGGGTTGTCTCTCATCGGCGTGCTGATGGCAGCGGGCACATTGCAGCTGGATGAAATCGTGAAGCAGCAGTCGGAACGGACGCTGTTCGGGTTTCTGCCGGGATGGAACGTATTCACGCAGCCGCTCGGTTTCGTGCTGTTCACCGCGGCGGCGTTCGCCGAGAGCAACCGGCTGCCGTTCGATCTTCCGGAGTCCGAACAGGAACTCGTGGCCGGTTACCACGCCGAGTACAGCAGTATGAAGTTCGCCATGTTCTTCATGGCAGAGTACGCCCACATGATTACGGCGTCGGCCGTAATCGCCACGCTGTTCTTCGGCGGCTGGCATATGCCCTGGCTTGTGGATCCGGGAAGTACAACGATCGGCGCCAGCCTGCTCAAGGTACTCGCGTTTCTGGTCAAGACCGGATTCTTCATGTTCCTGTTCCTGTGGGTACGCTGGACCCTTCCGCGTTTTCGATACGATCAGGTGATGTGGCTGGGTTGGAAGGTTCTGCTGCCGCTGGCGCTTCTGAACGTGTTCCTGACCGGTCTGTATTTGACGCTTACAAGCTAAGTGTTCCGTCTCCGACCACCGGGCGGCGACCCGCGGGAGGGATAATGGAGCAGACCTTCTTTTTCGTCTTTGCCGCAATCGCGCTGGTTGCGGCCGTGCTCCTCGTCGCGTTTCGAAATCCGGTCTACAGCGCCCTGTCTCTGGTGGCTGCGTTCTTCGCCCTGGCAGGGCTTTTTGTTTTGCTGAATGCGTATTTCCTGGCGGTGGTCCAGATTATCGTGTACGCCGGCGCAATCATGGTACTCTTCCTTTTCGTAATCATGCTGCTGAACCTGGGCCATTCCGATGCGCTCGAGCGCGTCGCGGGCAAATATCGGCGCGTCGCGGTTGTCCTGCTGGCGGCGGTTCTGGTGGCGCAACTGGGCTTCATGGCGGGACGGCGATGGGCAGGCACGCCGGCATCGGCCGAGGCGCCGTTGTTTACCGACAACATCAACGCCATCGGCAAGATGCTGTATACCAGGTATCTGTTTCCTTTCGAGGTAGTTTCCCTGATTCTGCTGGTTGCCCTGATCGGTGTGATGGTCATGGTAAAAGGGGACCGCGGGAGCGGAGAAAACCAGCCCCGATAAACGCCTCGTCGCCCAGACGCGAAAGCCGTCCGCTTTTCGTTTTCTCCGCAAGTTCGTGATAGATTCTTAACGTCATGAATAGTTCACAAAATCGGGTCGTGACGTTGAATCATCGCCTGTTTTTCGACGGTTGTGGTGTAGATTTCACCTAAAGCATCTGCTAACGTGTGAACGGAATGTTCGGCACAACTTTGCGTGGAACACCTTAGACGGACTCTTCGTCATAGCAAGGAATGGGGTATATGACAGCCTTTGGATTCTTATCCTGTTCATCCTGTTCATCCATGTAAGTTCTGAGTTTATGAACTAAAGAGGAACAGTGAGATCGAGATGGCCGTTCCGGTTTCGTATTACCTGATACTGAGCGCGATGCTTTTCGCCATCGGCGTGACGGGCGTGCTGATTCGTCGCAATGCGATCGTGATCTTCATGTGTATCGAGCTGATGCTGAACGCGGTCAATCTCCTGTTTGTGACGATGGCGCGCCATATGGGTTCGGGTTCCGGGCAGGTATTCGTGTTTTTCGTGATGGCGGTGTCCGCTGCCGAAGTGGCTGTCGGACTGGCGATCATCATTGCGCTTTACAGGAACAGGCAGACTTTGGACGTGGGTGACGTGAATCTGTTGAAATGGTAGGCGCCGCGTTTTACCCTGTCTGTTGATTTGTGTGGAATTGAAAATGCTTACCGTAGTCATTCTGATCGTTCTCTTTCCGCTGGCCGGCGCGGCCGTTAACGGTTTGTTCGGGTACCGGCTGCGGCAGGCGTCAGGATATATCGGCGCCGCGGCGGTCGGTCTGTCGTGGGTTCTGTCTCTGCGCGTTCTGTTCTGGGTGATGGGCGGTGGAGAACTGAACGAAGACGTGTACGCGTGGATCGTGGCGGGCTCGTTCCATGCCTCGGTGGGGTTCCAGGTCGATGCACTGTCGACGATCATAATCGTGACGGTGACGACGATCTCGTTTCTGATCCATGTGTATTCTTTCGGATATATGCGCAACGACCCGGGGTTTGCCAGATTCTTCGCCTACCTCAACCTGTTTGTGTTCTCTATGCTGGTTCTGGTGCTCGCGAACAACTATCTGCTGATGTTCGTGGGTTGGGAAGGCGTTGGATTGTGTTCATATCTCCTCATCGGCTTCTGGTACGAGCGGAAATCCGCTTCCGACGCCGGCAAAAAGGCGTTCATCGTCAACCGGATCGGGGATTTCGGTTTCCTGCTTGGGATCTTTCTGATGGCGAGTTACCTGGGCACGGTGCAGTACGCCGAGGTATTCGAAAAGGCGCCCCTGATGTTGTCCACGGGGGTTGCGACGGCGATTGCGCTGCTGCTCTTTCTGGGCGCCTGCGGCAAGTCGGCGCAGTTTCCGCTTTACGTCTGGCTTCCGGACGCAATGGAAGGCCCCACGCCCGTCAGTTCATTGATCCATGCGGCCACCATGGTCACGGCGGGGGTCTACATGGTGGCCCGTTCGAATGTGCTGTATACCCTCGCGCCCACCGCCGGGGCCGTGGTGGCCTGGGTCGGCGTCGCCACGGCGTTGCTGGCCGCGACCATCGCGCTGGTGAATACCGACATCAAACGCGTCCTGGCCTATTCGACGGTCAGCCAGTTGGGGTACATGTTCATTGGCGTGGGCGTCGGCGCATATACCGCCGGAATCTTCCACCTGTTCACGCACGCGTTCTTCAAGGGTTTGATGTTTCTGGCCGCCGGCAGTGTGATGCACGCGATGCAGGACGAGCTGGATATGCGGAAGATGGGAGGGCTGCTGGGCAGGATGCGGATAACCGGCGTTACATTCTGGATCGGCGCGCTCGCCATCGCGGGAATACCGCCGCTTGCCGGCTTCTGGAGCAAGGACGAAATCCTGGTGAGCGCCTACCGCTCCGGAAACGTGGCGATCTGGATTCTGGGCGTCCTGGGCGCGGTCCTTACCGCGTTTTACATGTTCCGGCTGATCCTGATGACTTTCCATGGACAACCCCGGGATCAGCGCCTGTACGACGACGCTCACGAGTCGCCGGCGAACATGACCGTCCCGCTGGTCGTTCTGGCGCTGGGATCGGCCGTTGTCGGATTTGTGGGCGTTCCCCCGGGTCACGGCTGGATCGATGGGTTCCTGAGCGATACGGCCGGAGCGGCCCACCATGCGGCATCGGGAGGATTGTCCGGCGGCATGCTGGTGGGTATTTCCGTCCTTGCGGGCCTGGTGGGAATCGGACTCGCATACCGGATGCACAGAGAAGGCCGGCTGGGAGCGGCATCCTCGAACGCCGTTCACGGGCTGCTGATACGCAAGTGGTACGTGGACGAGATTTACGACGCCCTCATCGTCCGGCCGGTTCATCGGCTATCGCTGGTACTGGCGCGGGTTCTGGATGCAATCGTGGTGGACGGAATCGCGAACGGGCTGGGCCAGCTGGTGAAGGGCGCGGGCTGGGTTGTTACCCGCTTTCAGTCCGGCAACGCGCCCACCTATGCGCTCTGGATGGTAATCGGCGTGGTCGCGGTGATCTACTACGTCTCGGGGAACTGAACCTATGCCTGGACTCCTTACAGGCCTGATTTTTGTACCATTGTTTGGCGGTGTTCTGGTCCTGCTGTTCGGTCGCGGCCGGGACGGATTCAGCCGCGTGTTCGCTCTGACAGCGGCATCTGTGAATTTGCTGCTGTCCTTTTTGTTGTACGCCGATTTCAGAGCAGGCGTTCCCGGGATGCAGTTTGTGGAAAGGGTTGAGTGGGTGGGCCAGTTCGGCATCTCGTATTTCGTGGGAATCGACGGAATCAGTCTGTTGCTGGTACTGGTGACTACCCTGCTCACGTTCCTGGCGATTCTCGCCTCCTGGTCGTCGATTACGTCCCGGGTGCGGGAGTACATGGCGTCGATGCTTCTGCTGGAAACCGGGATGGTGGGGGTGTTCTGTGCCCTGGACCTGTTCCTCTTCTATGTTTTCTGGGAGGCCATGCTGATTCCGATGTATTTGTTGATCGGCGTCTGGGGCGGTGAACGCCGGATCTATGCGGCGGTGAAGTTCGTGCTGTTTACCCTCGCCGGCAGCCTGTTGATGCTCGTGGCGATTGTCTATCTCGGTCTGCAGTACAATACATTCGATCTCATGGTTCTACAGAAGATGACCTATCTGCACCCGCAGCAGCACTGGCTCTTCCTGGCGTTCTTCCTGAGTTTCGCCATCAAGGTCCCGCTTTTTCCGCTTCATACCTGGTTGCCGGACGCGCACGTGGAGGCGCCAACGGCGGGCAGCGTCATCCTGGCGGGGGTTCTGCTCAAGATGGGGACCTACGGGTTGATCCGGTTCTGTCTGCCGCTGTTCCCGCTGGCGGCATTGTACTTCACGCCTTACATCATGGCGCTCTCCGTGGTCGGCATCGTGTACGGCGCCCTGGTCGCGATGGTACAGACGGATATCAAGAAACTGGTGGCTTACTCGAGTGTGAGCCACCTGGGATTTGTGGTCCTGGGCATTTTCGCCATGAACGCCCAGGGTATGCAGGGCGGAATCATCCAGATGGTGAACCACGGACTGTCAACGGGAGCGCTGTTTCTGATTGTGGGTATGATCTACGAACGCCGGCATACGCGGCTGATTGCCGATTTTGGCGGACTGGCCAAAACCATACCGGTCTTCGCCACCTTCTTTTTGATTACAACGCTTTCTTCGATTGGACTTCCCGGACTGAACGGGTTTGTGGGCGAGTTTCTGATCCTTCTCGGAACTTTCAAGGCAAGCAAGGTGTATGGCATCATAGCGGCGTCCGGTGTCGTCCTTGCCGCCGTGTACATGCTGTGGATGTTCCAGCGCGTGGTGTGGGGAGAGGTGACGGACGAACGCAACCGGAAACTGCCGGACCTGACCCCTCGCGAATGGATCATCCTGACGCCGCTCGTGGTCCTGATGTTCTGGATTGGCATATACCCGGGGACGTTCCTGAAGAAAACCGAATTGTCCGCCAAACTCGTGGTGGAACAGGTTCGCATCCGGCAGATAGAAAGCCTGAACGAACTATACGTATTGGATCGCAAAGACGAGAAAAACCTGATCGAATGAACCGGACGTCGGGTGCGTTCGGCCGTTGCACAACGTGTCGTGGAGGAAATCGGGTTTGAGAGTTCTGTTGAGTCTCGTCGTTATGTTGTTCGGTGTCTGGCTGCTCTGGTCGGGCCACTATACGATCGAACGTACGCTGGTTCTCGTGCTGGGGATCGTCTCCTGTCTGGCGGTGATCGGCATCGTCAGGCGGATGGGCATTGTCGATTCCGAGGGGCATCCCATCCACGTGGCAGGCCGCGCAATCCTGTACGTTCCCTGGCTGCTGCTTGCCATCTTCCGGTCCAATATCGACGTGGCATCGCGAATCCTGAATCCGCGGCTGCCGGTCAGCCCCACCCTGATTCGTACCCGGGCAACCCAGAAAACCGCGCTCGGGAAGGTCATCTACGCCAACTCGATCACACTGACTCCAGGGACCGTGTCGGTGGACGTGGAAGACGACGTCGTGCTGGTGCACGCGCTCTCGCGGGAAAGCGCGGAGGAACTCGCGGACGGGGAGATGGATCGCCGCGTCACGGCGCTGGAGGGAGAGTCCTGATGTTTGCATCGGCGATGGCGGCGGTCCTGATTACAATGGTTCTGGCTCTGGTTCGGGCGTTCGCGGGGCCGACGGTTTACGACCGTATCCTCGCCGCGAATGTGTTCGGCACCAAGATGATCCTCCTGATCGCGGTGCTGGGGTTTCTTACCGGCAGGCCGGATTTTCTCGACCTGGCGCTGATATACGTCCTGTTGAATTTCATCGGGACGTTTGCAGTACTCAAGTTCGTCCAGTACGGCAGTTTCGGGGCGGCTGACGGTGAGAACGGAGAGTCCACCGGATGATGGTCAACGATGTCGCCAGCTGGGCATGTCTGCTCCTGGGGTCGTTCTTCTGTATCGTGGGCGGTATCGGGCTGCTCAGACTTCCCGATTTCTACAGCCGCATGCACGGCGCCGGCATTACCGATACGCTCGGCGCCGGGCTCTTGCTCGTGGGGCTGATGCTGCAGGGCGGCCTCAGCATGGTCACCGTGAAACTGTTTCTGATCCTCCTGCTGGTTTTCCTGACCGGCCCCGCATCGACCCATGCGGTTGCAAAGGCCGCCTTCACCTCCGGGTTGAAGCCTCTGGATAATCACCAGCCATGATCGAACTCATCGACGTTGTTCTGCTGGCTTTCCTGGTCGCCACCGCCGTCGCCGTCGTTCTCATCCGCAACCTGCTCGCCTCCGTGATCCTGGCCGGAATCTTCAGCCTGCTTTCCGCGGGGCTGTTTACCGTGATGGACGCCGTCGACGTGGCTTTTACCGAGGCCGCCGTGGGAGCGGGCATTTCCACCGTACTGCTGCTCGGTACCCTCCTGCTGACAACGCGGGTGGAGAGGAAGCCCTCCCGGGTGTCACCGCTTCCCCTTCTCGTGGTCCTGGCGACGGGGGCGGTCCTGATCTACGGAACGCTGGACATGCCGCGTTTCGGAGACGCCGGGGCGCCGGTGCATACCCATATCGCGCCTGAATACCTCAAGGATTCCGTGCCGCACGTCGATGGTTCAGCGCAACGCGTGGACGTTGAGAATATCGTGACTTCCGTCCTTGCCAGCTACAGAGGATACGATACGCTTGGCGAGACCACGGTGATCTTTTGCGCGGGCATCGGGGTGTTGCTGCTGCTGAAGGGGTCACGGCCGGGCCGCGACCGGGAGGAAGGGCGGTGAAACATCAGATCATACCGAGGGTCATCGCCAAGCTGCTCATCCCGCTGATCCTTCTGTTTGCGCTATACGTCCAGTTTCACGGCGATTTCGGGCCCGGAGGGGGGTTCCAGGCTGGCGTGATCTTCGCGGCTGCGTTCGTGCTCTACACCCTGATCTTCGGTCTGGAAGAGGCGAAGCGTGTGGCCAGGCCCGCCGTCGTGGAAATCGTCATTGCCCTGGGCCTGCTCCTGTATGCGGTCACCGGGGTCGCGGGGATATTGAAGGGCGGCCGCTACCTGGACTACGGTGTGCTGGGAACGGATCCGGTGGGCGGCCAGCATCTGGGGATTCTATTGATCGAACTGGGCGTGGGAATCACCGTGGCTTCGGTGATCATCGGGGTCTTCTTCGCCTTTGTCGGCAGGACGAGATCATGACCGCGTTCCCGGGTTTATATAACTACTGGATCGTCATCGTCCTGATGATGATCGGGTTCTACGCGGTGATCGCCAGCGGCAATCTGGTCAAGAAACTGATCGGATTGAATATCTTTCAGACCTCGGTCTTCCTGTTCTACATCAGCCTGGGTAAGGTCTCCGGCGGAAGTGCGCCGATCATCGCGGAGGGGGTACGAAACTATTCGAACCCGCTGCCGCACGTGCTTATTCTCACGGCGATCGTGGTCGGTATCGCCACGACGTCTCTCGGGTTGGCGCTCGTGGTGCGCATACAGGAAGTCTACGGCACAATAGAAGAACAGGAAATCTACGGTCAGGGTGAGGAGACACCCTGATGTCCGTCCACCTGCCCGCTCTGCAAATCGTGGTACCTCTCATTGCAGCGCCGGTCTGCCTGCTGTTGAGGCGAAGGATGTTGGCCTGGACCTTTGCCGCGGCTGTCGCATGGACGGCGATGGGGATTGCCGCGCTGCTGCTCATAAAGGTCCTGGATTCCGGCACAATCTCATACGCGCTGGGAAGCTGGAGCGCCCCCTGGGGGATCGAGTATCGGATCGATGCGGTCAATGCGTTCGTCTTGCTCCTGGTGGCTTCCATAGGCGCCATTGTACTCGTTTACGCGCCTCACAGCACGGCCCTGGAAATCCCGCACGACCGTCACTATCTGTTCTACGCGGCATATCTCATGTGCCTGACGGGCCTGCTGGGCATCGCCATTACGGGCGACGCGTTCAACCTGTTCGTCTTCATCGAGATTGCCTCCCTTTCAACCTACGCGCTGATCAGCCTTGGAAGCGACCGACGCGCCCTGACGGCCGCCTACCAGTACCTGGTGATGGGCACCGTCGGGGCGACATTCATCCTGATCGGCGTGGGGCTCCTGTATATGGCAACCGGGACCCTGAACATGGCGGACCTCGCGGTCCGTCTGGTCCCGGCCCTGGGCACCCGCACCGTGCTGGCGGCGTTCGCGTTCCTCAGCGTGGGCCTGTGCCTGAAACTGGCCCTGTTTCCCCTGCACATGTGGCTGCCCAACGCGTATTGTTATGCGCCGTCGATGGTGACGGCCTTTCTTGCGGCAACGGCGACCAAGGTCTCCATTTATGTCCTCCTCCGGTTCATCTTCACCGTGTTCGGACCCCGATTCGCATTCGATACGATCGGGATTCAGGTCGTGCTGTTGCCGCTTTCGATCCTGGGAATCTTCGCGGCCTCAACGGTGGCCATCTTTCAGACGAACATCAAGCGTATGCTCGCGTGGTCCAGCGTCGCACAGGTCGGATACATGATGCTGGGCGTCGGCCTTGTGTCGGTGAGCGGCGCCGGGCCGGATATCCGGTACGGGCCGGGATCGCTGAACGGCCTGACGGCGGGAATCGTCCACCTCTTCAACCACGCGGTGATGAAGGGCGCGCTGTTCCTTGGCATGGGTTGTGTCGCCCTCCGCGTGGGCTCCGTGCAACTGGACGACATGCGCGGTCTCGGACGCCGCATGCCGGTGACGATGGCCGCCTTTGTACTCGGGGGCCTCAGCCTGATCGGCGTACCTCTCACAGTGGGCTTCATCAGCAAGTGGTACCTGGTTCTGGCTGCCCTGGAAAAGGGCTGGTGGCCGGTTGCGGTACTGGTCCTGCTGGGTTCCCTGCTGGCGGTCGTCTACATCTGGCGCGTGATTGAGGTCGCCTACTTCCGCAAGCCCACCGTTCCGGTCCGCGTCAACGAGGCGCCGATGCTGATGCACATCCCGATGTGGGTCCTGATCGCGGCCACCCTCTATTTCGGGATTTCGACCTCCTTCACGGTTGGCGTTGCCCGGCAGGCCGCCGGATGGCTCATGGGTATCGCGCCATGACCGCTTCGGATGCCACGCTGCTCGCCGTTGTGCTGCCTTTGCTCGGCGCCCCGCTGATCGGCCTTCTCGGAAACAGGCCCAATCTGCGGGAGACGGCCACACTGGCCACCGGCGGCGTGCTGTTTTTCGTGGTACTCTCACTGGTACCGGTGGTCCTTTCGGGTTCGAGACCCGGCATACAGATTCTGGAGGTGATGCCGGGCCTGGCGCTGGCCTTCGAAGTCGAACCGCTGGGCATGCTCTTCGGGTTGATCGCCTCCGGACTCTGGATCCTGACGTCTCTGTATTCCATCGGATACATGCGTGGTCATCACGAATCCAACCAGACCAGCTTCTACGTCTTCTTCGCGGTGGCCATTTCGGGCGCCCTGGGCGTCGCGTTCGCCCGGAATCTGTTCACCCTGTTCATCTTCTACGAAGTGCTCACCCTGTCAACCTATCCGCTGGTCACGCACCATCGGACCGGGGAAGCGCTCCGGTCGGGCAGGATCTACATGGGCATACTGCTCGGCACGTCGGTCGGGCTGATGCTGCTGGCAGTGGTGTGGACGTGGCAACTGACGGGCACCCTGGAATTCGTACCCGGCGGAATCCTCGCGGGCAAGGCGAGTCCGGCGGTGGTGGGCGTACTGCTGGCGCTCTACGCGTTCGGGACCGGCAAGGCGGCGCTGATGCCATTTCACCGATGGCTGCCCGCGGCGATGGTTGCGCCCACGCCCGTGAGCGCGCTGCTGCACGCGGTGGCCGTGGTCAAGGCGGGTGTGTTTACGGTGATGAAGATTGTGGTGTACATCTTCGGCATCGATCTGCTCGCGGACACCGGTATGAGTCTGTGGCTGGCCTACGTCGCCGCGGCGACGCTGCTGATCGCGTCCCTGGTTGCATTGACCAAAGACAATCTCAAGGCGCGTCTCGCCTATTCCACGGTCAGTCAGCTGTCCTACGTGGTGCTGGGCGCGGCTCTTGCCAATTCGTGGGGCATTATAGGCGGCTCCATGCATATCGCGATGCATGCCTTCGGAAAGATCACGCTGTTCTTCTGCGCCGGCGCAATCATGGTGGCCGCGCACAAGACGGAAATCAGCGACATGGCGGGTATCGGGAAGACGATGCCAATAACCATGATCGCGTTTTTTGTGGGGTCGCTCAGCGTGATCGGCCTGCCCCCGCTCGGTGGTTCGTGGAGCAAGTGGTACCTCGCGCTGGGCGCGGCGGATGCGGACCGGATCATTTTCGTGGCCGTATTGCTGATCAGTTCGCTCCTGAACGTCGCGTACCTGATGCCGATCGTCGCACGCGCCTTCTTCGTGGCGCCCACCAAGGCGCCATCCAACCCGTCCGGCATCCGTGAAGCCCCGGCGTTCTGCGTGGTTCCCCTGTGCCTCACGGCGCTGGGATGTCTGGCGCTCTTCTTCTGCGCCGACGACATCTACCGGCTTTTGGCGCCCATTACCCATCCCTGACGGATAAGCCCATGGAAGACAACAGGAAAAACCGGCATGACAAATCCGGGAACGCAATGACCATCCACCGGGCGCTCTATGCGGTCTGCGCCATTCTGATCGTGGTGGATCTTGTCATGGTCAGACACGGCCATTTCAAGACAGAGGCATGGTTCGGCTTCTACGGGTGGTACGGGTTTGCGGCATGTGTGGCGCTCGTTCTGATTGCCAGGGGATTGCGAGTCGTACTGGGACGCAAGGAAGACTACTATGATTGACCCCTTTCCGCCGGCGCTGATCCTGATTGTCGGATCGCTGCTGATACCGGTCCTGCGGGGGCGCTTGCAATCGGCCTATATGCTCCTGCTTCCGATTGCCGGGCTTGCCCATCTGATCGGACTGACCCCTGGGGAATACTGGAAGATCGGGATCTTCGACTATTCCCTTCTTCTGGTTCGCATCGACAGGCTCAGCCTGGTCTTCGGCTATATCTTCCATATCGCCGCCCTGCTGAGCGTCGTCTATGCGCTCCACGTGAAGGACAATACGCAGCACGTCGCGGGCCTGTTCTACGCGGGCAGCGCGGTCGGCGCCCTCTTCGCGGGCGATCTGATCACCCTGTTCGTCTTCTGGGAACTGACGGCGATTGCTTCCGTATTCCTGATCTGGAGCCGCCGGACCGACCGCGCCTACGCCGCCGGAATGCGCTACCTGATCGTGCAGGTCTGCTCGGGCATGATTCTGCTGGCGGGCATTCTTGTTCATCTTCGCGAGACCGGATCGATCGCATTTGCAGAGTTGGGGCTGAACGGCCTGGGCACGACGCTTGTCTTCATTGCTTTTGGAATCAAATGCGCGTTTCCGCTGCTCCACAACTGGCTGTCGGACGCCTATCCGGAGGCGACCGTGACCGGGACCGTTTTCCTGAGCGCTTTCACAACAAAGCTGGCGGTCTACGCGCTTGCCAGGGGCTTTCCCGGTACCGAGATCCTGATCCCGATCGGCGCCGCGATGACCCTGTTTCCCATGTTTTACGCGATCATCGAGAATGACCTCAGACGGGTGCTGGCCTACAGCCTGAACATCCAGCTGGGATTCATGGTCGTCGGTATTGGAATCGGGACCCAGATGTCCCTGAACGGAACGGCCGCCCACGCAGCCACCCACGTCATTTACAAAGCCTTGCTGTTTATGTCAATGGGCGCGGTGCTCTATCGTACGGGTACGGCCAGGGCTTCGGAACTGGGCGGGCTCTACAGGTCCATGCCTCTGACGGCGGCTTTCTGCATCATCGGCGCGGCGTCGATTTCGGCCGTTCCCTTCTTCAACGGTTTCGTCAGCAAGTCATTTATCCTCGGTGCCGTGGCCAATGGACACCACGTCCTGACCTGGCTGGCGTTGTTGTTCGCTTCGGCGGGCGTGTTGCTCTATACGGGCATCAGGGTCCCCTACCTTGCCTTCTTCTCGGAGGATTCCGGGATCCGCTGCAGGGAGGCGCCTCTGAACATGCGTGTCGCCATGGGAGCGGCAGCCGGCCTGTGCGTACTGATTGGCATCTTTCCGAAACCACTCTACGCTGTCTTACCGTTTGCCGTAGATTACGAACCCTATACGGCGGAACACCTGGTTACCCAGTACCAACTGTTGTTCTTCTCAGCGCTGGCCTTCGTCGTGATGAAGCGGACCGGCGTCTATCCGTCCGTATTGCGGTCCGTAAACCTGGACACGGACTGGGTGTATCGACGGCTGCTGCCCGGTATCGTCGGGGCTGTGGCGCGGGTGGGTGGTTCCGCCGGAAGTTCGATCCTGAAGAGCGGGAAGGCGCTGGTCGCGGAGGCCGCTTCAGGATGCCGTCAATACCACGGTCCCCAGGGCATTCTGGGTCGAAGCTGGACGACGGGTACTGCCGTGTTGGTCGTGACCATCTCGCTGGCCGCGTTCCTGATCTTCTGCTTCTGATGTCCCGGAACGTACAATCTTATTTTAGTGACGTAAAAACAGGTATTTAAGAACGTATTCCGTACCGAAGGTCGCCGGCCTCAGCCCGCAAATACGTGCCTGCGCGCCAAATTCGAACTTTAGGCTTGACTTTTCTATCGCATCCCCGTTAATTAATGCCGCTAATAATTCTCAACGAGGACTACCGCGTTGCCTGACGTGAACTGGATTGTACTCGTTCCCTCGCTGATTGTCGCAGCAAGTGCGTTGCTGATCCTGTGCATCGACATCGTCCGACCGGCAAATCGGGGTGTTGGAGCCGCATACGCGGCCATCATCGGAACGGGCCTGGCGGCGGTCGCCTGCGCGGGTCTTTGGGGGCGGTCCGAGCAGGCCTTCGGCGGGATGCTCGCGCTGGACAACTTCGCGCTCTTTTCCAACATCATATTTACGGTCGGCACGGCGCTGACCATTTTTGTCTCCACGGGGTACCTGAGGCGGGAAGAAAGCAGCCGCAGCGAGTACTATCTGCTGCTGCTGACGGCCACCCTGGGCATGATGCTCATGGCCGCGGGGACGGACCTTATCGTAATCTTCCTGGGGTTGGAGCTGATGTCGCTGTCGCTCTATATCCTGGTTGGATTCCTCAGCTCGCGTTCCGTCTCCAACGAAGCCTCCCTGAAATATCTGCTGCTCGGTGCGTTTGCGACCGGGTTTCTGCTTTACGGGATTGCCCTGATTTACGGATCGACCGGCTCCACCAGCCTCCAGCAGGTCGGCGCAATGCTTCTGCGGCGCGTTGACGGAGGCGGGCTGATGTTGTATGCCGGCATGGCATTGCTGGTTGTGGGCTTCGCATTCAAAGTGGCGGCGGTTCCGTTCCATATGTGGGCGCCTGACGTCTACGAAGGCGCGCCCGCGTCGGTTACCGCCTTTCTCTCGGCCGGGCCCAAGGCGGCAGCCTTTGTCGCGTTCCTGCGCGTGCTGATGGTGTCTCTGGAATCGATGAAGGCGGAGTGGACGGCGGTACTCTGGATCCTGGCCGTGCTGACCATGACCGTGGGCAACCTGAGCGCGCTGGGGCAACGCAGCATCAAGCGAATGCTGGCCTATTCCAGCGTTGCCCATGCCGGTTACGTGTTGGTTGCGCTTACCGCGGCCAGCGGCAAGGGGATTTCGGCCGCATTGTTCTATCTGCTTGCTTATACGTTTATGAATATCGGGGCATTCGCGGTCGTGATTCTGGTTGCGCGGAAGGGCGAAGAGAACGTCGACATATCGGATTACGCGGGGCTGGGTTTCAAGCATCCGGTCCTCGGGCTGACGATGACGCTGTTCATGCTTTCATTGGCGGGTCTCCCGCCTACCGCCGGATTTTTCGGGAAGTTCTACATATTCCGGGCGGCAATCGATGCCGGACTGGTCTCGCTTACCATTATCGGCGTGCTGAACAGCCTTGTCTCGGTTTATTTCTATCTCGGGGTCGTCGTCAGCATGTATATGAGACAGCCCGCCGACGAAGAGCCGGTGGACACATTTCCACCTCTCGCCCGAACGGCGCTGCTGGTAACGTCCCTTGCGACCCTCTATATCGGCCTCGCTCCGTCGCGGTTTCTGGAATTGGCCAGGCAAACGGTAGGCAGCCTCATTGGAACTTAGATGCTGTGCCTGCGGTTTCGGGGTCACTCACGCCCTTCCATTCAAAACCCATCGCGTTGATCGATGGAGGAAGAAAAAAAACAACCCGGTCTGGCCGCGGCATATCGTAGAGCCGGCCCTTATCTGAACCTGGGAATCGAGTTTGCGGCGTCTTTCATTCTCTGTCTTTTTGCCGGGAAATGGCTGGACGGCAAACTCGGAACGGCTCCCTATCTGATGTTGGCGGGATTGGCTCTGGGAATCGTTGTCGGTTTCCTGAACCTGTACCGAACGGCAATGCGACTCCAGGAACGCGAAAAGCAGGACCGCCAATAGCCGTCCGGAGGTGAGACGTGGGAACCGAATTCCTCCGATTTGCCAGACAGGTCGGGGCTGTCCTGATCGCAGCGGCAATTCTGGGCGGATACCCGCTATACGTCTACTGGGGGGTTGACATGGTCCGGGCGGCAGCCGTAGGGTGCGGGATCGGCGCACTGAACGCGCTGGCCGGCGGGCTCTCGGCCATCTGGTCGTTCGACCGGCCGCAGCCGGTCTTTCTGAAAGCGCTGCTGGGCGGAATGGTCGTTCGGATGCTGGTCATCTGCATTGGATTGGTGCTGTTGGTCAAATTCACAACGCTCTCGGTTTACGGTCTGGTTTTCTCTCTCTTTTCGTCCTATCTGCTCTTTCAGATTCTGGAAATCCGGTTCTTCGTGAAGCGCGCCGCGGTTCGGCGGGATTCACGATCAGGGGTTTGATTCGATGGCATCGGAAAACGCCGCGGAAGGCAAAAAAGACTACATCATGGAGCATCTGCTCGATTCGTCAGAGCTCCACCTGCCCTTTCTTCATGTCGAAATACCCCGTTTTGAGCTGTTCGGCGTCGACGTGTCCATTACCCGGCACGTGGTCATGATGTGGGTTGCGGCGGCGTTTCTCCTGTGGGTCTTCATCAGGACAACCCGGCGCCGTGGCCTGGTACCTTCCGGGCTCGCAAATCTCCTGGAATCGGTCGTCGTATTTATCCGGGATGAAATCGCCGTTCCCAACATCGGAGCAAAGGAAGCCGGACGGTTTTTACCCTTTCTTTTTACCGTATTCTTCTTCATCCTCACCTGCAATCTGCTTGGCCTCGTACCCTATGGCGCGACCGCCACCGGTAATGTGAGCGTAACCGCCGGGCTGGCGATCTGCGCCTTTCTCGTCATTCAGATGGGCGGCATTCTTCACAACGGCTTTCTGGGTTATTTCAAGGGGTTGGTACCCCACGGACTGCCGCTGCCGATCACGCTCCTGATGATCCCGATCGAGCTCATCGGGCTGGTTGCCAAGCCGTTCGCCCTCTGTATTCGTCTCTTTGCCAATATGACCGCCGGACACGTGATCATTCTGGCGTTGCTGGGACTGATCTTCATGTTCAAGTCGTACGCCGTTGCGCCTGTTTCCGTGCTGTTCGCGCTGGCGATTTATCTGCTCGAAATCTTCGTGGCATTGGTGCAGGCTTATATCTTCACCATGTTATCCGCCGTCTTCATCGGGATGGCGGTGCATCAGGATCATTGATTGTTGGAAACGTTGCATTATAAACCCTTGGAAGTTGTTTTAAAATTACCGGTGAGTTCCCGAGCGCGAGCGAAAAAGTGGCGGTCAAGGCGGGAAAATTCGACCCTATTTGTCTATACGGGTGGATTTGACCAACGCCGACCGGCGCTTTTGCAGCCGCGCGAAGACCGCTGGGAATTTTAAGACAGCTTCTTAACTTCCTAGCGGAGGAGGTGTGTTGTGGCAGACGTGGCATCCGTGGCGGCTGAAGCATACGGTTATTTGTCCGCCGGCATTGGCGCGGGGCTGGTAACGATCGGCGCCGGAATTGGAATCGGACGTCTGGCCGGTATGGCCGTGGAGGGCACCGCACGGCAGCCTGAAGCGGCAGGCGATATCCGGACTTCCATGATCATTACCGCGGCCTTCATCGAGGGTGTGGCGCTCTTCGGGCAGGTGGTCTGCTTCCTTCTGGCGACAAAAGGCGGCTGAGAGAGCATACCGTTGAGGACGTCTAACCCAAAGGAACGGGTATGTTGCTGAATGTCGATACAGGTCTGATGTTCTGGACCATAATTACCTTCGTCCTGCTGCTCCTCGTTCTCAGGAAGGTTGCATGGAAACCGCTCCTGGCCATGCTGGACGAGCGCGAAAGGCGCATTCGGGATTCCCTGAACCAGGCGGAGAAAGCCAGGGAGGAAGCCCAGAGTGCGGCCGAGGAAAACCGGCGCGCAATGGAGCAGGCCCAGGCCGAGGCGCGACAGGCCATCTCGGAAGGACGGGAGGCGGCCGAGCGTGCAGCCCAGGAAGTGCGTCAACGCGCGTCGGACGAAGCCCGGCAGATGCTGGAGCAGGCCCGGCGGACGATACGGCAGGAAAAGGAGCAGGCGATCCAGGAACTTCGTACGCATGCCGCCGGTCTGGCCATCGAAGCCGCCGGCAAGGTGTTGGACGAAAACCTGGACACAGCCCGAAACAGGAAGCTTGTCGACGAGTTCATCGACAGCATTCCTGATCATGGACAAAACTGATTTCCGGAGCGGAGCTTGAACGAAACCCCCGTCGCAATGCGTTATGCCAGGGCGCTCATCCAGGCGGCCCAGGAGCGGGGCGCGCTGGACCGGGTGCGCGAGGACCTCGAGAGCCTTCTGAACCTGATCAGGGAATCGGAAGACCTGCGTGCCTTTCTCAGTGACCCCCTGATCTATCCGGAACAGAAGCGGACGGCGGTCCGGAGGCTTTTCTCCGGCCGGATCGGGGACCTCACCCTGAGTTTCCTGCTGCTGTTGTGCGACAAACGGCGCGAGCGGGGACTCGACAGCATCATCCGGGCGTTTCTGACGCTCCTGGACGAGCAACGGGGTCTGGTCACCGCATACGTGCGGTCGGCGCAGGAACTCTCGCAGGACCAGCGCGACAGGCTAGCGCAGCGGTTGTCGGCTTATTCCGGAAAGCAGGTACGGCTGGACGTCGAAATCGACCAGGGACTCAAAGCCGGCTTTGTAACCAGGATGGGTGACCACGTTTTCGACGCAACCCTCGAAGCGCAGCTGAACCGGATGCGCCAGAGACTGGTTTCGGGTGTATCATAGCAGACCGCGGAAAAAGCTGCTCTTCATGCGAGCCGGCCACAGACAGGATGGACTTTTCCAACGGGCTGATAACCGAGGTGTAGACACTTATGGCGATGAACTTGCAGATTCGCCCCGATGAAGTCTCCGATATTCTCAAACAGCAGATTCTGGAGGCCGAACGGGACATTGACGTTTACGAAACCGGGACCGTGCTGCAGGTGGGCGACGGCGTGGCGCGCGTTCACGGTCTGGGCAACGCGCAGGCCAGCGAACTGGTGGCGTTTCCCGAGAACATCATGGGCATGGCGTTCAACCTGGAGGAAGACAATGTCGGGTGCGTCCTCTTCGGAGACGACACGGCAATCAAGGAAGGCGACCAGGTCAAGCGGACAGGACGCGTCGTCGAGGTGCCCGTTGGAGACGAATTGCTGGGTCGCGTGGTTACGCCCCTGGGTGAGCCGCTGGATGGCAAAGGGCCGGTTCAGACTTCGCAGACGCTGCCCGTGGAACGGATTGCGCCCGGAGTGATTCAACGCCAGCCGGTGGAAGAGGCGCTGCAGACCGGAATCAAGGTGGTGGATGCCGCAACGCCGATCGGACGCGGACAGCGCGAGTTGATTATCGGCGATCGGCAGACCGGGAAGACGGCCATCGGTCTGGATGCGATTATCAATCAGAAAGACAGCGGCGTCAAATGTATCTACGTGGGCATCGGACAAAAGGCGTCGTCCGTGGCCAAGGTCGTCGCCGAGCTCGAGGCGAACGGCGCCCTGGGGTACACCATCGTGGTTTCGGCCACGGCCAGCGACCCCGCGCCGCTCCAGTTCCTGGCCCCCTATGCCGGTTGCTCGATGGGCGAGTACTTCCGCGACAAGGGCGAACACGCACTGATCGTGTACGACGATCTCTCAAAGCAGGCCTGGGCATACCGTGAAATGGCCCTGGTCCTGCGCCGGCCGCCCGGACGGGAAGCCTATCCCGGCGACGTGTTCTACCTGCACTCGCGCCTTCTGGAACGCGCCTGCAAACTGAGCGACGAAGAGGGCGGGGGCTCTCTCACGGCGCTGCCCATCATCGAGATCCTGGAAGGGGACGTATCCACGTTCGTGCCGACCAACGTCATTTCCATAACGGACGGGCAGATTCTGCTGAAGCCGGAATTGTTCTACTCGGGCATCCGGCCGGCAATGGACGTCGGCGCTTCCGTCTCCAGGGTCAGCTCGGCGAAGACCCGAGCCATGAGGGCGGTTTCAGGTACTTTGAGCGGCGATATCGCGCGATACAACGAGGTGCAGGCCTTCGCGCAGTTCGGGGCATCGGACCTGGATACGGCCACGCGCAACCTGCTGAACCGCGGCGAGAAGCTGATCGAAATCCTCAAGCAGGACCAGTACATGCCGATGTCGCTCGGAGCGCAGGTGGTGTCTCTGACCGTTGGCGCGAGCATCGATGAACTGCCCACGGAGGACGTCAGACGATTCGAGGCCGAGGTGCTTTCTTATATGCGCGACCACCACCAGGACGTCGTGGACGAGATTTCGAATACCGAAGAGTTGAGCGACGAGGCGCGAAGCGTCATCGATGCCGCCATCGAGCGTGTCAAGCGCGGCTTTCAGGCGTCGGCGTAGACGTACGGAGGGGTAGCCGGTGGCGACATTGCGTCAACTCCGAAACCGGGTGACCGGCGTCAAGAATATCCAGAAAGTCACCCACGCCATGCAACTCGTGGCCGCGGCCAGGGTGCGGAAAGCCCAGGACGCGATTCTGGCTGCCCGGCCCTATGCCGAACAACTGGACCGTATTCTTCAACGCCTTACCGCAAGTATAGACGCGGACCGGCATCCCCTGTTCCGGCAGGGCGAATCCGGCAGAATCTCGGTCGCGGTTGTGACCGCGGACCGCGGACTGTGCGGCGGGTTCAACGCCGGAATCTGCCGGAGGGTGCTATCGGAACTCGAAGCACAGGGTGAAGTTGAGCTCGTCGCAATTGGAAGGAAGGGGCGGGATTTTTTTCGACAGCGCGGATTGACGATCAGACGGGAATACCTGGACGTGTTCGCCCACCTGCATCTCGGCCAGGCCGTTTCCATCGCGCGGGACCTGACGAGTCGATTCATGTCCGGCGACGTGGACCAGGTGTGGATTGCCAACAACGAGTTTCTCTCCCTCGGACGCCAGGAGCCGGCAATCAACCGGCTTCTGCCGATCGTGCCCCGGGAAACCGGCGAAGAAAGCGCCGCCGGCGAATACATCTTTGAGCCGGACCCGGCGCAATTGCTTGAAACGCTCGTTCCGAGACACGTGAATTTTCAGGTCTGGCGCGCCCTTCTGGAGTCCAATGCCGGAGAGCAGGCCGCGCGCATGGCGGCGATGGATAACGCAACTAAAAATGCCGGTGACCTGATCGAAGAATTGACGCGCGAGATGAACAAGGTGCGCCAGTCCTCCATTACCCTGGAATTGATGGACATCATTGGCGGCGCCGAGGCCGTGGCGTAGCGCTGGTTACTGTCGCATTTTGCGACAGACTGTTTTCGGAGACCCTGTCGATTCCGTGCCATCTGCTTTTCGTCTTTTGCCTTAGGCTGATAGCTGACGGCTGATAGCTGACGGCTGATAGCTGATCGCTTCCTTTGTTGACTGCTGACGGCTGATAGCTGACAGCTCTCTTGAAAGGTTTCTTCATGAACGAAGGCGTAATCAAGGAAATCGTAGGCGTCGTGGTGGACGTGGATTTCACCGGCGGCGAATTACCGGCCATCTACAACGCATTGGATGTGTCGCGTAACGGCGGCGGGCGCCTCGTATTGGAGGTGCAGCAGCACCTGGGCGAACATCTGGCGCGGTGCGTCGCAATGGATTCGACTGACGGCCTTTCCCGAGGTGCGAAGGTAACGGATACCGGGCTGCCGATTCAGGTGCCGGTGGGCGAAAATGCCCTGGGACGCCTGTTCAACGTGATCGGAGACCCGATCGACGGAAAGGGTCCGGTGCCCGAGGACACGCCGCTGCTGCCGATCCACCGGGACCCGCCCGCGCACGCGGACCAGGTCACGTCCGACCAGATGCTGGAGACCGGCATCAAGGTCATGGACCTCATCTGTCCGTTTGCAAGGGGCGGCAAGCTTGGACTCTTCGGCGGCGCCGGGGTGGGTAAGACGGTGATTCTCACGGAACTCATCAACAACGTCGCCAGCAGCCATGGGGGGTACTCGGTTTTCGCGGGCGTGGGGGAACGCACCCGCGAAGGAAACGACCTGCTGCATGAGCTGTCGGATTCGGGCGTGATCAACCGGACCGCGATGGTTTTCGGACAGATGAACGAACCGCCCGGCGCGCGCCAGCGAATCGCCCTGACCGGACTGACCATTGCGGAACATTTCCGCGAAGAGGCCGGACAGGACGTGCTCCTGTTCATCGACAACATCTTCCGTTTCATCCTGGCTGGCGCGGAGGTGTCCGCGCTTCTGGGCCGGATGCCCTCGGCGGTGGGATACCAGCCGACGCTGGCAACCGAAATGGGCGCGCTTCAGGAACGGATTACGACCACCCGCAACGGATCAATCACGTCGGTGCAGGCCATCTACGTGCCCGCTGACGACTATACGGACCCGGGCGTGGTGACCGCATTCAGCCACCTCGACGGGCGTATCGTACTGGAACGCGCGCTGGCGGACCAGGGGATGTACCCTGCCGTGGACCCGCTGGCGTCCAGTTCGCGAATTCTCGACCCCCGAGTGGTGGGGGAGGAACACTACGAGGTTGCCCGCCAGGTGCAGCAGATCCTGCAGCGTTATCGCGACCTGCGGGAGATCATTGCCATTCTGGGAATCGACGAACTGTCCGAGGAAGACAGGCTGGTCGTGGCGCGAGCGCGCAAGATCCAGGCCTTCCTCACCCAATGTATGCACGTGGCCGAGGGCTATACAGGCGTTCCTGGCGAGTATGTCAAGATCGAAGATACGGTGACGGGGTTCAAGGGGTTGGCCGAAGGGGAATACGACGACGTGCCCGAACAGGCTTTCTATCTGGTGGGAAATATCGAGCAGGCCATCGAGAAGGCAAAGACCCTTTAGATCGCAGGAACGTGATGCCGACGTTTCAGCTTGAAATTGTAACGCCGGAGAAGACGGTTTTCTCGGGCGAGGTGGAGCAAGTGCGGGCCCCGGGAACCGAGGGAGGGTTTGGCGTACTGGCGGGACACCATCCGATGCTGGCCTCACTCAATATTGGAGAGATCGTCTTTTCCGAACAGCAGAATGGACCAAAGTCGGTCGCAATCAGCGGCGGATTCGCGGAGGTGCAGCGTGACCGCGTCACCGTGCTGGCCGAGACGGCGGAATTCGCGCAGGATATTGACGTAAACCGAGCCGAAGCCGCCAGAGAACGCGCGCGGGAAATGCTTACGCAAAAACGCGATCAGCAGATCGACGAGGCGCGGGCGAACCTGGCGCTGGCGCGGGCGATCAACCGGCTGCGGATCGGGGCGCAATAGGGCGCCCTGGACGACAAGGCCTCAGCCGCGGTACAGCGTGGGTGGGTTTCAAAACCCACCCACTTTTTTTGTTCCTATTGGTCGCTTCAAAAGGAACACGCCGTAGGCAGGGAATTTGGGGAAAAGGGGTTTTTGCTTTTGATTTGGTATTTGAATTTGCCTTTCGTCTTTAGCTGACTGCTGAAGGCTGACGGCTGATAGCTGCTTTAATTCTCACCTTTCAAGGGTTTCTACATGACAAATCCTACCATCGACCTCCTGCTTTCTCACAGAAGTATCCGCAGGTTCCGGAACCGGCCGTTACCCGACGGTGTGCTCGAAACGCTGATCCGGTGCGGTCAGCAGGCGAGCACGTCCAGCAATGTGCAGGCCTACACCGTCATTCACGTGGCCGATCCAAAGCGGAAGAAGCGACTGGCCGAACTGTGCGCCGATCAGGTGCAGATACACCAGAGCGCGGCGTTTCTGGCCTTCTGCGCGGATCTGCACCGGGACAGGATGGCCAACCAAATGCACGAGGCGGAGCGGTTTGACGGGGACTATGCGGAAGCGCTGATGATCGCGACAGTGGACGTGGCACTCATGATGCAGAATGTGGCGATCGCCGCGGAATCGCTGGGATTGGGCATCTGCATGATCGGCGCGATGCGGAACAACCCGAAATCGGTGGGCCGGTTGCTCGACCTGCCCCCGTACGTCGTGGCCGTGGCCGGCTTCTGCATCGGGTACCCGGCGCAGGCGCCGGAAGTCAAACCGCGCTTGCCCCTCGACGCGGTCCTTCATCGCGAGCGATACCTGTGCGACGAAACCCATCAACTGGCCATGGAGGAATACGACAGGACGATGGTCGAGTTCTATGCCTCGCAGGGGATGCACGAGGGCGACGAGCGATGGACAAATGTCATGGCAGGGCGCACCGGACAGTTTCACGCCCGCGCCGAACTGGATGAATTCCTCACCGCCCAGGGCTTCCGGCTACGGCGCTGAAATCCCTTCCGATCTGCCTTCCCCTTGACGTTCTCCACGTCATTGCGTATACATTTAGAAACAAATCAGCCCGCACACACTCGAGAGAAGAGACTCATGCCTGATTCGACAATAGACAGGCTCGTCGGCGAGGTCGTAAAACGCGTAAACCCCTTGCGAATCGTGCTTTTCGGATCGGCGGCCAGGAATGAACCGGGAGAGCAGAGCGACATTGACCTGCTCGTCGTCATGCCCGATGGTGTGCACCGCCGCCGGACCGCACAGAAACTCTACCGTGAGATTAAGGGTTTACGCGTGCCATTTGATATCGTCGTGGCAACCGTAAGGGACCTGGAACAGCACAAGGATAATGACAGATTGATCTACAAGAACGCCCTCGAGGAAGGTATCGAAGTTTATGGAGTCTGATTCGCCGGTATCGTGGCCTGCGAGCAGACGGCAAGACATCGAGACCGGTCAGTTGTCTCTTGCTGATACAGTATTCTGTTGGGCACGTCATTGAATCAAGAAGAAAGACCATGGGCGACGCTGTCGAAAATATCGATCGGCTGAAAGCGGAACTGGATGCACTGAGGCCGCTGCCTTCAGATGTGGTGGGGCGGATTGAACAGAAGCTCCGCATCGAGTCGAACTATCACTCAAATGCCATCGAAGGCAACAGCCTGACCCTCGGGGAGACGCGAAGTCTCATCCTCCACGGACTTACCGCGCACGGAAAGTCGATGCGCGATCATCTGGACATCGAGGGTCACAATGAAGCGGTAAAGGCTATCGAACACGCGGTCAAAAACAAAGAAGAACTCAACGAGGTCTTCATCCGTAATCTTCACAAGGTATTATTGAAAGAGCCGTATGAAGTCGACGCACTGACACCCGACGGACGGCCCGGGAAACGACACATAACAATCGGCAACTACAAAACTCAGCCCAACAACGTCCGGACGTCAACCGGCGAAATCTACTATTTCACAGCGCCCGACCAGGTCAAGCCTGCGATGGGAGACCTCATCGACTGGTACAGAAGGGCCGAGAGCCAGGGCGAACATCCCATCGTCATCGCCGCCACCTTTCACTACCGCTTTGTCCGAATTCATCCGTTCGACGATGGGAACGGTCGCATGGCGCGGCTGCTGATGAACATGATTCTGATCAAACACGACTACACCGCAGCGATCGTCCCCATCCAGGAAAGAAACCGATACATCGAATCGCTGGTACAGGCCGACAAGTCGGAAGACCTGACGGAATTCATCTCGTATGTTGCCGGCTGCTGCGAGTACACACTGAAACACCTTCTGCGTGCCGCCCGAGGCGAAGATATCGAAGACGTTGAGGACATAGACAAAGAGATCGCGCTCTTTGTGAAAGAGACCACACGCAAAACAACCGATGCGCACGATTTGCGCAACCAGGCAAACCATGAGGCAATACGAAAAGACCCATCCCTGGATCACGTTTCAGATCGATCTGCGTGACGTCCCCTATACGCTTTGGATGAAGCTGGGTGAATGTACGTCCAAGATCGAGCACATCTCAAGGGTGCCACTGGTACATGACTCGGCGGAGGACCTGTATAAGGTTTATCTGGCCAAGGGCGTCCATGCCACCACCGCAATTGAAGGAAATACCCTGACCGAAGATGATGTGTTGCGGCATTTGGATGGCGAACTGGATCTGCCTCCCTCCCGCGAGTATCTGGCGCAGGAGGTCGACAACATCGTAAAGGCGATCAACGCCACCATCGAGGGAATGCGCGAGGGGTCGGTCGAACCCCTGGATATTGAATGGATTACGGAGATAAATCGGGCTGTTCTTGACAAGCTCAATCAGCAAGAGGGTTCCATTCCGGGTACGATTCGCACCCACTCCGTGGGCGTAGGAGGGCGGTATCGAGGAGCGCCCGCAGAGGATTGCGAATACCTGGCGGATAAGCTGTGCCACTGGCTACGGGATGAATTCAAGGTGCCCGAAGGCGAAGAGATTACATTCGCAATCATTAAGGCGGTTTTAGCTCATCTCTACGTCGCCTGGATCCATCCGTTTGGCGACGGAAACGGTCGCACAGCGAGACTGCTGGAACTCGCTATTTTGTTGCAGGCGGGCATACCGGTACCCGCCTGTCACCTGTTGAGTAGCCATTATAGCGCGACACGAGCCGAATACGCGCGCCAACTCGCGCGGACCAGCCAATCCGGAGGAGAGATCGTACCCTTTCTCTACTATGCCGTGCAGGGATTCCTCGACGGACTTAACGGTCAATTGGAGATGATCTGGAAGCAGCATCTGGATATTGTTTGGCGGCACCATGTATATCAACATTTCCCGAAACAGGATACTGTCGACGGCAAACGACGCCGCGACCTGCTGCTGGAACTATCAAAAAGCGATCAAGCAGTAAGCGCATTGGCGCTTATCTTGTCGGCTGAGAGTTTAGGTCCGTTGTACGAGGACAATCCATCCAATATGACGAAGGATTTACAATGGCTAGTAGATAAGCATTGGATCAGGTGTGAGGGGAATAGCTACGTCGCCAATAAAGAGACGATGCTGAATCTTAGGCCGTTTCGGGTTCCTTCAAGTGGGAGATAGCTGCAATTGGTGAACGCAAGAATCGACATTCCGAAAGATGAAATCGCCGCGTTCTGCCAGCGGAACGGGATCAAGCGGCTGGCACTTTTCGGTTCGGTTCTCCGAGACGACTTCACTGCCGAGAGCGACGTGGATGTGATCGTGGAGTTCGAGCCTGGCAAGACGCCGGGACTGGAGTTCCTCACCATGCAGGATGAGCTGTCGGAAATTTACGGGAGAAGAGTCGATCTTCACACCTTCAGGGGGGTCGAGAGCAACCCGAATTGGCTGCTTCGAAACGAAATACTCAACTCAGCGGAGGCGGTCTATGAGCAGACGTGACGACCGTGTAAGCCTGGTGGAACTGTTAATGTAAGCCAGGGATCAGTAACGTCCGATTGAGCAATCGGAAACTATTTTAAAGAAAGAATCGTAGAAACACAGCGCGGCCAGACTGTTGAATGCTCACTGTATTTCCGAGCTTTTCAACTACCTGGCCGCGTCTCTGTGTGATACCTGTACCCCACCGTCAAACGGTAACAGCGGACCGTGCGAAGGCGGCGGCGAGGACGTAGAGGATCCAGAGTCCGAAGACCCCCATCCCCGCGAGCCTCGTTCGTATCCCCGCAACAGCCCCCAGACCCACCGCGATCAGCAGGTATTTCCACACGGCGAAGACCGTGATCATGGAAAGCGCGTGGTCCGCGAAACTCCCTTTCATGGATTCAGGCACAAGCAGGCCTAGCCCAACCTGCACCGTTGCTGAATCCCATGCCGCTGCAAGCAACAACGTTACGATGGCGGCGGGGATGACCACGAGGGAGCTGTAGCTCACAACGGCCAGGGTTTTCTTGAACGTGCCGTCGCCGCCGAATACGAAATTGGCGAGCACGAAAAATATCACCGCCTGGATAAAGATCGTTACGGCTGATCCAAGAGACCCGAAGACAACGGCGCCCAGTCCCATCATCTTCTGCGCGCTTTCCAGGGCCAGCGCCCGCTGCTCTTCCGTAAGGGATTCATCTTGCGCTAACTGCTCCTGAACGGCCTCCATACCGGCCGTCTGCGCGGCTGGCATGAGCTGGTACGCGGAAATCATGCCCACAACCACGATGATGATCATCGGGAGATACCAGTCCCGGTGATCGACCTGCGCGTTTACAGCGGCGAATGTGCGTCCGGGTGAGAATAACGCTCCGATCATCCTGCTGACGATACCCATCTCCTCTCCACTTTCCACCTGCTGAGACTCCGCGGAATCTTCCATTGTTTTCTCCTCCGAGTGTGGACCTCACTTCTTCAGCTTGCCCTTACAAAACGAAATGCGGACGTCCCAGGTAATATAAACTCTCAGGCACAAAATACAATGCCGATACCGCGACCTGACGTTCGCCCACCGGGCGGTTTACGGGTTGCGGAAGACAGGATGTTTCGGCAAAATGGGGGAACGTGGACCCGGCCTGATATGCGGATCTGTCATACGAACGGAAAGGGGTGAACGGAATGTCGATCGGAAAAACGCGAAGCCGATTTGTCAGCGCGGCGATGCGGTCGAGCGCCGTATCGAATGCAGCGAAACACGGATGGGCGCGCGAGCAGCAGGAACGCGCGGTTAGGGCAGCCGACGAGTGGGTGGGCTGTACGGACGAAGCATTGTGGGAAATGGTGACCGCCCAGGAGCTGCCGCGGACCGTCTACACGAACGAGGGCGTGACCTACAAGGGCCAGCAGCCGTACTGCCCTGGCTGCGGGGAGGAGGCGCCAGCGAAATCGGGACGCGAATGGTGGGAATTCGACGACGCCAGGCCGTGGAAGATCTGGTGCGAGCACTGCAAGGAAGTCTATCCGAAGAACGACTTCGGGGCGTTCTACAGGACCGCCCTGGACGCGCACGGGATGTTCAGGCGCGAGTTGGGCGACCGCACCCTGCTTTTCAACGCCAACCATCCGGATCCATCGGATCCTCTGCACGAACTCTACGTGGACGACGGATACGGAATGTTCGACGAACAGGGAAACCGGCACGATATGATCGCGTACTACAATTTCGAAGCCGTGTGGCGCCGGATACAGCGAGGCGTTGCCGCGCTGGCCGAAGCGTACTCGCTCACCAGCGACAGACGATACGCTCACAAGGCGGGCGTGCTGTTGGACAGAATCGCCGACGTCTATCCCGAAATGGACTACCTCCCGCTGCACGAACTTGGGTTTCAGCACAGCCAGGGCGGATCGGGAAGAGGCCGCATCGAGGGCTGTATCTGGGAGACCTTCGTCGCACAGAGCCTCGCCCGAAGTTATGATCTCATCTTCGACGGCATCCAGGACGACGATGAACTGGTGGCGTTCTGCTCGGACAGAGCCGGACGATTCGCCCTGGGTGACAAG
The DNA here is from genome assembly GCA_028874335.1 of Gemmatimonadota bacterium. Taxonomy (GTDB): domain Bacteria; phylum Latescibacterota; class UBA2968; order UBA2968; genus JAAXHE01. The sequence continues at coordinate 113,849 of JAPPJY010000078.1, read as the reverse complement.
AGCAGCATTCGCGCAATCTGTGGCCACATTCACGATCATCTGCTGCTGGAAGCGCTCGCATCGGTAAAGGACGGCCGGATCAACGGCAATACCGGCATGAACCATTCCTCCCTGGCAACCGCGGCGATCGCCCTGGACGACCCGGACTTGACGCCGCAGTGGCTGGACTGGCTGTTCGATCCAGGTTTTCCAGGGAAACACGCGGCTCAGAAGGACCCGGTGACCTGGGTGTTGACCGAGGGGCTCGACAGAGACGGCATGGGCGGCGAGTGCGGCGGTTACGGTCTCATCTGGACCCGCCACATGCGTCAATTGGCGCAGATTCAGTCCATGTATCCTGAGTACACGAGACACAATCTCGTCGCGGATTACCCCAAGCTCAAGCAGGCATTTTTCGTGGAATCCCGGTTAAACGTGCTGGACGGGATGATGCCCAATACAGGTGACAGCGGCGCCGTGGGCGCATGGGGTCGTCAGGGCGATGCCGCGACCTATGCGCGGGCTTACAGGCTGTACGGGGACCCGCGTTTCGCATCGCTGGCCTGGCACGAGCACGTAGCGCACGGGTCCACACTGCGTCTGGACGACGACATATTCCTGGAGGAACCGGATGCGCTGATCCGGGAAATTCGGAAAGTCGGTCAACAGGGCTCGAAGGACCTGACGAGCGAGCATTTCGGCCGGTACGGGCAGGCGCAGTTGCAGACCGGAAGTCCGAAAGACGGTCGCGCCGTGTTTGTCCATTACGGACAGGGAAAGGGTCACTCCCACCACGATTGCCTCAACCTGGGACTGCTGGCGAAAAACGTGGCGATGATTCCGGATCTCGGATATCCCGAATATACCGGGACCTGGCCGAAACGGCACGCGTGGACGGCCAACACGATCAGTCACAATACGCTGCTGGTGGGAGATACGAGGTCGGCATACAGTCCGGGCGGGCAGATCGAAACCTTCGCCGCCGAACCGCCGTTGCGCGCTATCCAGGTGGATGCGCCCAACGCCTATGAGGAGATGCGAACCTACCGGCGTACGGTTGCGCTGGTGGACGTGGACGAGGACAACAGCTACGTACTGGACGTGTTCCGGGCGCGGGGCGGGAACAACCACCGTCTTTCCTGGCACGGCGCGGCGGAGACGGCCAAGGCCGCCGGCGTTGAACTCGCCGACCAGGATGGCGGCACCTTCGCAAGCCCGGACGTTCCGTTCGCGACGCTGGACGGGGAGAACGAGGCCTTCTACAAGGAGAGCGGCTTCACGTACCTCTACGACATTGCACGCTCGACGGGCGCCGTGCAACAACCCTACACCGTAGACTGGAAGATCGAAGATATCCGCGGCCGGATCCCGGAGGGCGGAGAGCCCCATCTTCGCCTCCACGCGCTCACGCCCTGTGACGAGGTGGCGCTGGCCGCGGGAGATTCTCCCCGCCGGCTGCAGCGGCCCCGATACCTCATCCAGAGCAGGCTGGGCGAGGAGTTGCAGAGCCGGTTTGTCAACGTCCTGGAGCCCTACGACGCCAATCCGTACATCGTTCGGGTAAGCGAACTGGAGGTGAGACACGACGGAGATGCCTGCGCGGCGGCCGCCGTGGCCGTGGAATTGGCCGACGGTCGCAGGGACATCCTGATCAGCTGCGAGGAGACGATGGAAGTCGAGGTGGAAGGCGGGATCAGATTCAACGGGATGTTCGGAATGATCCGACAGAAGGGCAATGAGGTTCAGTTGATGCGAATGATCGGCGGCACATGGCTCGCATCAGGGGGCACCGAACTGACGTCGGAACGCGCATCCTGGCGCGGGAAGGTGGCGCGGATCGACGCGTCCGACCCCGGGAACAATACCGTCGACCTGGATCCGCCGTTGCCACGGGATGCAGACCTCGCCGGCCGCACCATTCACTTCGTGAACGATCTGCCGATGGACACAAGCTACCGGATCGCGGCCGTAACGAACAACGGGATCTCTACAGGCGATATTACGATTGTCAGGGGACTCAGGGAAGGCGCCGATCTCGCCAGCGGCTATACTTACCTGGTCAATCCCGGGGACGACTATGTTGTACCGACGATAACAGGTGTGGGAGCAAGCACGTAAAATCATCTCACACGAAGACACAAAGGCACAAAGGAAAGGCGGGCGACCACAAGTTTCTGCTACGGCACCCCCGGTTTCTCTATTTCATCCTCTCATAGTCCGCTCGCGTGATCTCAAAATCAAGTACCTTCCCCCCATCCACCTCTCGCGCGACGGTCAGGCCGAGCGACCGCCACAGCGCCTGTGAACGCGGATTGTCCGCACTCACGTCCATCGGGCAGAAGCGATCGATGCCCATTTCGTCAAACGCATAGGCCATCAGACAACGCACCGCCTCTTTGCCGTACCCCCGACCCCACAACGCCTTGTCCCAGATTCCGATGGGCAGGCGCATCACCTTCTCGCCTGCGATTCTTCCGCGATCCAGGTTCATCCACTGAAGGCACGCTTCGCCGATGGTCCGGCCGCTGGCCTTCTCGACAATGGCGAACAGGAATCCCTGTTTCGCCATTGCTTTGCCCGCCTCTTTGAGATACGCGCTCGTGACGGGTTCGTCGGGCGGGTCCCCTTCCATTGCATTCAGGAATTCGGGTTCGCGATAAAACGGCACGGCCAGATTGAAATCCGCCTCATCGAATGGCCGCAGCCTCAGGCGAGGCGTTTCCAGGTGAAGGTTGTGACCGGCGAAGTTTTGCATTCTCCGGATTTCTTCCTTCCCGGTGTCGCGGTCTGTGGCGGGTCTCAACCCTGAGCCGAATACGACAACTCCATCCCGTTTTCTACGTCCACCGTAATTCGAAGAACGCAGGGGCCGACCAGGGTAGCAGGCACGGATTGGCTGTTAACATGGACCCGGGGAAACCGGCACCACGCCGCGGGTACGTCCGCGTCCAGGGTGAGCGCCCGGCACGTGACCCGGTCGGACACCCCGTCCAGGTCCAGGCGATAGCGCTTTTCGTCGGCGGTATCGGTGAGGGTTGTGACCGTCGTGTGGCGTCGGGTGAGATGGTAGAAGATGGCTTCCTCGGGTACGGCGCACCACACGCCCTCACCGCCCTCCTCGACGACGGCTTCGAAACGGCGCCGAAGCTGGTCCGCGGTGCAGTCCTTGTTCGGATGGACCACCTCATCCAGCGGGCAGTGGCAATAGTCGATAATCCATCCGTTGTCCGCCCGTGCGTGGCGTATGTTTCTGTACGGATCGAACTCGCTGTAGAAGGGTTCGTAGAACTGGTCGTGCAGGGCCGTGCGGTTCAGCCAGAAGAGCTCGTCGCCGGGCCGGTTGAGTGCATCGGTCAGGCTCATTGCGCCCAGGTAGCCGTACTCACGGCAGGCATCCAGGACATGGTCGGCCATATTCGTGTTGTTTCCCGGCGAGCAATAGAGGTCAACCGGTCCGTCGATGGCCTCTTCCAGCACCTCCTTCGCCTCTCGCAACTCCCGGTGGAGCATATCCGGCTGGATCACTTCGTGACTCCATGAGTGGTTGCCCACACCCCAGCCGCGGTCGACCATCTCCCTCATTTCCTCACCGGTCATATGCCGGAAACCGTTGTAGCTGGAAGCGCCGAGTTGCCGGATCTCGCCAATGTGGCCCGCTACCGCCTCCATGTGTCCCGGTATGCCGAATGCTTCATGGATCGGCACGGCGCGCTCGTGAAGTTCGATCAGGGCTTCGTCGTACGTAATGGAGTAGACCCATTTCTTTCCGTGTTTCCAGTCACAGATTCGGACAGCCATTGAATCTCCTTTTCTCAGGCTTGCCGGCCTGCACGCCGGTGTCCCGGTCTCCCAATGATGCTGGGCTCAATCGATTCTGTCGGAATCCCGCGGTCCGCCATCTGTCAAACCCATCAATGCGGCCCCGATTTCACGGCATCCATGTACGCCTCGAACGTGGTGCTGTATCCGATCTTCCACTCGAAAATGTGGATGCCGTAACGCGTGGCAAGACGCTCGTCAAAGGTATCGGGACGTTCCACGCCCACCGTCCCGTCGCGCATCAATATGCATCGGTACCCGCGGGAGAGCATCGCCTGTCCGCCGCCTTCCGAGCCCAGAACGCACATATCGGCCGCAAAACCCGTGTAGATCAGGGTGTCGATGTCATTGTCTTTCAGATATGCGTCCAGGGTGTCTGTGTAAAAGACCATGGGCTCGTCGCCGACGGGGGACACGATTTCCGCCCGGCGCATCTTCGCGAGCGGGGAGTGCTTCATATAGTCGGGGCCGTGGGCGCGGTCCAGCATCTCCTTCTGGCGGCCGGTGGGTTTCCAGACGTTCGTCCTGTCCCGTCTGGAAGGGATGTGGGGGTATTGTTCGTCCATCCAGTCCGCTTCCACGTGGACCACGGGGAGGCCGATCGACCGCGCCGCGTCCATCGCCGGGCGCATCACCTCGCACATGATGCGGTATCCTTCGGCGGTGGCCTCGGGCCAGCCCAGGTCCACGCAGTAGTCCATCTTCAGGGGAGGGCCGTCGGGGCAGCCGATATTCCAGCAGTGCATGCCGATGAGCGCCGTCCGCCGGACCGGAAGCTCGAACGCGACCGATTCATACCCGGGGCTGTCGATCGGCAGGGCGCGATAGTAGCGCGCATTCAGACGGATCGTAGCGGAATCCGGCATATCAAACGCCTTTCGGGAACAACGTCGAAACGGGAGGAATTCACGGGATGCGCAGACCTTAACAGCCCGTTGAAAAAACCCATCCGGGCTACGGCCGGCCCTTGCGGTCGAAATACTGCGTTGCGCTCCCTCGCCGAATCGATGGATGGGACTCGGTCGCGCGCCTTGTCTTCGACCACATTGGCTCGGCCTCGCTTGCAGAGCGACTTTCTCAACGGACTGTTAACGCATCGGTCCGCGGCCGTCGATCAGAATGTCTACGGGATGGGAAAGCAGGACGAGGTCTTCGATATCAAACTGCTCGAGCAGGCCGAAACAGAACGAAACGGGCTCCTTCGTGTAGTCCACGCTCCAGTCGATGAGCCTGCGGAGCGTATCAGGCAAGTTTGCGCTCAATGCGTCGACGCCACGGGGCCGCAGGGCCGCCGCACACAGGGCGATCAGGCCGGTGGAGAGACCCTGCGTGTTGATGCTGAGGGAATCCCCGCCGGTGGTCGACCCGATCCAGCGCCGGAGGGCCAGCAACTGGGCCGTACAGATGCCCAGCGGACGGTCGCCGGCGGCGGCGATGCACTCCATAAACAGGTAGTGATACTCCCCGTTCGCGATAACCTGTTCGCCAAATGCCAGCAGGTCGGCTGCGAAAACGCGTTTTCCGGCCTCGAGCGCGTGCTGTACAGCCCTGGCCGCGCCGGCCCGGCCGTTTTCCGGGAGTATGAGAAGAACGTCGTTCGAATCCTGCGGATCGAATTCCGTGACCGGTACGTTCCACCGGCCCATTTTCAGAAGATGGTGCGAAATGCTCACCCGCGCCAGCGTTCGTGACTTGAGGGCGGCTCGCGATTCCACGGTGTACGCCGACGGCAGGCGCAGGACCCTGGCAAGACGCTTTCGGTCATGCTTCCTTGAATCGGCGATCGATCGTTTCACGGGCAGGCGCCCGGCGAGATCGGCGGCGATCGAGAGGAACGTGGGGTTGTCCGGCGGCAGCCCGACGTTGAGTTCCCATTCCGTGCGGATTTCGTCTTCACACGGGATATCCTCGGTGGAGATATCGAGGGTCCAGGACTTCTTCAGGAATTCGTAGAGTTGCTCGCGGTTATCTTTCTCGTAGTTGTGGGTGCCCGGGTCTTTGTTGGCATAAAACCCGATGCGTTCGGGAACGCCGAGCTTCTCGTATACCCTTCGAGCGGGTGAGTAAAGGGCCGGGCGCATGAATTCGGGGCGGAAAATGCCGTCATTGACGCTGTGTACAAGCAGAGCCGGACGGGGCGCGAACATCGCCGTCAGAGTATCGTAGTCCGCCACGGTGCACAGATCCACGGGCGTCTGTTCCAGGTCGCCGTGGTCCTGCCACCGCCTGGTTGCGCGATGCCAGATCGGGGAGTGCCCCGAAACCGGTACGGAGACACCGATGCGTTCATCGATTGCAGTGAGTACCGCCGTCTGCCATCCGCCGCCCGAGAGACCCGTCATGGCCACCCTGTCCGGATCGGCGTGTTCGTGGGCCAGCAGGACGTCCAGACCGCGTTTCATGGCCAGGTACATGGCGCTGACGCCGGCGACGCCGCACAGGTCGATGTGCGCCTGCTGCATGTGGTTGAGCGAGCCCTGTAGTTCGCCCATCCCGATGAATTCGAAGTTCAGGGCGAGCATGCCGCGTTTGGCCAGATTGATACACCGCGCCTGCTTGTAGTCCATGGCCTTGCCGCCCCGATGGTGACCGTTGGGGTTGAGTACGGCCGGTACCTTGCCTCGCAGGTCTTCGGGCTCGTATAGCAGCGCGGGGATCCGCATGCCGGGATACCCCTCGTAATGGCATTTCCGAATGCGGTACCCGTTGCCCTTGAGAACGCCCTTCCACCGGACGTCCGGCGGACGATCGTTGACGTCCGGCTCGAGCCCCTTCAGATAGACCTTCTTCAGGAGGTCCCTGCGGATCCCGGCGGTCCGCTCTTCCCACTCCGCGGGGGACCCGGGCGTTTTCAGGCGTGGCAGTTTTTCCCCGTAGTACTCCATCATGATGCGGGTATGCCGGTTGCGCAGGAGTTTTCGCGAGAGCGCGTGCGCGATCTGGCTGGAAGAGAGAGACATGGAGATGGTTCCGGGGAGTCCGGGCGCAAGGGGTACCGGCGCCCTCGCCGTTCAATTCAGCGAATAGGTCTCATACGGGTTCTGACAGGGGTTGTTCTTGCTCACGTGCATGCGGCCTGCATCGGTTTCGATGATCACGGAGAAGGTGGTTGCCCAGTACCCGGTCGTGGGATGATCGTTGGGATGGCGGCAGATGGAGGTGGGATGGTCTTCATGGTCGCTCAAGGCGGCCTTCAGGCTTTCGATTGCAAAGGGGCGTTCCATTTCATTGAAGAGCTTCTGGATCCGGATTTTTCGGCCGCCCGACTGGATGAGTTCAGGGAAGACGTCGTTGTTGTGCGCCAGTTCCGGATGCTCGCAGTGGTTGGTATGGGTCACCAGGCCAACGCCGTCGTCCCGGATCACGTGTACGTTTTCCAGGGTCACCTCCAGGTCCGCGGGCCCCTGTGGTGTGGAGAGAATGATATTGGCGGGGATGGCGCGCTTCGCCCTTCGCACCGCCTGTACGGCGTCTTCCATAGTGGCCGTCTCGTAGATGCCGCGGACCGTGAAGTAGTGCGGCACACCCACGGGACGGGAGTGCGCGGGCAGCGTATTCAGGCAAAGCCCGATACCCTCGCTGTTCAGGCCGATGTAGGCGATGATGCCGGCCTGCGTAATGTTCAGGATGGCGGGCTTTCCTTCCGGACGGCGGGTGAGGACGATGGTATAGGGGTTGAGCCCAGGGTCGTTGTCCCAGTTCTGGCCCACAATATTGCCGTGTCCGGCGGGGGCGGTAAGTGAAAATGAAGTGCAGCCGGAATCCGCATCCGCCTGAAGCTGATTGCGGACCTGGAGCATCATGAGATCGTCCAGCGAGACGCCTGAGGACGCGGACGTGCCGCGCATCTCGTCGAGCATGTGGGGTGCGTACCGCTCCACGTGCGGGATGCAGGCCCGGGCGACGCCCATCGCCCGCGCCACGGAGACGCTGACGCTCTTGTTCACACGCTCAAGGGCGATATCCGCAAAGCCCCGCACTTCCTCGCGGGCGGCCTCGCCGATCTGCCGGCCCATCTCGAACGGCGACCCGGCGACTTCGATCTCACGGTATCGTGTGTCTGACATTCAAACCTCCTTGGACCCCAAAGGCGGGTAGACGGAAGACGAGGAGAGAGGCAGCGCCGGTTTCCGGGCGCCCAAACAATGGCGCTGGCAACCGTGAACAGATCTCGCCAGGCCCAGCCGCAAATCTGGTTTGGCTGACGGCTGAAAACTGATGGCTGATAGCTACTTCTACGTCTTTTCGACGTACGGTTTCTACACGCGATTTCGATCCGCCACGTCCCTTACAATATGCGCGGCGAGTTCGCAGTGTTCGGGCTCATAGCGTTCGCAGAAGGAAGACCATCGTACGAAGGATTCCAGAAAGCGCTGCGCATTGGGGCACGTATCCCCGCTGTACGTGTATTCCCTGGAGGCAGGGGGCATGGAGAAGGGAAACTGTTTCCGCTCCGCTTTATCTGTAAGGAAAGGCAGCGCCGGGGGCATCAGGTAATAACGACCCGTGCCCGCTCCCGGGATACCGCCTTCCGCGACCTGCTGAGCAAACGAATCGGGCGTGCAGTCGAATGCATCCGGATCGACGCTGAATCCTGCCATCCAGCAGGAGTACACGCCCATGTAGTCCGGAATCGGCAGCGGGGTGATGCCCGGAATTTCATCCAGTTTTTCGGAAAGCAGGCGGATCATCCGGTCCCGATGTTCCACGTTGGGGCGGATGATTTCGAGCTGCGCCAGGGTGACGGCGGCCGTGCATTGGGGCATACGGTGCGCGAATCCGGGCACGACGTGCTGCCGCCCGAATCCCTCGAGCATCTGACCACCGCGGCTGTGGCCGATGAAACGCATGCGCTCGGCGAGGTCGCCGTCATTGGTCACCACGCAGCCGCCGACGTCCGATCCCATGGTCTTCTCAGCGTCGAAGGAGAACGCGCCGGCAGTGGCTAGAGATCCGGCGAACCGCCCCTTGTATTCTCCGAAAACGGCCTGGCAGACGTCCTCGTAGACGATGAGGCCGTGTTTGCCGGCGAGTTCGAGGATGGGGTCCATATCGCAGATCGTGCCGGTCATGTGCACAACCAGAATGGCGCGGGTACGGTCCGTAATGCAGGGCGCGATGGTCTCGGCGCTGCTGATTATCGTACCGGCGTCCGTGTCCGCGAAAACGGGTATGTAGTTCTCTCGGATGATACCCTGGACGGTACCATAGTCCGTTACCGAACTGACGATGATCTCATCACCGGGATCGAAGTCCAGCGCGCAGGCCAGAACGGCCAGAGCGGGCGTGCAGCCGGGAGTGGCAATGCAGTGTTCCACGCCCATTTCTTCCGCGAATGCGTCTTCAAACCGCCCGATCATGTTGCACGTCAGACCCGAGTCGACCACCTCCTGGAGATAGGTCATCGCATTGGGTCCGATGGTGCGCGGAAAGGGCTGGGGCAACGTGCCGGCAAGTCCCGCGGCGGCGTCCGCGCCGTATCTTGCGCGTTCGACGGTCATGATTCATCCTTTCCGGCTGTTCGCGATTCAGGAGGGTTATTTCTTCTCCTGCGCGGCGTACATTTCCTTCGAATAGACGTGTGGCTGTATCTCGCTGTTCGTGGCGTCGATCATACCCTGAAGGTATTCGACCGTTTTCCCGACTGCTGCTTCAACCAGAATCTTCCCCAGTTCTTCAGTCGCTTTCAAGGGCTCCTGATTTTCCTGGTCCCGCATGGCTTCGTGCCGGATGTTCTCCGGACAGATGACCATGGCCATAGCGGTTTCGTACTCGCCCGCGTGGCCGGGCACCCGGCTCGTGCAGTGCTGCTCGGCGATTTCACGACTCAGGTTCCAGTAGGAATGAAACTGCACGTTGGCGTCCGGCGCGGTGAGCTGAAAGAACAGTTGCCACTGCCGGAGGATGCCCATCATGGGCGCTTCGTTGCCTCCGTGCCCGTTGAGAATCAGCACGTTTTTGACCCCGTGGCGCACCAGGCTCTCAACGGCGTCGAAGAGTACGGACAGCCAGCTTCCGGGCTTGGCGGTTACAGTCCCCTTATGGATCATGTGATGTTCGGAGATACCGACCGCCATCGGTACGTTCACGACAACATTGGGGTAGAGCCTTCCGGCTGCTTCGGTAGCCACATAAGTCGACGCGCGGATGTCGTATTCCATGGCCAGGTGCTCGAGGTGCTGTTCATTGCTCCCGGTGGGTATGATAGCGGTTCCGAATCGACCGGCTTCCAGGGCTTCCCGGAATTCCCTGCGGGTGAATTTGGCCAGTGCGACTTCCTGGTTGGACATTTGGATTCTCCTTTTTGGACCTGGTGTTCTGTCCGTGTAACAGATCGTCTGAATTCGGACCCTGGGATCAAGTTCAGATCGCTGTCTTCAGACGGGCAAAGTGAATGGTGTCGTCCAGCACGATCAGAGCCATATACGTCGTAACATCGGTACGGGATTCATCCAGACCTGCAAGAACACCGCGGAACCAGGTGCGCCGCTTTTCGTTCCAGGGTTCGATCGTACCGATATCGTGGTTGAATTCGCTGATCTCGGAACTGGATTTGAAGTGACTCTCATTGAGCCACGCGAGTATCTCTTCGTCAGTCCGGCCGGCCCTGATGAGATCGGTGAAATCGCCCATGGCAAACCCGTAAAACTCCGCGATCTTCTTGTCCAGCCCGGAATCTTCCGCGTACTTGTATTGGCCCAGTAGTCGTTGGATTGCCGCCCTGCCCTTGTCGATCATCCGGGCCAGGCCGAAGAGACCGCCCACGGAAGCGTCGTACGGGCTTCTCGGCGGATGGCGGGTGAGATCCACAATGCCGAATGACACCTCGTCATCCACGTCGAGCAGGTCGAACCAAGTGGTGATGTCGGTGCGGTTTGGCGCGGCGTTTGCAAGCGCCGCTTTGAAGATCGCGCACTCCTTGATGTCTTCCGGGCCCTTTCCGGCGATTCGATGGTTGAACTGCGAAATTTCGCCTGAATGTGCGCGGGTGTGTTCCCGGACCCAGTCCCCGAGTTCCAGGTCGTTCGGATTCAGGTACGCGGCTTCCCTGAAGTTCTCCGCCGTAAATCCGACGAAGTCGGCGATCGCCTGGTCGATCGGGCAGTTGTAAACGTACTCGCCGAGGGTCCCGGCCGTTTCCGCGCGGGCCTTGTCCGCCATCCGCGCCAGGCCGAAGATCCCCGCGACCTCCCTGCGATACGGGGATCGCGGCGCCCTTTGCGAAAGGTCCACGTCTCTGAAGTTGGCCCAGTCGTCCAGTTCGATGGACTGGAATACAGTGACGATGTCGGTTCTGCCGGGCGCGAATTTCTCGATGCGGTCCTTCAGCCGCTGTTTGCCCGCCTCGTCGTCCGGCTCGCGCTGGAGATGGTACTGATTGAAAGCGTCGATCTCCTCGTCCGTCCGGTCGGAGACCTCACGGATCCAGCGCCCCAGATCCGAATCGCCGTAACGTCCGGCGGCATCGGCAAAGTCGTCGTGCGAGACGTCCAGAAATTCCAGCAGGATCTTGTCCAGACCCGAATCATCCCCATACAGGAATTCACCCAGCGTACGGTTGTTATACGCGCGGGCCTTGTCCGTCATCCGGGCGAGGTTGACGATGCCGGCGATTGAGACATTGGAGGGACGGCGCGGCGGTTGGCGACTCAGGTCCACATGACTTCCTTTCTGTGCAAAAGGACGATTCCTTCGAAAATCCTTCCTTGAAAAACCGTTAGACGGAATGCGCAATGGCTTCTGCTTCGATTTCCGCTCGGTCTACGGCGTAACCTGCCGATTTGACATTTGCGATCGCTGAGAGAATCGTTGCTTCGAGGGAAACACCTTCACGGCAGAAATCGATCGAGAAGACACCGTCGCACACCCCGGGCGTTCCGTCGTCGCATCCGGCCTCGAACAATTCGTCTGCGATTTCTTCGGTCAATTCAAATTGACCCTTGAGTATCAAGGCAAATTCGTACTTTGCCATCGCAAAAGCCCCTTCCAACTTACCACGTATGCGGAAGAGGATGTGCTTCTTCGTGTTCGATCAGCTCTTCGGCATAGGCGAGTGCCGCTCTCAAATCCGCGTCCGAGATAGCATATTCCTCGCAGACCTCGTGCGGTTCAGATCCACCCGCGAGACTCCCGATAACTCTATGTACAGGTACTCTCGTTCCCCTGATAACCGGTTTGCCATGACGAATTGACGGATCAATGACAATTCGATCGTTCATTTTACGGCCTCCTCCAATTCCTGCAAACATCCGATATTCGACCTTGCGGCAGAATCCATCGTCGATAGTCATCGCTGCCAGTGTGGAACGAAAGGGAGATCCAGATGGGTTCACGGACAAAGTATCCGGCCTTGGATCTCATTTCCTCAGGGTAAACTTCAGCCGTTTTCCGGGCCGGACCGCGCGCCGGTCAATAGTACGCAAACCCCCATTCCCTGTCAAGGAATCCGGAGAGTTGCGACCGGTCTGTGATTAGCGCGCAGGTTGCAGATGTTCGCACTTATGGATTCATACGCGTGAGCATATCGCGGTCGTTGAGGAAGGGGACGGACCCGTCCAGAAAGGCCTGCAGGAGGCTGTCCGAGGTCAGATCAGACGTATCGATTTCAAACTTGCGCATGATCCAGCAGGCGCCGTACTCCGCCTGGAATTCGTCCAGGATTTCCTGGATGTCTTCCCTGGGGACAATGTGATAGGTATGGCGGTCCTCTTCCATGCGTCTTTCGATGACCTCGGCGCTGGCTTTGAGATGGACCAGGATGGTGTCCTTCGGCATTTCCGCTTCCCAGGCTCTCGGCGTTTCGGAGAGCCGGCCCACGGCGGGGTAATAGTACCTGGGGCCGTAGATATACTCCTCGATATGAAACCCGCCGAGCAGAATGTGTTCGTATTTGTTGATCAGCCGGACGTGGTAGGCGAGCTGGAACCGCTGGTAACGTTCCTTGATGGCTTCCGGCAGACCCAGCATGATCCGCTGATCGCCTTCAGTCTTGAGCATCTGGCAGTCGGGAATGCTGAAGTGGTCGTCCAGGTGATGGACGATGCCCCTTTGACGCCCCCATTGCATGAGGCCGTCGAAAAGGGTTGTTTTACCGGTGTACTCACAGCCGATCGCGATGATGCGCATGGCGAAGTCTCCTTTATGAATCAGCCGACGCGCGCCCCGAAGCACGCTGAGGCATAAAGTGTTGTGGAATTGGACCGGGGGAGAGCCGTCAGACGTGCGGGGTGACGGCCTGAATGAAGGCGCTGACGCGGTTGGCATCGGTAATATCGTGTGAAAATTCCGGGGGACGAAGCTCGCCGCCCATGAAAGCGTTAGGGTTGCGGTACGTCATCCGGCCGGGAACGCTGCTGCCGGCGGCGACGTGAATCTCACGCGCGCCGGTGCCGGCAACCACCTTCGCGACGTTGCGTTCGGTGATACCGCCGCCGGGCATGATCACGATGCGGCCGGCGGCCTGCTCGATCAACCCGGCAATAAGATCGATACCCTCCAGCGCCGAGATTTCCTGGCCCGAAGTGAGCACCCTGTCCACGCCCAGCGAAATCAGGTCGTCCAGCGCCCTGTGGGGATCCGCGGTCATGTCGAACGCCCGGTGGAACGTCACCGGAAGCGGGCGGATCCGTTCGATGAGAGCGCCGGTGCGATCCACGTCGATCGATCCGTCCGGATTCAGAATGCCGATCACAATCCCGTCCGCGCCCCCTTCGGCGGCCGTTTCCACGTCCCGAGCCATCGTTTCGAACTCGACGTCTGAATAGCAGAAGTCGCCTCCTCGCGGGCGTACGATCACGTTGAGTCCGATGTCGATATGCTTGCGGGCAACCTGAATGGCCCCGGCGCTCGGCGTCGTGCCGCCCTCGATCAGATTGTCGCACAGCTCCACACGGCGGGCGCCGCCTTCCTGGGCGGCGATGGCGCCCTGCGCGGAACCGACGCAGATCTCAAACAGTACCGGCGAGTTCAATCTTCACCTCCGTCCTAGTGTTCTGTCCCGGAAATAAGTTGCCAAAATTCGACCGCCGAGTCGCCCGGCTCGCAAGGCGCCTGAGCGCAGGCAACCTGCGTATGGTCGGCGAGCGAGGGGAACGTAACGAGACGGGATGAATCGGCGGTCGAATGGTGAGGAATTTTTGGGACAGGACACTTGATGTCGGGGAACCTCCAAAAACGGGACAGTGCCCGCTGATCGTGTCGAAACCCCTACGCAATATAGCCGAATTCCATATCGTCCAACCACAGGACCTGATCGGGTTCTCCTCCTGAATCGAACGCGACGGTCACGGTTGTGTAACCCGGCTGGACGTCCAGTTCCGCCCGGTATTGGGTCCACGCCTTGCAGGGGCCGATCGGGACGACGAGGCGGGTGTCCTGCTGCCCGGATACGGTCACCCGGGCATGCGTGGCCGTGCCGCGCGCCTTGAATCTCAGGTGGTACCGGCCGGCCTCGCGCAGGCGCATCGGCCGGCTCGTGAGCGACATCGGGTCCGTGGGTCTCGTAAACTTGAGGCAGGCGTTCCCTTCCGCGGCATCCTCCACGCTCCACGCCGGCCACGCGGTATCGTGGGTGCGGGAGTGCTGCACGTTCCAATAGCGGGGCGGGTAATCCACGATGCCGGCTTCAAAACCGCCGTTGCAGAGCAGGTTGATGAGTCTGCCATTGCAGCTTTCTTTCATGTGGGCGCGGACGTCCGGCCGACCGTCCTGCGAATAGCGGACGAAGATCTCCGTGCCCTCTCTGAGGCAGGCGGTCACGCGTCCGGTCGCGCGAACGCTCACATCCGGGTCCCACCGGTCCTGAACGAGCAGTTCCGCGCCTTCCGCGACGAGTTCATAGACGCCCGGCTCGCGTGGGGAAATCTCGGAAGAGGCGACGATATCCCCATTGTCCGCGATGGCTGTCTGCAATTCCACCGCCTGCCGGCCGTCACCGCCGACAAGCGTAAGATGAAGCGGTTCCGGACTCGCGGCCAGATCCGCGACTGGGTCGATCCACAGGACGGATTCGCCCGCGTCGACCAGGTCGACTTCAACCCTCCCGTTACGCCACGTGAAATCGACCGGCTTTGCATCCTGAGTACGATCCGGCGGTGAGATGTACACCGAGCCCGGCGCGCGGGGAAGGTGGACGGAGAGTCGCACCGGCGTCCGGTGCCGAACCTGGAGGTGCGCTACGGCGCTTCGGGTTTTGTAATTCGCTGCGGCGTCGCACTCCGCATCGGCGGACAGCAGAATCTCTCCATTCAGGCTGAGCCGGGCGCCGCCGTGAATCAGCCAGCGCTCGAGTCCGTCACCGCCCTGGCTGACATGGACCACGCTTGCGTCGGTCTGAATGCCAGCGCCTTCAACGTCGCCGCCTTTCCCGTTTCGAAACAGGACGTGTTCGGACCGGTTCCCGGACTCAAAGCTGACGCCATCGGCGCCGTCCGCCTCCACACGGCGGATATTATCGACTCTCGGGCCGTCCGTATCCCTGTACGTATGCAGGACCGCCAGGATTTGCTCACTGGTCCGCTTCTCAGTCGTTGCCTGGATGTTCCACTGCTGGGGGAAGGCTTCGGTAACCCGGCACCAGTCCCGCGTTTTCAGCGGATAAGGCCGGTCGTTGTTCTGCGAGTACCTCAGCATACCGCCCGCCAGGTGCCGGACCAGGAGGCGCTGATCCCGCTGAGGGATGGTCATGGACTGACTGCTTTCGTCAATGTCCGCGCGTTCGAACGTGTTGAGCGTCCAGGCGAATTCCCGCGGTTCGGACGCTTCAAGGGCGTCGCACAGGACGAAGACGTCGGGGCGGATGAAGACGACATGGCGGTGGAATTTTTCAAGCAACTCCCCGTACGCGCCCGAAGCGTCACCGGTGAAGAAACAGGCGTCGGGCGTATTGAAAAATGCCGTTATCTCTCCTTTGTGGGCAATGCCCCGGCGCTGGCTTTCTCCGTCGACGAGGATGGAATTGTGCGCCTGTGTCGTTTGTGTCCATTGAGCGTGGTACGTGTCCCCGTAATAGGTGTAATACCCCGCGTCGCAGCAGAGAATCTCTCCGCCGGCGTGGATGACGAAGCCGTTCTGGTCCTGGTGGGCGTGGCTGTGATCGCCCCACGGGCTGCTCCGGAAGAAGATGCGGCTGCTTCCGTGATCGTAGAACCGGTCGTAAGCGGCGAGTTGGCCGACGTCGGGAAACAGGCGGGCCTGCGGGACATCAACCGGCGGCCTGGGCTTGACGCCGCTGTCGGAGAGGTACTGAAGCGGGAGATGCAC
Organism: Gemmatimonadota bacterium; assembly: GCA_028874335.1. GTDB lineage: Bacteria > Latescibacterota > UBA2968 > UBA2968 > JAAXHE01. Next base: position 97,790 of record JAPPJY010000078.1, on the reverse strand, counting down.
CGGGTTGCAGACCCGTGTATCGCTCCACCATTTGACCGCGGGATCGCCGGTCATGGCAGCCAGGAATGCGGAAACGTAGGTGTCCGCATCGCTTCCCAGATTCGGGTCGATCAGGGAATAGCAGTCCCCCCAGTGGTTCCACCAGTAATTGAGAGACATGCAATACAGCCAGAACGAGCCGGTATTCTGCCACCGGGGTTCGCGGAAGACGTCCAGACCCGTCGCGGTCTTGAGTGCGGCCAGGGCTTCAAGGATGAACTGCACCTTGTGGCCGTATTTCTGGCCTTCGGTGTACCCGCCATCGCTGCTGCCCCAGGCAACCCGGTTCACGTATTGCCGGACGAGGTAGTCGGCCCATTCCCGCGTCGACGCGGACTCGGTCGCCACGGCCAGAACCGTGGGCAGCAGCGCGTGCATGCACTGTTGCCCATGGGAATTCTGATAATTCAGGTGGATCTGCAGCCCGTCTCTGAGCCATCTGTAGGCGGCTTCGCAGTGAAACTCGATGTGCGCCAGAACGCTTGCGCGTTCCCCGGATTCAAGCAGGGGATACAGCCGATCGTAGGCCAGTGCCATCCCCTTGAGGCCGAATTCGTAGCAGTAGACAACGGTATCGTGTTGCCTTCGGTCCTTTTGGTGAATGTCGACGCGGAAATGCGCCAGGAAAGCCATCCAGCCCCGCGCGGCCGCGGCATACTCTTCATCGCCCGAGATCAGATACGCGAAGGAGAGTGCATTCACGGTATCGGCGCCTCGCTTGAGTTCGGCGACTTGGAAGTCCGCCGGGAACGTGATGCGGCCGTCTCTCAGATGAAAGACCTGACCGCGGCGTTGGCCGAGTTTCGCGGGCACGGACTGCAGGTCCAATTCGGGCGGTGCGCTATGAACCAGGGCGTCGGCCCGGTGTTTGAGGTGCCGCCAGGCCTCAAGGCCGGGACCATGCCTGCGGGCGCGGAACTCCTCCAGGGTCTCAGGGGTTACAAAGATGCGGGGGTGTTCCGGCATCGTGTCGAGGATGCGCTCCGTCGGAGTTACTGCAAGTGGAACGGATTCGGGCGTGACGTGAAAACTCCGCACGGGACCGGGTAGGGACCGTTCACCCTCTGACGCCACCGCGAAGTAACGCCAGTACCACGTTCCACGGTCGAGTTCCACCGGCGGATTGAAGAACGGCATGTCGATGCCGGCGAAGCGGATGATTTCACCTCTGAAATCCGCATGCCTGCAGATCTCGACGATGTATGTTGCAGCCCGATCGTCCTCCCGCCAGACCAGGGAAGGGGGATTCTGGATCGCGTAGGAGCCGTCGGCCGGTGTGATCGAAGGGTGCCGATCCGGCTGAGGCGACGTGTCAACGGCGAAAGCCAAGGTCTCGTATCCTCTTGAAAAGCGGTGTGAAGCGGTCGAAGGAAGTTGAAATCCTGCCATTCCCGCGGTGTTCCCTGCACAATATAGCAACCCCTCCGGTACACGGGCAAGCACCTTGACATGCCGTTGGCGCCGGGCTATCTTTCTACAATTAAGGCAAGCACGCGGTCTACGCTGAACATACCTGGATTGTATGTGCTGCTTGCACTGAGCTTGCAAAAAACGTCGAAGCGTCCCCGTTGAGCCAAGGAGTTGCTTATGCCACAGATGCGATGGCCTGTAATTGCGTTTGCCGCACTCTGGATTGCCGGGTGCGGCGCCAGGGACCCCGTTCAGGAAATGCAGAAGAGCCTGGCGAACGCGCCCGCGTATATGATCATACTGGAGGATATGAGGGAGGACGGCTCCTTTTTTACGAACTACTACCACAGATACACGGTCGTTCAGGGAGAGCGGCGGGGCACAACCGAATGGATTGAGGTCCCGGTGGAGGTCTACCGGCGGTACGCGGCCTTTCTCGGCATGGCATTGGTCGCCAAGTCGGACGAAGGGGTGAACAAAACCCCCCATCCGCCCGGATACCACTACGTGGGGAACCCGCATTACGGGCACTGGGGCGGCGGCGGGAGCTTCTGGGTGTTCTACGGACAGTACGCGATGATGCGGAGTTTGATGGGCGGGGGCTACGGGGGACAGATCTACCGCAATGACTACGACGACTATCGCAGCAACCGCGATCGGCGCCGGCCGTATTACGGGCGCAACCGTGAATACGGTACCGAAGGGTCGATCACAAAGAAGCAGAGGCCGGCGTTTTACCAGCGCCGGAGACAGGCCATTGCAAACAGGCAGCGGTCCTTTTCCCAGCGGGTCAGGGACCGGTCCGGCCGCAACCGGTCGGGCTTTGGCAGCCGCAGCAGAGGGAGGTTTGGAAAATGATGTGGGACAGTTTGCTGGAAACCGGGATTTACCTGGTCTGCGCGTATGTGTTGTTCTGGATTGGCAAGCTTGTTTACGACTGGACCACGCCGAGCTACCGTGTGAAAGAAGAGCTTGTGGAGAAGGACAACACGGCCCTGTCGGTGGCGATCGTGGGGTACTTTTTCGGGCTGGTTCTGGCAATAGGCGGGGTGATTTCCGGCCCCTCGCACGGGCTGGAGGTCGACCTGGTCGACGTACTCATCTACGGCCCGCTGTCGATCGTGCTGATGAATCTCTCGCGGGTCATCAACGACCGGCTGATCCTGCACCAGTTTTCGATCCGGGACGAGATCGTGCGCGACCAGAATGCAGGTACTGGAGCCGTGGTCTGCGCCTCGTACATCGCAACGGGTCTTGTGATCTTCGGGGCCGTGTCCGGCGAACTCGGCGGTCTGGCCACAACCGTCGCGTTCTGGGTGCTGGGACAGGCGGCGCTGGTGCTTGCGGGCATTGTCTACAACTGGGCTACGCCGTACGATCTGCATACGGAAATTGAAAGGGACAACGCCGCTGCCGGCGTGGCATTCGCAGGCGCGCTGGTGGGTATCGGTATAGTGGTGCGCCACGCGGTGGCCGGAGACTTTATTTCCTGGGCGGCGAGCCTTCAGGACTTTGCGATCGAGGTCGTCATCGGGCTCGTTCTGCTGCTCGTGGTTCGCTTTGCGACTGACAAGATTCTGTTGCCGGGCTTGAACCTTTCGGCGGAGATCTCGGATCCCGAGAATCCGCACCTGGGCGCCGGGTTTATCGAAGCGTTCTCATACGTCGGGGCGTCGCTTTTGATCGTGTGGGTCTTGTAGGAAGTGGCTGCCGTGGCAAATCGCCTGAAAGACAAGATCGCAATCGTGACGGGAGCCGGTTCCGTCGGACCCGGATGGGGAAACGGCAAGGCGGCTGCCGTACTCTTTGCGCGGGAAGGCGCCCGCGTATTCGCCGTGGACGTCAGTCCGGAGGCTGCGGAGGAGACCCGGGACATCATCGCGCGCGAGGGAGGGGACTGTACGGCACACCAGGCGGACGTGTCGCGGTCCGAAGACGTGGAAACCCTCGTCGCACGGTGCTTCGATACCTACGACCGTATTGACATTCTGCACAACAACGTGGGCATTCTCCACGTGGGCGGATGCGTTGAACTCAGCGAGGAAACCTGGGACCGCGTGGTCGACGTGAATCTCAAGAGTATGTTTCTGACGTGTAAGCACGTACTGCCCCATATGGAACGACAGGGCGGCGGCGCGATTGTGAATATCTCTTCGATCACCTCGATCCGCTGGCTCGGCGTGCCCTATGTCTCCTACAGCGCGACCAAGGGTGGGGTGAATCAGCTCACCCAGAGTATCGCGATGCAGTATGCCACGAAGAATATCCGCGCCAACTCGATACTGCCCGGATTCATGAATACACCCATGGTGGCGAAATCCCTGGCCGAATTCTACGCGCAGGGTGACGTGGAGAAGATGATTCAGATTCGAGACAACCAGTGTCCGATGGGCAGGATGGGCGATGCCTGGGACGTGGCGTATGCCGCCCTGTACCTGGCTTCGGACGAGGCGAAATACGTCACCGGCGCCGAACTCGTCGTGGACGGCGGGTTGACGTGCAAGGTGGTCTAGTGTCCTGTCCCATAAATTCCTCACCATTCGACCGCCGATTCATCCTGTCTCGCTACGTTCCCATCGCTCGCCGACCTTGCGCAGGTCGCCTGCGCTCCGGCGCCTTGCGAGACAGGCGACTCGACGGTCGAATTTAGGCAACTTATTTCCGGGACAGAACACTAGCGCAGGACAGAAGAAGAGGGTATGGCAGCAATAGACAGCGTCCCCGAAGACCGTGATGGCAAAGGCGCGCCCCCTCCCATATCGAAGGGAGGTTCGGGGAGCGGCCGCCTGTTGAAGGCGTGTCTGTTCGCGACCGGACTGGCGGGAATCGTCGCGGAGTTCGTGCTTTCCACGCTGGCCAGCTACCTGCTCGGAAACCCGACGCTGCAGTGGACGCTGGTATTGTCCCTGATGTTCTTTGCGATGGGGCTCGGAAGCCGGTTGAGCCGGCATCTTGCGGAGCGGTTGCTGGACCGGTTTATCGCGGTTGAATTCACCCTCTCGGCGCTGTGCGCGACATCCGCCGCGGCGGCCTATTGGGGAACGGCGTTCGTCGAAGCGACGGGCGCCATTATTTATGGCTATGCCGGCGCGATCGGATTCCTGATCGGACTTGAGATTCCCCTGGTAACGCGCATGAACGACGCGTACGAGGAACTCAGAACCAATATCGCGTCGGTTATGGAGAAGGACTATTTCGGCGCGCTGGCGGGAGGATTGCTGTTCGCGTTTTTTGCGCTGCCGAAGCTGGGGCTGACCTATACGCCCATCGCGCTGGGCACGGTTAATTTTGCGGTTGCATCCACACTATTGTGGCGATACCGGAGCCTGCTGGCGCGACCGGGCGCGCTCATTGCGGCGTTCTGGATCACCGCGGGAGGGCTTGTTGCTCTGGGCGCATTTATGAAGCCCATCATGCGGTTCGGCGAGCAGAGCCGGTACCGGGACCGGGTGGTATTCGAGACGCAGACCCCATACCAGCGGATCGTGATGACGCAGTGGAAGGGGTACCACTGGCTGTACCTGAACGGCGGAATGCAGTTCAGCACGTACGACGAAGAACGGTACCACGAGCCGCTTGTGCATCCGGCGATGGGACTGGCCGCATCCAGAGAACAGGTTCTGATTCTGGGTGGGGGAGACGGACTGGCGCTCCGGGAAGTCTTGAAATACGGCGACGTGAAACGTGTCACGCTGGTGGACCTGGACCCTGAGATGATCCGGCTGGCGCGCACCCATCCGGTGTTCGTGGAAGCGAACGAAGGGGCGCTGGAGAATGAACGCGTGGACGTGGTCACCCGGGACGCGGGCCGGTTTCTGGCGGATGACAAGGGAATCTACGATATCATTCTTGTCGATTTACCGGATCCGAAGGGTCCGGACCTCGCCCGGCTGTATTCGAAGGAGTTCTATTCCGCGTGTAAACGGCACCTCTCGCGGTACGGGATACTTACGACCCAGAGTTCCAGCCCGCTCCACGCCAGGCGCGCGTTTCTTTGCGTGTACCGGACGATGAAGGCGGCGGGGTTCCACGTGTTGCCCTACCACAATTCGATCCCGACGATGGGACAGTGGGGGTGGCACCTGGCCATGAAGGAGGACGTCATTTCGGAACCGGACCTGAAGCAGCGAGCAATGGCGCTTCGCTTTTCGGACGTCGAAACGGACTTCCTAAACAGGGAGGCAATGATGGGTATGTTGCACTTCTGGAAGGGAATGTTCGACGGGCTGGAAGACGTGGAGGTGAATACCGAACTGGCGCCGGTGGTGGACAGGTACTACCGGGAGAGTGAATGGGGATGGTGAAGATCGAGAAGAAAGGAAGAAGGAAAAAGGGAAAATCGGTCGCTTCAAAAGGAACACGCCGTAGGCAGGGAATTTGGGAAAAGGGGTTTTTTGAGTTTGGTTTTGATCTTTGTTTTTTGGCTGACAGCTGATAGCTTATAGCTGACAGCTTTGTCTGAGAGGGCCGGGGAGAGAGGTCACTGACGGCTGATCGCTGAAAGTTTTTTGATTCTGAAAGGTTTTGTGCAATGGACTTCGACGAAATCAGACGACGCCTTTCCCGGCTGGATACCGCTTGCGTCTGCGATGGATACAAGGCGCTCAACCGGCCCGTCAGGGCAGTCGACCCCGCCATCCGGCCCGTCACGCCAGGACTGAGGCTGATCGGCCGCGCGCATACCCTGACCTGCCACGAGGACTTTCTGACCGTGATCGTCGCCCTTCGCGATGCCCTGCCAGGGGAAGTCCTGGTGATTGACTCCCAGGGAAGCCGCAAGGCGCTGACCGGGGAATTGTTCCCTACCGAGGCGCGGCGCAAGGGGCTGGCAGGGATCGTGAACGACGGGCCCTGCAGGGATACCGCCGCGATCCGGCAACAGCAGCTTCCGTATTATGCCCGTTCGGTCAACCCGGTTGCCGGCGCGACGAACCGGCTCTTCGAGACACAGGTTCCCGTCACGTGCGGCGGCGTGCGCGTTCATCCGGGCGAGATCGTCTTTGGCGACGACGACGGCCTGATCGTGGCTTCCGTGGAAGAGATTTCGGAGGTGATTCCCGTAGCGGAAGAGATCCAGAGGAAGGAAGCGCGTCTGCTCGCGGAGATGGAGAAAGGCCGGAGTCTTATCGAAATGCTGAATCTTGAGGATCACTGCGCGAAAATCCGCGCCGGCCACAAGAGCAAATTGGAATTTCTGGTTTAACTGGAAAACGGGGCGGACGACAGGATGTCATCCGCCCCGTTTCGTTTATCGAGAATTTTCTACTCCGTCGGCAGAATGTCCGAGAACTGGTACTCTTCGACGATTTCGCCGATGGAGGCTTCGAAGTCGTCCTCACCCCACTGTTCGATCGTCAGCGTCTTCCGTTCGGAATCGTCCAGGTACTCCCAGGTAATCAGTTCCCGCGCGGGTCCCTCGCCGTTCTTGTAGAATTCCCCCGCGTCGGAAGATTCCGCGTAATAGGTCACGCCGTCGCAGGTTACCTCTTCCGGCGGGTCTTCGTTTTCCACGATGTGCGACCTCGGGTCGTCGTCGATCCGGGACACGGGGACCTTGCGCGAAATGGTCCAGCAAAGACCGTCGTCCTCCTCGCGGTCAAGGTACATCACTTCATCGGCGCAGGTCAGTTCCCATTCGTTCACACGATCTCCATCGAAATCGTAATGGTTCTGCGCCGTCACCTTCCAGGTCTTCAGGTCATAGTCGACCACGTATCCGGGCTTGAGGTCGGAAAGCGTGAAGTCGACCACGGGGTCGACTTCATCGGTCTTTTTTCTAAACGGATTCCAGTTCATGGGATCGCCCCTGCGGCGCCGTAATCCTTTTCCCGGGCCGCGACGTGCCGGATTTACGCCTGGATTCCCATCTTGCTCTTGAGTTCGGCCAGCTTGTCAGCGCCTGGACTCTTTTCCTGAAGCGCGGCGTCGATCTCCTCGTCCACGCTCTTGGATGCGTCCGCCACTTCGCCGTAGGCCTCAGAGAGGGACTCGTCCTCTTCCACCCGCTCCTTCATGCGTTCGAGCATGGCGAGCGTGCCGGTAGAGTCCACTTTCGCCAGCTGCCTATTGATTTTCTTCGTCGCCGCGGCCGTACGGGCGCGGGCGCGCAGCGTTACGAGGTCGTTTTCATAACCGGCGATTGAGGACTTGAGTTTGTCCACCTGCGTCTGCAGCTGCGCGGCCATTTCCTCCTGCTTGCGGGCGTTCTCGCTGAGCGTGGCTGCCCGATTTACATTCTCCTCCTTGCGGGCAAGCGCTTCGCCGGCCAGACGGTCGGCTTCGGCCGTATCGATCTGATCCTTCTGGGCCCTCTGCAGCAGCGCCATGGCCTTGCGTTCGTAGTCCTCCGCTGCCTTCTTGCTGTCCGACGCCTGTTTCCGCAGGCGAATGCCCTGACCCTTGACTTCGGCCAGGCTGGTCATCGCGTTACTCAGATCTTTTTTGAGGTCCCGGATGCCCTGTTCCGTGAGGCGAATCGGATCCTCGAGTTTGTCGATGGCGGCGTGAACTTCAGCCTGACCGACGCGAAAAATGCGTTGAAAAATTCCCATGGTATGCTCCTGTCTGATGCGGGATTCGATGGCCGGAGGTGGGGGACCGTAACGGACTGCATCTCTCCGGGTCTGATCCCTGTTCTCACTATTGTCGGCTGTAACTCAAGAGTTCCTCGGCGTTTTCACCCAGCGCCAGACCCAACGCATTGACGGCGCCTTCGATTTCCGCCCGGTCCAGCGTATCCAGCAGAAGGGTATCCCGGAACAGAACGGTCCCGGTCTCGTCGTCTATCGCGAATGCGCCGTGGATGAGCGTCCGGTTCAATTCCAGCAGGCGCTTGTAGAGGTCCCCCGGGTTCCCGGGGATCGGCATGATGGCCTGTTCCAGGATGAGAATGGGATCTTCGCAATCGACGATCAGCCGGTGGATCCCCCGGTCTTCGTCGGTAACGACCACCAGTTCCTCTCCGGAATCCTCTTCTTCAATGACCAGCTCCAGGTCCTGAAGAAAGCCCTTTACGGTTTCAAAGTGCCGCGACATGAACACTCCTTTTGAAATTGCGGTAACAGGATCTGTCCGCACGTTTGTGAATATTTGATTCTCAAGGGTGCGTTTAGTTTCAAAAAAACGCCGCCTATTCAGAGCCCGAGCAACTTCCCTACCCGTACTGCGAGGGATATGGGGGTCGCCGGTTTTTCCATGATGTGGCTGCGCGGGATACCCAGGGCGGCGAGTTCCTCCAGACGCTCGGGATCCGGATTTTCGATAAGGACCAGCATTGGAAGACGGGCGAGCATTTTCCGAATGAAGCGAATGCAATCCGGCCCGCTGATTTCGGGTAGATCGTACGCGAGAATGACGAGTGCGTACGCCCTGGGATTTGCCGCGAGCGTCTCCAGGGCGCTGCGGCCGTCGGTAACCACGTCCAGTTCGACGTTCCGGTGATCGAACAGCCCACCGGCAAGGGTCATCGCCGTTGGACCGTCTTCCGCAAGGAGAATTCTGGGCAAACCGGGAACCGTTTCGATTTCACGTTTACTCTAGTGCCCTGTCCCAAAAATTCCTCACCATTCGACCGACGATTCATCCCGTCTCGCTACGTTCCCCTCGCTCGCCGACCATACGCAGGTTGCCTGCGCTCAGGCGCCTTGCGAGACGGGCGACTCAGCGGCCGAATTTAGGCAACTTATTTCCGGGACAGAACACGAGGTCGGTTATCCGAATGTCAAATATACCGAATTCGCCAAAGGCGCCAAGAATTATATTTTCGTGAAAGGCATTTTCACCCGCCGGGATCCACGTCGAGACCTTCCCCCTAACCCCCTTCCTGGGAGGAAGGGGGAATGGCCATGGGTGGATAACTGGGCTTGCAACCGTGCCTGGTGGCGTTTCCTTGTTAATCAGAGTATCTAAAGATGACCGGCACGCGACGTATGCCTTTTCTCCCTCTCTCCTGGTAGGAGAGAGGGACGGGGAGAGAGGTCTCACCTCACGGCACGGATATTGCCTCTTGAAATCGCGAGGCCGCAGGTTTTCCGGTCTTCGCCTTTAGCTGACAGCTGACGGCTGATAGCTGCTTTTTCTGATAGCTGACATCCACATGCCTTTTGCCCGGCGCGAAAACTCATGATATATTAATCGACGCTCCCATCGGGAGACCAATTCATTGCGTGAGGTTTCAATGCAGAAATACCCGGTCTGGACGCTCAAACACGAAAGGGATTCGGATTCCGGCGCGGACGGTTCCGTCGAGCCGCTCGTGGACGTGGTGCTGGCGAATCGGGGCCTTACGGCCGAGGATATCGAGGATTCTCCCAAAGTACTCCAGGATCCGTTTACGATGAAGGACATGGACCTGCTTTCCGAGCGGATCGTAAAAGCGGTTCGCTCCGGCGAGCGCATCGTCGTATTCGGCGATTATGACGTGGACGGCGTGACGAGTACAGCCGTGTTTATGGATTTGCTGGTCAGGGTGGGAGCGGACGCCGTATCCATCCTGCCGGACCGCTACCGGGACGGATACGGCATGAAACCCGCCGGCGCTCAGCAAGCGGTCGACATGGGCGCGCGCGTCATCGTGACGGCCGACAACGGCATCTCCTCCTTCAAGGCGGTTGAGGCGGCGAACGCTGCGGGCATCGACGTTCTGGTGACCGATCATCACGAGCCTCACGGCCGGCTGCCCGACGCCTTCGCGGTGGTCAATCCCAACCGCCCGGATTGTGGTTACGGATTCAAGGGTCTCGCGGCCGTGGGTGTGGCCTTCAAAGCCGTGCAGGCCCTCTCGGCTTCGCTGATCGATGCATCGGAGCGCAGGGCGTATCTCAATTCGCTGCTGGACCTGGTCGCACTGGGAACGGTGGCGGATATCGCCCCAATGTTGGGCGAGAACCGGCTGCTGACGCGAAGGGGAATGCAGATTCTGGACCGGACGCAGCGTCCGGGGCTTCAGGCCCTGAAAGCCGTCGCCGGCACCGATACCCGTCCGGTGGATACGACGACCATTGGATTCCACCTCGGGCCGCGCATCAACAGCGCCGGGCGACTGGCCTCCGCGGACCTGGCGCTGGACCTGCTGCGCACCGGGGAGGCGGGCGAAGCGGCCCGGCTGGCGGAAAGGTTGAATGCGCTTAACCGGCAGCGGCGGGAATTCGAACTCGAGGGCGTCGAACAGGCCGGGGAACAGGTGGAGACAATGGCGCTTGACAGGCAACGAATTCTCGTCACCAGGGGCGAAAGCTGGCACCTGGGCGTGGTGGGGTTGATTGCCGGCCGCCTGGCGGAGCGGTATTCGAGGCCGGCCATCGCCTGCAGCGAGGTCCGCGGGGATGGAAGTTTTACGGGATCGGCGCGTTCGGGAGCCGGCTACAACATGGCGGAAGCGATTTTCCGATGTGCGGATTTGCTGACCGAATACGGCGGGCACGCGGACGCGGGCGGCTTTACGGGCCCGCTCGGGAATTTCGATGCGTTCAAAACCCGGATGGAAGCCGATGCGGCGGAGCGGATATCGGTGGAAGATTTGAGAACCAGGCTGGAGCTGGATGCGGCGCTGCGGCCCGGAGAGATCTCGCTGGAGACGGTCTCGGCGCTGTCAGCCCTGGCGCCGTTCGGTTCGGGAAACGAAGCGCCGCTTTTCATGGTACAGAATTGCACGGTTGAACGGGCGAATGCGGTTGGAAAAGGGGCGCACCTCAAGATGAACCTGGACACGGGGACGTCCGGCGACCAGGCGGTGAGGTCAACGCGTTCCAACCCGCGAATCTGTGATGCTGTCTGGTGGGGGCAGGGCGAACTGGCCGGTCGACTTCACAGGGGGGATCGCGTGGACGTGGCCTGCTCGCTTGAAGCCAACACGTGGAACGGCCGGACTCAGGTGCAGCTCGTTCTGGAAGATATGCGTCCGGCGCAGGGACAATAGCAGTCCGTTGAGAAAGTCGCTCTGCAGGCGAGGCCGAGCCATTGTGGCCGAAGACAAGACGCGCGACCGAGTCCCATCCTGCGATTCGGCGAGGGAGCGCAACGCAGTATTTCGACCGCAAGGGCCGGCCGTAGCCCGGATGGACTTTTTCAACGGGCTGAATAGGGAGCCGGGTTCAAGACGCTTCCTCAAGTCATCAACGGAACTTCCACGCGCTTCCCGGTCCGGGCGGATTCGTGAGCGGCCAGAGCGACGGCGACTACGCGCCGCCCGTCCCTGCCATCCGATCGCGGCGCTTCGCCCCGTTCAATGCAATCGAAAAAGTGAGCGATCTCGTCCGCCAGGCCGTTGTTCCCGGGCACCTCTATGGCGGCTGACTTCCCGCCGTGCCGGGCGAATGTGATGGGGCCGCCCGGGGCGGTGAGCTTAAACGCGCCCTTTGTGCCGGCAGCGCCGAGTTCGTAGCTGTTGACCGGGTAGACCCGGCTGCTGCTCAGGGAGCCGATGGCGCCTGAGGCGAATTCGATGCCCATGAAGATGCTTTCTTCGATTTCGTTCGCCGGATCCTCTCCATATTTCATCACGGCGTTGACGGCGCGGACCTCACCGGCCAGCCAGGCCAGTTGATCCAGTTCGTGGCTGTACATCGAAAACATGCCACCGTAGTTTTCCTTCCGTGTCTGCCATCCGCCAACGCCGCCCGGTGCGCCGGTGCCCAGACGAACGGCATGTGCGAGCGTGATTTCACCCACGTCCCCCCGGTCCACGCGCCGTTTCATTTCCATATAGGCGGCCTGAAACCGTCGGATATAACCTATCATCAGGAAAACGCCTGATTGTTCCGCGGCGCGTATCATCGCATCGCAGTCTCCAACGGTCAGCGCCATGGGCTTTTCGCAGAAGACGTGGGCGCCCGACGCCGCCGCGTCCGTACTGATGCGGCTGTGCGTGTGGTTTGGTGTCACAACCAGCACGGCGTCAGGTTTCTCGGCGGCCAGCATGGCGCGATGGTCAGCGTAGGGCTTCGGACCGGACTCGAGTTGTGCGGCAAGCTCAGCCGCGGATTCCCCCACCACGTCGCAAACGGCGACGAGCCTCACGCCCTCCGATGCTTCCACGTTTCTGGCGTGGGCGCGGCCCAGCCCGCCGCAACCTGCCAACGCGACTTTCAGAAGATCTGCCATTGCTCAAACCTGTCCGGTAACCGCGAGTCGTGTCACAACAGAATCGGCGTGGAACCGTTTTCGGCCGATTCTTCAGCGGCAAAACACGCGGCGTGTGTGTTTACGGCTACTTCCAGATTATCGTGGGATTCCACGTCGTCCAGGATGCATTCGACAAGGTGGTCGATCATCTCCTGGAAGGGATGGTGGGAAACTGCGCCGCTGTCGGGCAAAACCGTCGGAAAACTGCCAAAGGCGTCCTGGCCGGAAAGCTGGCGGGTGTAGAACTGGTTGTTCCGCATCACACCTTCGGTGCCGAAGACCTCGATGTTGAAGACGTAGGGCATGAAAAAGGCCGTGGAACCCGAGAACTTTCCCGCGGCGCCTCCCGCGAACGCCACCGTGGCGACCGTTGTGGATCGGTAGTCGTTCTCGTGTGTGCGATGTCCTGGAGAGACGCCCGTTACGCGGGTGACCCTGTCATTGTCAAGAATGTAACGGGCGGCGTCGAGGGCATGGCAGCCGCCGTGCACGATGGCGCCGTTGACCATTGGTTTCCAGCCGGCGCGGCTGAATTTCCGGGGGCGGGCGTTTGTGGGACCGTGCCAGTAGTCGGCCTGAACGAGTAGCGGAACGCCGACCCAGCCCTTCTCAATCGCCTGTTTCATGGAAATGATGAGGGGATTCCATCGAAGCACGAAGCCGATCACCGTTTTTACGCCCGCGCGCTTCACGGCACGGTGCATCTCGTCCAGTTCCTCGTGATTCGTGGCCACCGGTTTCTCGATCAGCAGGTGTTTTCCCGCGGCGGCGGCGGCAATGGCTTCCCCTGCGTGGCGGTCCGGCGGGGTACAGATGGAAACCACGTCGACGTCCGGATGCTCGAGAAGTCTGTCGTAGTTGTCGTAGAGGTCGCACTCAACACCAAGTTCCACCGCTTTTCGCCGGGCGCTCTCGAGCGTGCGGCTTCCGATTGCGACCAATCGGGTGTGGGGGTTGTTCAGGTACGCCTTGATGTGTTCGGTTGAGACGTTTCCCGCGCCCTGGATTGCAACGCTCAGCATGGCTTGTCCCTCCGAATTTCTCTGCGTGAGGATTTTCAGACCGTCAGATGGCGGTCGGTGTTTATCAGCCGGTAGCAGGGTTCGAAAAGCAATCGCTCCTGACGTCGTACAACACGGGATCGGGATGTCCCCGCTTCGGCGTCCGGAACGAAGGAAGGGGAAAATAAGCGGGAGTGAGAGCGGAGTCAAGATCGATCCCCCGCGTCCCGAGACCCTTTCCCTTCACGTTTTTGCCTGCATTTCATCCACGCCTGTAACGGTTCCCGTCAAATGCGCACTCATGAACGCCGGCTTGATGAACCTTTGCTATTTCCGGTCGCCCGATATATTTTAGCGCGAAACGTCGCGTCCGTGTTTTCACATCCGAGGTGACGGTTGCCAAAACGGATCAACAGGGCCATCGAACTCCTGGAGCAGGGACAGCCGATATATTATGTCGGCATCTCCGAGCTGTCGTACGAGACGGGTCGTGACATGGCCGGGACGTGGGCCGACTACATCAACGTCAGCATCGAGCACGGCGCGTTCGATATGCCGGGACTGGGTGCATTCATGCGGGGCCTGGTCGACGGCGGTCCCACGGCCAACGGGCATCGGACGCCGGCCGTCATCGTGGACCTGCCGGTGGAGGGGTCGAGCGAAGCGGAGGTCCGGGCCAATGCGTGGATGTTCAAACAGGCGCTGGCGCGGGGCGTGCATGGGATACTCCTGTGCCATGCCGAAGACCCGGAGGGCGTCCGCGCATTCGTGGAGAGTTGCAGGTATCCGTTCCGCAAGCCGGCGGAGGGGCACGGTGACGGGCGGCGCGGCGCCGGGGGTCAGGGCTGGGCCGCGGAGATCTGGGGCTTGTCCGCCGCTGATTACCTGGAGAAGGCCGACCCGTGGCCGCTGAGTCCCGGCGGCGAGTTGATGTTGGGCGTGAAGATCGAGAACAAACGCGCGCTGGCTAACGCGGAAGCCACGGCAAGAGTACAGGGGCTCGCGTTCGGCGAATGGGGACCCGGGGATATGGGAATGTCGTTTGGGCACGCCGATCGGCACGATCCGCCCTACCCGCCTGAAATCCGGGCCGCCCGGTCCCGCGTGATGGCGGCCTGCAAGGAGGCCGGTCTGTTCTTCCTGAACGGCGCGAACGAGGAAAACATCAGGGAGATGATCGACGAAGGGGTGATGATCTGCTCCGGAGGCAGGGAGGCCGTGGCGCAGGCGGGGCGGGCGTATACCGGAAGAGAATGAACACAGTTGAATTGGAACGGCAGAAAACGACCTGATCTATTGGCCCCAATTCGAAAAAAACGGTAACAGGGCGCCGTGATAAAACCCTCCGAAACGGGCTACAAACGTCGTCAGGAAGGACATTTTCTCAGTTCACGTCCAGCGACCTGGTGTATCCTGGTAATCCGCAGTTGAATCGCCTTTATCAACTTGCACATATTCGAATTAACGTCCAAGGAGACTTATGAATCAAAGTTAATGGCTGACGGATGCCCGTCGGAGAAAGGAGCCCTGAAGCGATTGAATACCGTTGCTCTCAGTGTTCTGTCCCGGAAATAAGTTGCCTAAATTCGTCCGCTGAGTCGCCCGTCTCGCAAGGCGCCTGAGCGCAGGCGACCTGCGTATGGTCGGCGAGCGAGGGGAACGCAGCGAGACGGGATGAATCGGCGGTCGAATGGCGAGGAATTTTTGGGACAGGACACCAGCGCTTGCCGAAGCATCTTGACGGCTGGCGCCAAAACCACAGTCGTCTGAACTGACGAAGAACCGTCGGAAAGAGGAGGGAAGAAATGTCGAGTTCACACATCCGTACAGTCATCGAGATCGTCCTGGCGGCGGGATGCGCGTACCTGGCGTATGTCGCGTACATCGCCCCGATCAACGTCACCATCAACTACGACGCCGAGCAGGCTATCCAAATGCGAATCGAAGACAAGATGGTGGCGCACGACGCCGTCCTGGACTCGATCTGGAGCAGGGACTTCGCCAGAGACGCGACGTTGGGGTGGTTGACTGCCAGGGACGTCTATCACTACCGGAACAGCGCAATTGCCGGGCGCCTGGCGGAAGCAATGCCGGATGCGCCGCAGAGCGGAAGCGAAACCATTGAAGAGCGGAAGGCGCGACTCGAAGCCGCGATCGCCGAAAACCCGCTGATCGCCGATCTTCGCGGACGCGCCCGTGGATTGCAGTCACCGTTTCAGTATCTCGGCAAACGGGTCCGAGTTGGCGTTCCCAGTGGAAACAGGCCTCGAAGCAACGTGGCGTACGCGGCCTATGGGAGCGAGTTTGAGGGCAGGGTCGTAGAAATCTGGAATCCCGTGAACGACAAGCGCGTGTCGGTTTTCGCGCAGGGCGCGTTCATGCCCACGGAAACGGTCACCATCGACTTCCAGATGAACCGGCGCCAGGCGGTGGACGTTTTCGATCGCGTCGAAGAGACCGCGGACGCGGTGGCGGTTATTCTTCCTCCGTCCACGTCGGCGCCGTAGACGCGTTTCAAACGCCTGTCGATCGAGCCATTCGCCGAAACGATGCGACTCTGGTCACTGCATCCCCGCTTTCCGGACACGGTCGGCAGGCACGAATCAGCACGCGTGACGCTTCCGCATCCTTTGTTCGTTGTGATCCCGGGGCCGATCGAGGCATGGGAACGCCCTGGCGCGCCGTAACGGAACATCGGCGAGCACGGTTTCGTCGCCCATTTCGAAGACTGTGAGGGCAACCGGGTCGCGATGCATTCTTGGACCTGAACGGTTCCGCGCAGACCCCTACCACTGATTCCCCCGCACATTCCCGGTTTACTGTTTCCTCACCGCACTCCGGACATATTCCCTTCGACGTCTACCTCCCCAAAAGCTGTTCGACGGCCCAGTCGAGTTGCGCTTCCGTATCGGGTCCGTAGCCCATTTGCATGAACCTGACCCGGCCCTTCCTGTCAACCAGATAGGTGGTTGGAATGCTCCGGACGTCGTAGTCCGATTGAACGCCGGGATCGGCGAACAGTACCGGGAAGGTGTAGCCGTTTTTCCGCACAAACGGCTCCACGCGAGCCCGATCGAAGTCGGAGCTGATGGCAAGTACCGTCAGGCCCTTATTGCGATACCGTTCGTACAACTTCTGAATATGCGGTAATTCGTACAGGCACGGTACGCACCAGGTCGCCCAGAAGTTGATCAGGACAACACGGTCTTTATTGTCGGATAACCGGATAACCGAACCGTCCGGACTGTCCAGCGCGAAGTCGGGAGCGGCCCGGCCCACGGGTAACGCGCTCTCCGGCTCCGGCGCCTCCGCGAGCATCTGCCCCAGCGCGACACCCGCCAGCACTACCGCGACGCCCATGAACACCCAGGATTTCCATCCAAACCCCAGTTTCATATTGCCATCCTCTTCCGTTCTGCAGACAGACCCCGCCTTCACACAGGGAAAAGCGATCTCTCCCCGGGACGGAGAGGGGAGCGGTTCTGCCGCGTTTCAATTCGCGCCGAATGCGAGACGCTCAAGCCCGATCCCATAATGAAGTATACATTTCGACCACGGTTATTGCAAGACCTGTCATTCTGAGCGCAGCGAAGAATCTCCCGTCTTCTCGATTGTCCAGACGGCTAAACACCAGTAAACACATTTGCGCGGACGCTTCGAAAGCCTCGAGCCCACCTACCGCACGTGTATCCCTAAGGCGTGAAGATCAGGATCTGATCCGTAATCTCCTCCTTGAACGTATGTCCATTGCCGGCATCCTTCGATCCGCCGGCGATCATTACGCGGCCGTCTGCAAGCAGCGTTACCGTAGGAAGCGATCGCCACCCAACGCTGTGTCCTGTAGCAGAGAATGCATGCGTGTCCGGATTGTACAGCGCGATATCGCCGTTGTACGAGCGGATGAGAAGCACGTCGCCGGACGGCAACAGCACGGCGGCGCTCGGGTCGATCGTAGAAACACCGGCCGGCGAAAACGCGTTTGTTTCAGGATTATACATCTCGGACGTCTGCAAGAAAGTCCCAGTTTCGGTGTGCCCCCCTATGATCAGGACCCTACCGTCCCGAAGAAGCACCGCCTTATGGTTTACGCGGTCGAACTGCAGATTACCGGCTTCGGATACGCCCCTGGACGAGGGATCGTAAATGACGTTCCGTCCAACCAACCCGCCTTCAGGTCCGCCACGATATCCTCCCACGATCAACACCCGGCCGTCTTTCAACAGCGTCGCCGTATGGCGGTATCGAATTTCCTCCCTCTTGTAGATGGAGTGAAATGCGCGCGCATCCGGGTCGAAAACACCCGTGTGGTCCCCGGACGTCACAAAGACCTTTCCATCGTGCAGCAGGGTCGCGGTTGAGATATTCGCATTGGATGGCACGTCCGCCACGGCTTGGAATCGCCTGGAATGAGGATCATACATCTCAACGGGGAGAATTCCATTTCCGGGCATGATCAGGACGCGACCGTCAGGAAGCAAGATTCCATTGTCGTTGTAACGTCTGACGGTCATATCTCCGGTTGGCGTAGAGGTCCCCGTTTCAGGATCGAACACCTCCGCGCTGGCAAGAGGACCCGAGGGCCGCCAGATGACAGTACCGCCCGGCGACGGGTCCTGGACTTCCTCAGGCGGCTCCGCCAGGCCGCCTGCGATCAGGACCTTGCCGTTCGGCAATAGTGTTGCCGCGTGCCAATGCCGTTGCTGGTTCAGATTGCCCACCTCGTGGAGACCCCTCTCAAGGGCCGGCGGCGCCGACGTGGTCACTGAATCGCCGCCACAGGCCCATACGCTCGTGACGACGAACAACGCAAACAATATTCTGGTGGCCATTTTCTTTCCCCCGGGGTTAGACCTGATGTCTTTAAGCGCGTCTCTAAGGCGTGAAGATCAGGATCTGATCCGTTATCTCCTCCTCGAACGTGTGTCCACTGCCGGTATCCTTCGAACCACCGGCAATCATCACGCGGCCGTCTGCAAGCAGCGTTACCGTAGGCGACGACCGCCACCCTATGCTGTGTCCCGTGCGAGAGAATTCATGTGTTGCGGGATTGTATAGTACGATATCGCCGTTAATCGAGCGTATGAACATCACTCTGCCGGAAGGCAGCAACCACGCGGCCAGCGGTTCAATTGTCGAAACGCCGACTGGTGAAAACGTGTTGGTTTCAGGATCGTACATCTCCGCGGTCTGTACGGACTTCCGAAAATCGGCATCGCTACCGCCCATGATCAGGACTCCGCCGTCCTGAAGAAGCACCGCTTTGTGATTCAGTCGGTCGAACTGCAGATCGCCTGCTTCTGAAAAAGCTTCGGAGGAGGGATCGTAAATCAGGTTTCTGCCGACCAGCCCGGCGTCCCTTGCCACTGTCTTCCCTCCAACGATCAGCACGCGGCCGTCCTTCAATAAAGTCGCCGTATGACCGAATCGCGGCTGATCCATAGCGAAAACGGCGGGAAATGTTCCTGTATCCGGGTCAAACACACCCGCGTGTACCGTGCTGGTCAAAAACACCTCTCCGTTGGGCAGTAGCGTGGCAGTCCGGATCCCCACATCCCCAGGCACGTTTGCCACAAAGTCGAATCTGCCCGACTCAGGATCGTACATCTCGATGGGAAGACGGGCAAGTCCGGGGATGATTATGACTCGACCGTCGGCAAGCATTATTCCGTGGTCCCTGCTGCGACTCACGGTCATGTCTCCCGTAGGGGTAGTGGTCCCGGTCACAGGATCGAACAACTCTGCGCTGATATGACGCTCCGGCTGGGGAATGGCGGTATTCGGGGGAGGTGGCGCATCGAGCACGGGAAGCAATTCCGCGTAGCCGCCAGCGATCAGGACCTTCCCATCCTGCAATAATGTCGCGGCATGCCAATACCGGGGCTTGCTCAGATTGCCAACCTCGTGGAGACCCCTCTCAAGGGCCGGCGGCGCCGACGTGGTGACCGAATCGCTACCACAAGCCCATACGCTCGTGACGACGAACAACGCAAACAATATTCTGGCAGTCATATTCTCCCCCTCACCTTAAGAATCTGTGAGTACGACACCTACGCGACAGAGCTTGCTCAGCGGCAGACAGGAATGTCCGCCCCACCCTCACACCCGGATTCTTCAGCAGGAGAGATCGGGTGCGCGGATACACTCAGGGCGTGAAAATGAAAATCTTATCCGAAATCGACTCATGAGAATGACTGTCATCACTCCACTTCAATCCGCCGGCGATAACGACGCGGCCGTCTTCGAGAGGCGTTACAGTCGCTCCGTATCGCCACGGACCTATACTGTACCCTGTAGGCGGCGAAAATACTCGGGTATCCGGATTATATAATGAGATATTGCCGTTGTCTGAGTGAATAAAGAATACCTTGCCGGACGGCAATAGATGGGCAGCCATTGGATTCATTGCGGAAGTCCCGGCGGCTGAGAAAGTATTGGTTTCCGGGTCGTAAATCTCGGCCGTCTGTACGGGAGCCCAAGGATCGGTGGAGCCGCCTGCGATCAGTACCCTGCCGTCCTGAAGGAGCACCGCTTTATGGTGTACGCGGTCGAACTGCAGGTTGCCTGCTTCCGAAAAGGCTTCGGTCGAGGGATCGTAGATAAGATTCTGTCCCAGCAACCATTCCCCTCCGAAAATCTGTCCTCCAACGATCAGCACCCTGCCATCCTTCAACAAAGTCGCCGTGTGGCCCCACCGGGTAGGATACATCCTGAATGTGGCGGAAAACGTTCCTTTGGTGGGGTCGAAGACACCCGCACGTATGAAGCTGGTTAAAAAGACATCTCCGTTGGGCAACAGGGTGGCAGTCTCAGTCCCTACTCTCCAGGGCAAGGCAGCCACATCGTCGAATCTGCCGGAGTGTGGATCGTACATCTCAATTGAGAAAGTACCAATCCGGGTTATGATCAGGACCCGGCCGTCGGGAAGCAATACACCGTGTTCTTCTTCGCGACTGGCGGTCAGGTCTCCCGTTGGAGTTAAGGTCCCGGTTTCTGGATCGAAAATCTCCGCGCTGACGATACCATCGAACTCCAAAACACCGCCTCCGGCAGGAGGAAGCGCCGCGTTACCCCCGGAAATCAGGACTTTGCCACTTTGTAGTAGCGTTGCGCCGTGCCTAAAGCGCGGCTGGCCCATCGTACCGACCTCGCGGAGTCCCCTCTCATAAGTCGGCTGTTCCGGCGTCGTTACCGAGTCGCTCCCACATGCCCAGAAAGCCAGGACGATTAACGGCGCAAACCAGATTCTGGTGGTCATCTACTTTTCCCTCAGTTGGAGATGAACTGACATCCTCCCACAACACGAGAAGGGAATCGGCTGTGCTGCATTTCAGTTCGAACCGAGTGTCAGACGCTCTAGCCCTTTCCCATGCGGCAGTAGATCCTTCGTCGGCCTGCGGAGCGTCCTCTGGATGACAGCGGGAAGCACCGTGTTTGACTCTCGGCCAGCCTGTCATTCTGAGCAATGCGGGCAGACAGGAATGTCCGCCCCACCCTCAAACCGGCTTCCTCTGCATGACGGTTTACGCCGACGTATCACCGACACATTTCGCCGATGGTTATTACAGCACATGTCATTCTGAGCGCAGCGAAGAATCTCCCGTCTTCGCCATTGTACGTGTAGCATATGGTCTTTGTAGACGAACCTGTGCGCGGACCCATCTCGTGCATGGTGGTTTCCTCAGAATGACAGATCGGGGCGCGGTTACTTTCAGGGTGTGAAAATGAAAATCTGATCCGTAATCGACTCCCAATCGTGATTGTCATCCCTCCACTTGATTCCGCCGGCGACCATCACGCGGCCGTCTTCAAGGAGCGTGGCCGTAGCGAAAGACCTGCGCGGACTGATGCTGTATCCTGTATTGGAAAATGTGTGCGTGGCGGGATCATACAGTACGATATCGCCGTTATACGAGCGGATGAGAAACACGTCGCCGGACGGCAGCAGCAGGGCGGCACTGGGATCGATCGTTGAGACGCCGGCCGGTGAAAAGGTATTGGCTTCCGGGTCGTAGATCTCCGCCGTCTGCACGAATGGCCCTCTGCCGGCGCCGCCGCCGCCTATAATCAGGACCCTACCGTCATCCAGTAGCACCGCCTTATGATTCCTGCGGTCGAACTGCAAGTTGCCTGCTTCCGAAAGGGCTTCGGTCGAGGGATCATAGATCAGATTCCGTCCCAGCAACCCTGCGTCCCGTCCAACATTCTGTCCTCCAACGATCAACACCCTGCCGTCCTTCAACAAAGTGGCCGTATGGCCGATTCGGGAAGGATCCATCCTGAGCAAGGGGGAGAATGGGCCTGTAGTTGGGTCGAACACACCCGCGTATAACGTGCTGGTCAAGAAGACCTTTCCGTCGAGAAGCAAAGTGGCAGTCAGAATCCCGATTCTCCCAGGCAAAACTGCCACAGGGTTGAATCTGCCGGAATGAGCATCGTACCTCTCAATGGGGAGATTGGGATTTCCGGGTATGATCAGGACCCGGCCGTCGGGAAGCAATATGCCGTGGTCCTCGCTGCGACTTGCGGCCAGGTCTCCCGTTGGCGTTGAGATCCCGGTTTCAGGGTCGAATATTTCAGCGCTGATGAGACGCTTCGGCTGGGGAATGGCGGTATTCGGGGGAGGCGGCCCCTCGAGTACGACAGGCAGTTCTTCGAGGCCGCCCGCGATCAGGACCTTGCCGTTCTGCAACAAAGTCGCGGCATGCCAATACCGGGGTCGGGTCAGGTTTCCGACCTCGTGAAGACCCCGTTCAAGGGCCGGCTGCTCCGGCGTCGTAACCGAATCGCCGCCACAGGCCCAGAGACTCGAGACGATCAACAGTGCAAAATAGAATCTGGCATTCATCATGTTTGCCTCCACGACTGCGAGTGAACTGACATCCCCCCACCGCATCAGCCGTCGCCTGCCCCTTCGACAAGCTCAGGGCAAGTCCTCTGGATGACAGCGGGAAGCATCGTGTTTGACGATCGGACAGCCTGTCATTCTGAGCGGAGCGAAGATCTGACCGATTCATTTCGCCAATGGGTTATTACAGCACATGTCAATCTGAGCGCAGCGAAGAATCTCCCGTCTTCTCGATTATACGTGTAGCGTGTGGCCATTGTAGACGAACGTGTGCGCGGACCCATCGCCTGCCTGGTGGCTTCCTCGGCGTGACAGATCCGGTACGCGGTAACTCTCAGGGCGTGAAAATAAGAATCTGGTCCGAAATGGACTCCCAACTGTGACTGTCATCCGCCGTCTTCAATCCGCCGGCGATAAGCACGCGGCCGTCATCGAGGAGCGTTACCGTCGCCCCGTTTCGCCACGGACCTAGACTATACCCTGTAGGCGGCGAAAATACTTGAGTATCCGGATTATAAAGGGAGATATTACCGTTGTCTGAATGAATGAAAAATACCCTGCCGGACGGCAGCAGCAGGGCGGCCAACGGATGCATTGCGGAAGTTCCGGCGGGCGAGAAGGTGTCTGTTTCGGGATCGTAGATCTCGGCCGTCTGTACGCGAGGCCCGTCTCCGACGTGGCCGCCGACGATCAGCACCCTGCCGTCCTGAAGGAGCACCGCCTTGTGGTGTGCGCGGTCGAACTGCAGGTCGCCTGCTCTTGAAAAGGCTTCGGATGAGGGATCGTAGATCAGATTCCGTCCCGTCAACTCGACTCCCCTGCGGGCTCCTCCAACGATCAGCACGCGGCCGTCCTTCAGCAAAGTGGCCGTATGGCCATATCCGGGATGGTCCATCGCGAATGTGTCGGAAAGTGTGCCTGAAGCGGGATCGAGGACACGTGCGCGACCCGCGGATGAACCTCCAATTAAAAGGACCTCTCCGTTGGGCAACAGGGTGGCAGTACTCGTTCCATTTGACCACGGCGCGTTTGCCGCGGCGACGAATCTACCGGAGTGGGGGTCGTACATCTCAATGGGGAGTCTATGAAAATTGGATATCATCAGGACCCGTCCTTCGGGAAGCAATATGCCGTGGTCGTCCCATCGACTTGCGGTCAGGTCTCCCGTTGGTGTTGAGACCCCGGTTTCAGGATCGAAAACCTCCGCGCTGACAAGACCGCTGGGCCTGAAAGGTACTCCAGGTTCAGAAGGAGGCATTTCCGCGTTGCCCCCGGCGATCAGGACCTTTCCACTTTGTAATAACGTCGCTGCGTGCTCAAAGCGCGGCCGGGTCATCGCGCCAACCTCGTGGAGACCCCTTTCATGGGCCGGCGGCTCCGGTGCCGTCACCGAGTCGCTCCCGCAAGCCCAGAAGCTTGAGGCGATCAACAGTGCAAAATAGAATCTAGCATTCATCATGTTTGCCTCCACGACTGCGAGTGAACTGACATCCCCCACTACACGAGAAGGGAATCGGCTGTGCTGCATTTCAGTTCGAACCGAGCGTCAGACGCTCAAGCCCGTTCCCATGCTGCAGTAGATCCTTCGTCGGCCAGCGGACCCTTCGACAGGCTTGCTTCGACAGGCTCAGCACAAGCAGGACGACGGCTCAGGGACCGAGCTCAATGCAGGCAGGCTTGCTTCGACAAGCCACTTCGGCAAGCCCAGTGCAAGCAGTACAAGCAGGGCAGGTCATCGGTCTCCTGTCACCGGCCTAATGATATCCAATGAACAAAATAACGCGTGGTCATTGAGCATGCCTGCATTGAGCGTGTCGAAATGTCGAAATGCCCGCGCTTCGCTAACCCGTCGCCGACCCTTCGACAAGCTCAGGGAGCGGCTCGGGGCGCAGGCAACAATTGTCGTTCGCACATCGGGCGATAGTTACCGGAGCCCTCTACCGAGCCTCCCGGCTAACTGCGATGGATAGCGAAGCGGGCAGACAGGAATGTCCGCCCCACCCTCAAACCGGCTTCCTGAATATGACAGTGTCGGAACCTTTGTCCCCTATGGGTTAAATATTAGAATCTGGTCCGACATCTCCCGCTCTTGACCCTGCCCACTTTGCGCCGAGTTGTCCCTGTACTTCCAGCCGCCGGCAATCATTACCCGGTTGTCTTCAAGGAGCGTAACCGTCGCGCCGCTTCGCCACGGTCCTATGCTGTACACTGTAGGAGATAATTCATGCGTATCCGGATTGTAAAGTACGATATTGCCGTTGGGCACGTGGATGAGCAACACGCTGCCGGACGGCAGCAGCAGGGCAGCCAGCGGCGAAATCGCGGCCTCTCCGACCGGCGAGAACGTGTCGGTTTCGGCGTCGTACATCTCGGCAAGGATTGCCTGTTCCGAACCGGTATGGCCGCCCAGGATCAGAACTCTGCCGTCATGGAGAAGCAAGGCCGTATGGCCCCAGCGGTCAACCTGCAGACGACCGGCTTCCGTAAAACCATTTGACGAGGGATGGTAGATCAGATTCCGTCCGGTCAACTCGTTATTCCCCGTGCTCCCGCCGACAATCAGCACGTGGCCGTCCTTTAGCAACGTCGACGTATGGTTTTTTCGTGTTTCCTCCATCGCGACTACGGAGATAAAGGCGCCCGCAGCGGGGTCGAAGAGAGCCGCGTGCTGCTGAGTGGTCACAAATATTCTGCCGCTTTGAAGCAGGTTTGCGGTGGTAATGGGCGGATACCAGGGTATTTTCGCCAGGGCTTCGAATCGAGCGGAGTGAGGATCGTAGATTTCAACGGGGAAATCATGATATCTGGGCATAATCAGGATGCGACCGTCGGGAAGCAGGATACCTTTGTCCGTGGATCGATTGACCGTCATGTTTCCCGTTGGCGACGAGGTCCCGGTCAACGGATCGAATATTTCGGCGCTGATGCGACGGGTTGAGAGCGGTTCCTTGTATCCGCCCCCGATCAGGACCGTGCCATTCTGCATTAACGTCGCGAAATGTTGAATACGAGGCCGGGTCAGGATTCCGACCTCGTGGAGACCCCGTTCAAGGGCCGGCTGCTCCGGCGTTGTGACCGAATCGCCTCCGCAGGCCCAGAAGCTCGAGATCAGAAACAACGTTATAAAGGTTCTGGATGTCATCTTTTAGGCCACCTTGCGGAGATGTTGTATAGAATGCATGGATTCAGCATTGTCCATGAGTGCAGCCCAGCGAACGTCATGCAAACGAGCGGCGCCTTTACCTACCCTTCACTTCCCCAATCCTTGTAGGGGCGTCCCTTGTGGGCGCCCGGCCTTTCGCGCTTCGGGTCCCGTTCACTACTCACGTTGGGATCCGGTCCTGCCGTTCTCTTCGCTGACGTCGATCGGGGTGCATATCCTGAATCCCGTAGAGCCGTTGTTCCGTCTCTCATGGCGTGATGTCTCGCTCCGACCCTCCGGATCGATCGGCCTGCCGTTTCCCGCCCTCGTCGTCTCTCCCGATTTCGGCAAGCCGTTCGGGCGCGCACGAAGCCCCTCCAGGTTATCCATGAACAGATCGAGCATCTCGAACAGAAATGCTTCGTAAGTCTCTTTCGCGCCTTCGTCCGCGGCCCCTTCACGCCGTACCTTTTCAGCCACGTCGTTGAGACCGTTCCTGATCTGGCGCGCCAGGCGTACGGTGGCGTCTGCGGAAGACGACTCCGGTGCGAAATCAATCGAAACCTGCATATTGAAAGCACGCGCGTACATCGCCAGGTCATCCAGTTTGAGCCGGTCGTTGCGGCTGTTCTCGATTCTCGAGATCTTGCTCTGTGTGCAACCGGCCTGATTCGCCAATTCCTCCTGCGTCAATTTCCGGGAACAACGCAGGGTGGACAGGGCTCGTGACACGCTATTGTCTGCGGGATGCCCCTCCAATTCGTCGTGGAATGTCCCGTCCGGCAGGGTGTCGCGAACCATATCCGACACCGACTCACATCGTCTTTCCATCACCACGCTCCCTCCTTGAACTGTAGAACCCTACTCGACAGATCTTTTCATTTGTTTGCTGAATGGTCTGGAAACTGAAAGCCTTGATCTAAAGTCATTCAGGCCTATAACTGGCAATTTTCGGCGTCGATTTATCCAAAATCGCGATAATTGATGTCATATTATCGGAAACTTATGCGAATATAAGATAATTTCGCGTTGGCGCAATCGGTCTTTGTGGTGCAACATCAACAGACCTGGCGATGTGGCCTGCCGTTTGCAGATATAACCCAGCAAATTGGCAATTAACTTGACAATATATGATCTTTAAGTCATATTTCTAAGGCATGGACTGGGAAGTCAGATTCCACCCGGCGTTCGACCCCGAATTCGACGCCTTGTCCACCGACGTGCAGGACGAGTTGCTTGCACAAGCAACGCTTATTGCGACATTCGGGCCTTTTCTTGGGCGTCCGAGAGTGGACACGTTGAACGGTTCGCAACACGCCAATATGAAGGAGCTTCGATTCAGAAACTGTCTTAAAATTTCCAGCGGTCTTCGCACGGCTGCAAAAGCGCCGGTCGGCGTTGGTCAAATCCACCCGTATAGACAAATATGGGCGGATTTTCCCGCCTTGACCGCCGCTTTTTCGCTCGCGCTCGGGAACTCACCGGTAATTTTAAAACAGCTTCTTACAGCTGGCGGCGGAGTTTGGCGGGTCGCATTTGCCTTTGACACTGAACGAAAAGCTGTATTGCTCGCTGCCGGTGACAAGTCGGGTACAGACGAACGCCGCTTCTACAAACTGCTGATCAGGAAAGCGGACAGACGATTCAATGTGGAATTGGAACAGCTCCAAAACAACAGGAGAACAAGATGACGACACTCAATGAGAGAATCGGCAAGCTGCCTGAGGCGCGACGAAGGAGAGTGGAAGAACGAGCCAGGGCGCTGATCGCCGAAGAGATGTCGCTGCGAGACCTGCGAAAGGCTCGAAAGTGGACGCAGGTACGCGTGGCGAAGGAACTCGGGATCAACCAGGAAAACGTATCCCGTATCGAAAAGCGCAGCGATCTGCTGCTTTCCACGCTCAGCGGCTACGTCGAAGCGATGGGGGGCAGGTTGCGCCTGGTAGCGGAATTCCCGGACCGCCCCCCCATCGCGCTGGCCGGTATCGCTGCCCTGGACAAGTAGGACTTTCCGAAAAAGCCATGGACGTATACGGTGTCGATCTTGAATGCGATCCAGACGTGGCAGGCATGCCATCGCAGATCATCCGATCTCCGCGTTACGGCGTCAATACCACAGCGGAGGGGGGACCTTCGTTCGGAGGCCGCCGGTAGTCCACGGCCGTGATCCGATAGTGAAAGGACCCGGATGCGGCACCCCGATCCACGTAGCGCGTGGTGTCCAGAGGGACGTCGTTCAGTGGGGCGAACGGCCCTTCCGCCGCAGTTGCCCGGTACACGATGTATCCTTTGAGCCCCGTAAGCGCCGTGCTGTCGGCGTCGGTTTCCGGACGGCGCCAGGTAACCCGCACGTCCTTTCCGATGCGTCGCGCTTCGACATGCAGCGGCGCTCCCGGAGGCCACCTGTCGTAGGCCTGCGCGGCAATGCCCAGCATTGCGGCCGTGGCCGCCACGTGAGCCGGCCATGCCTGAATGGAAATCTCTTTTTCGAAGTACGCCGCCATCGATTCCCAGATCCGGTAGTCGTACCCGGCAAGGTAGAGAAACCCCCACCCCCTCCAGCCCCGTTCCGCGTCCAGCTTGCTTGCCGGGCCTCCGATGTAGTATTCGAACGACGGCTCCTCAAGGCTCCCGTTCCAGACGCGGCGGACGAAAGTATTGGCCATCCTCTCAAGGTCCTTCCGCGTGAAACTCAGACCGCTTCGAACCCCCTGCAGCGCCGCCTGGATATCGATAAAGGCGTGTCCGACGTCCTCCATCAGGTCGGGCCAGTGGCTTTCGGGACCGTATTTCCAGGTATAAGCCTCAGCTTCCGGATCGTACAGCAGTCGATCGTGGAAGTGTCGCAACATCTGCTCGCTCTGATCCGCGTAAAACCGGGCAAACCCTTCCTTGTACGTCTTGTAATACGGCAACCTGGATAGGCGGCGGAGCGTTACCAGTCCGTCCGCAAACGACAAGTACATATTCAGCGGCTGGCGCTTCCACCCGGACCATTCGTAAACGTGGTATCCCGCGTCCTCGCCATAGCGGCTGCTGTCGCCCGCCGTCCAACCCGTGTCCGGCGCCCAGTTGGCGTGCCACTTGGCGATGACGTCCTCTTCCACAGCGCGCAGGTACTCATCCGCTTTTGTTCCGTAGGCCGCGTGCAGGGACGGGTCCTCCCAGACCAGTTCCACGAATGCCAGGATCGGGCTGATAATCAATCCGTCGTCGGAAAACCACTCGGTATATTCCGGCCTGTACTGGCGGTACCGGTTCTGCCCCCAGCCCCCATATCCGTCAACGTATCGCGGATCGTAGACTTCATACGGCGGCACGTCCGACCGGGCGATCAGAATGCGATCGACCTGCTCTACGAGTTTGTCCAGCCATACCTGTTCCTTGAACGTCCGGTAGAGGTTCAGGTACATCCGCTGCACGTAGGCCGACGGACCCCACGCGAACGACCCTCCGTCGCGGCCGTCCAGATAGTTGTCCCCGTAAGTTCGATCCCACGTTGCAAAAGTCTCGTACCAGTCGGTACTCACGGCGCCCTCGAAAGGGACGGATGGGGGTTTCGTTTCCGAAGCGGCGGGGACGTCTGTCCAACCGAAACCAACGGGAAGGAATGCGCTTAGAAAGAGACGAAGAGGGAGGGAAACCGCGGTATGTCCGGAGGAGTCTGCCATGGGACGATGCCTCCGTGGCGGACCGGGGAAAGGCGGGCGCCCACAAGGGACGCCCCTACAAAACCAATCAAACACCAATTGAAATCTCTGGGTTCCGCATTCGACGTTACATTGGTAGGGGCGTCCCTTGTGGGCGCCCTGCCAAAACGCTATGGCCTGTATATCAGGATCTGGTCCGTCGCCGCGAGGTCCTTCAAGCCCCCAACGATCAGCACACGGCCGTCGCGAAGGAGCGTCGTCGTATAGAACACGCGATTCTCGCCGATGCTGTCCCCGGTGGGACCGAACGCGCCGGTCGCGGGATCGTAGAGAATGACCTCGCCGCTATCTCCAATGATAAACACCTCGCCGGATGGCAGTAACGTGGCCGCGTGAATCGCATCGAATCCGGGGTCTCCTTCCGATAAAAACGTCCCCGTCGCGGGGTCGTATCGCTCAGCCGCGGTTACCGGCTCTTCAGACCCCTCGTCCCCGGCGGACCCGCCAATGACCAGCACGCTGCCGTCCTGGAGGAGAATCGCTCTGTGATCCTGCCGTTCGTATCGCAGGTCGCCTGTGCGTGTAAGCGTATTCGTCAACGGATCGTAGATTTCGGATTCCTTCACAATGCCCGAGGCATTGCCGCCGCCAACGATGAGAACCCGCCCATCCCGCAGCAGGGTTGCCGTATGTCCCGCGCGAATAGCAACCGTTCCGGGGAGCGACGTGAATTCTCGCGTATCGGGGTCAAAGATCGCAACGCCCAACGAGTAATACGTCAGGACCTTCCCATCGGGCAGTAACGTGATCGACCAGATCCTTGCGAATGCCGGCAGATAGGGTTCTGGCGTGAACCGCCCGGTTTGCGGATCGAAAAATTCCAAAGGCGCCTGATCCGCGCCCGCCAGAAGGACCCGGCCGTCCGGCATCAGGATTCCCATGTCGAGTGTTCGCGGAAGCGACAGATTGCCCCGTCTGCTCGTTGTCCCCGTTTCCGGATCGAATACCTCCGAACTGGTACGAAAAAGGGACGTCGACACCTGACCCGGATTTTGAGTTGCCGCGCCGCCCGTAATCAGGACGGTTCCGTCCTGCAACAACACCGACGCGTGCCAGAACCGCCTTTCCGTCATTTTACCGGCGACTTCAAAACCGATAAGATCGCTCGTCGCCTTCGGAGACGTCGGCACGGGTGAGCCGCAGCCCATCAGGATCGAGACAATTGCCAGTGCGGAAATCATCCTGCAAGACATTTGATAACCTTCCTTATCGTCGAAACCTCTCCCGGCCCTCTCAGAAAAAGCTGTCAGGCATCAGCCATCAGCAGTCAGCTAAAAGCGAAAGGCAAGATCAAAGGCAGCCCTCCACCCAACCCCGCAGACCTCTCTCCCCGGCCCTTTCTCCTACCAGGAGAGAGGGAGCAAAAACAGGCTTCGCGTGCCGGTCATTGACAGACACTCTGGTCAAAAGGAAATCGCCATCCGGCACATCACAAAACCTGTACAGCCACCCATCAACATTCCCCCTTCCTCTTAGGAAGGGGGATAGGGGGTAGGTCCCAGCCGACAGACCTACGGCGCAATCACAAAAGCCACGTCCTTTTCAACCTTCTCACCGCTGTTCGCGTCGTCGATCGATACCTTCAATGAATATCGTCCCGGAGTCTGTTCGTCGAGCGCGAGTTCGACGTATTCCTCTTCCTGTGCCGACGCGCCCATCTGTTCGTACGTGACGGCCAGTTCCTCGCGTTTTCCGGTTCCCCACCGGAACAGGTGGGCGATGTTTCCCTTCCGGCCCGGGATGTCTCTCGACGTGATGGCATAGGACACTTTGTAGTTCGTCTGTCCGAACGCGTCCTTGTCCAGATTGTAGATTTCGTAGTAGACGAAAACGCTCTGGCCCTTCGTGTACGTCCGCGACGGCATTGGGACGACGGTCAGCTCTCCCTTGACAAATTCGCCGGTCCCATTTGCCGCGACAACCCGCCACGCCAGTTCCAGGTCGCTGATCTGCAATCGTTCCTCGCCATAGGGATCCACGTCGACCTGCTGCCGATAGATGCCCGTTCGTCCCCTCAACCGGTCCTGCGCCTTCACCTCGAGGCGGTAGGACCCGGAAGGCAGGTTCAGCTTCAGAACATCAGGCGTCAGCAAGCCCTCGCCGGCCCGGTTTCCGGCGGCTTCGAAAGTCATTTCATCCGTCCGCCGGTAGACCGTGTCCTGCGACGACGAAATGAGCGCCGCGTGGTGCGTCAAAACCTGCCGCGTGACGTCCTCTTCCGGCACGTAATGCGCCGGAAGAATGGGGACGCCGTAGTAGATTTCGAGGAGACTGCGGCCCTCCTCGCCCCTGAAGTCGGCAAGGGAATAGTGGAAGTCGAGCGGCGGCGTTTCATGTATTGGCGTGTAGAAATCTGGCGTTACCCGTGCTGCCCGCCGGTACACGGAATGGGGCGCGTGCCTGCTTAAGGACGCGGTCTGGCCGATCGATATATCCCCCTGGTTCGGCGGTACTGGCGCATAGTCGTAGTTTCCGGAACCAATTTCGTCGGTAAAGGTGATTTCAATGCCTCCGCCCGCATCGGTGTAGATCCATGTTTCCCAGGGTACGGTACTCCGGTCTTCGCCCGAAGTCACCGGGTGATAGTCGCCGAATCCGAGGCTTTCGTCCAGTGGCAAAATGCCTAACTTCACGGAATCGTCATTCACGAAGAAATCGTCCATTTCTCTGTCCTGATTCAGTTCCGTATCGCCCGCCTCCGTACCATGGTCCGCCGCGCCGGCAATCTCACACGCCGATGGTTCCGAATTCCCTATTTTAAACTCTCTCAATTCGTACCATGCGCCGTCGAGCTGCTTGAGGCTGCGGACGGGATAGACGGGTCCGACAAACGTGTGCGCGCGGACGTCGCCCTTATAGATGTTGTAGGCGAGACGCTCCTTGACCCGCTGCACTTTCAGGCTCTGTCTGAAGTTGGGGTCGTCCGACCGGGACCGGTGATCCGGTTTACCGAATCGGATATAGACGACTCCTCTCGCGTCCCACGGTTGGTTGCCTTCCGAAAACTCCGTCAGCGCGTGCCAGACCCTCCGGTAGTGTTCCAGCAGGCGTTCGTTCACCGGGGTGGAGAGGTCCGGGTCCCTTCCGTTCCAGAACCGCTTCCGATACGTTTCACGCCCGGCGCCTATGGCCTCGTTATACGCCCTGAGTTCCTCGCCGGACGCAACAAGCGAGATATCTTCGTACCATCCCTGCATTTCCGGATCAAGTTTGGAGATGTAGTCTCCGAAGAACGCCATCGCCATATCCGGCTTCTCCTGCTCGATGGCGGAAATCGCGACAATGGGCATCAGCTCGACGGCTTCCGGGTTCCTTTTAACGAAGTCCAGCAGGTGGCCCATAATCTTCGAATAATCCTTCACCTTCAGATACGCAACGCCCAGCCGTCGCTGCGCGTCCGCGTCTTCCGGGCGAAGCGCGAGGTACCTGGTATACCAGACGACGGCCTTCTCGAATTCCCAGGACAGGTTCAGATAGTAGTCCGCAATCAGCCGGCAGGCGCCGGCGTGGCCCGGATCCATCTTCAGGACTCTCCTGGCCTCCAGTTCGGCGTCGCGCTGTTTCATCGCATAACGCACTCTGGCCATCTGATACCGCGCGTCCACAAAGTCCTGGTCCCTGACCAGCGCCTCGGTGAAATGGTGAATCGCGAAGTGGCGCTGCATCGGCCACGTCGTGTAGAGCATCCCAAGGCCATGGTGGCCCAGCGCCTTGCTTCCCAGGGCCAGCGCCCGATGAAAGGCGTCCTTCGATTCCTCGAATCGTCTCAATTTCAACAGGATGTGCCCCAGCTTGACGTATGCGTCGGGGCCCCTCGGGCGTTGACGCGCAACGTTCCGGAAGATCAGGCGCGCCCGATCCAGATCTTCCGCGTCCATCGCGCGGCGTCCGCTGGCGGCCAGGCTGTCCACCCGTGCCGCGTGCAGGCCGGATATACTCGTGCGACCTCCGCGTCGACCGGCGACGCCGTCGATCCGCTCGCCGCGGTGCCAGAAACACGCCAGGGACGGCGCTCCGGGCAATCCTTCGTGCCTATAGAGGTAGTCACTGAGGAATCCGTAGTCCCGGTTGGCCGGGCAGGAGAACAGCACGCCGAGAATCGCTTTCCTGTCTTCCCGCTCGCCGCCGTCCTGCGCGTCTGCAACAATTCTCCGCGTCGTCCACTGGTGCAGCTCCTGGAGGTCCGCGGGTTCGCTGCCGTCCCCGGCGCGTTCGAATCCATCGATCAACCGCAGCATCCCCGTCAGACGTTCCTGACAGTTGTGTCTGTCTGTCGTCCCGGCGTCAGTTTCGGTCCAATATTCGCAGTCCTCGATATACCGCGCGCAACTCTTCCTCGACAGTCCGAACGTCGAGGCCCCATCGTGGAGTTCCCTGAATGCGCGCCTGGCCTGCTCGAACAGTTTGTCCGCTTTCTCTTCGTTCCCTCGATGAAGCGCATTTCTGCCGCGTATGTAAAGATTCAGACCGGTGCCGATCAGGCCGAGAGCCGCATCCGTACCGTCGGCCCCGCGCATCGCTGAGGAGGTTCGGGAATGCAGGAATGACTCGCGTCCTCGTTTCCCGACCGTGGGTATATCTTTTTTGATATCCCTCTGTTCAGACTCTCCCGAGTCCGCGTGGACGCGGATCGATTTCGCTCCGTCTTCAATTCGGCACAGAACGGTCTTTCCATCAATCGACCATTCTACCGGTCCCTCTACGCCGTCCGCAAACAGAAGCCTGATTCCACCCGTGTCATTGGCGATCCAGAGACCGCGGTCCGCCCTGGCGAAGGCGCTTACCCTGTACCCGATAATCGCCAATGACCGGCCATCGGGAGAGACCGCGAAATCGAGAGGTTGGAAGTCACCGGGAAGCAGCCACGGCTCCACTCCGCCGCCGTCAAGGTCCAACTTCCAGATTCTGTTCGTGGTAATCGGAAGCGACTGCCCCCCGTAGAAATACGAGCCCCAGGCTTCCCGACGCAGGCTTCGCTCCAGGTAGATCAGCTCGCGTCCGCCAGGCGCAAAATGGAGGGTACCGGGTTCGCCCGGAAAGGCCGTCAGTTTCCTGGGGTTTTCGTATTTCGGAGAGGCGAGCCATATCTCGGTCAGCGAAACCGCCCCTTCGCCGCGTCTGACGACAAGGGCCAGATGCCGGCCATCCGCCGATCTCACCGCATAGGATGCCGCGTGTGCGGACGCGACCGGACACTGCACCGTCACAATGCAGAATACGCCTATGAGCAGGTTCTTCACCCTCTGCATCACAAAATCTCCCATGTCGTTTTCGACTCGAATCACGAAGGAACGCCCGGGTCGGACATGCGCTCGAAGTGGGGCAGCGCGCCTTCCGCGGCGAAACGCTTCATCATCGGGACGATAAAGCCGTCCATGCCAAAGGCGTAGATTTTCTGCTCCACGTCTCCTCGTCCGGCAAAGGGTTTCGGTCGGTCAGGTGTTTGCGGGTATTCCCCCATATACGGAAACCGGGTCAGGCCCATCTCTTGCTGCGGGATCTTACGTCTGTTGTCGGGCAACCGGGCTCAGGATGGGGTGGGGGGATTCTACTGGGCGAGAATGAAACTGGCCTGCTTCTGGGCCATATCACCGCTATTTATATCGATGATGGTTACGTTCAGGAAGTACTTGCCTGCGGGGCGGTTTTCCAGCTCGAGTTCCACGTATTCGACTTCCATGTTATCCTCGCCCACCATCTCGTACGTCACTTCCAGTTCCTCACGTTTGCCCTTCTTCCACCTGATGAGGCTGGTGATGATACCAAGGGGGCTGAAGCCGCCCTTCTTCGTGACGGTGTAGGATACCTGGTAGTTCGTCTGCCCGAAATCGTCCTTCGTCAGGTTATAGATTTCGTAGTACACGAATACATTCTGGCCCACCCGGTAGGTCCGCGTCGGCATCGGAATGACCCACAGCGTGCCTTTGTTGAATTTATCCTCGTCCTTGCGGTCGGATATCCGCCAGGCCAGTTCCAGGTCGCTCACCTGGAGGCTGTGCCGTTCATAGGACTCGATTTCAATGTCCTGACGATACCGCCCGTGCTGAACGGACAGGTTATCCTTTATCTTCACTTCCATCCTGTAGCGCCCCGGGGGCACGTCCATACGCGCGAGGTCCGGCACGAACGCGCTCCGTTCCGCGGTCACGTCCCCCTTGGCCGCGAATTGTACCTTGTCCTCGCTCCGGTAGACCGCTCCGGTTGCCGGATTCCGCAGCGCCACGGTCCGGTCGACCATAATTTCCGTCCGGTCGTCGTCGACCATATAGTGCCCCTGGTGCCGCGGTATCCCCACGTAGACTTCCAGCGCCGTCCGGAAATCCGTTTCACTCCTGAAATCAGCCGAGTTGAAATAGAACTCCATCGGCAGCGTGTTTTTCGGCCTAACGAAGTAGTTCGGCTGTGCCGCGGCGGCCATGAGGTAGATATTGCGGGGGCTGTAGCGGGTGAACATGGCCAGCCGGCGGGCGGGAATCCCGGCATCCAGCGGTTCGGGCGCATAGTTGTAGTTTCCGTTGCTGAACTCGTCGGTAAAGGTAATCTCGATGCCGCTGCCCACGTCGACGTACGTCCACGTTTCCCAAGGGACCATCGAGCCGTCGTAAGTCGCCGTGACCGGTCTGTAGGACCCTCCGCGACCCCTGCCGCGCAGGCTGCGCACGGGGTAGACCGGACCGACGAATGTTGAGCTGGCGCCGCGAAGGCCGATGCCTTGGCGCGGGGGGCGGGCAGCCCCGTAGAGCGTCCTGGAAAGACGTTCCTTGACCCGCTGAACGGCCATGGATTGCTGGAAGTTCAACTCTTTGGAGGTGGAGCGGTGGTCGGGTTCACCGAAGCGGATGTAGACCTCGCCGCGCTGGTCCCAGGGCTGCCTGCCTTCGGAGAAATTCTGCATGGAGAACGACACCCGCCGATAGTGCTCCAGGAGGCGCTCGTTGGCGGCCGTGGTCAGGTCAGGGTCCTGGTCCGCCCAGAACTTCTTCACAAAGTCCCATCGTTCTTCCGGCGGCGTCTGTTCGAAGGCCGCCAGCGTCTCCTTGGGCGCAACCAGCCGGATATCGTGGTAGTGCCCCTTCTCGGCCGCATCGGCCCCTTCGAGAAAGTCTCTGAAGAAGGCGGCGGCCCTGTCGTAGGCCCCCAGTTTCATGCAGGCCTGGGCGAGGATGGGCAGGACCTGGTCGTCATCGGGATTCTGTATGGCGTAGTCCTCCAGGACTTCCAGGATACGGCCGTAGTCCTTCGTTCTCAGGTAGATCGATCCCAGCCGCTTCCGCCCCTCCGGGTCGCCGGGCCGCAGTCCCATATATTTCGCGTAGTAGAGCGCTGCTTTCTCGTAGTCTTTCTCGAATTCCTCCACCCATTTCCCCATCAACAGATAGGCGGGGGCGTAGCGTGGGTCAATTGCCAGTACTTTTTTGACTTCCCGCCGTACGTCGTGTTCGTCCAGCTTGTAACGTATATCGGCAATATTGAACCTTGACTCCACGTGGTTCCGGTCGTACTGGAGGGCTTTCTGGAAATAGCGGATGGCGTCGTAATTCCCCCTGGGCCACTTGCGGAATGTGAGACCCAGTCCGTAGTAGGCCTCGGCCAGCGTGTGGTCGCATTCGATCGCGCGCTCAAAGGCTTTAATGGCGCGCTCCAGGTTCTCCGCCTCCAGATAGGCGAACCCGCGCCTGCTGTGCCCGCGCGCGAAATCCGGGGCTACACCGGCAAGGATTTCCAGGGTGGAGATCGCCCTGAGCGGCTCGATCGGCGTGAGGTCAGTGCCAAGGTTCAGGAGGGAGTCGATCTGCGCCTTGCCCACGCGCCGGTCGACGGTGCGATAGCCCTCGCTGCTGCGGACGGATTCAACCAGGTAACCCTCGTGGAAGAAGCTGGTGACAACGGCCTCGCCGTCCTCGGCTTCAGGACGGTAACCGTGTGTGTAGCTGTTCCGGCGCTTTTTATCAGTGTCCATCGCCGAGCGAAACAGCGTTTTCATGACGATAGAGTCCGCCGGCGTCAGCGTATGGGTTTCTATCCAGTTCCTGAGCGCCGCCAGGTCGGACGGCCGCTGGTTTTCGTGTGCCTGCTCATAGGCGTAAAGGGCGTCTCCGATTACGGTCAGATGGTCCTGGCAGACCCAGCGGGCGCCGCGCGTCGCATGGGCTTGCTTGGCAGTTGCGGCCAGCGC
The DNA here is from genome assembly GCA_028874335.1 of Gemmatimonadota bacterium. Classification (GTDB taxonomy): domain Bacteria; phylum Latescibacterota; class UBA2968; order UBA2968; genus JAAXHE01. Next base: position 60,346 of record JAPPJY010000078.1, on the reverse strand, counting down.
CGCTGCGTAGGACAGGACCGGCTCTTCGTAGAGCCCATGCTTTTTGAATCTCCGAGTCAGGGTCGCCCACGCCCGGGAGGCTTTCCGGTATCGCTTCACCGCCGATCGGAATTCCCATCGATGCACGGTCGTATAAGCCAGGGCCGAGGCGTTGAATGCCGCCGCGACGCCCCACAGCACCGCCTTTGCAGCAGGGGTCGGGCGCGGCGGGTTTCCGGCTTCCGCGACCGACGGCGTTACCGGTTCCGTCTCGAAGTCTATTTTCGAACGCGCGATCGACCCGTCCGGGACAGAGATTTCCCACACCCCGGGGGCGACCTGCGGCAAGGACCTGTTCGGGAGCATGGTAAGCGTATGCAGGGGGACCTTTAAGGCAGTCTCCTGAAAGCGAAGACGTTCCCCGTGCGCAGCCCACTCCAGTCGCCCCGGCGGGCCGGGGAAGGTGCCGAGGTGGCGAGGCTGGCTTCCACGGGTTTCGACCCATATTTCGGTAATGGCTGAGGAACCGGTCTCCAGCCCGATCGCCCACGCGGTATGCCCACCGCTGGCGGCCGATATCGCGGTCTGACGAACCTGCGCATCGAGATCCTCAAGAGGACAGAACGCCGCGATAATCAAAGCCGCGAACAGAGCCAAACGCCACGGTTTCATACGCGCGGATTCAATAACTGGTGCCATGATGTCAACCTCATCCGAACCGGTAAGCCTTGTTCTATACACGACCCCTTCGCCAATGTACCCTGTTCCGATCCAGCATGTTATGCGATTTCAACCGGCAGTGCAAGCGCTTTGGGGCTTGCAATCGTTCGCTCTGTAATTCTGAAAGACTCCACATCTTGCCTTCCTGGCGCGGCTTCGTGATGTTCAGCCGCAAACAAAAGGGTGGCAGGGAACGCGCGCCAATTTGATGGGCCGATCACTCCCCCCTTGAGGGGGAGTCGCAGAAGCCGAGCCGTCCCCTGAGACGTTGCCCTGAGCTTGTCGAAGGGTTGTCGAAGGGCCGGCGACGGCTGATGCGGTGGGGGGATTCCAACGCCATTCCGTATGCAAGCAGCACGATTGTACATGTACCCATTCTGCGTTGAACCCTTAATGTGAGGTCTAAGCGCATTCATTGAGCATGCCTGCATTGAGCTTGTCGAAATGTCGAAATGGCGCCCTATGGCCTGTACACCAGCACTTCATCCGTCGAAACCAGATCTTTCAGCCCGCCGGAAATCATTATTCTGCCGTCTTCAAGTAGCGTAATGGCGTATGCGAGTCGATTCTGACCGATGCTGTGCCCCGTACGTGCAGCGGTACCTGAGGCCGGATCGTAAATCGCCACGTCTCCGCCGGACAGAAGAAACACCTTTCCGCTGGGCAACAGGAAGGCGGATTGGATGGATGGCAGTCCAGTGTCACCTGCCGCAGCGAAATTGCCTGTTGCGGGATCGAACATTTCGGCCGTCGTTACGTTCTGCACGTTGTCCGCTTCGATTGTGCCCCTGCGCCCGCCGATGACCAACACCTTGCCGTCCTGGAGAAGCAATGCCTCGTGCCCCCACCGTTCGTCGTTCAAATCGCCAACTTCTGCAAAGGAATGGGTTGTGGGATCGAAAATCTCGGATATCTTGACCATGCCGGCCGCATTCATCCCGCCGGCAATGAGAACGCGGCCGTCTCCCATAAGCGTGGCCGTATGGTTCGTTCTGGGGGCGATCATCCTGTCAGATGAAGTGAACTCCCAGGTATTCTGATCGAGCATGCCCGCGTTGCCCCCTTCATCGGTCGCAAAAATGTCTCCCGTCGAAAGAATCGTGGTCGAGACACTTCGACCGAATTCCGGCGCGTCCGCCAGGATTGCGAAGCTTCCGGCCCGCGGGTCGTAAATCTCCGGGGGATAGGGATCGTTCCCTTTGATGATGACTCGGCCATCCTGCAATGGGAATGCCCTGTGCTGTGAGCGTGCCTGCGACATGGCTCCCGTTAACGACGAGGTCCCTTTTGCCGGATCGAACAACTCCGCCGTAGCGTGTCTGAACTCAGGGGATGAATGACCCGGGCGGTCCGTCTCGAACCCGCCGGTTATCAATACCCGCCCGTCCTGCAGCAACGTTGCCGTATGGAAAAACCGCGTCGTCGTCATCGTCCCGACGACCTTGAACACCTCAGACTCGCCGGATGGGTCCGGAGACGTAGGCGAATCTGATCCACATGCCAGGAGACATAAGAAGAACGCCAACGCAAGCGGATATCCTGTAGACATCATATGCCCTTTTTTACTCGATCACACGAAACAACGCGTCGCGTGAAACCACCTCATCGTTATGAAAGTCTTTGACCGTCACCGACAACCTGTGCACACCGGCAGGCACGTGTGTCAGGTCGATCTGCAGATACGTGAAGTCATCCTCCCGGTTGCCCTCATAGCGTGCCGTAATCGTCGTCTCCACTCCCTCCTTGCTTCGACCCTTTTTCCTGATCCGGCTGGCGAGTTCATCCGCTTCCGGAAACACGAACCTCGCCCGGTACGTGACCTCATTTCTTTTCTGCGCATCGAAATAGTCCGGTACCACCACCGGCGTCGTGACCGGCAAATCCCCTTGAGGCTCTTCTTCTTCGTCGGCCACTCGCTCCGGCTCCGGCGGACGCATGCCTGTCTCCCCGGTTCTGATTTCACGCGTGACCTCCAATCGCCTCCCACCCTCGGGCAACCGTTGCGCCAGGAACAGGTACGGATCGATCTTCTTCTGCTCCGGCCGCCCTATCCGATACGCGATTTGATACTCCGTGCGCCCGAATTCATCCCGATCCAGGTTATAAGCCTCCAGGTAGATGAATGCCGGTTCGGAACGATGGTATGTCCGCAGCGGATTCGCTACGATTGTGAGATCGCTCCTTCCTTCCGGAAATGGTGTTCGTGATTCGATCTGCGTGGCCAGCAACAGATCGCTCATTGACAGCGAGACGTCCGCCGGTTCGAACTCGCGGCGCTGCCGGAAGGTCCCAATTGACCCCTTTTTCCGGTCCCGCACCTCACCCACCAGATTGTAAGCGCCAGGGGAAAGCCCGAATGCGATCTGAAATACAAGATGGCTTTTTCGCAGGCTGTCCGCAGCTGGATATCCGCTCGGGGATATCTCGGGCCACCGCAGTTTGAGATCCGAACGCTTCCGATAAACCTCGTCCCATTGCTCATTGAAGAGAAAGACACCATTCTCCAGTCCAATGCTCCTGTCCGAGTCCGACACGGCCAGGTTGAATCTCGGCAGCGCATACGCCAGTTCCACGCGAAGGCTGTCCCCGTCCCTGAAGCTCGCGGCCTGGTAGGGCACGCTGTACTTCCGCGGGCCATAGGGATCGACGTAACGTGTCCGATCCGGTAAACGTGATGGAGAGAAGCCGTGGAAGCCATCGGATATCTGAAAATCGACCCGAAATCCCTCGTAGAACCACGTCTCTTTCTGCATTTGCAGTCTCCAGGGTATCCTCCGTCCCGGCAGGGACCTGCCAAACGTGCTGGGCCTGTCTATTGCAATGACCGAACCTGTTTCCGGCCGCTGCATCCGCCGGTGGAGATATCTTCCCAGCTTGATATAGACTCGTCCCATATCCGTCTGCCAACCCTCAATGCCCTTCGAGGGCCGGCTGAACCGCAGATTCGCGTATGCTACCCGGCCGTAATGCTCCATGCGCCGTTCATTGAAATCAGTCAGAAACAGGGGATCCTGCCGTCTCCAGAACCGAACTCGCTCCACGCTTTCGATCCGTTGCTGAGTAACGCCTGCATCCGCCTCCGGCTTCGACGCGAAGTCTTTGAGTTTTCCGCGTTCACCGTCCGGCACAATGCTGTCCACGGATTCCATCATCGCCCGCTCATCCGGCGCCATCCTCTGCAGCGCTCGGGTATAGAACTCATGCGCCAGCGCTTCTTCGCCCAACTTCTGGTATCCAAGCCCGCAAAAGAGCAGCGCATCCTTGTCGGCAGGCACGCGCTCCAACAGCAGGTTTGCGACCTGGATCAGTTCGACCGGACGGCTCGTCTCCAGGCAAGCAAGCCCGAGTTGGAAATACGCATCCTTGAACATGGGGTCCGCTTCGATGCAGGTTTTCAGATACGTGACGGCGACATCCAGTTCCTCAATGCCGAAATCCCTCCACGAATGCCTGGTCCGTGTATGTTCTCTCCAGTTGAATCCGGACACCATGTTCGTCATGGACATATCGTAATTTTTCAAAAAGCTCTTGACGCCATGGTGGCCGATCATGTAGGCGGCCTTTGCGTTATCGGGATCCAACTTCAGGACATTTTTGTACTCGGCTACGGCATTGTGCCAGGATCCCTGCGTCCACATGATGTCCGCCTTTAAAACGCGGTATGCGACGTTTTCTGTATTCAGACGAATGGCTGCATTTACCGCCTTCATTGCATCATAGCGATCCATCGGCGTATCAAGGGACATATACAGCTTCGCAATTTCGTAATGGGCTGGTGCAAAATCCGTGTCCGCCCTCAATACGCGCTGGAAGGATTTGATACGTTCTTTAACGGAGACCCGACCGGCATGCTCCATCGCCGTCTCATAGAGCTTTTCGGCAAGCTGAGTGTCAGCGGCGGCGATCGGCGGCGCCAAACAGATTCCTAGACAAAAGAACACGCAGCCCATTGAAGGCAACCTTGTGCGGCGTGTAAGCCTATCGAAATTTCGTAGGTTCGGCACAACAAGCTCCATGAATTCCGCGGCGTGGAATTTTGATACTGTCGGCCGTCGCAACAGGCGCACACGATGCCCGAAGCAATTGTCCGGTCGACAGAGATCAGAGCCTGGAAACACGCGAAAAAATAGATGACGCACCAAAAGGATTACGATTCGTTACGTTGGGGGAATATTCCGCAAACATAGAACTATCGAATAGCAAACGATACCTTCGACGTTGCCTGGCGTCCTACAATCTCATCAGAAATCTTGACAATCAACAACTGGTGCCCGGGGTCTGTATCTGACATGTCCAGTTCCAGGTATCCATAATCGTCGGCTTTGTCTCCCTCATGTGAATATTCAACGGTTACAACCTCGGCTTGCCTATTGACGCCGATCAACCTTCCAAGCGCCTTCAGGATCCTCACCGCCACATTACCTTTATTCAGTGAATGTATTTCATACGACACACGGTAATCTGTCCTGCCGAATTCATCTTTCTTCAGGTTGTAAACCTCATAGTAGACAAACACCGGCTGTCTTGCGAAATAGAAAAGGCTCGGATTGGGAACCACCTCGATCTCGCCCTTTGTGAATTTGCTGCCTCGGCTGGGCCGGATCAGTGTCGCCATCTCAATATCACTCACCCTGAGGGAGTCATCGCCAAATGGAGACAGGACCATCTCACGGTTGTAGACCTGGGACTTATCCGAAGACGCGTCCAGAATCTGCACGGATAGCCGATAAGTGCCAGGCGCGACAGAAAGCCGGTCCATCTCCGGCACAAATGCGATCTGGGTGGTATCAATCGGTCCCGACGTGTACAGCTCCATATCCTCGCTCGACCGGTACACCGGCTTGTTATCCTCGTCGTGCAGCGCCAGGCCCCGCTTCAAGTATGCCGTCAGCCTTCCGTCGGGTCCTTCTTTGTAGTCAAGGTCACGCGTCGGAATACCATAGTACACCTCCAGTTTTACCGAACGGTCATCTGCCTTGAATCGAGCCGCGTCATAGAAGAAATTGAGGGGGGCAGTGGCAAAGTCCTGTTCGTAAATCGCCGGCGTCTTGAGCGCCGCGCGATGCATCACCAGACCGGGGTTCATTCGCTGCCATATCAAATTTGACTTGATCGAAGTATCGATCGAAGGATGAAGGATTTCATCCGTTGGCTCGTCAGTCGACATCGAAGTATCTATCGAAGTATCGATCCAAGCATCAGGGATTTCATCCATTAGCCCGTCAGTCAACAAGGTGGTGCCGGGGTTTCGCCCTGTGATCTCGTCCACCCAGATAGCGGAGCCCGCATGCGGCACCTCTGCGTACTTGTAGGGGCCCGGGCCTGGCCCGTGTTCCTGTACAAAAGTCACTTCCACGCCACCATCGACTTTCGAGTAAATCCAGTATTCCCAGGCGCCTCGAACGGGGTATACCGGGTAACCAAGAATCGTAGATAGCGTCTCCTGGTCGTCCATACCCATCTCTACTGATCCACTCATCGACCTATAGAAGCTGACCATGCGCCGGCTCAGAAGGAGGTGAGGCAAGGCTTCGCCAGCCTGGCTCATCAGCCGGTCCTTAACTGCAAGAACCTTTGGGTCCGTCTCAAATCGGATGTTCTCCGACGCACTGATGTGATCGGGCCTTCCATAACGTACATACACCTCCCCACGTACGTCCCAGGGGAATTCGTACTCGCTAAAGTGCTCCCGTGCATATGCCACCCGGCGGCAGTGCTCTATCCACCGTTCGTTGGCCGCCGTCACCGGCGCAGGATCCCGAGTCGCCCAGAAATTTTCAGACTGCGCCTTACGCTCTTCATCTGGCGTCGCCTGGAAGCGGGACAGTTCATCCCTGATAACCACCAGGCTTAGATCATAGTATAATGCCTGCTCGCTGGGTGGCAGACCCTCCAGGTAAGCATCCAGTATCGCATCAAACAGATCGTGGTCCCGCGCACCCTGATGCGTCTCCGCCAGTTCCAGGAACGCGCGCCGCTGATAGGCATTGGGCGTATCCACGACTTTCTTGAGCATCCCCAACGCTTCATCCGTGCGTCCGTCTTCCTTCAACAACTGTGCAAGATAGGTCCGAGCCCCGAAATGTGCTCGATTCACCTGGAGTTGTCGGCGGAACGCTTCCTCTGCCTTTCGCGCATTTCGAAATCGACCCGCTCTTCCATCTTTGTAGATCCGACCAATCTGGAACCAGACATCGTGATGATCCGGGTCCACCTTAACCAGTTTCCTGTACGTGTCCAGTTCCCTCGTATTGCCAATTTCCCGGTACGATTGGGCCAGGTTGTAGTACGCTTCCACGTAACCTCGGTCAGCCCGAACGGCCCTTCGAAAATACTTGATTGCCCAATCCAGCATTTTCTCTGTATTGCGAAACACGAGACCCAGTCCGTTCAGGGCCGGTGCGTAGTTTTTCCGCTTTCGTAAAGCCTCTCGGAAAGCTTCTTCGGCGAGCCTCAGTTCATCTCTCTTCAAATAGACATGACCCAGCCCGACGTAAGAAGGTGCATGTTTCGAGTTGATCTCCAGTGCCGCCCGAAAACACCTCTCGGCATTCTCATATTTCCCGGATTCGAGATAGGCCAGCCCGGATTTATACGTACTATCGACCCGTGAGATGTCCTTTGCAGTCGATCCTTCGGCCGGACTTTCGCTCAAACAAACGACAATCGTGATCGATGCAATCAAATAGTGCTTGAACGAGTTCATATGGAACCCTCCCCTTCGTACTCCACAAGATAGCCATCGGGTTGTCTGGACTCCTGCGCGACTCCACACCTTTTTCGATGTCATTGGAAACAACGTGTGACCCATGCGCGATTGCGCCTAAACCGAGCACCAGATTCAGCCTCTCACGGTACAAAGACACAGACCGGGCCGGGTGGGTTCAATAAATACAGTGCGGAGTATCGGGTTTTCCTGCACCGACAGATCGCCACATCTGTGGGACACGGACATACTGCAGACTTGGTAATCCAGTCTTGGATTCTTGTCGATGAATTGCGGTAACCGTAGTAGGCTCCAGATCCTGCCTTTTTCTCCTCTTTTTCATAAAGCCAAGACGCTTACACCCTCAGGAGCAAGCGTCTCTATGTCTGTTTTCTGCTATTATGCGCGTTTGCCAGCACCCATCTTGTTCGTTTCGATCCTGAGACGGGATTCCGCGGATGGCTTTGCGAAGAACGGCCTTCACTCAATCACACGGAACAACGTTTCACGCGCTGCGATTTGACCGGTATGCACGTCTTTGACCGTTACAGATAGGCGGTGCACTCCGGCAGGCACGTGGCTCAGGTCAATCTGCAGATACGTGAAGTCATCCTCCCGGTCCCCCTCGTACCGAGCCGTGATCGTCGTCTCCACTCCCGCTCTGCTTTTACCCATCTTCTTGATCCGGCTGGCAAGTTCATCTTCATCCGGAAACAAAAACCTCGCCCGGTACGTGACCTCATCCCTCTTCTGCGCGTCGAAATAGTCCGGGACCACTACTGGTGGCGTGACCGGCAAACCACCCTGAAGCTCTTCTTCTCCGCCGCTCGCCCGGACAGGTCGACGTATGCCCGTCTCTTGAGTCCTGATTTCACGCGTGACCTCCAATTGCCTGCCGCCCTCAGGCAACCGCTGCGCCAGGAACAGGTACGGATCGATCTTCTTCTGCTCCGGACGTCCCAACCGATATGAAATCTCGTACTCCGAACGGCCGAATTCGTCCCGCTCCAGGTTATACACTTCCAGGTAGATGAACGCGGATTCGGACCGATGGTAGGTCCGAAGCGGATTTGCCAGGATGTCCAGGTCCGACCGCCCCTCCGGAAACGACGAACGGGTATCGATCCGCGCGGCCAACAACAAATCGCTCATCGACAGCGTAGAATCCACAGCTGCAAAGCCACGCTCCTCGCGGAAGGTCCCGATTGACCCATTCTTCCTGTCCCGAACCTCACCGACCAGATTGTGGACGCCGGGGGAGACTCTGAACGCTATCTGAAATACCAGATGACTGGTCCGCAAGCTGTCCGCTATGGGACTACCGCTCAAGGCGATCTCCGGCCACCTCAGCTTGAGATCCGAGCGCTTCCGATACACCTCATCCCATTGGTCGTTAAACAGAAATACACCGTTCTCGAGAGCAACGCTTTTGTCCGAATCCGATACGGTAACATTGTATTTGGGCAGCGCATAGGCCAGTTCCACACGAAGACTGTCCCCGTCCCTGAAGCTCGCGACCTGGTGAGGCACGCTGTATTTCCGCGGTGCATAGGGATCGACATACCTCGTTCGATCAGGTAGACGAGATGGAGAGAAGCCGTGGAAGCCGTCCGATATCTGAAAATCGACCCGAAATCCCTCGTAATGCCACGTCTCTCTCTGTTTGGACACATTCCAACGTATTCTCCCCAGACGTTCGCCGAAGGTAAAGCTGTAATCTATCGGGAGCGAGTTCATATCCGGCCGCTGCATCCTTCGATCGAGGTAACGTCCCAGCTTTATGTATGCCCTGCCCATGTCCGTCTGCCAACCCTCAATGCCCTTCGAGGGCCGGCTGAACCGCAGATTCGCGTATGCTACCCTGCCGTAGTGTTCCATGCGGCGTTCGTTGAATTCAGTCAAAAACAGCGGGTCCTGACGACGCCAGAACCGGCCCCGCTCCGCGTTATCCTCCCAGCGTTGAGGCGCGCCTCCGCCTGCTTCCTGCCCAGGCGGAAGGTCGTCCAGCATTGCGCGGTTGCCGTCCGGCACAATGCTGTCTACGGATTCCATCATCGCCCGCTCATCCGGCGCCATTCTTTGGAGCGCACGGGTATAGAACTCATGCGCCAGCGCTTCTTCGCCCAATTTCTGGTATCCGAGCCCGCAGAAGAGCAGCGCATCCTTGTCATCAGGGACGCGTTCCAACAGCAGGTTTGCCACCCGGATCAGTTCGACCGGCCGGTTCGTCTCCATGCAGGCAAGCCCGAGTTGAAAATAGGCATCCTTGAACTGGGGGTCTGCCTCGATACACGTTTTCAAGTACGAGACTGCTTCATTCAGTTCCTCGATACTGAAGCCTCTCAAAGAGTGCCTGTGACGCGAACTCCCTTCTCGTCTATTGATTGGTGACACCCTGCTGATCATGTCCATGTCGTAGTATTTCATGAAATTCTTGATTCCATGGCGCCCGATCATGTAGGCTGCCTTCGCGTTTTTGGGATCGATCTCGAGCGCTTTCTTGTACTGCTTTACGGCATTGTCCCAGGATCCCTGCGTCCACAGGATATCCCCCTTCAATAGGCCATAGGTGACGTTTTCTCTGTCCAGACGAATAGCCCGATTTACTGCCTTCATTGCTCTATCGCGATCCATTGGCGTGTCGAGGGACATATATAGCTTCGCGATTTCGTAATGAGCCGGCGCATAGTCCCTGTCTGCCTTCAATACTCGCTGGAACGCGTTTATGCTCTCTTTAGCGGAGACCCCACCGGCCTGCTCCATCGCAGTCTCATAGAGCCTTTCGGCAAGCTGCTTCTCGCCCGCGGCAATCGGCGCAGCGAGACAGAATCCGAGACACAATGTCACGCATGCCATTGGAGTCAACCTTGCGCGGCGTTTGAGCCTATCGATATTTCGCAGGTTCGGCACTACAAGCCCCTTGAACTCCGCAGCGGGTAATTTTGATACTGTCGGCCGTCGCAACAGGCGCGCACGATGCCCGAAGCAAATGTCCGGTCGATTGTGATCAGATCCCGCAGTCTCGTAATACGGTACCGTGATTAGCCAACTTGGGTGTAATTCCTTCTGTTAAATCGATATATTCGAAGCATATCATCATCGGATCGTGAACGTAGCCGTAGACGCTGTCTTTTGGCCGCTATTCTTATCCGTCACTTGAACGACCAATGTCTGGTTCCCCGGCTCGGTGTTCGACATATCCAATTCGAGATATCCATAGTCATCTGCCTGGATACCAACGTGGTCATACTCGATATTGATCGCCTCTCCCTCTTCGCGCCTGACCAGAAGTTTACCTAGAGCCGCAATCACGTCTATCCTCACAGGCTTCTCTCCATTGGCGCGTATTTCATAGGAAACGCTGTACCTGGTTGCTCCGAGTTCATCTTTCTTCAAATTGTAAATCTCATAATATAGAAACACCGACTGATTCAACAGAAACGTGCGGCTCGGGTTAGGGATCACCTGGATATCGCGCTTGGCAAACTCGCCGCCGCCGTGCGGCCTGATCGATGCGGCCAACTGGATATCACTTAACACTACGGTCTCACCTTCAAACGAATTCATACGTGTCTGTTGGTTGTAGACCTGAGATTTTTCCGACGTCAAATCCAGGATCTGTAAGTCCATTCGATATCTTCCCGGCGTCACTGAGACCCGTTCCATCGCAGGCACAAAGGCTAACTGCGTGGTATCAAGAGGCCTCTCGGAATAGAGCTCCATGTCTCTAGAGGATCGGTGAACGCGACGGCGGTCTTCATCGAACAGCGCAAATCCTCGTTTCAGGAATGCCGTCGGCTTGCCCTGCTCGCCTGGTCTAAACGAAAGTTCGTGTAAGGGAATGCCGAAATATACCTCAAACGTCACGGCTCCGTCCGGTCCTTTGAATCTGGCCGAATCATAGAAGAAATCCAGTGGAGCCGTGGCGAAATCCGGTCGATAGACCGATGGCGTTTTCGCAGCTGCCCAGTTCACGACAACTCGAGGATTCGTTCGTTGCCACAATTGCGAGATAATGGGTTTAGGTTCTCCGATAGACATCGGTGGGTCTGCATACTTGTAGGGCCCCGGGTAATATGGCTGGGTGAAAGTGACCTCGATCCCTCGTTCTACGTTGGTAAATATCCAGTATTCCCAAACCTTATCGAGAACCGGATAGATCGGCCAACCCCGGATCGTACCTTCACCCATCAGTGCCCCAGTACGCGCGTAAGCCTCGTCGACCGAGGTCGTTATACTCGCACCCTCAGACTTCGTAACACCACTCGTATTGGTCCCGTCGCGATAGTAGCCGGTTTCCCCAATCTCCCTGAGTGTCGAACTCATCGGGCCGATGGCTTTGCTAATCGCCTCTGCAGTTGCCCATCCCTCCCGAGCCTGCAACAGAGACCCGAGCGCGTTGCGCGCCTGGTTCATCAGCCTCTCTTTCACGGCAACGACCCTCGGTTCCGTCTCAAACAGTATATTGTCCGACCGGCTGATGTGATCCGGCTCCCCAAACCGCACATAGACCTCCCCGCGCGCATCCCACGGAAACTCGAATCTCCCGAAATTCTCGCGTGCATACGCCACCCGGCGGCAGTGCTCTATCCACCGTTCGTTGGCTGCCGTAACCGGCGCCGGGTCTCTACACGCCCAAAAGGCTTCGGATAGTGCCCTACGTTCGTCCTTCCGTGTCTCCTGGAAGCGGGTGAGTTCGTGCCCGATCGCCACCAGGCCTAAATCATAGTATAAAGCCTGCTCGTCCGGTGTCAGACCTTCCAGGAAAGCATCCAGAAGTGCTTCTGAGTGGTCGTAGTCGCGGACACGCTGATAGACCTCTGCCAGTTCCAGAAAGGCGCGCCGCTGATGGGCATTCGGCGTATCCACGACGGCTTTGAGCATTGCCAACGCTTCATCCGTGCGTCCTTCTTCTTTCAACACCTGGCCGAGATACGTCCGTGCTCCGAAGTGCTGTGGATTTACATTGAGTTGCCGCCGATATGCGGCCTCCGCTTTCTCGGCATTTCGATACCGACCCGCGAGGCCATCCTTGTAAATCCTCCCTATCTGAAACCAAGCATCGGAATGATCCGGGACTACCTTAACCAGTTTCTTGTACGTATCCAGTTCCTTCGTATCGCCGATCTGACGATACGTCTGCGCGAGATTATAGTACGCTTCCGCGTATACGCGATCGGCCTGGTACGCACTTCGGAAATACTTGATTGCCCAATCCAGCATTTTGTCGGTATTCCGAAATACCAGACCCAATCCGTTCAGGGCTGGAGCGTAGTTCTTTCGCTTGCGTAGCGCAACGCGGAAGGCTTTTTCGGCCTCCTTCAGGTTACCTCGTTTCAGATAGACATGACCCAGGCCGACGTAAGAAGGCGCATGTTTCGAGTTGATCTCCAGCGCCGCCTTAAAACACCGGATTGAATTCTCATAGTCACCTGCTTTGAGATAGACCATCCCGGATGTATACGTGCTATCGACCCGCGAGATGTCCTTTGCAGTCGATCCCTCGACCTGACTTCCGCACGAACAAGCGACAATCGCGATCGATGCAATCAAGCAGCGCTTGGTCCGATTCATATTGATCCCTCCCGGACGAATCGCACGAAACGGGCGGCGGGTTGGCTTATTCTTCGCGCGATTCCGCAGATGGCATTTGCGAAGAACGGCATTCACTCGATAACACGGAGCAACGCTTCTCGCGTGGCGATCTGTCCGCTATTCGCATCCTTGATACGAACCGACAGCCGGTGCACACCCGCAGGGACGTGGCCCAGGTCAATCTGCAGATACGTGAAGTCATCCTCACGATATCCCTCGTAATGGCTCGTTACCGTCGTCTCCAATCCCTCTCTGCTTCGTGCCAATTCCTTGATCCGCATGGCCTGTTCATCGTCGTCGGGCTCCCGCACCTCTTTCACCTCCATGACCTCCAGCCTTTCGTTGCGCGTCACACTTACCTGCGCCACACCTGAAGATTTGCCATTCTCCGGCAAACGCTGCGCCATAAACAGGTACGGATCGATTTCGTCTTCTCCAGGCCTGCCGATCCGATAGGAGATCTCATAATCAGTGCGTCCGTACTCATCTCGCTTCAGGTTATACAATTCCAGATAGATAAACGCAGGTTCAGAACGATGGTAGGTGCGCAACGGATTCGCGACGACGTTGAGGTGGCTCCTTCTCTCCGGAAACGCCGACCCCGTTTCAATCTGTGTGGCCAGCAACAGATCGCTCATCGCCAAGGAAGTATCTACAGTCGCAAAGCCACGCTCCTCACCAAACGTCCCGATCGACCCCTTCTTTTTATCCCGCACCTCGCCCACCAGATGGTACGTGCCGGCCGGCACTTTGAATGCCAGTTGAAACACCAGGTGACTATTGCGCAGGCTGTCCGCAACAGGATACCCGCTGGACGTTAACTCAGGCCAACTAAGGTTGAGATCGGAACGCTTCCGATACACCTCGTCCCAGTCCTCGCCAAACACAAAAACGCCGTTCTCCAATACAAAACCACTGTCTGCATCTGAGGCAGACACATTATATCTAGGCAAAGCATACGCCAGTTCGACACGGCACGTGTCGCCGTCCTTGAAGCTTGCCGCCTGGTATGGGATTCTATATTTGCTTAGGCGGAACGGGTCCAGGTAATGAGATGGTTCATTATGGAATGTGTATCGACCCGAAACCCGACCCGGTCGGGTATCGAAACGCCACGAGTCCAATCCGTCACTATTGTAAAACGAGATTGAGAATCCCTTATAGAACCATATCTCGTCACCCCCCTTGACATTTCGCCCGAACTTGCCCTCGAACGAGTCAACGCCCCCCGGGATTTCAAGCCGCGTTGCCTTCCTGTTGAGAGCGCGCCCGAATTTGATATGCGCTTTCCCACGGTCCGTCTGCCACCCCGGTATTCCTTTCAATCGCTGCCCATATCGAAGGTTGGCATACGCCACGCGTCCATAGTGTTCCAGACGCCGCTCGCTGAATGCAGTCAGATACAGTGGATCGCGCTTCCGCCAGAACCGTACCCGCTCACGGTTATCCGTCCCTCTGACTCGGATCGTATCGGTTGTCGAAATCGAATCCGGCGCCGACTTTTCCCCCGGGCTTGCAATCAGGTCAACCGACTCCATTAACGCCCGTTCCTCCGTCGACATAACTTCCAGGGCACGCATGTAATACTCATGGGCAGTTTCCCATTCGCCCATCCCCTGGTATCCCAGGCCGCAATAAAGCAGTGCGTCCGTATCCTCGGGATATTGATCCAGGCATAGCTTTGATGCTATTGCCAATCCTTTGGGGTTTTTGCTTTCGAAATGTATCAGTCCTAAATCGAAATACGCGAGTCGATTTCCAGGATCGGACGTTATGCTCTTTGTCAAGAATTCCAGTGCTTTTTCCCGATCGCGCCCTCCGAATTCTTCCCAACGAAACAGGTGATATGTAGGTGGTCCCCCTCCAGTCACAATGTCTATGTGTTCCATATCGATATATTTCAAGAACGCCTGCATGGCAAAAAAACCGACCATATATGCTGCCTCGGCAAACCTTTCGGGATGGGTCTCACATACTCTTTCATAATGACGTTCGGCATTCAACCAGAGCCCTTGCTTGCCGAGTATTTCCCCGTACATCAGTTGATAATCCCCGTTTTGCGGATCCAGCCGAATGGCAACATCCAATGCCTTGCGCGCGCTCTGGCGGTCCATAGGCGTGCCTAACGACATATATAACCTGGCTATCTCATAGTGTGAAGGCGCGTGCTTTCGATCCACCGCCAACACGTCACGGAATGCCTCGAGACTTTCCTCAACCGAAACACTTCCTGCCTGGACCAGCGCTGCCTCGTAAAGGCTTGAGGCATCGTTCTTTTTGAAGGCTTCAATCGACGAAATGAAACACGGACCCAGACACAAGATCGAAGAAAGGCAGCTAATCAGCCGTCGGCAGCGTCTTCGCATTCTAATGTCTCGCTGGTTTGACATATCCTGACCTCCATACCTTGGCCGGAGAGGACACACAAAGAGTCCGTTTTCCCACATTTTCTGTGCGCAAGTCAAACCTTCTTGCGCCTGCTTCGGATCAAAACGCATGTCCGATCCACCAATGCGCCTGAATCGTGTACCAGATTCGGGCTCTCACGGTACAAAGACACAGGCCAGGCCGGATGGGTTCACTAAATCCGGATGTGACTACGGAAATGGTAGAATGGCCAGCCGTTTCGATTGCGAGACAGACCAGAAGACCTACGGGCGTACGTCTGAATTTAGATTGGAATCGAAACGAATAGAACAGCTTGAGCGCAGGACGATATGATTGCCTTGCCAGTGGCGGGTACCTGACAGGCGCGTCCTGCATCATCAGGCCAAATGGAAGCGTGATTTGGGGCAGCGAGGACTGAGTCGGCGGATGTCGGCGGGAGCGATTGAGAAACGTCCGCGGGCATGGCGAGGCCAATGGGAATCGTCAAGTAGAGCGGATCAACACGAAATATGAAACGGGATTCCAAGGCGCAAGAGAAGAGTGATGAGAGGGTGCGTAATCGAAGTCGCTCATTCGCCTTCACTCACTGCTGTCCAAGAACCGTGGGATTCTCAGAGATAAGGGTCGAACAATGGCTTCAATTCGCGATCTTGTACGGGTTTGACCCGGATATCGGAAACCAGGTTGCCATCGGTCGGTGTTTGTTGCAACTCATGTCATTCTGAGCGGAGTCGAAGCATCTTTCGCCGCTTCCGTCCAGCGCTCGCTGCAGGCGGACGTGCTGCCTCTCAGGTATCGACACGGGAAAATCGCACAGGGATGAACCGATGCTGCAGTAGATCCTTCGTCGGCCTCAAGGCCTCCTCTGGATGACAGCGGGAAGCCACGAGCATGACATCTTTAAACATGTCATTCTGAGCGCGCTGGCCTCCTCAGTATGACATGTTATACGAAGGTATGGGCTCAGCGTTTCGCCAATAGTTACCGCAAAACATGCCAATCACAGCGCAGCGAAGAATCTCCCGTATTCTCGATTGTACATGTAGCCCATGCCCTTTGTAGATAAACTTGTGCGCGGACACATTGACTGCCTGACAGCCTCCTCAACATGACAGTCTCATCGAAGGTAGGGCCGACTCGTTTCGCCAATGGTTGTGGACGATTTTTCCGGCCATCTATTTCGCGTATTTTCGCGATTTTCGTAGTTAATCATATCCGTTTTTGGACAGGTGTGATCCGGCATGATCCCTTAGTCCGTCTTCGAGATCACAAAACCGGCGTCTTTTTCGACGGTTTCGCCGCTGTTCCGGTCCTTGACGGTTACTTTCAACAGATATTTCCCGGGCGGACGGTTTTCCAGCTCGAGTTCAACGTATTCCGCTTCCTGGGCCGCCGTGCCCTGTTGGTCGTACGTGACGGAGAGTTCCTCGCGTTTACCTTTCCGCCATCGGGTCAGGCTGGAGATGATTCCGACGGCGCCGGGGTTGTCGTTCGACGTGACCGTATAGGATACTTCGTAGTTCGTCTGACCGAACTCGTCCTGTGACAGGTTGTAGATCTCGTAATAGACGAATACGCTCTGGCCTGTTCCGTAGGTCCTCGTGGGCATTGGGATCACACGCACCTCACCCTTGCTGAATCTGGATCCTGTCAGCTCTGTCTCAATGCGCCAGGCGAGTTGCAGATCGCTGATCTGTAATCCTTGGCTTCCGTACGGTTCTACGATTACCTCCTGACGATATCTGCCCCGGCTCTGGGACAATCGGTCCTTGACTCCAACCTCCATCAGGTAGCGCCCCGCGGGAATGGCCAAACGAACCATATCCGGCACAAAGCCGTCTCGCCTCCCGGTAAGGTCGCCGTCGTTTTCAAAGTTGATCTGTCCGTCTCTTCGGTAGATTGCACCGGTTTGCCTGTTGACCAGCGCGACGGTCCGTTCGACCTCAATTCGGGTTTCGTTCTTGTCTTGGTGGTATTGTCCAGCCAGGTGAGGAATGCCCAGATAAACTTCCAATGAGGATAGATCGTCTCTTCGGAAATCCGCCAGATCGTAATAGAACGTGAAAGGGTCTTCATCGGTTTCGAACTTATAATAGTTGGGGGTTGCGCTCGCGGCCTGGGCGGTGACGGTTCTCGGATTGTAACGATTCAGACTGGCCTGTTGTCGAACGGGAATCCGCGAATCCGAAGGAGAAGGCGCATAGTCGTAGATCCCGTTTTGGAATTCATCCGTAAACGTGATTTCTATTCCGCCGCCGACGTCTGTGTAGACCCACGTCTCCCAGGCGACCATGGACGCATCTTCCTCGCTGGACACCGGCCTGTAGTTCGTGGGAGGGAGCGCATCGCTGGCGTGGGTGTTACTTCCAGGATTGTCCTTGAGTTCCGCGCTTAATTCGGGGCCTTCGCCCAGAGACTGCCGCAGGCTTTGAACGGGATAGACCGGGCCGGGATAAATGGACTCGAAAGGAGACGCTTGAAGCCTGTAATCACCGTCAATATGGCGGACCCCCTTTGAATCCTCAGCGGGCTTGAGAAAGTATTTCGCAGGGACGGAGGTGCCGTAAATCGCACGGGCAAGGCGTTCCTTGACCCGCTGGACGGCCAGGCTCTGATCCACGTTCATCATATCCGAACGCGACCGATAGTCCGGCTCCCCGAACCGCACGTACACATCGCCGCGGCGGTCCCACGGCTGCCGGCCTGACGAGAAGCTGCGGCGCGCGTACCACACCCGGCGATAGTGCTCGAGCTGGCGTTCGTTGGCCGACGTGGTTAGATCCGGGTCCTTTTCAGTCCAGAACTTTTGCAGGAACGCCCCCTTTAACGTCTCCGGCGACGCTTCAAAGGCTGCCAATTCAACTTCCGACGCCACGAAACCGATATCGCCGAATAGTGCGCGTTCCTCAGCATCCAGACTCTCCAGATACCTCTTGAAGTAGACATCAGCCTGATCGAGGGCTGCCAGTTTCAGACATGCCTGAGCCAATATGGGCAGGACTTCGGTGTCCTGGGGGTGCTGGCGGGCGTAGTCTTCCAGGAGTTCGACAATCCTGCCATACTCCCGGGATTTCAGGTAGACGGCGGCCAAACGACTCCGTCCCCGCGGATCATCGGGACGCAGAGACATGTACTGGGCGTAGTGGAGCGCCGCTCGTTCATAATCCTTGTGAAATGTCTCGTACCATTCCCCGAGAAGCAGATATGCAGGTCCGAACGTCGGATCCATTTCCAGAAGCTTCTCGCAGTCGCCTTTGACGTCGTATTCCTCCAGTGCGTACCTGATTTTAGCAATGTTGAAGCGCGCCTCGACATAGTCCCGGTCGTACTGCAGCGCCTTCTGGAAGTATCGAATGGCGTCATGACGGGCTTTCGGGCGTTCCTGAAACACCAGACCGAGGCCGTTGTACGCTTCGGCAAGTCTGTGGTCCAATCGGGTCGCCCGTTCGAACGATGCCAGCGCCTTATCCAGCTGCCCCGACTCCAGGTAGGCATAGCCCGCCTTCGCGTGTCCCAGCGCGAAACGAGGCGCCACCCGCGTTACCATTTCCAGCGCCTGAGGCGCGAGCGGATTCCCTGCTTCCAACAGGGCGACCCCGGCAGAAAGAAGGGAGTCGACCTGCGCGCGACCGATGGCTCGGTCCTGCACACGGTCGCCAAGGGGATCAGGGACCAGTTCTACCAGCCGACCTTTATAGAAAAAGCTGGTCAACATCGCCTCGTCCCGGTCCGCGTCAACCCGGTAAAAGTAACTGAACTCGCGACCGAATTCGGGATCCGAAGGAGAGCGAAACAGAGCACTCAGAACTTCCAGGTCATTCTTGGCGGAAACTTGCGCCGCGGCCCAGGACCTGAGCAACGAAAGGGTTTCCGGTCGACGTCCGCCGTGCGCCCGGGCGTATGCACGGAAGAGATCCCCGACAATCCGGAGATGGTCGCGGCAAACCCACCGGGCACCGTCTCTTCTGGCTTCTACGGCTCTTCGTTCCAGTTCGCGCACGTACGCGTCGATCGGTTCAGCATAGAATCCGATCGTCTCATGTTGGCGGCGCAACGCCTCGAATGCGGAAGCCGCGCGGCGATTCTTCTTCGACGCGGATTTAAAGTCCCATTGGTGCAGGGCGGTATACGCCATGGCAGACGTCTGAAATGCGTTTCCAAGCGCTTGCAGCGCGGCCATTATTTCTTTCGATGCCGCATCCGACGTGCCGGTGTTGTATGTCTTTGTCGTGCCTCCTCCTGAAACACTGGCGCTGCTTTCCTGGATAATTCGTATCGGCCCTTGATCAACAGGGAGTTCCCAGACACGCGGAGGGGACAGCGGGGATGACCTTCGCTCCATCAGAGGAATACCAATCATCTTTGTTTCAAGAGGTTTCTCCCGGTAATAGAGCCGGTCTCCTGCCGAGTTCCATTCCAGGCCACGTGACTCTCCGGGGAATGTCCCGAGCCGACGGGCGTCTTGCGTCGTCTTTACCCAGACCTCGGTCAAGCTTACCGGTCCCTCTGACCACGAAGTCGTCCAGGCTTTCTTCTCGTTCGACGGGTCGACCACGAGTGTCTGTTGCGACAATGCATCGGAAATGTCGAACATCAGAATCGTGCAGATCGGGACTGTAAGGAGAATCGCGGCCAGTATGCTTCGGAAGCGGAGCGAGATATATGGACGGGATGGATGGGTTGGATGCATTGGGATCCAGATCTTTCTAACCTGATTCATTCCGGAATCGACGGATAATGCGTTTTACGGAAGCAGAAACGTCTCCCTGGTCATTGGTCGTTTCAATGCAAACGTGAAGGCGAGGTCAGCACGTCGATGGGTTATCGAACACCTGTTGCCAGTTTTGAGAGTTATGTGGGTTAAGGCGTGAAGATGAAAATCTGATCCGTAATCGACTCAGGAGAATGACCGCCATCCGTGGTCTTCAATCCGCCGGCGATAAGGACGCGGCCGTCATCGAGGAGCGTAACCGTCTGCCCGGATCGCCACGATCCTATGTTGTGTCCCGTAGGTGAAAATACCTGAGTGTCCGGATTGTACAGTGCGATATTGCCGTTGTCCCGGTGGATGAAAAACACCCTGCCGGACGGCAGCAGCAGGGCGGCTAAGGGATCCATTACGGAGATTCCGGCGGGCGAGAAGGTGTTTGTCTCGGGGTTGTAGATCTCGGGAGTCTGTGCGCGACGCCCGTCTCGCCTGTAGCCGCCGACGATCATTACCCTGCCGTCCTGAAGGAGCACCGCCTTATGGAGCATGCGGTCGACGTGCAGGCTGCCTGCATCTGAAAAGGCTTCGGTCGAGGGATCATAGATGAAATTCTGTCCCAGCAACCATTCCCTTCCGATGGGTCTTCCTCCAACGATCAGCACGCGGCCGTCCTTCAACAAAGTCGCCGTATGCCCAAATCCTGGATGGTCCATCGCGAATGTGTCGGAAAATGTGCCTGTAGCGGGATCGAAAACACGCCATCGTCCACCCCCGGGGTGTCCGCTGAGTAGGAGGACCTCTCCGTTGGGCAACAGGGTGGCAGTCCGAGTCCCGAATGTAAAGGGCGCGTCTGCCACGGCGTCGAATCTGCCGGAATGAGGATCGTACTTCTCAATGGGGAGTCTAAAAAAACTGGATACAATCAGAACCCGACCGTCGGGAAGCAATATTCCGAGGTCCCTGCTGCGACTGGCGGTCAGGTCTCCCGTAGGCGTTGAGACCCCGGTTTCAGGATCGAAAATCTCCGCGCTGACAATAAGATCCTGCTCCACAACACCTTCTCCGGCAGGAGGTAGTGCCGCGTTGCCGCCGGCAATCAGGACCTTGCCATTCTGCAATAGTGTCGCGACATGCAGATTCCGGGGTCGAGTCAGATTTCCGACCTCATGGAGACCCCGTTCAAGGTCCGGCATCATCGCCGAATCGCTTCCGCAAGACCAGAAGTTCGTGACAACAAACAGCACTATGACGAATCTGCCAATCACTTCCATTCCCCCGTTTTAAATACCTGCGAGTGCGACATCTACGCGATAGGGCTGGCGATGCGGGCAGACAGGAATGTCCGCCCCACCCTCACTTCGGCTTCCTCACTGCTCATGTTGGGATTCGGTCCGGTAGTTCTCTTCGCCGACGTCGCTCAGCGTGTATATCCTGAATCCCAAAGAGCCGTTATTCGATCCATGTTTCGGTTGGCCCCGACAATCCTATTTCCCGATCACAAAACCGGCGGCCTTCTCGACGGTGTCGCCGCTGTTCCGGTCCTTGACGGCAGTTTTCAACAGGTATTTGCCAGGCGGACGGTTTTCGAGCTCGAGTTCCACGTATTCCGCTTCCTGGGCCTCCGTGCCCTGTTGCGGGTACGTAACGGAGAGTTCCTCGCGTTTACCTTCCCGCCATCGGGTCAGGCTGGAAATGATACCGACGGCGCCCGGGTCGTCGTTCGACGTGACCGTGTAGGACACTTCGTAGTTCGTCTGACCGAACTCGTCCTGTGACAGGTTGTAGATCTCGTAATAGACGAATACGCTCTGACCTCTTTCGTACGTCCGCGTGGGCATGGGAATGACCCACAGTCTCCCCTTGCTGAATTTGTCTTCGTTCTCGCTCGCGGAGATCCTCCAGGCCATCTCGAGGTCGCTTATCTGGAGTCCCGTCCCCACATAGGACTCCACCTCCACGTCCTGGCGGTACCGAGCGTGCCGGATCGAAAGACGGTCCTTCATCTTGACTTCCATCCGATAGAGCCCCGCCGGAACGTCCATGCGGGCAAGGTCCGGCACGAACGCGCTTCGTTCGGCGGTCACGTCGCCCCTGGCCGCGAATCGTATCAGTTCGTGACTACGGTAAACCGCTCCGGTCGTTCGATTACGAAGGGCCACCGTCCGTTCCGCATCTATTTCCGTGCGGTCGGCATCGTCCAGATAATGGCCCTGGTGGCGCGGAATCCCGGCGTAGACCTCGAGCGCCGTATCGTAACCGTGGTGGCTCCTGAAGTCGGCCGAGTCGAAGTAGAATTCCATTGGATCCTCGTTTTCCGGCGGCACGTAGTAATCGGGGGTTGCCGCGGCAGCCATGCGATAGACGTTGTGCGGATTGTACCTGGTCAGCATGGCCTGCTGCCGGCTGGGAATGCGGGCGTCAAGCGGCGCCGGCGCGTAGTTGTAGGTGCCGTTGTGGAATTCGTCGGTAAATGTAATCTCGATACCCCCGCCCACGTTCACGTATACCCACGTCTCCCAGGGAACGATTGATGCGTCGTCCTCGCTGGTCACAGGTTTGTAGTCTATCGGTCTTCCGCTGCCTCTGCCGGAACCGTATATCTGATCTTCCTGCTCGGTTCGGTCGATCCCCAACCGGTTAGCTTGTTTTTTCTTGATTGCGTCACCGTGATATTCCGCGCTGAAACCCGGGGAGTCACCCACGCTAACGCCCCGATGGCTGCGCACAGGATAGACCGGACCGGCGTAGGTTGCGCCTGGGCCCGATGTCTCAATCGGGACGTCGCCGCGAATGTGGCCGATCCCGTCCAGATCGGTTGCGGACTTTAGATACATGTGCGGCGGGACAGCTGCACCGTATAGCGCCGCGGAGAGCCGCTCCTTTATTCGCTGGACCGCCAGGGACTGCTGGAAGTTGCGGTTGTCGGAGCGGGAACGGTGGTCAGGCTCACCGAACCGGATGTACACTTCGCCGCGCTGGTCCCACGGCTGCTTGCCCTCCGAGAAATTCTGCATCGAATACCACACCCGCCGGTAATGCTCCAGCCGGCGTTCGTTGGCGGCGGTGGTCAGGTCCGGGTCTCGTTCAGACCAGAAAGAATCCAGGAATGCCCCTCTGTCCGATAACGGGGTCCGTTCAAATGCTTGGAGGGTTTCGGATGACGTGACCAGCCTGATATCGACGTAGTGTACCCGTTCCTCATCATCAACCGCCTCGAGGTAGTCCCTGAAAAATGCTTCTGCCCTGTCGAAGGCTTCCAGCCTGGCACAGGCCTGTGCGAGAATAGGCAGGATCTGAATGTCATCGGGATGTTCCAGGGCGTATTCCTGCAGCATCTCAGCGATACGCGCGTAGTTGCGTGTCTCCAGGTAGACCGCTGCCAGGCGTTTCCGGCCCTCCGGATCCTCCGGAGCCAAGCTCAAATATTGTGCGTAGTATAGCGCCGCGTTCTCGTAGTCCTTTTCGAATTCTTCGTACCATTTGCCCATCAGCAGGTAGGCCGGGGCGTAGCGAGGGTCTATTTCCATCAGTTTCTCGAGGTCGAGCCTGGCGTCGTGTTCTTCCAGTTCGTGCCGGACCTCGGCGATATTATAGCGCGCTTCGACATAGTCCCGCTTGTACTGAAGCGCTTTTTGGAAGTAGCGAATGGCGTCGTACGAGCCCCTTGGCCACCTACGAAACGTCAGACCCAGGCCGAAATAGGCCTCAGCCAGCGTGTGGTCGCTTTCTATCGCGCCTTCAAACGCGTGAATGGCCCGTACCAGGTTCCCAACCTCCAGGTAAGCGAAGCCGAGCTTGCTGTGGCCGGTTGAAAAACCCGGAGCGACACCGGCGAGGATCTCCAGTGTGGAGACAGCCCTTAGTGGGTCCTTCTGGGTGAGTTCGATCCCAAGTGCAAGGAGAGAGTCGATCTGGGTTCGGGCTACGCGCCGGTCGACGGTTCGATAGCCTGCGTTGCTGCGGACGGATTCTACAAGGCGCCCACCGTGGAAGAAACTGGTGACCACGGCATCGCTGCCCACAGCTTCCGGGCGGTATCCGTGCTCGTAGCTGATTCGTCGGTCTCCTTCGGGGTCGGCAGGAGAGCGGAACAGGGTGTTCATAACGACGGAGTCGGCTCGCGTGAGGGTATGGGACTCGATCCAGGTCTTTAGCCCGTGCAGGTCCGAAGGCCGCTGGCCGCCGTGGCCCTGTTCGTAAGCTTGCAGGAGGTCCCCAATAACGGTCAGGTGATCCCGGCACACCCAACGTGCGCCGGGTTTTTCTTTAGCTTCCAGGGCCGTCGCGCCGAGCGCCCTGACGTAGGCAAGCACCGGCTCCCGGTAAAGACCCTGTTTACTGAATCGGCCGGGGAGGGCTTCCCAGGACTTTGCGGCTTTGCGGTACCGGTCTTCCGCCTCTTCGAAGTCCCAGCGATGCAGGGTACTGTATGCCAGGGCGGTAGCCTTGAAAGCGGCCGCGACGCCCGAAAGAACCGTTCGCGCACCTTCACTTGGAAGAGGTGTTTCGCCGGCATCCGAACCCAAAGGCGTTCGGGATTCGGCAAGTTCCGTTCCGGGCAATCGCTGGACGGATCCATCCGCGAAAGAGATTTCCCAGACGCCGGACGTGACCATCGGTATTGATCGCTTAGGGACCAGGGAAAGACTGTGCAGCGCGACCCGCAACGGCATTGATCGGTAATGAAGCTTCTTCCTACCAGGCGTCCACGCCAGGTTCCCCGGGGGACCGGGAAAGATGCCCAGACGACGAGGCGCGTCTCCTTCGGTCCGGACCCAGATCTCCGTAACGGCGACCGGGCCGGTTTCCAGGACGACTGCCCAGGCGGTCTGCCCTTCACTCGACACGGATCTCGACTGACGGCGAGTTTCCGCATCTGCTTCCACAAGCGGGTAGACAGCCGCCAATATACCGACGATAGTCGTAACCATAGTCCGCCGGGCAATGCAAATGCATCCATATTGAAATTTCATATTGGCACCCTTTCGCCGTAACTGGGTCACGATGGCTGAGTTGCCTTCCAGTCATCAGGGCTCGGAAAACGTGCACAGCCCAAAAGCATCCCCAAAATGTGTTTTCGCACTGGCCTTCTTTTACATCTAGAGGCACACCTGTCCACAATCCTCTTCTCCAACCGCAACCACGACATGATCCACCCGCAACCGGAGCGAGGGCATCCTGCCGTCGAGCTTCGCGTCACCGACCCCTATTCCCGTCGAGAGACTGATCGGGCCATTCAATACGACTCCGGGTCACTGAAAACACCGTGTGCGAGGAGTTATCCGATGTCGAGGGCAGGATGCCCTCGCTCCCGGGAACGCCACCCCACCGGTCCCCAATCGGTTTCTGTCTAGGACACCCGTGGCCAAAAGAAGGTGACCTGCATTGACACTTCGAAACGACTTTCAAGAAAACCAGGTACTTACGCATCCAAGATCGTCTTTTTCAAACTATCTTGGACAGCAGTGATCTTGAGGATATTCTAGATCTCCACTTTCACTCTGCGTATTTCCGCCGGTCCTATTCGCTGACAGATATCCTGGCCCTTATGGACATTTTGACCGCGTCGCTATCCACGATGCGAACCTTCCGGTCGTTAGTTGCTTCTGTAGTGATCACCATAAGGGATTTGAGACGCGACCTGGAAAACACGGCCGCCTCTGCCGCCGTGAGCGTGATCTGTTCCCTGTGGGCAAGGGGTTCTCTGACCAATCCGGTTGTAGCATCAATTGGCGCGGCGCCAATTGAGATATGCCCCTGACGGGGAATCTTCAGCGCAGGAGATTCCAGAAGCCGTTCGGTGTCCGTTCCCAGATGGAGCCGAAGCCCGACGCCCACGGGCAAGCCATTGGCAAGATCCAGTGTGAGAGTTCCTCCGGTCGCTTTCGCAATTCTTCCTCGAGCGACTGTGTTGACACCCATATTCCTTGGTTCGGAGACTGCTTTGTGTTCCGCGAATGCGACTTCCAGCGGCGAACGAATGGCCACCTGGATATCGATTCGATCAGATTGACTTACCTGGCCTTCGCGCACACCATAAAGCAGGATGTCACCCGCGATCTCAATTGTGGCGGGTTTCAGGTTGAGCAGATCCAGGACATTGCTGTTGGTCTCGTCAAGACGAAGCGTCGTAAGCACGGGTTGGTCCGGTTTGCCCTCGGAAAGGTCGCCCAATTCCGCGGGAAGATCCAGGGACGCCGTTCGGCCTCCTGTCATATCCTCTCGAGCAGTGACTCTCATACTGATTTTCCGCGTAAACGCTATCGCATTGGAGAGACTGACTTCCAAGGTGGCGGAAGTAACGCCGTTGAAATCCGAAGGCAACGCGACTTCCACGGGACCCGTCTCAAACGGCACACGCATGTCAATGATGTTGCCTCTCAGCGACCTGAAAGGAATCGGGGTTGGAACGAAACGCCAATCCACCATCTGTTCGGCAATGAAACGGAGTCCAATCGTCTCGACGTCCATATTTCCCCTTATGTCACGAATTGCTCCCTCTCGACGGCCGGAGGTGAATGGCCGAAGGATCATCCCTCCCAGCGGCAAACGAACTGTCGTATCGGACTCAGCGGAAATGACCTCGGCCAATTCCAGCATCTCGCCGCGTACCAGGTCCTGGAAATACAGCTTTACCCCCACATCTTCCGGCATGTTGTTGTGCAGATCGAACCGGAGTTCTCCTGATGCGACTACGGCCTCACCGACCTGGAGACGGGACGGTCTTAGTCTGATCGTTATCCAGGCCGTCGTCGAACCCGTACTTTCCCTCCTGCCCCCCCAGCCGGAATCCGGTAGTGGGAAGATCATCAGGCTGTCTTCAAGGGTCACGCGGATATCCTGCGCGAAATCGAAGGATGGACGAAGCCCTGCCGTGTCCTCCTGCTGGGATACGACTTCCCGCATCGTAAGTATAAGATCGCTGAAAGACAGGTTGATTGAAGAGCCGGTCTGAGCGGGCCCTTGCGATGGCGCCGGACCCTGCGGCGTAGTCTTCTGGCCGCAACTGAAACATGCCAGGGTAAGGACAACTATCCAGGTTTGACAAACCATGGTCCTGTATCCAGGTAGACTACCCGAATTCAGCCTTTTGGCATTCACCGTTCACGGATCCTGAAACGGGGATTGAAAGCCCTGGTTTCCTCTGCATGATCGATTGAAGGCGAAATTCTTGTCACTCGACGACAAAACGTGCATCTTTTTAGGCGACCGGGCGAATATTCGATATAGATACCCACAATGAACTTCTGACGCGGGTCTGCGCGCCGGGCGCCGCGACGACGCCTAAGGTCTGTAAGCCAGTATCTGATCCGTCGTTTCTCCGTTTCTTGTTCCGCCAATAACCAGCACACGCCCGTCGCGAAGCACCGTCACCGTGTACAGGCTGTAGTCTCGCCCGATACTGTCGCCGGTGGGACGAAATGCGCCGGAGGCGGGGTCGTAAAGAACCACGTCGCCGCTGCGGAGAATGAGAATCACTTTCCCTG
Organism: Gemmatimonadota bacterium; assembly: GCA_028874335.1. Classification (GTDB taxonomy): domain Bacteria; phylum Latescibacterota; class UBA2968; order UBA2968; genus JAAXHE01. The sequence continues at coordinate 32,763 of JAPPJY010000078.1, read as the reverse complement.
ATTGTAACACACGTCCGGACCAGGCTTGATTACTGCCCGGGCTTCCTGCCTCTGAGAATGTCTTGGTCACGGGATCGAATCGCTCTGCGTAAATTACCGGTTCCGATGAAGCCGGATGGCCTTTTCCGCCGCCTGCGATGAACACGCTGCCGTCCGGAAGCAGAAGCGCCAGATGTCCGAACCGTTCGTGCGTCAGACCGCCGATCTTCGTCACGACATTGGACGACGGATCGTAGATTTCAGAATCCCTTACCGCGCGTTCGGTTACCCCGCCGGCGATCAGAACCCGCCCATTTTGCAGCATTGTCGCCGTATAGGCCCCGTGAGGGACCGCCAGCCTGTTCTTGAATTCAAACTCGCCCGTTTCCGGATCTATCGTCCAGATCGTGCCGGATCGACCGAATGTAAGGATTTTTCCATCTGAAAGCGCCATGGATTTGGAGATTTTTTCGAATGCGGGATTGAAGCTGATTGGCGTGAAAGTGCCAGTTCGTGGTTCGAATATTTCCACGGGGTAGGTCCTTGCACGCGTATGCTGAAGAGGGCTTGTAAATGCGACCCTGCCGTCAGGCAGCAGTGTTCCCGAGTCTCCCATTCGCGGATTTGACATGCTGCCCGTTGTCGTTGACGTCCCTGTATCGGGATCGAAAATCTCCGCGTTCCTATGGCCAGACCCGTCCATTGCGCGCCCTCCACCAATCAGAACCCTACCGTCCTGCAGCAACGTCGAGAAATGCCAAGAGCGCGTAACCGTCATCTTTCCGGCATTTACAAAACCCTTCACGTCGCCGGTTGAATCCGAAGACGTTGGAACGCTTCTACCACAGCCCCAGAAAATGAAGAACATACTGAGCATACGTACAACATGCCGTGACATGATGCTTTCTTTCTTATATCGGGCGCCGCGGAACGATCGACTCCAAACGAGGTGGGGCATACATTCCGGTCTGACCTTCTCGCTTCTATGGAACCATCACCCGATATCGACAGTCCTATCGCGCGATAACAAACACTACGTCCTTCTCCGCCCTCTCGCCGCTGTTCCTGTCGTGGGTCAAGACCTGTATCAAATGGCCTCCGTGACCCGCACGCCCGCCCACCTCGGCTAAGGGCGGTACGCCAGTATCTGATCGATGGTTTCTCCGTTTTTTGATCCGCCGATAACCAGCACACGCCCGTCGCGAAGCGCCGTTACGCTATAGTGCTTGTAGTCTTGCCCAATACTGTGGCCTGTGGGATGAAATGTCCCGGTTTCCGGGTCGTAGAGTACCACGTCGCCGTTGCGGAGGATGAAAAATACATTCCCTGTGTTTAATACTGCGGCAGCTCGAATCTGCTCGTTGCCGGGACTGCCAGCCCGCGAAAACCTCCTGTTGGTGAGGTCGTAACGCTCAGCGGCCGTCACCTGCGTCGGAGAGGACGGATCACCTATTCTGCCGCCTGCAATGAACACGCTGCCGTCCCGAAGCAGCAGCGCCACATGTCCGTACCGTTCGTGCGTCAGACCACCGACCTTCGTAAGAATATTGGACGATGGGTCGTAGATTTCAGAATCTCTGACCGCGCGATCGGTAATCCCACCGGTAATCAAGGCACGCCCATCCCGCAGCATTGTCGCCGTGTATGCCCCGCGAGGGACCGCCAGCCTGTTTTTGAATTCAAACTCGCCCGTTTCCGAATCTATAGTCCAGATCGTGCCGGATCGACCGAATGCAAGGATCTTTCCATTTGAAAGCAACGTAGTCTTGGAGATCTTTTCGAATGCGGGATTGAATTGAATTGGCGTAAATTCGCCGGTTCGTGGATTGAATATTTCCACCGGGTAAGTCTTTGAACGGGTATGCTGAGTCGCGCTTGCAAATACAACCCGGCCGTCAGGCAGCAATGTCCCCTCGTCGCCCATTCGTGCGGTCGACATGCTGTGGGTTGCTCTGGAGGATCCGGTTTCGGGATCAAAAATCTCCGCACTGGTATGATAGGTCGAATATGCGCCGGTCCCACCCGCCGCGGCGCCTCCACCGATCAGTACCCTTCCGTCCCGCAACAATATCGAATAATGCCCGTGACGCTTGTCCGTCATGTGTCCGGCGACTTCAATTCCCGTCGGGCCTTTGTTTGAATCAATACTTGTAGTCACACTACTGCCGCAGCCCGTCAGAATCGATAATATGACGAACGCCGAAACGCTCTGCGCGGACATCCCGTTTCGTTCTTCCGGTACCACTTTGTCCTCCGATCCTATCGCGCGATGACAAACACGACGTCTTTCTCCGCCGTTTCGCCGCTGTTCCTGTCCTCGATTGATACTTTCAGCGAGTATCGGCCCGGGACGTGTTGGGCGAGGTCCAATTCAACATATTCCACTTCCTGCGCCGCCTCCCCCTGCTGTTCGTAGGTGACGGCCAATTCCTCGCGTATCCCGGTTCGCCAGCGGAAGAGGCGGGAGATATTGCTGGTTGCGCCCGGTATCTCTCTGGATGTGATCGTATGGGATACAGTGTAATTCGTCTGCCCGAACGCGTCTTTCGCCAGGTTGTAGATTTCATAGTAGACGAAGACGCCCTGGCCCTTCTTAAATGTCCGTGACGGCATTGGAACGACGTTCAGATCTCCCTTGTTGAACGGGCTGTCCGCTTTTTTCGATGCTACCCTCCAAGCCAGTTCCAGGTCGCTCACCTGCAATCCCTTTTCGTCGTATGGCTCCACGACGACCTGCTGTCGATAGGCCCCCATCCGGCCTCTCTGGCGATCCTGCGCCTTTACCTCCAGCCGGTAGGCGCCGGGCGGCAGGTTCAGCTTCAGGACGCCGGGGACCTGAATGCCCTCTCCGGCCTGGTTTCCTTCCGCCTCGTACGTCAGCCCGTCCGATTGCCGATAGACGGTGTCCAGCGCGGATGAAATGAGCGCCGCATGGTGCGTGAGTACCTGTCGCGTGACGTCCTCTTCCGAAACGTAGTGGGCGGGGAGGATGGGGACCCCGTAGTAGATTTCGAGCAGGCTCCGGTCATCCTCGCCCCGGAAATCCGCCATCGAGTAATGGAAATCGAGAGGCGCCGACTCCTCTTCCGGCGCATAATAATTGGGTTCTACGCGCGCCGCTCGCTTGTAGATCTCTCTCGGGGAGTGGTTTCTCAACTTTGCGGTCTGGCCGAGGTCGATGTCCCCGCGATTCGGCGGCATCGGGGCGTATTCGTAGGTTCCGGAGCCGAATTCGTCCGTAAACGTGATTTCAATCCCGCCGCCGACGTTGGTGTAGATCCACGTTTCCCAGGGAATCGTTCCCCTGTCTTCGCCGGAGGTGACCGGGTGATAGTCTCCGAAGCCCAGGCGTTTGTCCATATCCATGAGACCCAGCCTCACGGTATCCATAACGTCCTCCACCGGTACGGGTCCCCCAAACCCTCCACCCCCGCCGGAGGATTCATCCCCGCCCGCAGACCCTCCGCTTTCGCCCGGCGCTCCGGCACTACCCGTACGCAGACCCGGTGTCTCCGCTTCTCGAAACTCGTACCATTCGCCCTCCAGTCGTCGCATGCCGCGCACGGGAAAGACCGGCCCTGTGAACGTCTCTCCCATTCCATCGCCGCCGTAGATATTCGCGGCAAGGCGTTCTTTGACCCGCTGCACGGCCAGGCTTTGTTTGTAGTTGGGCTGGTCCGATCGGGAGCGGTGGTCCGGTTCTCCGAAACGAATATAGACCTCGCCCCTCACGTCCCACGGCTGTTTGTTTTCCGAGAATTCGGTGAGCGCGTGCCAGACACGCCGGTAGTGCTCCAGCAGGCGTTCGTTTACCGGCGTGGACAGGTCCGGGTCCCGGTCGTTCCAGAATCGTCTCAGGAAAGCGGGGCGTTCAGCCTCGGGAGTCTTGTTGAATTCTGTGATTTCTTCGAAAGATGAAACCAGGCGGATATCCTCATACAAAATCCGTTCGTGAGTCGGGAGTTTTGTGACGTAGTCCTCGAAAAACTCCATCGCCATGTCCGGCTTTCCCTGCTTCATGGAAGCCTGCGCGACGATCGGCATCAGTTCAATCGCATCGGGATTCTGCTCGACGAACCCGAGCAGCTTAGCCATGATTTTTTCGTAGTCTTCGATCATCAGATAGGCGATGCCCAGCCGGCTGCGCAGGCTGGTATCGCCGGGTCTCAGCGCCATATACCGGGTGTACCAGACAATGGCCTGCTCGTAGTCCTTCCAGAAATCGGCGTACCAGTCGCCCATCAGGCGAAAGGCGTCCGCATAGTTCGGGTCGAGATCCAGCACCCGGTCCACCGCGCGGCCAACGTCGTACTCATTCATCTGGTAGCGCATTCTGGCAATCTGATATCGGGCGTCCACGTACCCGTGGTCCCGGGCAAGGGCCTCCTGGAAATAGTGGATGGCCAGGTTGCGTTCCTTCGGAATCTCCGCGTAGACCAGGCCCACACCGTAATAGGCCCTGGCGCCTCCCTGCAGAGAGATCGCTTTCTTGAAGGCCCACATCGCGCGCTTGTAGTCTTCCGCCTTGTGGTACGCGTGGCCGAGTTCGATATGGAGTGGCGCGTCCTTCGGGCGCTGGACGGCGACGAGCTGGAAGAGGGCGGCCGCCTCCAGCAGTCGCTCCTCTCTGGTGCGCTGCACCACGACGGCGAAGAGCGAGTCGACCGTCTCAGAACGCATGTCCACGGCCTCGAGCCTTCGTGCATCCGGCGTTTCCGTCAGGTGAAGATACCGGTCGGGGTGCCGGAAACATGCCAGGACCGGCATGCCGGGAGCGGCGTCCGGCCTGTATAGATATTCAATCAACGGCTCCGAATCGGAAGTTGCCGGGCAGCTGAAGACAATGTCGAGGACTTCCTTGTCTCGCCTGAGTTCCGCTTCGCTGGTCGCCTGCACGTCTACATTCTGTTTCACCCAGCCATACAGAACGCTGTGTTCATTCGGAAGGGCGTCGTGCTTTTCGGCGTAGCGATGCGCCAGGTCGTTCAATACGAGCATGTGCTCCAGGCAGGCATGTTCTCCTGCGGCGGCAGCGGTTCTGAGTTGCTGTTCGCGCAGCGTCGCCACGTAAGCGAGGCAGCTTGCTTTCGAGATCCGGAGGGCCTTGTGGTGTTTATGGAACCCCGCGAACATCCGCTCCACGGCTTTTCGCGCGTCCTTCTCCCGGTGGCGGTCCGCCCGGTGCACGGCCGAATTCATCCTGCTTAACCGGATCATTCCTCTCTGGAGGTCGGCCAGGGCCCTCTGCAGCGAGACCTTGTCGCGAGCGTCCGGAGTGGATTCGAATTCGGCGCGCGGGGTCTCCGCAGTGGCACGAACGCTGGCGGCTTCGGAGGCGGCATCAGTACCCACTTCTCCGGTTTCCACGTGTATGAACTTCACGTCTTCCAACGTCGAATCACTCTCGACAAGGTAGATTTTCGCACCGTCTCCGGACCAACGCGGGGCGCCGGTTGTCCTGCCGATCCGGAGCTGCGTTGCCTGTCCCGCCCGGTCAACCCTCCAGAGCCCCGGTCGACCCCAGTCCACCAGCGCGTCCCACTCGCCCCGCACCGCGAGAAAGTCGCCGTCGGGCGAGAGGGCAAGGTCCAATGGATTGAGCTCTGGAGGGAGCGGCCAGCGGGACTCGTCCGATCCGTCGATCGCCAATTCCCAAATCCGATTCTTGACTATCGGCAGGCTGCGGCCACCCGAGAGATAGGATCCGAACGCGGGATATCTGAGGCCGCGTTCGAGATAGACCAGAGCGCTGCCGTCAGGCAGGAATCCGAGGGAGCCCGCCGCACCCGGATAGGTCCTGATCCTTTCGCGACTGGCGCCGCCGTCTCGGGACAGCCATATCTCCGTCAGCAACGCCCGCCGTTCGCCGCGTTGGACGGCGTACGCCAGCATACGACCGTCAGGTGATGACACCACAGGGTTGCTTTCTGCCCGTGAGAAAACCATGAGACAGAAAAACGTCACCGCGAGGAATACCGATTTGATCACAATGCCGAAACCGGACGACTTTTGGAAAGACTTTCGACCGATCGCGGTTTTCGAATAGGCCATTTGTCCTTTCCCGGCTGCAGTCAATTAAGAATTTATCCTGAAGCACATTGCTTCAGGACACTGATCCTTGAATCAACGGCTATGAGTGTCCGCTGATCCCGTTGCCTGAGATTTACCTGTGATCCATCAACACGCGAAATCCCGTGCGACTGCGTATACCACTCCTTCGGACAGCAGATCGTACTTCCCGGGCGTCATCAATATAGGAACCCCCTTTGATGACTATATATGCGTCAGGATATGGGTACCCGAACAATTCAGAATGAGAAGGATTGTCAGGTCCTGTGGGATCGGTCTGCGCCTTTCCTGAATACGAACCATAAACATCCTGCACCCATTCCCAGACATTGCCGTGCATATCGTAAAGACCCCACGGATTCGCAAAAACACCGCCTGTTTCCTGCGGCTCCGGGTTTCCATATGCGACAATCCCGTTCTCCAGAACAGTTGCGGTGCGCGAGTTTTCGTAATAGCGCGCGTAACTGCCGACGTGACTGGAGTCGGCACCAAATGACCACGCCGTTGTTGTGCCAGCCCTGCACGCGTATTCCCACTCCGCCTCCGTCGGCAATCGGAAAATTTCTCTTCCCTCATTCTCGTTCAATTTGCGCAAAAACTGCTGTACCTCCCGCCATTCCATGTAGTAAGCCGGAAAGTTCGCTTTTCTTGGATCACCAGATGCACCGAACCTCGCCCAAGGCCGTGTATGCATCACGCTCTCCCACTGTGCCTGCGTGACTTCGTATCTGCCCAGATAGAAACCCTTCGTGATCGTGACTTCATGCTGGGGACCCTCATCGTCATCTCGACCGGACTCTGAATCGGGCGATCCCATCATAAACCGGCCCGGCTGGATCCACACCATTTCCAGCTTTATACCCATGGGAAGCGCTATCCTGATGCTTTCGTCCGGCATATCTTCGCCAAACCGCTGCGCGAAGAGGATGAAATCCGGAAAATCCACGCTTCCGCTGCCATCCAGGTCGAAAGTAGACTGATTCGACCCGAATGCCTGAGCGAATAGAATGAAGTCCCCGAAGTCCACAATGCCGTTGGCATCGAAATCGGGATTCCGGGCGGACTGGGCGACAGAAAACTGCCAGGCAGTCAACATCGCTGCAAGGGCAATCAGCGCGACAATAGTATATCGACTCATTTCACACAAATCTCCTGCTGGTCAACGACCACGACGCGTGCGCGATTCGGCATATGACGTCTCAATGACCGGCACGATTATCGATAAGGCGATTCACGGTTACTGATCGATTCTATCTGTATTCCATCAGCAGACGAAACCCGGTGAAAGCGTTTGGCACCCACCCGACCGAACGGGAAGCCGACCGTATCCACTCGGGGGGGTCGAAACTGGATCCTCCTCTTTCGACGTGGCTGCCACTCGGACTGCGACTTCCGGTGGGACCGTCGGGCCCCATGGGATCGATCTTCGCCGGTTCTGAATATGGACCGTAGTAATCCTGCACCAACTCCCGCACATTCCCGTGCATATCGTACAGGCCCCAGGGGTTTGGAAAAACACTTCCCGTTTCCTGCACCTCGGGGCTTCCATAGGCTATGCTACCGTCATCCCTAACGATCGTCCTTCGTGAGTTTTCATTATAACGCGCGAAATCGGCTATTCGCGTCGAATCCTCTCCGAACGACCAGCGGCTCGTCGTACCGGCCCGGCAAGCATATTCCCACTCAGCCTCGGTGGGCAATCTGAAGACATCCTCCCCTGCCTCTTCGTTCAGTTTACGGATGAATGTCTCAACTTCGGGCCAGCGCATTCTGTTCGCCGGATATTTCTCTCTACCGGGAATCTCGGATGTCGATCCTACGATCCACGGACGAGTATTCATCACGCTTTCCCACTGCGCTTGCGTGACTTCGTACTTGCCCAGGTAGAATCCCCTTGTGATCGAGACTTGATGTTGGGGACCTTCGTGATCCTCCCTTCCGGACTCAGAATCGGGCGATCCCATCAGGAACTTGCCAGGCTGGATCCAGACCATCGCCAGCTTCACATCGCCGGGAAGCATTATGGTGATGTTTTCTTCGGGTGCGCCCTCCCCGAACTGCTTCGCGAAGAGAATAAAGTCCGGAAAATCCACGGCTCCGTTACCGTCGAGGTCGAAACTGGACTGATCCGACCCAAATGCCTGCGCGAACAGAATGAAATCCCCAATGTCGACAATACCATTGCCGTCGAAATCGGCATCACGGGCGGATTGGGCCGTAGATAACTGCCAGGCAGTCAACATCGCTCCAAGAGCGAACAAGCCAACAATTGTATATCGTCTCACCACTTTCTCGACTCCGTCCAATGGACTCGCAAATGCGGTCGCAAAACCAACGTTCATGCCGATCGCCTCGAAGTCACAACTATCGAGCGATTGAAATTCGGACACGTTACGACCGCTCTATTGCGCGTTGTACGCGGATATCTTCTCCTTTACGAGGTGGACCAGTCTTTCGCCTCGCAGATTTTTCGCGATAATCTCGCCATCTGGGGCGATGAGGAACGTCGTTGGCCAGGCCACAATGCCATAAGCCTGTTCGATTTTTTTATCTGAGATCCCATTGACATACGGGATCTCGCGATTCCTGATGAAATCTTCCACGTCTCTCGGATCATCGTGGGCCAGACCAATGATCCGCAGACCACCTTCCGGGAAGGATTGGTGCAGTTTCTTGAGATTCGGCAGTTCGTTGACACAGGGACCGCACCACGTCGCCCAAAAATCCAGAAATACGAACTTGCCGCGAAAGTCAGACAGTCGCAACGAATCTCCTCCAACCGCCGGCGCCACGAACTCGGGGGCAACGCTCTCCTCCCGCAGATCCAAAGCATTCAACATCCTTTCGATGCTTCCTCCCGTAACCGTCCTGGAATTCGGATATCTTCTGGACAGGTATCGAATCGTGTTTCGGGCAGCAGCGTGATGACCGCGGTTTCGGTAAGATTGGGCCGCTCGCCACAACAATCTTGCCCCTTCTCGGGATCCGGAAGGCAGGCCCCGTTCGTGTTTTACCAGGATGCCAGTGAAGAAAAACGCCGGTACATTGTATTTCTCACCGAGATGCGGCGTATAGTGGAGCCCTTCATCGAGGCGTAGATAGGTGATTGTATCGTACGTTCGAAAGAAAATGGAATTAGGATCCATCTTCTTTGCCAATTGCGCCATCAGGCTGAAGTAACTCTCGTATACCGAACTCTGATAGTGTTCACGTCTCTTATTTTCAAACTCTTGTTTGTTGTGTTTCAGAGATTGCATCTCCTTCAACGCTTGTGCATGGGGATGGAATCTCTTCAGAAAGTCGAACTTCATTCTCAAGAAGAACTGCTCGAAATAGGCGGGGTACCGATTCGCAATTTGCCGAAATCGCTCCTCTCGTTCCATAAAGGCGAGAGTATAGTCGCTGGAGGAGCCGGTTGTGTCGCGGCTACCGAAGAGTAGGGGAATACTTTCACGCTGAAAGGTGTTCATCTCGTCCACCAGACCCGCGAAAGCCGCCTGGTGTTCGCCGCCTGAGAATTCAGCATTGGAGTCCCTTCCAGGCTGCAAAAAATGGGATGGATCGAAGACGATCTCCCCGCCCTGGTAAATCGAGTTGAACGTGACGAACCCTTTGTTGGGCCTTGCAACTGAATGCCTCAGATCATAAATGTCACTGCCATTCTTGCTTAGTATAAACCGATACCCTTCACCCACCTTCACTGGTTTTTTTCCGGGCAACACCCACACACTGTCTCGTTGAACCATCTCAATTGCGCCCCACGGACGCCACCGACAGAAATCACCCCAGAGTTTGACCCACTGATCACCGGGTTTGAGTCCCATCGGTTCGAGAGTTGCCGTTACGTCAACTTGCGCGTTGGTGTCCGGGACAAGCACGGGCGTTGACAACGTCTCATAACCAAAGGCGGATACGACTAGCGTGTAGAGCCCTGGTGCCACGCCAAAAGAGAAGTCCGTTAAGTTTATAGTCTGGGAGTTTTTCGGCCTGATTAAAATCGGAATAGGGGATACCTGCAGTTCCTTTATCCCAACATAGAACGAGTCAGGAATCGTCTTCCCATTCAAATGGATCGTCCCCGAAATTGTCGCCCTCGAGGGTTTTTGCTCCTGGGGAAGACCGCTGATCACAGTTCCCTGTCTTTTAGTTTCGGAAAGGGAAAAGTCCGATAAAGCCGAAACGTCGTTCAAGAGGAAAAGTAAGAGCAATGAAGCGATTCTCAATAACATAAAGAAGCCCCTTTTGACAACCATAGAGCGCGATTGAGCGGTGAGCTGTTTCCTAGACTATCGAATATCCCTGAATTCGCGAGGTTTACAAATAAAGCGACTCATTACTTCTATAAAGTAAATTCATTTGAAATATTAATCAAGGTTCAGCGAGATCGGCCAGGTTCAACGAATTGGCCTGCGCAAGGAGCCGGACAACAGGCCACGGACCTTCCCGAATGCCTGGATCTTCACTCTATCACGCGGAACAACGCATCGCGTGACACCACCTGCCCGTTATGCATGTCCCTGACCCTCACCGATAGTCGGTGAACGCCCGCGGGCACTTGGCTCAAGTCAATCTGCAGATACGTGAAGTCATCCTCGCGATCACCCTCGTACCGCGCCGTAATCGTCGTCTCAACCCCCTCTTTGCTTCGACCCATCTTCCTGATCCGGCTGGCAAGTTCATCCTCATCAGGGAACACATATCTCACGCGATACGTCACTTCCTCTTCTCGGCCCCTTACGAAAAGGTCTGGGCTCACGTCCCGGCTTGTTACGAAAACACCCACAGGCGGCTGATCTTCATCAATCGGCAAACGTGCTTGTCGGCCCGTTTTTCTGTTTCGGCTCTCTTGCTCGAATGCCACCTCCAATTGAACGCCGCCTTGCGGCAGTCGCTCCGCCATGAACAGGTATGGATCAATCTCTTCACGAACCGGCCGGCCGATACGATAAGAGATTTCATATTCCGCGCGCCCGTACCTGTCCCGCTTGAGATTGTACACCTCGAGATAGATAAACGCGGGTTCCGAACGATGGTAGGTACGTAGAGGATTCGCCACGACCCTGAGATCGTCTCGTCCCCCCGGAAACGGCGTCCGCGTTTCGATGTGGGTAGCCAACAATAAATCGCTGATTGACAATAAAGAATCCACTGCCAGGAACCTGCGCTTTTCCTGAAATGTCCCGATTGATCGCCGCGTCCGATCACGCATCTCCACCACCAATTGATACGTGCCCGGCGCCAACCTGAACACCCGTTGAAATACCAGATGATCTTCCCGAAAACTGTCAGCGGATGGGTACCCGGTTTTTGTCAATTCTGGCCATCGCACCTTGAGATCGGACCGATTTCGATATACCTCGTTCCAGAGTTCGTCGAAAAGAAAAAGGCCGTTTTCCAGCACGATTGTGCTGTCGACATTCGTGACAGACACATTATACTTCGGCAGTACATACGACAGTTCCGCGCGAAGCCTTCCCCTATCCTTGAATGTAGCCAACTGGTAGGGAATTCTATATTTGCTGTGCCGATACGGGTCGGCATAATGAGATGGTGTATGGTTGAACACGTATTGACCAGAGGTACGTGTCGTATCGAAACGCCAGGCGTCGAAACCGTCCCAATTGCGAAACGTTATTGAGAATCCATCATAGAACCACGTTTCCAGATGGTCTGGTCTTTCGAAATCGGGTCTTACAGAAATTCGGCGCAGGTATTTCCCGAACTTGATATAGGCCTTACCCATCGCCGTCTGCCAGCCGGGAATGCTCTTCAATCGTCTGCTAAAGCGTAGATTCGCGTAAGCCACTCGTCCATAGTGTTCGAGTCTTCTTTCGTTATACTCAGTCAAATACAACGGATCCCGCTTTCTCCAGAACCGGGAAAGTTCCGGGCTGTCCTCCCAGGGGTGATGCGCCCCTACAAATCGATCTCGACCCATTGTAGGTAACATGCGCTTTTCCCGCTTTGTGGCGACCAGTTCGACAGCTTCCATCAGTGCGCGCTCGTCGGGGTCCATCTGGCGAATCGCCTGATCGTAGAATCGAAAGGCGGCGTCCTGCTCGCCGATAGTTTGATATCCAAATCCGATATACAGAAGCGCATTCTTATCACCCGGCACCTCCCCCAGAAGTTTTCGCGATACGTGAATCAATCCCTCCGGGTTACCGCTTTCAAAATGAATCAGTCCCAGATAGTAATAGGCGTCTCTTAGTTTCGAATCGATTTCGATACTATGTTCGAAGTGACTTATCGCCCTGACGCGATCTTTTTCTCCAAAATCTCTCCAATAAAACAGGTGCCTTGTCTTTGGTTCTCCGGCAAACGACCCTTCCACGATATCTACATATTGCATGTCGATGAATTTTTCAAAGTCCTTAAGGGCGTAATATCCCGCCATGAATGCTGATTCGGCATTACCGGGATGCGCACTGGAAATTTCCTCGTATTTCTTCGCGGAATTATACCAGAATCCTTGTTTCCCCAGCAACTCGGCAAGCTTCATCTGATATGTGACATTTGTGGAATCCAGGCGTATCGCATTGTTCAACGCGTTCCTGGCGCTTTGCCGGTCCATGGGCGTGTCAAGTGACATATACAGCTTTGCGATTTCATAATGCGCAGGTGCAAAGTCCCTGTCAGCCCCCAAAGCTGAACGGAAAGCTTCGAAACTCTCGTCTAAGGTAACGCTTCCAACTTGCTCCATCGCAGTCTCATAGAGCCTTTCGGCAAGCTGACTAACGCCGGCGGCAATCGGCGCCGAGAGGTATAATCCATAAAACAGTACGGCGCAGATCGATGAAGTCAGGCACGTACGGCGTCTGCGCAGTTCGCAAATCCTTGGGATTGGCATTGTAAGAACCCTGGCGCGGGGCTTCGTGATGTTCAGCCGCAACCTAATAGGTGGCAGCGAATGCGCGCCCGTTTGATGGACCAATCACACCCCCGTTGAAGGGGAATCGCAAAAGCCGAGCCGGTCCGTGAGCCGCTGTCCTGAGACTGCCGAAGGGTTGTCGATGGTTCGAAGGGACCGGCGAACGTTTATGCGGTGGGGGCATTTCAACGCCGTACCTTTCCAGGCAACGCGAACAGGAATGCACCCGATTTGCATCGAATGCATACTAACGAGGTCATTTCCTGAATCCATTCTCATGATTGATTGTAAGACCTGTGTAGGTGACCGTGCTCCTGCCTGCAATAGACTCTCAAACAACAATATTCAGATTACGCTGGTCGCCTGCCCTGGAGCCATGCGGGGAACCGGCCGCCGACGTTCCCCGGTGCTTGAATATTCACTCAATCAAAACGAGGGTGGGGGCAGACATTGCTGTCGTGCCCTACTCTTTTCCATCACCTGATGTGGACTGACCTATCGCGCGATAACGAACACAACGTCCTTTTCTACCGACTCGCCGCTGTTCATGTCGTTGATTGAAACCTTCAGCGAGTATCGGCCCGGAACCTGTTCATCCAACGCCAGTTCCACGTATTCCATTTCCCGTTCAGCATCACCCAGTTGTTCGTACGTAACGGCCAGTTCTTCTCTCTTGCCGGCTTCCCACCGGAAGAGTCTGGAGATGTTGCTCGCGTTGCCAGGGGATTCCTTCGATGTAATTGTGTAGGAGACGTTGTACTTTGTCTGTCCGAACTCATCCTTATTCAAATTGTAAATCTCGTAGTAGACGAATACGCTCTGGCCCTTCCTGTAAGTTCGGGAAGGCATCGGGACGACATACAGGTCTCCTTTGGTGAACTTTCCGGATTTTCTGGTTTCGCCAACCTGCCAGGCCAGTTCCAGGTCGCTAATCTGCAAGCCTTTGTCGCCATAGGCTTCCACGATGACCTGCTGCTGATAGATGCCCATTCGCCCTCGCAGGCGGTCCTGTGACTTCACCTCCAGCCGGAAGGCGCCGGGCGACAGGTTCAGCTTCAAGACGTCGGGCGCCATCAGGCCTTCTCCCGCCTGATTGCCTGCGGCTTCGTAGGTGATCTCGCCCATTTGCCGGTAGACCGTATCCAGCGAGGATGATATGAGCGCCGCATGGTGCGTCAGAACCTGCCGGGTGACGTCCTCGTCCGCAACATAGTGGGCCGGGAGGATGGGGACGCCGAAATAGATTTCCAGGAGGCTACGGTCTTCCGCGCCCTTGAAGTCAGCCAGCGAATAGTGGAAATCCAGAGGTGGTTTTTCATCTTCGGGGACATAGAAATCTGGAGCAACCGACGACGCTCGCTGGAACACGGATCGTGGAGAATTGGTACTCAACGAAGCGGACTGACGTATTGACATTCCTCCCTGGTTGGTCGGTATCGGGGCATAGTCATAGGTTCCGGAACCGATTTCGTCTGTAAAAGTGATTTCAATGCCGCCCGCCACGTCAACATAGATCCATGTCTCCCAGGGAACCGTACTTGGGTCGTCGCCTGAAGTTACAGGATGATAGTCACCGAATCCAAGCCGTTCGTCCGTCGGCAAAATCCCTATACTGACCTCGTCATTAGGGGCCGGTGAAGGCGTTGTGACCTCCTCAACGGCAGATGTACTTCCTTCGGATGTCTCCGAGCCTGTTGAGGTGCCAATTCCAGAATCATCGCCAGGGACATCACCTACATCGTCCGGATCAGACGATCCGGATGCATTCTCATTATTGATGTCTTTCAAATCATACCAGGCGCCATCCAACTGTTTGAGGCTGCGTACGGGGAACACCGGTCCAACAAACGTGTGCGCCCCGATGTCGGCTTTGTAAATCTGGAAAGCGAGGCGCTCCTTGACCCGCTGTACTTCAAGGCTCTGTTTGAAATTGGGGTCGTCCGACCGTGATCGATGGTCGGGCTCACCGAACCGAATATAGACTTCACCTCGTGCATCCCAGGGCTTTTTACTTTTGGAGAACTCCGTGAGCGCGTACCAGACCCTTCTGTAGTGTTCAAGTTGACGTTCGTTGACGGGGGTTGACAGATCCGGGTCTTTGGAATTCCAGAAGCGCTCCAAATATTCTGCACGGTCGGTACCCTCGGCTTCGCCAAGGCTCTTCAGTTCTTCGCCGGACGCAATATGCGTTACATCTTCGTACCATTTTTGCTCATCCGGGGCAAGACCGGAAATGTAGTCTTCGAAGAACCTCATTGCCATATCCAAACTGTCCTGCTTAATGGCAGAAATCGCAACGATGGGCATCAGCTCGATTGAATTCGGATGCCTTTGGACAAAGTCGAATAGATGGTTCATAATCTTCGAATAATCTCTGACTTTCAAGTATGCGATTCCGAGGCTGCGTTGCGCATCTGCATCTTCCGGCCGAAGGGCGAGGTATTTGGTATACCATACAACGGCCTTTTCAAATTCCCACGACAGGTTCAGATAGTAGTCTGCGATCAACAGGCAGGCACCGGCATGCTCGGGGTCCAAATCCAGTACTCTTTTCGCTTCCAATTCGGCATCGCGTTCTTTCATGTCGTATCGCACTCTAGCCATCTGGTACCGGGCATCTACAAACCTCCGATCTTTGATCAACGCTTCAGTGAAATGGTGGATGGCAAAATGCCGCTGCATGGGCCACGTCTTGTAGAGCATTCCCAGCCCATAATGCGCCTCCGCCTTACTTCCGAGCCTCAGTGCTCTGTGGAACGCTTCCTTCGATTCCTTGAATCTCTTCAATGTCAATAGAACGTGCCCCAGACTGATATATGCTTCGGGATCCTTCGGTCTTTGGCGTGCGACATTTCGGAAAATCAAGCGCCCCTGTTCCAGATTGTCCCGCTCCACGGCCAGGTTGCCAAGGGAAACAAGACTGTCTACTCGAGCCGGCTGTAGTGCTGATCTCTTCGTGCGAATCCCGTCCGGACCGGAGGAGCCGTATATCTGTTCTTGACTGTGCCAGAAACAGGCGACGGCCGGTGCGCCGGGCAACTTTTCGGGCTTGTAAAGATAGTCGCTGAAGAGCTTGTATTCGAAGTTTGCCGGGCAGGAGAACAGCAAGTCGAGGATCGCGATCCTGTCTTTTCGTTCGTTTCCCCCAGGCGAACCTCCGAGCTTTTCTTGAACCGTCCATTGATGCAGCTCTTCAAGGTTCGAAGGATCTCTCTCGTCATGGCCTCGCTTGAATCCCTGTATCAAGCCCAGCATGCCGGCCAGGTGTTCTTGACATATGGTGATTTCAGTTTCGTGTTTTTTCGATTCAATCCAGAATTCACAGACGTTGATATATCTTGTGCAACTCTTCCTGGAAAGGCCGTATTTAGCGGCTTCATCGTAGAGGTGTCTAAATGCGCTCCTGGCATTCTTAAACATCTTGTCCGCGTGTTTTTCGTTTCCTCTGTGCAGCGCATTCTTGCCGCGTATATAGAGGTTGAGACCGGCGCCGATCATGCCCAACACAATTTCCGAAGAATCCGTCTGTTCCAAAACGGCAGTAGAAAGCGACCTAGATTTGTACTCACTATCCGGGTTTTCGTTTTTGGAACCGGCTTCTTCCACTTGCGCCTCACTAATCTCGCCAGTGTTGACTTGAATACGGATCGTTTTCGATCCATCCTGAATACGGCACGAAACAGACGTTCCATCAACTGACCACAATACAGGAGGATTTACTTTGCCGGCAAACAGAAGCTTGATGCCGGCAGTTTCGTCCGATACCCAGAGGCCATTGTTGATTCTCTCGAAGAAGTTCCCTCTATATCCTATGATCGCCAATTGGCGTCCATCAGGAGATGGCGCTATTTCGTCTGGTTGAAAATCATTCGGAAGCGGCCACAAATCCTCTTCTGCACCGTCCAGGCTTAATTTCCATATCCCGTTTTTTGCAATCGGAAGCAACTGTCCGCCAAAGTAAGAGGATGCCCAGACCTGATTTCGTAAGCTTCGCTCCAGATATATCAGGCCCTCGCCGGCCGGATCAAAATGGAGATCACCCAATTCTCCAGGGTAAGTCTTGATCCTCTTGGGTCGGCTATTCCCCTCCAATACCACCCAAATCTCAGTAACAGAAATCGCACCCTCACCGCGTTGAAGTCCAAATGCGAGATCTCGGGCTTCCGACGTCACAGTGAGTAGCTCACGGCCAGACGCTTCGACAGGACGGGTCAATATTGAAATACAGAACGCAAACACCAGTAGACTATTCGTAATCCGAGCCATGACGTTTACCTCCTGCCATTCAGATAAACCAATTGTTCAACAGAAAGCCTGAAATGAAAAACGAGCTTCAAACTGTTACCGCGTCCAACACGTCGAAGCCGGCCGGCGCAAAGTCCCTGTCCGCCCTCAACACTCGTTGGAAGGCTCTCATACTCTCTTTAGCGGAGACCCGACCGACCTGCTCCATGGCCGTTTCGTAGAGCCCCTCGGCAAGCCGGTTATCACCGGCGGCAACTGGCGCCGAGAGGCAGAATCCGAGACACAGAACCGCACAGACAGTTGAAGTCAGTCTTGTGCGGCGTTTTCGTTTTTTGTTAATTCGAAGCAAAGGCATGTCGTGAAATGCAACTGGCATCCGGGTCTGACGGACTCCGACGCGACGTCCAAAGCCGCATACGCCTATCTATTACAAAGCACATACGCAGTCTGAAGGTCATTATGGACCAATCGATGTTCACAACACAAGCCTCGCTCCGAACACCTCACTCAATCACGCGGAACAACACTTCGCGCGCTGCAATTTGACCGGTATGCATGTCTTTGACTGTCACCGATAGGCGATGCACACCGGCTGGCACGTGAGTCAGGTCGATCTGCAAATAGGTGAAGTCATCCTCGCGATCCCCCTCATACCGCGCCGTAATCGTGGTCTCTGACCCGTCAAGGCTTCTCTGCAAATTCCTGATACGGCTGGCAAGTTCATCCTCTTCCGGAAACACGTACCGAACCCGGTACGTGACCTCATCCCTCTTCTTCGTGTCAAAATAGTCCGGAACCACTACCGGCGGCGTGACCGGCAATCCCCCAAGAGGCCCATCTTCATCCGTGGCTCGCACCGGGGTACGCATTGCCGTCTCCCGAATCCTGATTTCACGCGTGACCTCCAATTGGCTGCCGCCTTCTGGCAACCGCTGCGCCAAGAACAGGTACGGATCGATCTTCTTTTGTTCCGGACGCCCTAACCGATATGAAATCTCGTACTTTGAACGGCCGAATTCGTCCCGCTCCAGGTTATACACTTCCAGGTAAATGAACGCGGGTTCGGTCCGATGATAGGTCCGCATCGGATTCGCGACGATCGTGAGATCGCTCCTTCCTTTCGGAAACGGTGTTCGTGATTCGATTCGCGTGGCCATCAACAGATCGCTCATTGAAAAGAGAGAATCCAATGTCTCGGACCTGCGCGTTTCACGAAACGTACCGATCGATCCCCGCGTTCGATCACGAACTTCGCCAACCAGATTATACCTGCTGTTCGGCACCTTGAATGCCAACTGAAAAACCAGGTGACTATTACGCAGACTGTCCGCCACGGGATACCCGCTGGGTGTCAATTCGGGCCACCTCAATTTGAGATCGGAATGCTTCCGATACACCTCATCCCAATCCTCGTCAAACACAAACACTCCATTCTCAATAGCAATGGTCCTGTTCGAATCCGAGGCAGACACGTTATATTTCGGCAGCGCGTAAGCCAGTTCCATACGATGGCTGTCGCCGTCCTTGAAGACTGCAGCCAGGTAGGGGATTCTGTACTTGTGATGACCATAAGGGTCTATAAAATGCGCAGGTTGATGATCGAACCTGTATCGAGCCGATATGCGACCCGGACGGTTGTCGAAACGCCAGGAATCCAGCCCGTCGCTATTGACAAAGGAGATTGAAAATCCCTCATAGATCCACGTCTCGTCACCGCCGTGGAAATCTCGGCGGAACGTGCCCTCGAATGAGTCGACACCTCCACCGATTTCAGGACGCTGTGCCTTCTTCTTGAGATACCGCCCGAACTTGATATATGCCTTCCCGCGGTCCGTCTGCCATCCCGGAATTCCTTTCAATCGCTCACCAAATCTAAGGTTGGCATACGCCACCCGTCCGTAGTGCTCCATCCGCCGTTCGCTGAAAGCCGTCAGATACAGCGGATCTCGTTTCCGCCAGAATCGCACACGCTCAAGGCTATCCGTCCATCCGTTCTGAGTCGTATCGGTCGTCGAAATCGAATCCAGTGCAGATTTCTCCACCCGGCTTGCAATCACATCCACCGACTCCATTAATGCGCGTTCCTGCTCGGACATTCGCTCAAGGGCACGTCTGTAATACCCATGAGCCGTTTCCCATTCACCCATCCCCTGGTATCCCAGCCCACAATAGAGTAACGCGTCCTTGTCCTCGGAAAACTGATCCAGGCATAGCCTTGATGCCGTTACCAATCCTTCGGGGTTCCTGCTTTCATAATGAATCAAGCCCAAATCGTAATATGCTTCTCGATATCCAGGATCGGCGTCGATACTCTTGGTAAAGAATGCCAGTGCTTTCTCGCGGTCGCGTGAACCGAATTCCTCCCATCTAAACAGGTGATACGACGGGCCGCCCGCCCCAACTGTTACGTCTATATGCTCCATATTTATGTACTTAAAGAAGGCTTGCATTGCGAAAAAGCCCGCCATATATGCTGCCTCGGCGCGTTTTTCGGGATAGGTCTGGTATATCTTCTCGTAATGCCTTTCGGCATTCAGCCAGAGCCCCTGCTTTCCGAGTAACTCACCAAACTTCAATTGATAATCCCCGTTGTCCGGATCCAACCGAATCGCCTCGTCCAGCGCGTTGCGAGCGCTCTGGCGCGTCAGTGGCGTGTTCATTTCCATGTACAGTTTTGCGATCTGAAAGTGCGCGGGCGCGAATTCCCAGTCCAGCTTCAAGACCTCTTCAAACGCCTTGATGCTCTCGGTCGGAGACACCTTACGGACTTGGGCTGTTGCCTTGAGATAAAGCGAATCCATTCGCGCAGACTTCGACAAGGCGAGTACTTCGCTTGGCGAAAGGAACATTAACATCAAGACAGTCAAATGTCTCATTCCAGTGATTCTCCCCCGATGTCTCGAGGCATTTGAGCCGCCCGGCTTCTTGATACCAAATAAGGCCCCGATGAATTGCATACGCAGCCCCTGCTGCCTACCGTTGCACGAAAAAACACGTCATTCACGAGAATCGAACTGATATTCGCACATCGACACAAATCGCACCAAATCCTCCGATTAAATCCGTCTTCCCCGGTACAAAAGACACGAGCCCGGCCGGGTGGGTTCGGTAAACCTGAGCCGCGCGGTCGAACACGAAACCCCTGCTTCCGGCAGCCGTTACGTGACGCTTCGACCCCTTGAGTTCTCATCGGAATGGCTGCCCGCGCCGCCCTTTTCGGACGTCGCAATCTTCGTACCAGACCGCAAAATAAAATTCGCCTGTGCTGCTACGCACAAGCGAATTAAAAACAACAACTTTTTTCGAACTAATTCAGGCCGTCACAGGACTTTCAACGCACAGACGTATACGTTGTATACATCTGAATCTCTTCAACAGTGCGCCCTTTGAGGGCTTCGTTTTTAATTTGCTAAATAACATACTCTTACAACATAAGCAACATCGTCTACGGTATTAAACGAATTACTGTATACGTCGTATACATATCCCGCTTATTCGGAATTCGCTTTTTCCCTGAGACCGTACCGGCTCATCATCTTTTGCAGACCGTTACGACTCAGCCCCAGTTGGCGCGCGGTGTGGGTGATGTTCCCGTCGCACTGGTCGAGCGCTTCGACGATCATCCGCCTCTCGAGGGACGCTACGCGGGACTTGAAATAACTCCCCTCTCCGGTTCGGAGTGTCTCGGGAAGCCCGATTCTATCTGAAAACAGGTCGGCCGAGACCTCTTTGCCTTCCTCGACAAGGGCAATCGCACGCCTGATCTCGTTTTCCAGTTCCCGGACGTTGCCCGGCCATCCGTGGTCCATCAACGCCCGCATGGCCGCTACCGTGAAACCCGGAACTGCCCTATTCTGGTCCGTACACAGACGGTTCACAATGTGTTCGCACAACAATGGTACGTCTTCAATGTGGCGGCGTAGCGGGGGCATTTCAATCTGCAACACACGCAGTCTGTAGTACAGGTCCTCCCGAAACAGGCCGTTGCGCACATCCGCTTCCAGGTCGCGATTCGTCGCCGCGATCACCCGAACGTCCACGTTCCGCACCTCTGCCTCGCCAACCCGCTGGATCTCCCCGTCCTGAAGCACGCGCAACAGACTCGACTGAAGTTGTGCGGATGCGTTTCCAATCTCGTCCAGGAACACCGTGCCCCCATCCGCCGATACGAACAATCCCTTCCGGTCGGATGACGCCCCGGTAAAGGCGCCCTTCTTGTGACCGAACAGTTCGCTTTGAAGCAATTCGTGGGTCATTGCGGCGCAGTTGGCGGAGAGAAAGGCCTTCGCCTTGCGTTCGCTACGCGTATGGATGGCCCGGGCAGCCAGTTCCTTGCCCGTACCCGTCTCACCCTGTATAAGCACGGTCATGTCGCTTTCAGCCGCGACTTCCACCAGCTTGAACACGTCCTGCATGACGTCACTCTGCCCGACGAGTTCTCCCAGACGGTAGCTGTCTCCGGCTTGTTGCTGCAAGAAGAGCGCACGGTCCTGGATCCGGGAATACATGCGGGCGTTGACAACCGCAATGGACACAAGGTTCCCGAACGCCGATAAAAGGCCGCGGTCTTTTTCGGTAAACAGATCCTCGAGCTCCCTGTGGTCCATGTAGAGCGCGCCGATTACGCCAGATTCCCCGTGCCGTAGCGGTACGCAGAGAACAGAACGGATGCCGTAATCGGTAACACTCGACCTCTGCCTGAATCGCTCGTCTACTCGAGCATCCATGCTCAAAACCGGCTCGTTCCGCTTCATCGTCCACTTGATGATTCCGCGGCTGATCTTGTGCGTCTCGACGTCATCCAGATTATGCCTGCGTGCCACTTCGACATCAACAGCGTTTTCGTCCTTTAACGCAATCAACACGCGTTCCGCCCGGCTCACTTTCTTCAAACGGTCCAGAATCCGGTCCAGAAGCACGTTAAGGTCCAGGACCGCCGTCAAGTCCTCCGAAGCCTGGTAAAGCGTTAGCAGATGCTCCTCGGAAAGCGCAGCGACCATTTCCTTTGCGGGCAACGCCAGGTCAACTTCCTCAACAACCCGCTCCAATAGATCCGCCGCCTTCCCGGCAAGATAGCGCAGATTCAGCCGTTCGGCAGCCTCGCGAGCGTCTTCCAGGTACCGCCGGGCATCGGCGAGACGCCGCCGCTCCAGATAGTAAGCGCCCGCTACAACGTACAGAATTACCTGTTCGTGACCGTCCGGCGAACCCTGGGCTTCCGATACATGATCGAACAGAGAGTCGACTTCGTCATGCCGGCCGGCCGCGGCAAGCGATTTTGCCTTCGCGGTCCATACAATGGCGCGAATATTTCCGCCGTACTCCACGCCCGGCCAGGCCCGTTCGGCCCAGGAAAGCGCCTCTTCAACACGGCCGGTCGCAGCCAGCGTCTCGGCCAGCAATCCGTAGGCCCGGTACATATGATCCATGCGCCCGCCATCCGACAGTAAGCGCTCCGCAGATCGAGCATGCGTTTCGGCACTAGCGGTGTCTCCCTGTTCCAGGGCGATCCAGCCCAATCGATGATGTGCTCCGGCCTCCGTAGACTTCGAACCTCGCCTGGCCCAGAAGTCTCGATGTTCCTGGAAAATTTCCTTCGCACGATCGAAATTTCCCAGTCGGATCTCTATACGTCCCAGCAGGAAAAGACTGCCATGGCGATATGTCCGATCCCCTGCCCTGTCCATCAGATCCAGTGAAGACTCAAGGAGCGTCCTGGCTCTTTCATTCCGATCGGTAAACTGTGCCGCAAACCCGAGATAATTCAAGGCACGCGCCTCATTAACGTCGCCTCCCAATTCGCGGCATCTTTCAGCAGCTGACTCACAAAATCTCTCGGCCGATTCCAATTCCTTCAGCCCAAAGTAGATATTGGCCAATAAACCCATAACACTTATTTCATACTCGTCGTCGCCCAATTCTCGGAAGAGATCCAGGGCCTCCGACAACACGGAATCGGCCTTTTCATAATCACCGAAATGGATGTGGTATATTCCCATCATCCTCAAAGCGTACGCTTTCTGTCTCGGCGTATCGGCGGACACCCACCTCATGACGTGATCCAATTCGCGCCGAGCGTCCTTATACCTGTCACAACCGGAGAGCGCCTCGGCGTAGGCGCAGAGGAAATTCATATGCGCCAGAGATCCTTGAGAAACGCCGGCCGGTGCACCGGGAGTGAACGCTCCTTTCCCAGGAATCGCATCGAACAGCTCCAGGGCGCGCGCAAAGTCAAACAACCGCAACGCTATCCCGCCGGATGCCGTCACGTACTGCACCATTTTTTCCAGGTCGTTCGATCTCAAGAAGTGATAGGCCAGTTCATCCAGCGTCTCCGAGCCGCCGGACTGATGGCGCGTCTCCAATGCCCTGCCTGCCTCCTGATGAAGCAACGAACGTCTGTTTTCGGATATGCCGTCATAGACAGCCCGTTGGATCAGTCCATGTGAAAACCGATACCGTCCCTCGCGGTCTTGCATGTCTTTAAGGAGGCCCAGGCGCACGTGCCCATCCAGCGTCTCCAGCAACTGCAGTTCGTCTTCACGCCAGACCTCTGCAATCAGGTCGAATGAAAACTCCCCGCGAAAGATCGAGGCGTATTCAAGCGCCTGCCTCTGGGACGACCGTAGCCGTCCAAGGCGCAACTCGATGGCCTGCACAATGCCCGAAGGCATCGGCCAGTTCCTGGATTCCGGCCATCTCCAGCCGCCGGCCGAATCCGTCCAGATCAGGCCTTCCTCAACCGAACCGCGGATCAGTTCGACGACAAACAGAGGATTTCCTCCGGTCTCCGTGAAAATCCTGCGAGCTTCCGTCTCAGGGACCGCCTGTTCGCCAAGCAGGGACGCAGCCAGATTCCCCGTTTCCTCCATTCCAAGGGGATCGAGTTGAAGATGAACAACTGCGGGTACATCTGGCCCTCGTGTCAGGTCGTCGATTCCCTGGGGCAGCGGGTCTTCGTCCACCTTCCGGCATGCGAGCCCGAAGACGAGAGGTGCGGGATCAGGATCTCTCCTCATAAAGTCCAGGAACCGCAGGGTCAGGTCGTCAGCCCACTGCAGGTCTTCAATACAGGCAAGGGTGCGCGTTTCCCGGCTCAGGTCGCCAAGTAGTTCCGACAAAGTCTCCATCGCCGGGTACGGATCCGGCTGATCGGCGGGCGTCGGCCGTTCAATTTGCGTAAGGACCCGCCTGACGGATGCTTCCATGTCTGAACCCTGACCGCCCGGCTGTTGAGCCAAATCCCGCAACATTTCCAGGAACGGGCCGAATGGAGGGCCGCCGTTTTCGTAGCAACGTCCGGTGAGAACGCGCATTCCCTGAACGCGGGCATCGGCCTGAAACTCTTCCAGCACCTGGGACTTCCCGATCCCGGCCTCCCCGCTCACCAGCGCCACGCGCCCCTTCCCGTGACCGGTTTCCCTCAGGATTTCCCGAAGCGCCTTCATCTCCCGTTCTCGCCCCTGGAATTGAGGCTGCAGAACGGGAGCGTTCGTTGTGCCCTCGACGTGAGGTGGACTGAAAGAATCGTCGCCTCGCTCCTGATCGGACCCGGCTTCCTCCTTATCCGTTAAATCGTGCAGCAGGCTCCCTGCGGAACTGTAGCGGTCAATGGGCTCCTTCTCCAGCAGCTTCATGACTGATTCTTCGATCGGGGAAGAAGCGCCGCCGGCAGACGGGCGCGGCCGTGGGGGCAGGTCTCTCAAGTGCTGGAACATCACCGAAGCCGGGTTCTCGCCCGTGAAGGGCGGTCTCCCGGTGAGAATCTCGTACAGGACGACACCCAGAGAATACAGGTCGGACCGCTGATCCGTTCGCCGGGCACGGATCTGTTCGGGAGACATGTACTCCACGGTCCCGGTCGGTCTGCCCGGCGGCGTCACGCGCTGTTCCGCGGACTCCCGGAAACGGGCCAGACCCAGGTCCAGAATCGCAACCTCGGGTTTGCCCTCAACTTCGGAGATCATGATATTCGAAGGCTTCAGGTCCCGGTGTACCACACCCTGTTTGTGGATATACGCCAGCGCGTCTCCGATCTGCCGGATGAGTGGAAGGAGCCATGCCGTTCTCAGCCTCTCGAGGCCTTCCGCGCTCGCGATCAGGTCGGATAGGGGGCGGCCCTGGATATAATCCATGGAAAAGTACGGCTTCCCCGCGTGAAGCCCCCATTTGTGGGAGCGGACAATCCGGTGATGCCGGATTCTGGAGAGAATATTGAACTCCCTAAGGAATCTCCGCTGCGCCTCGTCTCCCACGATATTCAACATCTTCAGCGCCACCGTGGCGTCATCGTTCACGTCACGCGCACGGTAGACGGTTCCTAAGCCACCGCTACCAATTGTAGCCTGGATCTCATAAGAATCGTCGACAACCGTTCCAGCCTCGAGTTCGGACATAATAAACCCGGTGAGATATTGATCTCGAATATGAAAACTGATTCGTCTACGTCTTCCAGTAAGAGACTATCTGTGATTCGGTTTTGATAACCACGATGACGAAAACTGTCGTGTAAAGGGATTTGTGTGGCTTGACTGCTTGTTCAATTGTGAGCGTTCAGCCGTCAGCTATCAGCCCCCTCCACCCGAACACCGAATCGGTTGGCGATGGGCGGCGCGACGGCCAAAGGCTGACAGCTTTCATCGCATGAAGCTGCGTAGAAGCCGGTCGGTAAGCAGAACGCCTTCGCGCGACACGTTACCAATTCTACGTGGTTACGGATAACGTCTGTCCGCCGGATCCACCCACCATTCCAGAAAGTCGGTCCATCCCGAGGGATACCAGTTCACCCCTCGAAACCGCCGGCTGTACGCCGTTACCCCACGGCCCACAAAAAGAAACGTATATGGCTGTTCCTCGTGCAGGATTTCCTGGAGCCTGCGGTAGAGGGAAATCCGTTGTTCTGCGTCGAATGTATGTCGATACCGTTCCATTATCCGGTCCGCCTCTTCATTCTCGAAACACGAATAGTTCCCGCCGCCCTCGACCTGCGACGAATGCCAGCTCGAATAGAGGTCGAGAGGCACGGCCGGATGGGTTCCTCCGCCGGAGAATAACGCATCGAACTCGCGCTTGCGCAACCGCTGCAGGTAAATGGAACGATCGATTTCACGTACGTTACAGACGATTCCCACGTCCGCCAGTTCGTCTTGCATGACCAGGCCGATGTCCTTGCTGAGTTGAGAACCGGCCGATACCAGGAATTCAAACCTGAATGAGGTCTTGACACCGTCCACAACACGATCCAGAACGCCGTCGCCGTCGGTATCGAACCAGCCAGCCGCCCGAAGCAATTCCGCGGCATGATCGCGGTCGTATTGGAGCGGTTCCAGGCCGGCGTAAAATTCCGGACGGGACATATGCACCGGCCCGTCAATCGTAACGCCGAGTCCGTGGATCAGATCCCGGATAACGCCCTTGCGCGGCGTCAGATGCGACATCGCCCTGCGGACCCGCTTATCGCGAAAAATCGGATGAGCATTGTTCCATACGATGTAGTTTATACCGCTCGCGTACCGGATGGCCTTGAGAAAGCGCGACGTAAATTCAGGCGACCAGCTCTTCTCCTTGAACGGCAGTGGATACATATTCAAAACGTCCAGGTTTCCATTGATCAGTTCGATAAACGCCGCATCCGGATTAATGACGACTTTGAAAACCAATTTATCGACGAAACCGGAAGGTGGAAGGTCCTTCCTGCCGATTCCCCAATAGTTCGGGTCGCGATCCAGAACGGTCTTCCCGGTTGACGCCGCGTCTTCCGCGGAAGATGCCAGCACGTAGGGGCCGGACCCCAGGACGCTGCGGTTGAAATCCCTGTTGAACCGTTCCGCGAAACGCCGCACCAGGTCGGCCTCCGGGCCCGCTTGCCAGGAACTGTCGATGAGCGCGTCGATGGATACGTTATCCATCAACCCGTCGGGGTCGTAGAAGTGTTTCGGCAGGATCCACCTGCGTCCGATGTTTATCGCATTGTAGAAATAGGGTTCGCTGAAGACAAACGTGATCCTGTATGGCCCTTCCAGCCGGATCGCTTTGAGGTCCTTGAACCCGCTTCGCATGTATCCTGAGAGCTGGACGTCCGGATTCTTGATCACCTTGAAGCTGAACAAGACGTCAGCCGCGGTCACCGGCCTGCCGTCCGAAAAGCGGGCGTCTTCGCGAATCTCAAACGTATATGAAAGCCTATCCGGGGACACCGCCGGATAAGCGACGGCCAATTTTCCCTTGAATTGGTATGGCGGGGTGTTCTCCCTGTACAGCAAAGGCTCGAACATGTTCTCCAGGATTCTGTGAGAGCCATAGTCCACCTTTTTGTACGGGTTCAGCGTTGCGGGCTCAGAAAACGCGTGGAGAACCAGCCAGTCTCCATAGACAGGGCGTTCCCTCCCTTCGTACCTCGCCGGAACCTTTTCGGTCCCGTCGAGCACCATGAGCCCCTGATCCTCCGCGAGAATCTTCTCTACTTTTTTCCATATTTCGCCGGCGCCAGCCTCTACAACGAAAAAGCTGAAGATATGCGTCAGAGCGAACAAAACCGTACTTGCAATTGGTGTTTTCAAAGGGTCCACCATTGAATGATAGGCTTTATCACGCTTAATCACCCGCTGCAAATCACACCTGTCCAAAATCGTCTTTTTTAACTGCTATCACGACATGATCCACATGTAACCGGAGCGAGGGCATCCTGCCCTCGAATTTCGCGTCACCTACCGCTATTCGCGTAGAGAGACTGACGCGTCCATTCAATCGGACACCGGTTCTCGGAAAACACCGTGTGCGACGAGTTATCCGATGTCGAGGGCAGGATGCCCTCGCTCCCGGGAACGCCAACCACGCGGGTCCGAAATCGGTTTCTGTCCTGGACAGCCGTTGCCAATAGAGGGGGATCTGCATTGGCGCTTCGAAGCGACTGTCTAGAAAACCAGGTACTTACGCATTCAAGATCGTCTTTTTCAAACTATAGCGCCTATATACTTGATTACCCGCGTGGTTTCGCCGACCTGCTGTGTTTTTATTAAAGAATATTCCTTGTCTTTTGTTTCTACCAACACTATATTAGAAATGTGCCAGAGGATATGGCCCCTGGCACATAAAGGACTAAAGGAGGTGACTAACTATGTCCCTTAGTCAACTGAACCAAGCGTTGGCCAGACATCGCAGAATACAACAACAAATCCGTAATCAGTGCAACAGCGTACTCAATGAGATACGTAAAAGTGAACAACGACGCAGAACAGCGTTAAACCAACTACGGAAAAAGTTAAATTCTCTGTGATAGCCTAACCAACGAAATATAGTATGTCTTACTATATTAAACAAGCCCAGAGATCATATCTCTGGGCTTGTTTTACTATATTTCTCAAAAATACGGGTTAGTGTGATAATGTCTCTCAGGTGTCAGCAGATGGACCAAACAATTCTTCTTCAAGTCTCTTAAGCGAAACTATTAAATTCGGCAATGCCAGAAGATCATTTATTTCATCTTTAGTCGGCCACTTAGATAAAAGTCGACCAATATTACTTCGACCAGGTTCAAGATTAAATGCCGGTCGTCTTTGCTTAGGAATCTTCTCTAGAAATTTTGAAATTCCAGAGATCGTTTCTAAAATTTCAAGGCGACGCCGTTCCTGCAAATTATAATTCTTTTTCTGTATCTGATATTCCTTTAGAATTGAATTATCAGCCATAATACCATCCTCCCATAAACTAAAGTTAATTAAAAACTGTATCGAATAAACTATTGATATTCAAAATATTGATAGTTTGTTATAAGTCGTAACGATTCTTATCTATTTTATAACACACAAGAAGAAAAATCAAGTCTTTTCATTACTAACAGACTGCAAAAACAACCACCCCACCTTTCCCCCGTGTTCCTTACAATTTGGGAACCGATCTCCTTTTATAATCTTGGCTATATATCGACACGCACACCGAAAACCAAATACACGATAATAACCAGTCACTTTACAAACTTCTCGTGAGAGTGGCATAAAAAACCTCACAATCGGCTAATCGTCTCACACAAATCTGGTAAGTTTTTATACACGTATATTCCAACACCAAGCAGAAAAATGCAAACAAATAGTCGAAATATCCATATCAAAATCTTGGAAATTTTAGAATCTGTCGTCCATTGATCCCGGCTCATATTTAATTCCCTTGTCGCTCTATTGGGACACCCGTATATTAAAAATACGGGAACCTTGAATGGAACAGTCATTCAAGATCCGTTCCCAATGATCACTGTTCGATCCGGGGAACCACTAACTTAAATCCTACACGCTGTCACTCGTGAGGATAAAAGTTCGAGCCGTATCCGCCCAGGACTGTCACCCTGGGCTTTTTACTTGCCTTTTACTTAGTGAATAGCGAGGTTAATTACAATATACTAAAACCAAGAGAGGAGTCAACCTATGTTAGCACTACACCATATCCGCAGAATTATTCGGGCTGGGCGAGTAAGACAAGCCCAGTCAGGAGCGTCAAGAATCGCTTTTCCTCTTCTTCTGATCCATCACTATGTAGTGGAAGCTGACCCATATGATTTCTTAACTGTTCGGCAATCTGAACTTTAGTTGCTGCATCTAAAACCTGAATAATGGAAATAACACCAAAGTAGGACGCCGAAGCTATTTCCTCAACCGTGTAGATCTCTTCTGAATTTTCCATAACCCCTCCAAAAAGGTTTAACCCAAGTTCCCGTTAGGGTCTTGGGTTATTTTTATCGGCAGCCCCGAAACCGCCAGGTTCGAGGCTGCCTGTCCGAAACGCCCCCTGGTGAGTGGCACCAGGTATTTAAAAGGTAGGTATTAAGAAATTAAAAGACAAGGTTGTTTTATTAAAATAATAAAGACAGCCACGATGACGACGATTCAAGGCCATTTCCCCAATAGACCCCAATAGAGTCGTCTATTTCGTGGCTGTCTTCTCAAGACAAGTTATACCACAATAGTATTTTCACTTATATATTGCCCTTTCCTGCCATTGATAGAAATTTCAACCACAAGGCGATACTCCCCGGTTTCAGTGGGAGAAAGGGAACAAATGCCGGTTTGTCTTGTACCTTCTATATCAGCCCATCCACCACTAACTTTCTTTTGCCACTTCGACCAGTGAACAGTATAGGTCGTATTATTTATAGTTGAATTTCTAAGATTGATACACCTTCCAGCAGAAAAGAACAAATAGCGCACTCGCCCAGGGGATACCTGAAGTCCGGTTAAAGTGGCATAGTTAGTAGTGTCTGCCGTAGGTGTGGGTGGTGGTGGATCAGATTCTGTTTCTACTCTGGTTCCGAAAACTTCGGCAAACAAAAGAAAGTCGGTAAATCCAATTTCACCATCACTGTCTAAATCAAATTGAGCGTTATACTTGGCATCACCCTCGCTTGTCCCAAAGCTACCGGCAAAGGCCAGAAAGTCCGGGAATGCAATTTCACCATCTCCGTCGAAATCTGCCGACGGGCCTTTGTTGAATGTGATGACTGCATCAGATGTAAAGTCCTTACTCGATGTCGCACTTTCGGCAATTGTAACCTTCTCAATACCGATTGTGAATGTCCGATCGCTCACGTCTGTTAGAGTTGCAAATTCAATACGGGCGATAAAACCCGATGGGGTTAAATTCACTGGTGAAGTGGACGCAAAGTTAAACCCTGTATCCCCTTCGGGTAGAGTAAGAGCAAATAACGGACTTTCACCCTTTATAAGTTTAAGTAACGTCTTGTCAAATTCAAATCGAAGCACCACACCTTGAACAGCTGTTGTAATTCCGGTCCCGAAAACTTCAACCGCTATATCATATCCGATTCCCCGGCCCCTAACGGTTCCCGTTACGACTCCATCATCTACCATGTTGCCGTTGCCTCCATCGGTGATTAAATCCAAAGATAGAGTCGCGGCTTCTGCGATACTTCCAAAACTCAAAAATATGGCCAACAAATACGCGAACATGGGTTATTCCTCCATATGGTGTGAGATTGTTTTCCTAAATATGCTACAACTTTTATCAAGAGTCAAGCATCTTGCGAAAGCGCCACCTATCAATTAAGTTAGGTGGCGCTTTTATGGGGACGCTGGCAGGTGCCAGAGCGACCGGGCTTAGTATCCATCGCTGAGGATTCGAGTCCCTACGTCTCCACATTATTAATATACCATATCTATTTAATCACTACAAGCTAATTTTTATACTATGAAATTCTCAATAGTCCCACTTGTACCAAAAATCACCAGACTTTTTGTATATAAAGAGAGTTAAACCCAATCTGTAACAAATACGTTCCGCCTCCTCTTGGGCTTCCCGTTTAGTACGATATATGCTTATAGGAGCCACCTTTCCCGCGATTATATTTTCCCAGCGCCTATACTCTTGCGAATAACGCACTGACACACCTTGATTATCCAACATATTTACCTCCTTTTTGTTTTTACTATTCATAATGATGACAGTACAAACATACAATCAAGGGTTTACTCTCGTATTCATTACCAGACCAATCTTTTGTTTTACCCACAATTTTGTACTTCCGATAGGGATCTGTCAAAGAACCGACCAGTACTACTTTTCCACTATTCATAGGAATACCGTTCCAGGGGATATTTTCTGCACCGTCTACTAAAATAGTCCACTCTTTAATTCGTGGGCGTCGGCTCCACGTAATGACTGCTTTGGTACCTTCTTCCCAACCCAGGTGAACTATTATTGGGGGACCGGGCGTTTTGAATTCAGGGGTCACCACAGTATCGGCTTTTGCTGACGAATAGAACGGTAAGCCCGCCCCTTGATATACTGCATTAATCTCAATGATATATTCAATTCCAGCTAACAGAGGTTCAATTTTGAACGAGGTTGAGTTTCGCGACACATCGAAATACATAGTAAACTCATTTATTTTTGCTTTCAACGCTTTAGGGACAGGATGGGGACTGTGAGTAATTATATATTGTGTTAATATTCGCCCAGCAACAGCAGGTCTGTCGGGTATTTCCCAGATCAATCTAACGTTACTAGGAGATACGGAATCTATCTGTGTGTTCCTTGGCGAAGGGTGGTTACGTTCTTTTTCACATTCGCCAGACCACGGTTGTCCAAATCGTTTAGCGAATTCTATGAAATCGTTAAAATCGTACTCAGTACCAAAATCCTGGGAGAATAAAATAAAGTCAGCAAAATCGACCTTTCGATCATCATTCAAATCCCAACAAATTGCAGAATTGTTGGCCTCACCTGAACTAATCAGTAAGAGGCAAACCAAGATCCCCAACATATCCGTCCCCCTGTGGCCCTTGCAAGGCCAAATGAAAAACGGACCCTTCCCAGACGACAGGAAAGATCCGTTTTGTGTTAAGGCTTACCGACATCCCCTCCTGTCGCCCTTGCAGAGCGATGCATCTTCAGCTAACTAAAAGGTGTCGGGCCTTGCAAGCATCACAGGAGGGTGAGCCGTGCCTATTTCCTGGGAGTTCAGGTATTATATTCAGCACGAAACCCGACATAAATCGGTCCCTCCGGATACTTGCGCTGAACAAGTTACAGAAACAAACTTGAGTCCCCTCCGAGAAGGGGGTTCAGGAAGATATGGTGTGTAGGAATCAGTG
>JAPPJY010000080.1 GCA_028874335.1 Gemmatimonadota bacterium | reverse complement strand
TCTCGTATTCTCGTATTCTCGTATTCTCGTATTCTCGTATTCTCGTATTCTCGTACTCTCGTATTCTCGTATTCTCGTATATCTCGAGGTTCCGATGGCCGTCGTTTCGCTCGGTTACTCTCCCAGTCCCAACGACAACTACATCTTCCACGGCCTCACTCATGGCAAGATCGCGGGCGCACCCGCGTTTGAGTCGATCCTCGATGACATAGAAGCGCTCAACCGGCTGGCCATCGACGGCCGGTTGGACGTTACCAAGGTTTCCTTTCACGCCCTGGGCCACCTTCGGGACGAGTATTGCCTTCTCCATTCGGGAGGCGCCCTGGGCCGCGGCTGCGGTCCCCTCGTCGTTTCCCTCAGACCCCTGAAACCGTCGCAGCTGACCCGTGAAAGAACCGCGATACCCGGAAGACTGACCACCGCCGCCCTGCTGCTGCGGCTGTTCGAGCCCTCCCTCGACAATCTCGTCGTTCTGCCTTACCACCGCATTATGGATGCCGTACGGACAGGCGAAGTCGGCGCCGGGCTGATCATCCACGAAAGCCGGTTCACCTATCCCGATTTCGGGCTGCGCGAAGTCATCGATCTGGGCGAATGGTGGGAACGCACCACCGGCCACCCCATTCCGCTTGGAGGCATCCTTGCCCGCCGCGACCTGGGCGCCGACCGGATCCGCGCCATCGACAAGGCTGTGCGGGAAAGCGTGGAATACGCCCACACCCACGCGGACGTGGTCCGGAAGGACATCCTCCGGAATGCACCTGAAATGGATGTGACCGTCGTGCAACGGTTCATCGACCTGTACGTCAACACCTATACCCTGGACTACGGTCCCGACGGGGAGGCCGCAATTGCCGATATCGTCGCCCGCGCAGAGACCGCCCGCATCATTCCGACGTCCGAAAAAACGCTATTTGTCGATGGTTAATTGAAAGGGGCCGCATCTATGTCGAAACCCAGGATCGGATTCATCGGACTCGGGATTATGGGAAAACCCATGTCCAAACACCTGCTCGCAGCCGGTTACGACGTGGTTGTTCACAACCGAAGCCGGGAACCCGTGGCCGAACTGACTGACGCCGGCGCCGGCGAAGCCCATTCTCCCGCGGAAGTCGCCGAAAACAGCGACGTCATCATCACGATGTTGCCCGACTCTCCGGACGTGGAGGAAGTCGCTCTCGGACCCGGCGGCATCATCGAAGGCGTGAGCCGGGACGACATCTACATCGATATGAGCACCATCGCGCCCACCGTTTCTCAGGACGTGGGCCGGGCGATGGCTGAAAAAGGCGTTCGCTGCCTGGATGCGCCGGTAAGCGGAGGCGATATCGGCGCGCAGAATGCCACCCTTTCCATCATGGTCGGCGGCGACGAGGATGTATTCGACTCAGTACAGCCGATCTTCGCGGCGATGGGTCAGAATATCGTACTGTGCGGGCCCCTCGGCGCCGGTCAGACCGTGAAGGCCTGCAACCAGGTGCTGGTTGCCGTAACCATCGCCGGTGTGTCGGAAGCGTTGACGCTCGGCGCCAGGGCGGGCGTCGACCCGGCCAACATCGTGCGGGTCCTGAGCGGGGGTCTCGCGCGGTGCGGCGTACTCGAAAACCGGGGAGAGCGCATGGTCAACGGCGACTTCGACCCCGGTTTCCGCATCCGGCTTCACTACAAGGACCTCAACATCATCATGAAAACCGGCAGCGACTACAATGTGCCGCTGCCGGTTACAAGCATCGTACATGAACTGTTCAACCTGGCGATGGCCAGGGACCGGGGCGAACTGGATCACTCCGGCCTGTTGACCGTCGTCGAAGACCTGGCCGGCGTACAGGCCCGCACGGCCGGCGCGGAATGACGGGCTGTTAGCAGTCCGTTGATAAAACCGCTCTGCAGGCGAGGCCGAGCTATTGTGGTCGAAGACAAGGCGCGCAACCGAGTCCGATCGAGTGATTCGGCGAGGGCGCGCAACGCAGTATTTCGACCGCAAGGGCCGGCCGCAGCCCGGATGGGTTTTCTCAACGGGCTGTTACGCCGTCCAGCGCATTACGTCTTCCAGCGGCTTTCGCCTGGGTTTCGGGATCTCGCGCGGATACCCCGTGTAGAAGAAACCGATGATATACTCACGGTCCTGATCCACGCCGAGCAACTCGTAGGTTTCCTTTTGCATGGTAATGGGACCGGTACTCCACTGCATGCCCACGCCCAGCTCCCATGCCGCGAGCTGCACGTTCTGCATCGCGCAGCAGACCGCCGCATAGTCCTCCCGCCGCTGCTGTTCATCTCCTTCCTGGACGCAGGACACGGCGACGATTGAGGGTTTGGACATAAACTTGTCGTATCCCGCCTGCCACAGCTTCCTTCGGCTCTCGCCGTCTGCATGGCCCGACGCCTTGGCTTCCTGGATGTCCGCATATCGTCGCCCAAGCGATTCTTTCGTGCGCTCGCCCAGGACGACAAAACGCCACGGCTCCGTGACATGGTGATTCGGCGCCCACAAACCGAACTCGAAAATGCGTTTCAGCATCTCGCCGGAAACGGGCCTCGAGTTGAACTTGAAGATCGTGCGCCGTGCCTTCAACACATCCAGTACATCCATCCGACCCTCCAGAAAATGGCAGAACACGGCGGCGCCGCGGATGGCGTTCATCCGGAAACCGCCGGTGTACGCATTGTCATACCCGTTGCCCCAACAACGCCTCCGTGACCTTTCGCACCGCCCGGACAGCGGCGTTCGCTTCGCCCACGGTATTGTGTTGGGTCATCGGGACCGCGCCGACGCGTTCTCCGCAGGTCCTGGCGTTCGGACACGTCTCGAGCGGATACGCCTTTTCTTCGAGCCGGCCGGGCCTGTAGCTGTTGAACGCCGCGGGGTCCCTGTGCAGCCTCCGGAAGACCTGCCATTCAATGACGTACTGCTGAGGTTTGGCGAATGCCGGGATGCCTTCCGCCGCGACCATCCGGCAAAACTCCCCCGCATTCACCCCGAGTACCTCCGGATCTACCGAAAACAGCGCCCACCAGTAACTGGGCTTCGCCCCCGGCGGCTGGGGATGCGGCTTGACGCCCGGCAATCCCGCAATCCCCGAATCGAACCTCTCGCCGAACGCCTGGCGGCTGGCGATCCACCCTGGCACCCGCTTGAGTTGTACCGATGCCAGTGCGGCGTTGACGTCGCTCAATCGCACGTTCAACGCCGGGAAAGCCGGCGTCGCCGGCGCGCCGGGGAACCTCGGATAGCATTTGTCGGAAAACAGATCCGCTGTTTCCGCCAGTTTGCGGCTTCGGGTGAGGACGAACCCGCCTTCGCCCGACTTCATGTGTTTGCTTTCGTTTGTACTCCAGGCGCCGAGTTGCCCGAACGTGCCGAGATATCTGCCCTTGATGGACGCGAGATGCGCCTGCGCGCAATCTTCGATGACGGCCAAGCGATGTCTGCGCGCAACCCTCATGACCGCGGGCATATCCACCGCGTACCCCCCGTTGTGTATTGGCATAATCGCCCGGGTGGACGGCGTGATTGCGGCTTCCATTGCGGCCACGTCCATGAGAAGACCGTCCGGCTGCACGTCTGCAAAGACAGGTATCGCGTTCAACTGAAAAATCCCCATAATGCTGCCATAGTCGGTCAGGGGACTCAATATGACCTCGTCTCCAGCGCCTATACCGGCAGCAGCCAGCGCGACGTGGATGGCCGCACTCCCTGAACTCGTCGGCACGGCGTACGGCAACCCGTAGAGCTTCTGCAACCCCTCGCGATAGGCCATGACGGCCTTGCCGCGCGCCAACGGCAGCGCCGGGCCGGAAAGCAGCTTCTCCAGCGCGGCCAGTTCCTCCCTGAAGTGAAACGCTCCCGAACGCCACGGCTTGCTGTGTACCGGCCGTCCGCCGTGAACCGCCAGATCGGACTTCCTCGTGACCTTTGCCAAACGAGCCTCCTTGATTGTAGAAACTCACTGCCGCCAGGGACGACGACCCATCGGCAGCTAAGTGTTTCCTGCAACAGCGTATTCTTCCAGTATCTCTCTGTCAATCTCGATTCCAAGACCCGGACACTGTATCACCGGCACGTCCCCGTCCACTGCCACGATCGGCTCTCTGGCGAGTTCAGTGCGCAGCCTGTTTTCGGTCATATCGAATTCAAACAGAGATGGAAACGGATTCAGCGTATCCGGCGAGTCGGGCAGGGTTGCCTGCCAGTGTATCGTAGCGGCCAGGCGGATGCTGGTTCCCCACATATGAGGCAGCACCCTCACGTGATTTGCGCTTGCTAGCGCGGCAACTCTCCTGCACTCCGTAAACCCGCCCGCGTCGCTGATGTCCGGTTGCACGATGTCCAGCCCCCGTTCCTGGATCAGGTTTCGGAATGCCCACCTGCCCTGCAGGGCCTCGCCGCCGGCAACCCGCACGCCCAGCGCCTGACGGATCTCGCGGTAGCCGGAAACGTCGTCGGTCGAGATCGGTTCCTCGAACCAGAGCAGATCGTTCTCGAGCAGCCGGCGCCCCACGTGAATCGCCGAGCCGGTATCGTAGCCGCAATTGGCGTCCACGGCGAGCAGAGTCGAATCGCCGATCGCCCCTCGCACAGCGCCCGTGTTCGTGACATCGTAGTCCGCGCCGAACCCGATCTTCATCTTCACCGCGCGGAACCCCATATCCACGTAAGAAGCCGCCTCTTCCGCCAACGCCCGGGTCATGTCCGCTTTTCGCTGCAGGAACAACCCGCTGGCGTATGCCGGAATCCGATCCCGGAACGCGCCGCCAAGGAGCCTGTAAACGGGCATCTCGAGAGCCCTGCCCACGATATCCCACAGCGCGATATCCACCGCGCTCAGCTCCGAAAAACCCACGCCGCCCCGCAGATAGAGGTCGTTCCAGATGACTTCGACGTCGAACGGGTCCCGGCCCACGAGCCTCGCCCGCAACGCCGTTTCGTTCAGACCCGAGACCCCTTCGCCCCAACCCGTCACGCCCGCGTCGGTGATGACCTCGATCACACCGGCGGTCCGTGCCGTATTCCATGCAATCGAATTCGCGAACGGCTCTGTCAGCGGATACCGGAGATTGTAGACCTTGATGTCGGTGATCTTCATCCTGTTTCACAAACCCGCTTCAATCCGAAGTCCGCCGGCGGCTGTACTCGACCGCCTCCGGAAACCGGGTCGTCAGATGGCTCAGGGCCTCGGCGATTTCACACTCGCAGGCCGAGGCGGCGAAAGGCAGCGTTCCGGTGGCGCGAAACAGACGTCCGTTCCCGGCATGAAAGTCGCCTCGCCGGTCCATGAACTGCCCCCAGTGGCCCATTGTATAGCCGATATGGGGATTCACCATCTCGCTTTCCGCCCAACGGGCCGGAAACAGCGACCGGAACCGGGGCGTTGAATTCATCCAGCTGCTGCAGCGAACGATCGTGATATCGGGTCGCCGCGTCCGTGAATCCCGGAGCATGCGAATCAGCGACGCCGCGAAGGGCGTGAACATCTCACTCAATGGCGATTCGGGCCGGTAGACATTGTCGATGTGAATATTCAACCGACCGGAATCCGTATAGTCGTAAGACCAGCATTCGTAGGGTCGTTCTCCCGACAATCCGTCGCCGGTCGCTCTAAGACGCGCCGCGAGATAGGGCCACAGCAATGCCAGGCCCTCAGCCTCGAAGGCGTGGGCCGCGGGATCATTTTCGTGCATGCCGTAAAGGGACTCCAGCCGGCCGACCACGTCGGCCCACTCCGGCCCGACATCCTCGCCGGAAGGATGGCGTTTCCCGTCGTAGAGTGATGTGTTCCTGTAGATGTTGACCCGTTTGTTCACCACGTCGACAAAGGGCTCCGACCCGGACTTCGACAGGCGCCACACGTACCAGAGGGAAAGCCTCGTGAATCCCTTCACGTAGCGACGACGAACCGTATCCATACCCGGCGCCGGATGTTCGGCCTCCGTACCTTTCTTCGCGACGGGACGCGGCGGAATTGTCACTATCCTCTGCCCGGAAACGTCAGTTCGGCGACGCCCGACTTATCCAGTTCGCCCTTGCCGATTTCGATCATCCGGTCGTACTGCCTCTTCGTCGCGTCGGCCAGCGGCAGATTCAGCCCGGCATCTCGGGCCAGGTCCAGGGCGATGCCCGAATCCTTCGCGGCGTGCGCGGAGGAAAAGTAACACTCGTGGTCCCGCGCAACCATATCCTCCCCGTCCGTTTCAAGGACGCGGGAATTGGCGCCCGTCTGCGAGAATACCTGCTGCAACATCTCAAGATCGAGACCCAGGGCCGCCCCCAGCCCGAGCCCCTCCGCGAGGCCTGCCGTATTGATGTTCATGACCATATTGACGAGCG
The DNA here is from genome assembly GCA_028874335.1 of Gemmatimonadota bacterium. Taxonomy (GTDB): domain Bacteria; phylum Latescibacterota; class UBA2968; order UBA2968; genus JAAXHE01. The sequence goes on along the minus strand of JAPPJY010000080.1, from coordinate 45,441 downwards.
CCTTGACCTGCGCCGCCTGTCCGGCCTGGCCGATGTACTTCAAGTCGGTGCTCATCGAGTCCAGAATCGGGCGCACGTCGTCGAAGACTTCCTTCCTGCCGCCGCACATGAGATAGAGCGTGCCTTCCCTTGCCTGTGTGATACTGCTTGCCATACACCCTTCAAGGCTTCTCGCCCCCGCCGCCTCAGCCAGCGCCTGGACGTCAACGTGGACCTGCGGGGCGATGGTTGCGCAATTGATGAAGACCCTTCCGTCAGCGCCGTCAAGCAGGCTGTCGCCCTCGGATGAAAATACCGCACGCATCGCTTCGTCATCGGTGACGACCGTAATGATCTGATCCGCGGCTGCAGTCACACACTCAAGCGAGTCGGATGCCTCACACCCGAGTTCACGCGCCAGTTCGGCCGCAGCATCCGATCGGACGTCGTAAACTGAAGTCACGATAAATCCGTCGTCCTTGAGATGCCTTGCTATATTCGCGCCCATACGCCCCACACCCACCACGCCGATTCTGAAATCAGAAGTCTCCATGTGACCCTCCGGCATACAAAGAAAGAGCGTTCAACTGCCGGCTTCCCTGCACGCGCGGCCAACGGTCGAACGCTCCGTACGGAACAAGCTACAGGCTATTGTGGAATTCGGTCCAATCGTCCAGATTGTTCAGATTCACCGCGTCCAGGATCGACCCGTCGTCCGCCACCCCGGCCGCCGACAGAATCGAGCCGCGCGTATCGTCATCGTGGTGATACCCGAGAATAGCCGCATTGGAAGCGTCGATCTCTTCCTGCGGGATGCTGCCGCCGCGCTGGCTCACCACCCAGTTCTCGAACTCGATATAGGTCGGCAGGTTGCCTTTTACGTAATCAACTGCCGCATCCCGATCGACTTTCAATCCGTCGAGCACCATCTGGTCGTATCCGGCGCCGCATTCGGGATAGTCGTCTGCCAGCTGGCCCTTCGCGGAAAGCGTCAGCTTCAACCACAACCTGGGGAGGTGGATGGCGCCGAGAGGTCCCGCAACACCGGAACTGATAAGGGGAATCGTGCCTGCCATCGTGTGTCTCCTTCTGAATTTGGGGAGTTTAATTCGATGGAAACCGCGTCATGGATACCGCGGCCGATGCACCCCCGTTCATCGGCCTGATTTCCAGCAATAAATGTACAGGATGCAAGCCCTGTCAACATGAAAAACGCCGGATATGGGCTCCGGCCCACTCCGGCAGGCGGTCAAGGCGACGTGACCGGAAGCGGCAGGTGTAATCCGTGCTGAAAATAGAGTACACGAAACGGGCGGATGAGAACGACGCTCATCCGCCCGTTTCGTGTACGGCTGTTTCAGGCTTCGCGGCTGTTTCTCAAGCGGTCGATTTCGTCCCGCAGCCTGCCGGCCTCCTCGTAACGTTCCTGCCGGCTGGCCTGTTCCATCTTGCGGCGGAGATCGTTGATCCGTGTCTCGACGGGGTCACCGGCGTCGGCTGTCCCGCTCCTGGGAACCTCCGCGACCGTCATGACGGCTTCTTCCTTGTCTTCGACGAGCTGGGACGGCGCAAGGGCTTCGATCGATTCCGGCTCCTCAGCGCCGACTTCGGGGCGGTCCTCGTGTCCGGCTTCGGTGAGAACGGCTTCCGATACATATATCGCCGCTTCGTAACGAAGCGCCAGGGCAACGCAATCGCTCGGCCGGGCGTCGACCCGCCAGCGCCTGGCGCCGCGTGCGAGCGCCAGTTCCGCGTAGAAGATACCTTTCTTCAACGCCACAATGTAGACGCCTTCTATTGTGGTGTCGAGCTGGCCCAGAATGGACCGGACGAGGTCGTGAGTGAGCGGGCGAGGCGGGCGCTCGTTCGTCAGTTCGGCGTAGATGGCGCTGGCTTCCATCAGTCCGATCACGATCGGCAGCAAAACGTTGTGCTCGCTGTTGCAAAGCCAGACCATACGCGGCTGCGAAACCTGAACAGGCCGCAGCGCGTTCAACGTGCGCTCGATGTCGATCTTGACTTCAACCATCACCATCCTCCGGATTCTCTTTTCCCCGGAACGTGCTCAGCAATATACGAAAGCCAGATTTCCCGACAAGGGTAATTTTAGCTTTTCTTAAACGCATTGCGCAGCGAACCGTTCCATCAGCCGGATACACACCGCCTCGATCCGTTCCGCACTCCCGGGCGCGACCCGCGACCAGGGTCCGGCAACCACCTCGTAACCACCCTCTTCATACGCTCTGTGGATTGGGAAATACCCAACCCATCCGTTCGCGTTGCCGGTTACGAACCAGGCGCCGGCCCGTTTGACCGCAAGCCCGGTCTCGACGAACACCTCCCCGGGGAGCGCGACCCAGCGCAGGCTGCCCAGCGCCATGGCCTGGACCTCGATCCGAATCGGACCCTCAGCGAGTTTGCGTGCAAGCCGTAACGCCAGGCGGTTTTCGAAGGAAGGACTCAGCGATGCGGTTCTCTCAGCTGCTTCCAGCGGCGGACAGGGCCTCGGGTCCAGCTCAAGCCCGTCCGTTTCGCAAGCCACCCCGGTAGAACAAAGCGGAGGGCCCTTTTTCAGTCGGGCGATCTCCTCCAGCGTGGCCTTCCCCAGCGTTCGTCCAATCCAGGACACGTCTTCGAATCCGGTCGTTACACGGATCGAATTGACATTGCCGCACGCGCCGTTGACGAAGAGACACGTTGCGCCATCCAGGCCCGCTTCCACGGAAGCCGTGAGGGCGCCGGGATAATCCGCCGACACCGGCGGGAGCAGCATGGCCACGACGGGATGCGCTGCAAAATTCACCATCACAGCCCGCGGCTCTCCGTTCTCGGCTTCAAAATACAGTACGGCCAGCGCTTCGTCTACGGCCCAGGATCCGGCCGCCTCCTCGAGCCGCGGCAACGCCCCGGCTCGGTTCAGTGTGCCGTCTTTCAGAAGGATTCGCCGATGCCTGGCCACGCCCGGCACCTGTGCCACCCCCGCGAAAGCCCGGACGGCAGCCCGCGTTTCCCACGCTTCGGTAACCGTGGTCGCCAGCGTCTCGAGGTGCCCTTCCAGCCAGTCCTGAATCCCAACCGTTTCCCGGAACGGCGTCAACCCCAGCATCTCGGGCGTGGAGTGGGAATGGGTGGCCGTCAGCATCACGCCTTCCTGCGCAAGCCCTGTCCGGCCGGCAATCCGCGAGCGCAACTCCGCCGTAAAGTTGCGGTCCGGACCGAGAATCGCGTTGTCGTATCCGACCGCGTCCACCGACAGCACCGCAATCGACCTGCGCCCGTCGTCGAGTACGAGGGCCCTGGCGTACAGGTCGTCGTGCACGCCGTCAAACGGTTCGCAGGTGCCGTTCCCGGACGACGTCAGATACGGCACCCAGGTGGGCGGGGTAACACACCGCTTTGCCGCGCCGGCCATCAGCAAATCAGATACTCCATCAATCCCGTATTGACATGGGCAGATTACGCGGATAAATTACACCGGTATTCCTCAGAAAGGATCATCCGATGAAACTCTCGCTTTCCGTGCGGGTTGCAGAAAGCTTCAGCAACAAACGCGTCGTGGACATACCGCTCCCCGACCTTGCCGGTTTCGCAAGAAGGGCCGGATTTGCCGCGCTGTGCATGCGGGCTTCGGTTGTTGGCGTCCGGAGCGCCCCGGAATCCGTGGAATCCGCCCGCGCGCTTCTGAGGCGGGAAGGCCTCGCGGTGTCCATGGTAACGGGTGACTTTGCCGTCCCCGAAAACGGGGACGAGGGGCCGGGTTGCCTTCGGAACATCACGCCGTACCTCGATCTGGCGCAGGCCCTCGGATCCAATCTGATCCGCGTTTGCATCAAGACCGAGGCCGACATCCCCTTTGCGCGAGAATCCGCCGACGAGGCCGCCGACCGGAATATCCGCCTCGCCCACCAGAGCCATACGCTCAGCTTGTTCGAGACCGTTGAGGGCTCGCTGAACGTCCTTGGACGAATTGGCAGATCCAACTTCGGATTGATCTACGAGCCCGCCAATCTCGCCCTCTGCGGAGAAGATTACGGGCCGGAAACGCTTCGGAAATTTCAGCCGTACCTGTTCAATGTCTACGTGCAGAACCACGCGCCCCACCCCGATGGCGACATGCCGATGACCACCTGGGCCAATGGTACCGTAATGTCCATCCTGCGTCCCCTCGATGCCGCCGGGGGAATCGACTTCGGCAGGGTCTTCGAGGGGCTGCACGCCATCTCCTACAGCGGGTACGTCACCGTACACCAGGCGTTCGGCGGGCGCCTGACCCCGGACGAGGCCGCCATCCGATCCGCAAGATTCCTGAAGTCGTTCATCGTTTGAGTCAACGAGCGGCAGGTTTCACAGGGTGGAGCGGACATTCCTCATCGACCCGACAGGCCGCTCTGTTATTGTCGACTTGAGCTGTAGTCCGCCGTGATTTCGTGTTCGATCCCGCCCCTGACGTTGAACCGGCCGACCACCGCCATTTCCACGGGCGCGCATGCCTGAACCAGATCGTCCAGGATCCGGTTCGTCACCTCTTCGAAAAAGGCGCCCGTATCGCGAAACGACCTGAAGTAGCGCTTGAGTGACTTGAGCTCCACGCACTTCTCACGCGGAACGTACCGGACGACGATCGTGGCAAAGTCAGGCTGTCCCGTAAGCGGACACAGCGAAGTGAACTCCCGGCACGTAAATTCGATCGTGTACCGCCTTCCGGGACGCGGATTCTCAAAAACCTCAAGGATTTCGCCTGCCTGAGCCCGCAATCCGGCACTCCTCTCAAGAAATGGCAACCCCGTCCTCTACCGTATCAACGGTGACCGTCGCGGCGATTCCTCCCCTCACCGTGAATTCACCGATCACCGTCATCTTCCTCGGATGACAGGCCGCGACGAGATCATCCAGAATCCGGTTGACGGCTGCCTCGTACGACATCGCCCGATTTCGATAAGACCCCAGATACCGCTTGAGCGACACGGTCTCGATACACGTGCCGCCCGGCACATATCGAATGGTGACCGTCGCGAAAACCGGTTCGTTCGTTGCCGGTCGAATGGCCGTGAACTCGGGGAAGACAAACTCAATCGTGTACGGCCTGCCCGGCTGAGGGTTCTGCGTCGTCTCCAGTCCCAATTCAACACTCCCTGGAACCGTTCTGAACCGGACTCCGCGACGTCAGAACGTGGGCAAGGCCACGGGCTTACCCGAGCGAACCGACTCAAACAGCGCCACGCAGATTGCCGCCGTGCGGACGGATTGCTCCAGGTTCACCTGCGGCTCCGAGTTGTTTTCTATGGCCTTCAGCAGGTCTTCGATCAGCTTCCGCCGGCTGTCCCGGCCGTCGTCCGCAACCTCAAGCGGCGTCCACTTTCGGTTCTGAAGATCCGAAACCAGGCGCGCGGGCGGCGCCTGGGCGGTCAGAAACGTCTTGCGTGTGCCGTATATCTGCACGTTGCGAAAGCCGGGCCGGGCCGATCCCATCGTCGTAAACGTCTTGGCCACACATCCGTTCTCGAAGCGGATGATCCCCACGATGCAGTCGGTCACGTCCAGACCGTGGGACCCCGCGGATATGCCGTTTCCGTATGCGGCCACTTCCGCCGCGGGCGAGTCCACAATCCATTGAATCACGTCGACGGGATGGATGCTTCCGCCAGCCGCCGCATTGTAGCGTGCGCCGAGCGCGCCGCGCCATCCGTCCTGAAACAGGTTCAAGTGGTTGGATATATAGTCAGCCTCGGCGTAGAACACCTTGCCGAACGCCTTCGCCTCGACCTGGCGTTTCAACGCCTGAAACGTCTCATCGAACCGGATCTGGCAACCGTGCGAAACCTTCCGTCCAGTCCGGCGTGAGGTCCGCACGATTCTTTCGATATCCTCGAACGTGGTGGCCAGCGGCTTCTCCACAAGCACGTGCTTCCCGGAAGACATCATTTCAACGGCCGGGTCGGCGTGCAGATGATCGGGCGTGCAGATCGAGACGACGTCGATGTCATCCTGGCCGGCCAGGGCGCGATAGTCGGTATACCGGCGCGGAACGCCCTGCTCGTCCCCGACCCGTTCCAGCAATTCCCCGTTTACGTCGCAGATCGCGGTTACCTCCGCGCCCGCTTCCCGGTAGGCGGCGATGTGCCCCGTGCCCACGCCCAGACCGATCACCGCCGCGTTCAGTGCCACACGTCAGCCCTCCACCTGGAAACTCGTCGCCACTCTTTCGCTCGCGCTCGGGAAATCATCGACAACCCGATAACAGTTGTCATGCCCGTATGGGGTGCCCATAATGATGAAAATGGATCTCAGCCACGGATTTTTCGTCGTTCCGATTTTCGTTTTTTTGGTGTTATTCGCGTTATTCGTAGTTAGTTTTTCGTCTTTCGTAGTTTCGTTCCTTCGAGAATACGAAAAGGCGAAGAGATGACGAGGCCAAGAGTGTATGATGTATTCCCGTTGTTTCATTCTCTCGTAGTTTCGTCTGTTCGTAGTCTCGTTTCTTCGTAGTTTCGTTCATTCGTAGTTTCGTTCATTCGTAGTCTCGTTCATTCGCGTCCTTTCGTCTTTCGCCGTTTTCAGCTTCGTCCCGGCACAATCGGGACCAGGCTCGCGCCCGACGGTCTTGGCCCGGCGGGCCTGATGGGCGGGCGCTCGTATGAACGATACCGGACGTCGAGATACGGTGTCTCCACCCTTACGTGGCCCCTGTGGCGGGAGTCCATCAGCGCATCCAGGGCTCCGCTCACCAGAAGCGTGCGCTCTACGGGGTACGGTGGCTTACCGGTGAGGAAAAGTTCGTGGATGTTTCTGCCGAGATAGCTGAAATGGGCGTGGGGATCATCCGGAAGGAACACTTCCATCCCCCTCACCCGGTCCGGTTCGCGGCCGGCGTATCCGAATCCCTGCGTGTATCCGTTCAACATGAGGGTGGCAGCCTTCAAACCGTCGGCATATTCCAGCAGAAAGACCGCCGGGTCCGGACAGTGGGCTTCCATTTCCCCGGCGGCTTTCGCCTCAATGGGTTCGCGTGCGGCATCGGCAAGCTCGCGTGACCATCGCCCCTCGTCCCCCGCTCTCCAGACGTCATCTCCCTCCAGGCACTGCACAGCGACGATACCGGTCTCGCCGCCCCGCCTGCGTTCGGTCATACACTGCAACAGTTCGAGCGTGTGGAACCCGTAGATGTCCAGGCCCGAATACCCGATTGACAACGCTTCCGAAAGCGGCGTATCCAGGTTGTATTCGAGATACGGACGCCTCCAGCCCAGCGGAACCGAGGACCCGGCCAGAAAAGGCACATTCAGCATTCGGGCCCGGTCGTACATCCACTTTGAATTCACCCAGTCATACGCCAGGTGTTTGTCGTTGAACACGGGCACGGACCTGCCGGAAGTTGCAAATACCCCGCATACCTGCTCGAAAAAGTACCGGCGGGGATACATATGCTGCTGCTTTTCGTTCCAGGCGTAGTCCCCGTGCTCCCCGATGATCAGCACGCCGTCGACGGCCAGATCCCCTCCGCCCAGCGTCAATGCCTTCGGAATGCTGTTGTAGACCGGCACTCCGTGTTCCTTCGCGAGTTCGAGGCCGACGTCTTTCTCATGAACCTGGTCCATGTACATCGACGCGACCTCCACCTGCGGCGGTATCAACCCGTCGTCCGACGGAAAGCCCTTCAGAAACTTCGTAATGATGACGTCGGCGTGCGAATACCGATAGTATGTCGTCACAACTGCCGCGATCTTCTTCAATTCGGACATCTGTAACCGCCCTTCGAAGCAACGGGCGAACACGGGGTTCGTCTTCGCCTCGATCTACCGGGAATGGGTGAATCCCTTCGCGGCATGTGCGTGATTCGTACGACGAAATCCGGGCACGTCGCCCAATCCGCCGGGCAAATATGAAGCGGGCCGGAATCGATGTCAAGGTGAAATGAACTTCCCGGAATTCGGGACAGTGCCCGATTCGTCCGGCTTGATTTCGAAGGATGGATCTTCTATTTTGGTGTCTCAGAAGTTGTCTTAAAATTACCGGTGAGTTCCCGAGCGCGAGCGAAAAAGCGGCGGTCAAGGCGGGAGAATCCGCCCATATTTGTCTATACGGGTGGATTTAACCAACGCCGACCGGCACTTTTGCAGCCGTGCGAAGACCGCTGGGAATTTTAAGACAGCTTCTCAGGTCAGGATGCCGAATTCCGACCCCAGGGGGCGCTTGATATGGCCTTTACAGGCATGAAATCATGGTTGCAGGACGAACTGAAATCCATCCAGAGAAACGGTCTATTCAAGACAGAAACGCAGATCGTCACGCCGCAGAATACGCTGATCGGTACCGCCGATGGTGAAACGATCAACTTCTGCGCCAACAACTACCTGGGGCTGGCCAATCATCCCGATATCGTAAAAGCCGCGACGGAGGGATTGGGCGCATACGGATACGGCATGGCATCCGTACGATTCATCTGCGGGACCCAGGACCTGCACAAGACCCTGGAACGGCGTATCTCAGGCTTTCTCGATACGGAAGACACCATACTCTACACGTCGTGCTTCGACGCCAACGCTGGACTGTTCGAGACCCTCTTCGGCCCTGAAGACGCCGTGATCAGCGACGCGCTCAACCACGCCAGCATCATCGACGGGATCAGGCTGTGCAAGGCGCAACGCAGCATCTATCCTCACGCAGACATGGCGCAGCTCGAAACCCTGCTGAAGAACGCGGCGGATGCCCGTTTCCGTGTAATCGCCACCGACGGCGTGTTCTCCATGCACGGGGACATTGCGCGGCTTGAGGAGATCTGCCGTCTCGCGGACGTCCACGATGCGCTGGTTATGGTGGACGATTCCCATGCGACCGGATTCCTGGGCGAAAACGGACGCGGCACGCCGGAATTCTGCGGCGTTGAAGACCGGATCGATATCCTGACCAGCACGCTTGGAAAGGCCCTTGGAGGCGCCTCGGGCGGGTTTACGACGGGGCGCGGAGAAATCATCGAGTATCTGCGTCAGCGCTCCCGACCCTACCTTTTTTCCAACACGCTGGCGCCGCCGATCGTCGCGGGCGGACTGAAAGCGCTGGAACTCGTACGGACGCGGCCGGAATACCGGCGCAACCTGATGCAAAACACCGCGTATTTCAGGACGACGATGCGCGAACGCGGTTTCCACATTACAAAGGGAGTGCATCCCATCGTCCCGATCATGCTCGGAGACGAACAAAAGACCGTACGCATGGCGCGGGCGATGAACGAACGCGGCATCTTCGTGGTGGGCTTCAGCTATCCCGTGGTGCCCCGAGGCGAAGCCCGCATCCGCGTCCAGATCTCCGCGGCCCACACCCGAGTTCAACTGGACCGCGCCATCGACACCTTTGTGGACGTCGGCAAGTCCCTCGGTGTCGTATCACCCTGACCCCTGAACCCTACCGAGGACACGCTCATGGATATGCCCCAGCATCAACCCCTTCGTGACCACGTCGCCATCGTGACCGGGGCGGGGCAGGGCATCGGCCGGGCCGTCGCCCGGACCCTGGCGGATCATGGCGCCCACCTCGTGGTGAACGACCTCGACCAGTCCAACGCCGAAAGTACGGCCGAAGAACTGAGGTCGTCGGTCACCACGGCCTTTCACTTTCAGGCCGACGTCACCGATGCGCCCGGGGTGCAGGCCATGGTCGACTGGACGGCGGACACGTTCGGGGCCGTCCACATTCTGGTCAACAATGCCGGAATCCTCTTTCCAACCAGCGTCATGGATATTGACGAAGACGAGTGGGATCGGGTGATTGACGTGAACTTAAAGGGCGCCTTTCTCTGCTCGAAGGCTGTCCTCCCACATATGAGGGAAGCGGGTTGGGGCCGTATCGTCAATTTCTCTTCCACCGCCGGCAAGAACGTCAGTACCGTGGGCGGCGCGCATTATACCGCAGCCAAGGCCGGCGTGCTGGGATTCACCCGCCACCTCGCAAGGGAAGTCGCACCCTACAACATTACCGTAAACGCCGTTTGCCCCGGCCTGATCGATACCGAAATGGTCCGCGGAACCATCGATGAGGAACGAACACGCGCCTATGCGCGGAGCTTCCCCATACCCCGCCTGGGCAGACCCGAGGAAGTGGCCAACCTCGTGGCCTTCCTCGCCTCCGACCAGGCCGCCTATATCACCGGCGCTTCGCTGGACATCAACGGCGGAGACCTGATGATTTAGGTGGGTATTGCCAATAGGCGTCTCGTACGGCGTTCCGGAGCATTTCGCGAAATGCGGATTGAGCGCATAAAGACCTTTCTCGTTCACCCCGGCAGCGCGAAGAACTGGCTCTTCGTCAAACTGGAAACCGACGCGGGTATCCACGGATGGGGCGAGGCCTACACGCAGCACGACAGGGACCGGAGCGTCCAGATTCACGTCGAGGAACTGGGACGCTACCTGCGGGGACGGTCGCCGTTCGATATCAAGCATTTCACGTACGTGGCCTACACGGACTTCGCAAGCAAACGGGGCGCGATGGATCTCTATGCCGCCATCAGTGCCATCGAACAGGCCATGTGGGATATTGTCGGCAAGTCTCTCAACCAGCCCGTCTACAATCTGCTCGGGGGCGCGTGCAGGAACAGGATCAAGGTCTACGCCAACGGATGGGGGAGCTGGTACGATCCTGGTAAAGGGTTGGATGAACTCGCCGAACGGGCGGCCGGAGTTGTGGCGAGGGGGTTCACCGCGCTCAAGTTCGACCCCTTTCCGGGCCCCTGGCGCAGCATCATCGACCGAACGGACGAACAAACCGCCGTGGACCGGGTCAGGGCCGTGCGCGAGGCCGTGGGCCCGAACGTGGATATTCTCGTCGAGGTGCACCGCAGGCTCACTCCGGCGCATGCCATCCGCGTTGCCCGCGGCATGGAGCCATACAGTCCCTTCTGGTACGAGGAACCGGTTTCGTCCCGGGACCTCGACGGCCTCGCTGAAGCCAAACGAGACATCCGCATCCCGGTTGTCACGGGAGAGGAACTCTACACAAAGACCGAATTCCGCGAGGTCTTCGAGAAACGCGCCGCAGACGTCGTCAACCCCGACGTCTGCAACTGCGGCGGCATTCTGGAGCTTCGCGAAATCGCGGCGATGGCCGAACCGTGTCACATCGCGGTCTCACCGCACAATTACAACAGCACGACCGTGGGGCTGGCCGCCACGATGCAGGCCGCGGCCGGCATGCCCAACTTTCTGATTACCGAGTACTTCGTAAACTTCGAACCCGCGGGCAACGAAATCGCTGTCGAACCCTTCGTCGTCGAAGACGGCTACATCACGCTTCCCACGGCCCCCGGCCTGGGCATCGACCTGGACGAAGGCGCGCTCGCCAAACATCCTTTCCGGTCGTTCCCCGGAAGGAATCTGCGGCGCCCGTGCGACGAGGGGCCTTAGCCATCGGATGTTTTCAACCACAGTCGGAGATGTTCGAATCTGGTCAAAAGACTCAGGTTCAGGATATGCCTGGTATTCACGCGAAGGAGGAAGACAATGGATCGCGACGATGTGCGCCAGAGGCTGGAAGCACTGGAAGATAAATTACGCTGGCAGAAAAGGATGATTTCAGGATTGCTGGTTGTATTCCTCTTCAGCGCGACGCCTGCCCTCACCCGGGCGTCGAAGTGGGTTGGGAGCATGCTTCCGGCCAAGCTGGCTTCGCTGAACTTAAAGCACGGCACGACGACAACGGGCGACGCCCGGTTTGGAGATGTATCTCTCGCCCGCGCCGACCTGCCGTTACCGGAGGCCGGCACCGATGCACTGAGCAAGTTCGCTCCGGAGCAAATTGTCGATGCCGGGGATACCCTACGCGTGCGAACACTCCACATTGTAAACGCAAGCGGCGAGGTTGTCGCAGCCCTCGGGTCGGGCGAGTCCGGCGACGGTTCACTGGTGATAGGGAACAGCAACGGCAACGTGGCTTCCATTGTGGGCGTTGACGCTAACGGACACGGTACCCTGGGGGTCCTCAATGCTGCCGGTCGGGTCGCGGCCGCGATGGGCGCCGATCCGTCGGAACAGGCCAATGGATGGGTCGACGTAAGGAGCGCAACCGGCTCTGCGTCCGCGCTTTTCTTCGACAACGCCGGAGACGGCGCGATGGCGGTGTTCAACACGGACAATACGGCGGTATCCGGTTTCGGTATTGACAACAATGGCGCCGGAGCCTTTCGTATCACGAATGCGGAGGGTGGGGTCGTTGCCGCCATGGGCGCGAATGATAACGGTCACGGTCTCGTCGGGTTCCTCAATGCGTCCGAGCGCGTTGTCGCCGGCATGGGGGCGGATTCGACGGGCATTGGCGGGCTGGGAATAGAAGGAGGCAGGTTCAGTGCGTTTGTCGATGAGAACGGCAATGGCGTCGCACGTACTCGTGGCCAGAATGAAGAAATTCGCTGGTCTTCTGAAGCGCCTCTCATCGGGGACACCGGCACGTCGACCGGGCTGATCGGAGATTTCGACGGGGACGGCGACGTGGATTTCAACGACTTCCTCACCTTCGCCCGCAATTTCGGCAAAACGAGCGGGTAGCGACCCCTCCCCGGAGCGGAGAGGGAAGAATGCTTGCGACCGTCTCCGGCCCTTCAACTCTCTTCGACAGGCTCAGGGCTAGTGCTCAGGGAGCGGCTCTATTGCGTCTACGGTGTCGCATGATTTAATCTAAGACGTGTTCCAAGAGTTAAGCAAAACCCCAATGCCCCAACGATCCGAAGGACCCTCCGAAACGCCTTCCAATCTGCACGGCGCGCTCGCGCCGCTGAACACCCCCGACTACCGCCGGCTGCTGGCCAGCAACGCCCTCTGGTGGCAGTTCATGTGGATGGAAATCATCGTCGCCGGCTGGCTGGTGCTGGAGATGACCAACTCGGCCTGGCAGGTGTCGCTGATCGGCTTCTACCGCATGGCGCCGCTGCTCCTGGTCGGCTTTGTGTCCGGGCCCCTCACCGACCGGTTCGGCCGCCGGAAGATCATTATCTTCTCCCAGGTCGTCAACCTCGTCGTATCCCTCCTCATCGCCGTGATCATCCTCGCCGACCGCCTTGCCGTGTGGCATCTGGCCGTCGCCGCACTGGTCATGGGAACGACCTGGGCGGTGGATTGGACCGCACGAAGGTCGCTGCTACCGGACCTCGTTGGCAGGGCCCGAACCATGGACGCCATGCTCCTCGAGGGAATCTCCCAGAACATCACCCGGGTTGCCGGACCCATTTCCAGCGGCGTCCTGTACGCGACCCTGGGACCGTTTGGCTGTTTTCTGATCCTGACCGCGATGGCGCTTGCTTCGCTGCTGATCCTCGTGCGGCTCTCCAGACGGCCCGTCCTCGAGGGAACCCCCACAGACGCTTCTTACTGGATCCGGACGGTGGAAGGGCTGCGCTATATCCGTCGCAATCCGGCGATTCTGGGCGTTACGCTCATTACCGTTGCCATGAATTTCCTGGTGTTTCCCTATCAGGCGCTGCTGCCGGTGTTCGCGAGAGACATCCTGAATCAGGGTCCGGTCGGCTTCGGTGTGCTCGCATCCGCCAACGGTGTCGGCGCGTTTGCAGGTCTCTGGATGGTGAGCAGGCTCCGCCGCTACGTTGGAATCAGCTGGCTCTATGCGGGCGGCTCGTTTCTGATGGCCGGCGCCGTGGCTGCATTCTCCACTTCGACCGGCTTCTATCTTTCACTGGGACTTCTCACCCTGTCGGGAATCGGCCACGCGGCCTTCGGTCTACTCCAGAGTACCATCGTCCTGCTGTCGGCGCGGGACGACATGCGAAGCCGCGCCATGGGCGGCATCGTCCTTGCAATCGGCACCGGACCGCCCGGCCGCCTGAGTACGGGCGCGGTGGCCGAACGCTTCGGCGCGCCTATCGCCGTCTTTGGCACGAGCGCCATCGCGTCACTGTTCGTCGTTGCGGTCACGCTTGCCATGTCGGGTTTCCGGAACGCTTCGGCCGCACGGGAAGCGAATGAATGAAAAAACCGCCCCGAAGGACGGTATCCCCATCATCCATATTAATTTCAGTAACTTAAAAGCGAATTAGCACAAATTCACATCGCCAGTATCCGCTCGACCTCATCCGTGAGCGACTCCTCCAGCCGGGGGCCGTACTGCGCCACCACGCGCATCGACGCGTAGTTCGCCAGTTTCGCCGATTGTTCCGCGTCCAATCCCCCGGTAATCCCGAATAGATAGGCCCCGGCGAACATATCCCCCGCGCCGTTGGTGTCTACCGCATCAACGCTGAATCCCGGCGAACGGAACCGCTCGACTCCGTCCCAGACGATGGCGCCATTGGCCTCGCACGTGACCGCGTATGCGCCCACCATCGTCTCGAGCGCAACGCAAGCCTCATCCGTCTCGCCCGTTTCGCTGAACGCCCGCGCTTCGTCCTCGTTACAAAACAGCAGATCCACCCCGCGGGTTACCAGCGTGCGCATCCGGTCCCCGAACGCGGCCACGATCGAGGGGTCGCTCAGCGACAACGACACCCGGGTTCCCCCCGCGTGCGCTTCGGCCTGTGCAGCCATTGCCGAGGCGAACCCAACGTCGGAGGCCATCAGGTACCCTTCGATATACAGATAGTCGCTCCGCCGGATCACGTCGGACTCAAGCTGCTCGGGACCGAACGTTCCGGTTATGCCGAGATACGTATTCATGGTACGATCGGCGTCATCCGTGATCATAACCAGACACTTGCCCGTGATGCCCTCCCCCTGAAACCGGTTGGAAGCCACACGGGCCTCTGCCAGATCCCGGAGATAGAAGTCCCCGTACGCGTCCTTCGCCACCTTGCATGCATAGTATGCCGTTCCGCCAAGACCGGCCACGGCGATCATCGTATTCGCAGCGGACCCGCCCGACGAGCGTTTCAGCACGTCATCGCCGAGGCGATCGAGGAGTTCGTGGTGCCGGTCCTCTTCAATCAACGTCATGACACCCTTCTCGATTCCGAATCTGGCGAGAAAGTCGGGCGTTACCCGATACTGAATATCCACCAGCGCATTGCCGATGCCGTACACATTAAACGCCCTGGCCATACGCGCTCCTTGCATAATTGGTCTGATTCCTTATCATATTGGCATTCGCGGATTCGTCGGTCGGGACCGTTGACAGTTCCGATAACCCCGTATACAGGAATGGATGGATCACAGAAATCAACGATTCCGGTCGGTCCACCCGGAATCGGTCGGGAAACCGTCACTTCAAGCGAATTCCCCGGACTCGCGAGCGACAATATATCGATTGCTGTACATTTGCAAAGCAGCTTTACACCTGGCTCTTCTATGAGACTTACCGTAAGATTTCAACTCAAAGTACGTGCACGTTTAGTCAGGCTGCTTGAAAACGTAAAAGCATTGAAATCCCCCCACCGCATCAGCCTTCGTCGGCCCTTCGACAAGCTCAGGGGACGGACTCGGCTTCTGCGACTCCCCCTCAAGGGGGGAGTGATTGTACCGCCAGACGGGCTCGCACGATCAATACCACCTATATGGCTGCGGTTGAGCATTGCGAAGCCACACTAGGATTACTCAACTGGGAATCGGACTTGGGCACGACCATAAGCTGCAACGTGCGGGAACTGACAATCCTGATCGACGTCGAGGCAGACGGTGAGGGCGAGGCCTCCAGGAACCACGAACTCTGGCGGGCGAATTCGTTCGACGAGAAAGAGCCCGACACGCTGGACTGGATCGACACCTGGTTCCGGCCGGGCGAGACGATTTACGACATCGGCGCAAATATCGGGCAGTACTCGCTTTACGCGGCACGCAGACTTGATGCGCAGGCGCGGATCCTCGCCTTTGAGCCGGAAGCGCTCAATCACGCCAAGCTGAACAGGAACATCCTGCTGAACGGCCTGGCGAACGTTGTCACGGCCTACCCCATCGCCGTATCGGACCGCACGGCCATCCAGCATTTCTACTCCAAAACCTTCGCCCCCGGCGCTGCGCTCCACGCGCTGGGCGAACCCGTAACCCAGGGCGCCGTGCCCTTCGAGCCGCAGAACCGGCAGGGAACGATGGCCGTTTCACTGGACGATCTCACCGGCCGATTCGGCCTGCCCTTTCCGAACCACGTCAAAATCGACGTCGACGGCATCGAGGACAAAATTGTCTCCGGCGCATCGCGAACGCTTGAGGACGCGAGGCTCAAGACTGTGCTCATCGAAGTGTATATGTTCGAAGACATGGCTGAAAAGATCGAAACGGCATTCTTCGAACGGGGTTTCGCCATGGCCAACGTCATCCCGGTCGACTACTCCGAAGGGATCGTACAAAACCTGATCTTCAAGCGTGGAGACGCAATCCGGTAAGTGATCTGAGAAAACACCATGCCCATATTCGAAAATGACGTGCTGGAACGCCGGCGGCAGCGTGCGGCCGACGCCTTTGGTGACGACCCGCCCATCGTGCTCTTCGGCGCCGGGAAGCCCGTTCAGATTCCCGGCGGACAGGACCAGACCTATCCGTTCATTCCCTATCCCGAATACTACTGGCTCACCGGTTCGAGACGCTGGGGCGGCGTTCTGGCCTACGATCCGGGCGACAGCTGGAGACACTTCGTGCGGCCGGTTTCTCAGAACGAACGGTTGTGGGAAGGCGGCGGTGAGGACGTCGAAGGCGAGGACGTCGCCGGACTTAAATGCTGGTTGGATCAACGTCCGGGCCGCCCCGTCGCGGTCATCGGCGGCGCCGTGGAAAATGTCAAAAACGACCCTCAGCGAGCAGCGGCGCTTCAGATATCCATCGATGGCGTCCGTCGCCGGAAGGACGCCGCCGAGGTCGCACTGATCGAACGGGCGGCCGCGGCAACCGCAGCCGGCCACGCGAGAGCCCGCGAAACAATCCGGCCCGGTGTCAGCGAACGCCGCATCCGCATTGAACTCGAGGCCGAGATGTTCCGGCAGGGCGCCGACGGCGCCGCCTTCGACACCATCGTCGGCGCGGGAACTCACGCGGCCGTACTTCATTTCGAACCCGGCGACCGGATCGTGGAACCCGACGACCTGGTCCTCATCGACGCCGGCGCGTCCATCGCAGGCTATGCGGCCGACGTCACCCGCACCTACCCGGCTGCAGACCGCTTCACGCCGAGGCAGCAGGCCATCTACGACCTCGTCCTCGCCGCTCAGCTGGAAGCCATCTCCACGTGCCGAAAAGACGTCGAATGGCACGAAGTTCACCGTGCCGCAGCCGCCGTAATCGCCCTGGGGCTTTGTGACCTGGGCATCCTGAGAGGCGAACCGGACGTCCTCCTCGACAGCGGCGCGATTTCTCTCTTCCTGCCGCACGGCGTCGGCCATATGGTCGGCCTTGGCGTTCGGGACGTGGGCGGCCTCGCGGCCGGGCGCGAAGTCAGCGTCCATTGCGGCATCCGGATGCGCGTGGACCTTCCGCTCGAGGAAGACTTCCTGATGACCGTCGAGCCAGGTGTGTACTTCGTTCCCGCATTGCTCGACGACCCCGAACGGCGCGAACGGTTCGCCAATATGGTCAACTGGGACGCTCTGGCGTCCTGGCGGCCGGTGGGCGGTGTCCGGATCGAGGACAACGTGCTCATCACGGCCGGAGATCCACGTATCCTGACGGCCGAAATCCCCAAGTGAACTCTGCGGTTATCGGCGGAGGGCCGGGCCGAAGCGCGGTACATCGCCACGGCAGCCCGTATGAGGGTCGTGAATATTCATGTCTGATACATCCCCTGCCTCGTCGTGCGCGCCCGGACCCCGCGGGCTTCCCCTTCTGGGCTGCGTCCTTCCGTTCCGCAAGGATCCAATCGGATATCTGATGGATGCCTGGACCCGGTACGGCGACGTGGTCCGACTGGAAATCAGGGGGAAGACGGTACACCTGGTTACCCGCCCGGAGCACGTCGAACACGTTCTCGTGCGCAGGAGGAAGACCTATTTCAAAGGCTACGGGTACGACGACCAGAAGCTGCTTCTAGGAGAGGGGCTGATAACGAGCGAGGGTGAACTCTGGGAGCGCCAGCACCGGATCATGCAGCCGTTCTTCACGCCCAGGGGAACGATGCGTTTCATGGAGGTAATGGTAAGCGCAATCAGCGAGATGCTTATGCGATGGGAGCCCCTCGCGGATGGCGAACGCGTGATTCAGGTCGACGAGGAGATGGCGCGCCTCACGGGAAACATCATCGTTCGAATTCTCTTCAGCAGGGACTTGAACGACGAGACGGGTCGGATCGACGAAGCATTTCAGTACTGCGTCGGGTTCATCGACCGGCGTTCCGCAGATCTGATCGCGCTGCCCATGTTCGTCCCCTCGTCCGCGAACCGGCGATTCAAACAATCCCTCAGCGAAATCCACCGGTATATCGACGAACGCATCGACGAGCGGCGCGACCATACCGGGGAAGAGGACCTGCTCTCGGTACTCATGCACGCCCGGGACGACGAAACGGGTGTGCGTATGGACCGGCGGCAGCTGCGGGACGAACTGGTCACGCTGTTCGTTGCGGGATATCAGACAACGATGCATGCGCTGACGTGGACGTGGTACCTGCTGGATCGGCATCCACAGGTTGCGGGAAGGCTGTGGGAGGAACAGCGTTCAATCCTGAACGGGCGTCTGCCCGGCCTCGAGTCCGTCCACGAACTGAGCTACGCCCGAATGGTATTCCAGGAAGCGATGCGCCTCTACCCGCCGATCAAGGTGATCGTCCGGGAGGCCGCGGGCGACGACGAGATTGACGGGTACCGCATCCCCGTGGGCTCACTGGTGCTGGTGAGTCCCTATATCACGCAACGCCATCCTACCCTGTGGGAAAATCCGGAAACATTCGACCCGGAACGATTCGCTCCGGAGCAGGCGGAACGACGCTCCCGCTACGCCTACCTTCCCTTCAGCGCCGGCCCCCGGATCTGCCTGGGCGGAAACTTCGCGATGCTGGAAGCCGTGCTCGTGCTGGCGATGGTGGTCCGGCAGTACCGGCTTCAGCTTGTGCGCGGGCATCCCGTTACGCCGTCGATGGACGTGAAGACGTGGCCGCTGTACGGCATGCCGATGACGGTCCACCGGCGCGAGTAGAAATCATTCCGATTTTAATTCCTCGACGGGACTAACCTACCTCCACCGTCTCGAGCGTATCCAGAATCGCGTCGGCGTCCTCGTCGGCGGGTTCGTCGCTGAGAATCCGCCATTTGTACTGGATATCCCGCTTCCCCGCGCCCGCCGCGCGCAGCACCTCGGCTTCCGCCCAGCCCGGACGCATCAGATGGAGGCACGGCGGCGCCAGCCTTCGGGAACCGCGTTTCTCGGCGTACTCCACGTTGACCCCCGCCAGCGCATGGTCCAGGTGGGGAATCACCTCGTGTAACAGGAAATCCCGCGAGAACTCACCCTTCAACTCCGCGTAGATCTCGTACCGGCGAGCCCCCACGTTCGCCACCACCCGGAATTGCTCGACCACGGACACGTCATATCGGCGGCGGACCTCTTCGAGCGCCAGCAGGAGATGGTTCACGTGCATTTTTTCGCCCGTGATGCTCGTCATATCGCGGCCCTTGCGGATGAAGGCCAGCAGCGGCGCATTCCGGTAGAAACCGGTTACCTGAACGATGTCGTGAATATCGTAACGGTAAAGCCCTCCGGGGGTGGTCAGCAGCACCGCATAGTTCACGCCCGACTCCAGTTCGTGACTGGACAACACCGGTGGATCGGCGTCGTCCAGCGAAGTCTCGGGGATGAACTCGTAGTAATTCCCGTTCAGCGAGAGAATGCCCGAAGCGGTATGGTCCTGGTTCGGAAGGGTGAAATGTCCTTCGCTGGCCAGAAAGCCCAGGTCGCGCATGGGAACGTCGCCGTAATACTCCGGCAGCTTCCGGGCCTGAACCCCCACGCTGCCTCCCAGCCAGCACCCGATGAGTTTCAGGTCCGGCCAGCAATCAGCCGGAAGGAGACTACCGGTCCGCTCCAAAATGCTCTCGAGGATCCCTGCGCGGTCGGGATCCGGTTTAATGAGGGCGGACAGTTGATCGGCAAGTTGCGGCTGGCCCGGCAGGTCGATGCCAGGGGTGCCGTCGTGAACCGCGCGAACAATGGCCTCGGCGTTTTTTAGTGCTGTTTCCGCGAGGCGAATGAGCGTGCTTGGATTGGGCGTTCCGATGTACGAAACGCGCCTGGCCAGCGCCAGGCGCGCGGCCACAAAATAGCGGCGGTCGTAGTCCTTGATTTCGGAAACCGCGTAAGGGACCGCGTAGGTGCTGCGGATCGGCCCGGGGATCCGCTGGTAGAGCATGCCGGACGCGCTGCCGTACGGAAGTCCTGAAGGTGTGTAACCCTCGATCGCCCTGCTGACAATCCCCACAAATGCGCCGTCCAGAAACCCGGGATGGTCCTGAAGCGCGCGATAGATCCACTCCAGGGAAAAACAGGACGCGAGCTTCATGGACTCGGGCGTTACGGGAATGTACTTCGGTTCTCCCGTGGTCCCGCTCGTCATATTCAACATACCGGGTGCCGCGGCGGTGAGGACCGCCTGCTCGCCCGCGGTGATCCGGTTGACGTAGGGCCGCAACCCTTCGTAGTCCCTGATGGGAACCTGGCGGCGATAGTCGCCCTCCGTGCGGATCGACGCAAAGCCATGGTCCTTTCCGAACGCGGTGTCGGCGTTGGCCTTCACCATCCGGCGAAGCAAGTCGTTTTGCACGTCTTGCGGGCGTTCGGCCGCCCGGTCGAGCTTCCGGGCCAGGCCGGATCCCTTTATCCGAATAATCGTCTTGACGAGCTTTCCCATTGCTTATCCCGCGGCAAGGGTGGTTGTTGTTTCCGCGTGGGCGCGCAGGATGTCATCGCGTACGTCGACGCCGAGCCCCGGACCACGAAGCAGCGGCGCCTGTCCGCCGAGGTCGAACGCGATGGATTCTTCGGTCACGTCTTCGACGAGCAGCATGTTTCCGTAGGACCCCTCGACAAACGAAACCCGCTCGAGATGGGCGGCCACGTGACGCCCGGCGGCCGAGAGGATGGCGGATTCTCCGACCTGGCAGCCGAGCTGCAACTGCAGCCCTGCACGGTCGGCCATCCGCGCGATCTCCAGCGTGCGGGCCAGACCGCCGCACTTGGAAATGCGCAGATTGAAGAAATCGCATGCGCCTGCCTGAATCAGCGCCTCCGCGTCGGCCAGGGTAACAAGGGATTCGTCAGCCATGATCGGAATTGGCGACCGGGACCGCACATTCGCCAGCGCCTCCGGATCGCCCCGGGGGATGGGCTGCTCGGCGCAGGCGATATCAAGGGCCGCCAGAGCATCGAGCGTCGCAACCGCTTCGTCTGGCGTGTACGCGCAGTTGGCGTCGACCCTGAGCGAGACGTCGGGGCCCACAGCATCGCGGACGGCCGTGACGCGTTCCCGTGCGTCGTCCCCGTCGATCTTTATCTTCACAGCCTGAAGCCCGTATTCCACGCAGACACGCGCGAGACGGACCGCGTTGTCGATCGAGCCGCTTGTAATGACGCCGCTGTAGGTGACGGAACCACGCCTCGGCCTCAGAATCTCACCCAGAGACTGTTTCTGGCGACGCAACAGGACGTCGAGCAAAGCCAGTTCACAGGCGGCCCTGGCGGCGTGCCACGCGACCACGCCGCCGGCGTCGCCGTCGGGCAGGTTCCGGCCCACCGGGTCCAGAACGCGAAAGGCCGCCGGTCCGGGTTCCAGGGCTGGAAAGTCTGAATCCGCAATGGCGGGCCAGAGACATTGCGCGATGTGGTCGATGCAGCTCTCGACGGTCTCGCCCGTCACGTACGGACGCGGCAGCCCTTCGCCGTAGCCCACCGTGCCGTCTTCGGCAGTCAGGCGCACGACCACCGAGTCCGAGCGTGCCCGCACCGAAGCGCTGTGTCCGAAGGCCTCGACAAAAGGAATCCTGAGTGAGAAGCACGTTGCGCCGATGA
Organism: Gemmatimonadota bacterium; assembly: GCA_028874335.1. Lineage (GTDB taxonomy): Bacteria > Latescibacterota > UBA2968 > UBA2968 > JAAXHE01. Next base: position 23,554 of record JAPPJY010000080.1, on the reverse strand, counting down.
TCTTCATCACGATCCTCAAAGCGGGGTCAGGCCGCAGCGTCCCGGCCGCAGTCGCATTGCAGACCGGATGCTGCGGAGTTCCCTGATAGACGAAATCGTGAAATCGGGAATCTCGGCGGCTCGCCGCGGCGTCTGATACCGTGAAAACCCCTGCAAAACACGCATTGTCAAACATCCCTGAGATTTGGAAGGGCCGATGTCGTTGTCGAGCCGGTCGCCAACCATCAATATGCCGTCGGGTGCGCACCCCGCCTGCGAAACAGCGGCGCCGAATATCCTCGGATCGGGCTTGGAGAGGCCGAGTTCAGCGGATGCCAGAACAACGGAAAACCGGTCCCGGATACCCCAATCCGAAAGCCGCTTCTCCGTCCCTTCGGACTGGTTGGCGATGACGCCAAGCCTGAATTTCCGCGAAAGCGTCTCGAGCATCTCCGGTACGCCAGGATACAGTTCTTCGTGGCTTTTTTCGTAACGCACGGCACTCGCGACGGCATGACGCTGTTCCTCCGTTAGATTCAGCCGGTCCAGCATCGCGCGAAACGGACTTGGCGCGAAGTCCGTCGCCGCCTGTTCGCACCACCACATGAGTTCGTCCACGGAATGGCGCATCCCGAACGCCCCGACACGCTCGCACACACCCCTGAGACGCGCCCGGTGCGCCCGGGTTTCGTCAACCAGCGTCCAACCCAGGTCCAGAAAAATCCATTCGATGTTGGTCATGGGGGGTGTGAGTTCGTTGCGGCGGCTCCATCACATCTTCGGCACTGATGACAGGCCTCCGCGTACGCGGAGCCGCCCGAAGGTTGACAGCCGGATGTGATTGCAATATACTGTTGCGTTTCCGTTTCTCAAGCCATATTCAGGAGCGTGCTATGGTATGGATTCTTGTCTTTCTCGCCCTGCTGTCGACAGCGGAAGGTACGCAGAGATTATACCCCAGGCATGAGGCGACGGTGGTTTCCGTGTACGATGGGGACACGATGACCGTTGACGTGGAGCTCTGGCCCGGCCTGACCTGGCGCGGAAAGGTGCGCGTGCGGGGTGTGGATACGCCGGAGATTCAGACGAAGAGCAAGGCAGAAAAAAAACGGGCACTGCTGGCGCGCGACTTCGTCCGGGAACGGATCGGGAAAACCGTATACCTGGAAAACGTGAAGCATGGGAGCTTCGGCGGGCGCGTCGTGGCCACGGTCCGGCTGCAGGATGGAACCAACCTCGCGAAAGTCCTGATCCGGGAGGGACACGGGAAGGCGTATAAGCGGAGACAATGAAAGGAAGAAAAGGAAGAAGGAAAAAGGAAGGGTCGGTAACTTTACCGTGTGTGACGCACGCGAATGGTCTGTCGTCGAGCGAAACAAGAGGTTGAGCGCAGGACCGGCGGGGTGCGGTGCGGTCCTCTTCCTTCTTCCTTTCCGTTTTCAATGAGCCCGGCGCGTGGTTTTTACTTGAGAGAGAGTATATCCCGCTGAGACGGGCTGAGGCGGTCGGCCAGGCCGGGGCTGAATCGCAGGTGCTGACCTCCCCAATCGGGCATATAGCCGATGCTGTAACAATAGTAAAGCGAGCGGCGCGGACGCCCGGACACGTTCACCGTGGACCCGTGTGTGAGCGCTTCGGTGAACAGAATGGCGTCCCCCGCGCGCGCCGGAACCGCCTGCAGGGGAGGGTTGTCGTCCGGATGGCCGCCCCAGGGTCTCGGGAAATTGCTCTTGTGCGCCCCGGGGATCACCGCGAAGCACCCGTCGTCCGGCCCGCAATCCAGCATTGGGAATACCGCCTTTGTCAGCGTTGACACCATCTGGCCGTTGCGGCAGTGATACTGGCACTTCGGGAGAATCGGCGTGCCGTGCATGTGCATCCCCGTATAGCCACCGCCCCACCTATAAATCGTGTAGGTGTGGTTGAGACGGTACGGGCCGCCGGTAACGCATTCCACGGCGTCCAGCAATCCGGGAAGTTCCATCAGCGCCAGAAACGCGTCGTCGCCCTCCATGATGTTCGAAATGTAGAGGTTTTCGGGCGAGCGCTCCTGGCCCAACACCAACGGTGCTGGGTAATCCGCCGGGTCCATGGCCTCGAACCGGTCGAGCGCGGCATTGCAGGCCGCCACCACTTCCGGCGGCACGATCTGTTCAAGGACGATATATCCCTGCAGGTCGAATAGATATTCCTGTTCCTGATCCATACCGCCTCCTCGTTCACCGAATCTGTTCACCGTTCAACACGGGTAATCAAATGTCCAATCCCAACGTTCAACCGCTCGCCCAGGATTTCGTCATTGCGGCTCAGGTGCCGGACCCGATACAGTATTTCTTCCACGACCCGGACCTCGCACGTCTGGACGACGGCACGCTCCTGCTGGCCGCGCCGCAATGGCACCGCCCGGGCTGGGGTTACTCCCGCCGTCTGCGACTCCTGCGAAGCGACGACGGAGGGCTCACATGGGTGGAATTCCCGGGCCTGCCCTACGAAGAGGCCACTCCCTTCGTGCTGGACGGCCAACTGCTCATGTTCGTGCAGGAAAAGTGCCACAAGGACTTTCTGGTCGTGGCCAGCGACAACAGAGGCGAATCCTGGAGCGACCCCCAAACCGTGATCGAAGGCCCAATCTGGAACATCTCCACGTCCCGGGTCCTTCGCCCCGAGGCCCTTTACTGGGCGATGGACTACGACCTGCCCGGCCATGGTCACGGCGGCAAGACGATGCTCCGTCTGGATCGGAGCATGTCGCCCCTTGATCCGGGAGCATGGACGCTGTCCAACATCGTGCGCCAGCCGGAAATTCCCACGGCGATGACCCGAAATCTCTTCCCGGAAGGCGATCGCCCGCAGTTGTCCGGCGGCTGGAGAGATCCACTCGTTTGGCTGGAGCCCAACACTGTCGAAGTCCGCGGCCGCATACGCGCGTTCTGCCGTTGTGTCTTCGACGAGTACGCGGCCGCCCACATTGCCGCGGTTTTCGACTACGATCCCGATTTGCACAAACTGAGCTTTACGCAGTTCGCTGCGTGGCCGGGAGCTCAATGTAAATTCTACATCATCCACGACCGTTCAGCATCGATGTACTGGATGCTGAGTAACCTCATTACCAACTCCCAGGACCTGCTTGGCTGGGCCGAAAGAATGCGCGAGACCGGATATCACGGAGGTCCCGGAAACGAAAGGCGGTGGCTCTACCTGCACTATGGAATCGACTGCCTAAACTGGTTCCCGGCCGGTTGCGTCGCCCGATGGCCCGATAACGTCTATCGCAGCTTCATGTATCCCAGCGCCGTCGTGGACGGGGACGACATCGTGGTACTCTCGCGAACCAGCCAGGATTCGGGCGACCAGCACGATGCCGACCTCTGCACCATCCACCGCATTCGAGACTTCCGCAGTCTGGCCATGGACCTCCACGCTGGAGGCCTTCACTGATTACGGTCACGTTTTGGCCAGGATATCCAGGTACGCCTTTACCGTGTTCGCCAGCCCCATTTCCAGCGCTTCGCCGATCAGCGCGTGGCCGATAGAGACTTCCAGGACGCCGGGAATGGAACAGAACCTGCCCAGGTTCTCCAGGTTCAGATCGTGCCCCGCGTTGACGCCAAGGCCCGCATCCTGAGCGATCGCAGCAGCTCCTGCATATCCCTCGAATACCGCCTCCAGGTCCTCCTCTTCCCGAAACGCATCCGCATAGGGTTCCGTGTAGAGCTCGATCCGGTCCGCCCCCACAAGCGCGGCTCGCGGGATCTCATCCGAATCATAGTCCATAAACAGGCTCACGCGGCTGCCTAAAGCCTTCAGTTCCTGAATGATCGGCTTCAGGCGGTCACCGTCCTTCGAAAGGTCCCAGCCATGATCGGACGTAAACGCGTCCGGCGTATCCGGTACCAGCGTGCACTGCGTGGGCTTTACGCTTCGCACGATTTCCAGGTATCCGGTCTCGAAGGGATTCCCTTCAATATTGAACTCGACGTCAGAAACGAGCGCGCTCAGTTCGTACACGTCTGATGGTCTGACATGGCGCTGGTCGGGTCTCGGATGAACGGTAATTCCGTATGCTCCGGAATCGATACAGATCTGAGCCGCCCGGGTCACGCTCGGGATGCCTATGGTTCGCGTGTTCCGAAGCAGCGCCACCTTGTTTACGTTTACGCTGAGTCTGGTCATTTGAGCCGCCTTTCGCGGAAGCCGGTTTCCGGTCGAAGCCGGCACGACATGAGTGTTCCAGTCAATCGGAAATATAGCCTCTCGGATATCCGTTTTCAAGGGTCAATCATCACATCGACCCGGCGGCGCTCTCCGTCAAATTTCACGGTAGCGGCCCACACAGCGAGGTTCTTCAGTGGGCAAAACCCTTGCAGAATGGCAATGCGCTCCGTTATATTGCCTGACGTGCCTGCGTGGGAGGCGAACAGAAGTTTTCTCCATTTGCCTGACACTGATACAGTTATGTCGAGTCCGCAGCTTGTCCTTATCGGAGGACCGAATGGCGCCGGAAAGAGTACGGCTGCTCCACAGCTATTGCGAGATACGCTGGATGTGGCCGAATTCGTCAATGCGGACGCCATTGCATCGGGACTGTCGGGTTTCCACCCGGAGTCAGCTGCCCTTCAGGCAGGCCGCGTTATGTTGGCACGGCTCCGTGATCTGGCGTCGAAACGCGCGGATTTCGCTTTTGAGTCGACGCTCGCGAGCCGCAGTTTTGCACCGTGGATACGCCGACTGAAGCAAATCGGTTATGTTTTTCATTTGACATTCCTATGGCTTCCCGATCCAGACATAGCAGTCGCTCGAGTGGCGACACGCGTTCGAGATGGCGGCCACGATATCCCCGACGCAACAGTTCGACGGCGATACTATTCAGGACTCTGTAATTTCTTCAGGCTGTACCGTCCGATTGCGGATCATTGGCGTTTTTACGACAACACGGGGACCAGCGGACCCAGATTGATTTCGACGGGCAGCGGTACCGTTGACTTGGAAATACGGGACCTCAGACTTTGGACACACATTACGAAAGGTGTGTAGGATCGTGAGAAGATCATCGAGCAAAGATGTTAGCAGGATCTTCAAGGAAGGCACATTGATCGACGATGCTTTGAGAGAAGCCGTTCGAAAGGCGCTATTGCAGCACAAACGCAACGGGAATCCCATTGCAACCTGGCAAGACGGAAAGGTCGTATGGATCCCCGCCGATCAGATCCAGGTAGACATGGATACCGATCAGGAAGCCAACGGATGAATCCCGGCAATCTGTTGTTCATCCTCTCCGACCAGCACACGCGGGACATCACCGGCTGCTACGGCCACCCGGTCGTCAGGACGCCGAACATCGACAGTCTCGCACGTCGAGGCACCCGCTTTTCCAGCGCCTATACCAACTGCCCCATCTGCGTGCCGGCCCGCGCTTCTCTCGCCACCGGGCGATACGTCCATCAGACGGGCAACTGGGACAACGCGTTCGCTTACGACGGCAGCGTACCAAGTTGGGGCTATCGTCTCCGGGAGCAGGGATTTCACGTCGCATCCATCGGCAAACTGCACTTCCGCGCCACGGAGGACGATAACGGCTTTTCACAGGAGATCGATCCGCTGCACGTCGTGGACGGCGTGGGCGACATATTAAGTTGCATCCGGGGTAACCCGCCGTTCCGCGACAAGCGTTCCGCTATCCTCAGCGCCGGTCCCGGAGACTCGACCTATCTGCAGTACGACGTTTCGAACGCCGACCGCGCGTGCGCATGGCTGGCAGAGCATCGTGACGACGAGAAGCCATGGGTGTTATTCCTGTCGTTCGTCTGCCCGCATCCGCCCTACATCGCGCCGCCCGAACTCTTTGAATCCTACCCGCCGGAATCCCTCCCCCTGCCCGCCCAGTGGCATTCGGACGACTGGCCCGATCATCCCGCCATTCGGCGCTTCCGCCGGTTTTTCCACTACGACCGTGGCTTTTCCGAAAGCGAACTGCGAAACGTCACGGCGGCCTATTACGGAGCCTGCACGCACCTGGACCGACAGATCGGCCGCGTCCTGAACGCGCTCGATATCCACAAACTGGCCGGGATGACCCGGATCCTCTACACGTCGGACCACGGCGAATCCCTGGGCGCCCGCGGTTTGTTCGGGAAATTCACGATGTACGAGGAAGCCGCCTCCGTCCCGCTCATCCTGGCCGGGCCCGACGTTCCGCAGGGCCGGGCCGCCCAAACGCCCGTTTCTCTGGTAGACTGCTTTCCCACGGTGCTGGAATGCGCTGGCGCTACGCGGGAAGGCACGCGCCTCCCCGGACGTTCCCTATGGCAGATCGCCAGGAATGCCGACGAGAATCGGACCGTTTTCAGCGAATACCACGCGGTCGGTTCCCGCAATGCCGCGTACATGCTCCGTGACCGAACGTGGAAGTACATTTACTACGTGGACGAGCCGCCGCAACTCTTCAATCTCGATAGCGATCCGACTGAAACAACGGATCTCTCTGGTTTTCCAGACCATCAGTCCACACTGGCGTCGTTCGAGCGGCGGCTGCGCGACATTCTGGATCCCGAAGCCACGGATGCGCGCGCCAAAGCTGACCAACTCGCGAAAATTGCTTCTTTCGGCGGCGAAGCAGCCGTTCGCAACCGGGGCGCGTTCGACAACTCGCCGGTGCCTGGCGAGGCGCCGGCCTTCCGGGTCCACTGACCGGCGGGAGGAAGAATGGAACCACGCGTACACGACAACGCCAGAATTGAAAACAGGGAGCGCGACCGTGACTGACGAAGAAAAATTCACCTTCGACCTGGAAGGCTACCTGGTTGTAAAGGACGTACTCACCGCAGACGAGATGACGTCGTTGAACGCCGTTGCGGACCGGTTCGCTGCCGAAAACGGCGACCCGGGCACGAGTACGATCAGCCGCGTCTCTCAATGGGGCCCTGGATTTCAAGCACTGATGGACCACCACAAGATCGTGCCGTACCTGATCGACTTGCTCGGCCCCAAATTCCGTATCGACCACGACTACTGCATCTTTATGAAGAAAGGGGCGGCGCGCGGGGGGCTTCACGGCGGCGAGACCGATCGCGAGGCGGACCACTGGTACAAATACAGGGACGGCGTGATTCGCAACGGACTTACGGTGGTTACCTACTTTCTCTCCCCCTCGGGGCCGGGCGACGGCGGGTTCGCCTGCATACCCGGAAGCCACAAGTCCAACTTCATCGATCGGCTGCCCAAGGACGTGCGGCGCTTCGAACGCGATGCCCATTACGTGGTACAGCCCGAAGCGGACGCCGGCGACGCGCTCATCTTCACGGAGGCCCTTATCCACGGGACGAAGCCCTGGACGGCCGACCACGACCGCCGGGCCCTGCTTTACAAGTATAGCCCAGGGCACTCGGCGTGGTCCCAGGGATATTACGACCCAGGGGAGTACAGGGGCCTGACGGACCAGCAGCAGCGTCTCATGGCGCCCCCATCCGTTGGACGACGACCGGATACCGTCGAAACCTGAGACGGCTTTATCTACACATCACTGGCAAACTGACCCGACGGACGACAGCTCCGAATCCGTGTGTCCCCACGTCCGGCGACTACGCAATCAACAGGAGATCCGGCAATGCCCGCGCACGAACCCTGTCCGCTGTTTATCAACGGAGAATGGGTCGAATCCGGCAGCAATGCGACGGAACCGGTGTACAACCCGTCGGAAGGAATACAGATCTCCGCAACGCCCATGTGCGGCGCCGATGAAGTTGACCGTGCCGTCGGAGCCGCGAGCGCTGCCTTTCCGGACTGGGCCGAAACCCCGGCCGTCGACCGCGCCCGGCTCATGTTCCGGTTCAAGGAACTCCTTGAAAGACACTTTGAAGACCTCTCCCGGATCGTGACCCGCGAACACGGCAAGACCCTCGACGAGGCAAGGGGCTCCGTCCGGCGCGGTATCGAAGTCGTGGAGTTCGCATGCGGGGCGCCCTCGCTCCTGATGGGCGAGGCCCTGGAAAACATCGCGCCGAATATCGACTGCGACACGATCCGCCAACCCCTGGGCGTGTGCGCTGCCATCACGCCGTTCAACTTTCCCGTCATGGTCCCGCTCTGGACCCTGCCTGTCGCCCTCGTATGCGGAAACACCTTCGTTCTCAAGCCTTCCGAGAAAGTGCCTCTCAGCGCGGTCCGCATGGTGGAACTCCTGGCCGAGGCGGGCCTGCCTCCCGGGGTCCTGAACCTCGTCCACGGCGGCCGCGAAGCCGTGGACGCCCTTTTGCATCATCCCGACGTACGTACCGTGTCTTTCGTCGGATCCACGCCGGTCGCACGTTACATCTATGAGACCGCGACACGTAACGGCAAGCGGGTGCAGTCCGCGGGGGGCGCCAAGAACTATATGGTCGTCCTTCCCGACGCCGAACCGGACGCGACGATCGATGCGGTTATGGGTTCCGCGTACGGCTGCGCCGGTGAGCGGTGCATGGCGGGCAGCGTTCTCGTGTGCGCTCACGACGCCGCCGAGCGGTTTCTCCCGCGTCTCAACGATGCCGCGCGCGGTCTGCGCGTCGGTCCCACCGACCGGGATGCCGATGCGGAGATGGGACCGCTCGTTACCCCCGATCACCTCGAAAAAGTGAGGCGCTCCATCAGCGCCGGGCTTTCCGAGGGCGCCGATCTGGTCGTGGACGGACGCGACGTGGTTGTGGACACCTGCCCCAACGGCTTTTACCTGGGGCCGACCCTATTCGACCGAGTAGAGCCCGGAATGCAGATCGCCCGCGAGGAAATCTTCGGCCCGGTTTTGTCCGTGATGCACACGGTCGACCTGGACGACGCCATCGAGACCTGCAACAGAAGCGGTTACGGAAATGCCGCGGTCCTGTTTACCGAAAGCGGGGGCGCCGCGCGCAGGTTCCGCCACCGCATCAACGCCGGCATGGTGGGCATCAATACCGGCGTTCCGGCGCCTATGGCATTCTTTCCATTCTCCGGCTGGAACAACTCCTTCTTCGGCGACCTGCATGTTCAGGGCCATGAAGGGGTCTCCTTCTTCACCCGTCAGAAAGTGACCATCAGCCGTTGGGGATGAACTTTGAACAAACGCCTCCGGAAAATCTTCCACGACGTCCTGTCTCTACCCACGGCGCCCTTTTATGAAGACGCCGTCGCGGAATTCATCCGAAAATTCGCAAGGCGGCGCGGCATCCCGGCAGAAACAGACAGGTACGGCAACATCGTACTTCGGTACACAAATGGGGACCGGGGGGAATCCGTAGCCCTCACCGCCCACTTGGACCACCCGGGCTGCGAAATCCTCGCCGCCGACGGCCGGGACCTCTCAGCGCGCTGGCTGGGGGCATGCGACGAACGCCACTTCCCCGGCGGCCGGCTCACGATCGTCTCTGAAGGGAACGAGATGCAGGGAAGGGCGACGTCGGCGCTGGGCGACGACAAGACCTTCACGGCCCGTGCCGCCAGGCCGCTCACGAGTCCTGAAAACGCGTTCGGTTACTGGGGCCTTAAGCCGGTCGCGTTCGACGGCGATCTCATCCGGACAAAGGGCGCGGACAATCTGGCAGGCTGCGCGGCGATCCTGGCCGTCATGGACCGGCTGCATCGCGAGAAAGCAGACGCCGACCTGTGGGGCGTATTCACACGCGCCGAAGAGGTGGGTCTGCTCGGCGCGGGCGGAATCGTACGCGCCCGAACCGTTCCGAAGCGCGTGCCCATTATCGTGCTCGAGACCAGCAAAGCCCTTCCCGGCGCCGAAATCGGCGGCGGCCCCGTCATCCGTGTCGGCGATTCCATGAGCGTATTCGATCCGCGGATCGAATACGCCATGCACAGCACCGCGCGGGACCTCGCCAGGAAAAAGCGCAAATTCAGTTTTCAGCGCCAGTTGATGAGCGGCGGCGTCTGCGAAGCCACCCTGTACGTCCTGTATAACATGGTTGTGGGGGCCCTGGCCTTCCCCCTGGGCAACTACCACAATCTTGGCAAACGCTGGCCTGCAGAAGAGATCATCTCCATATCCGACGCCGCCAACATGGTCGACCTTTGCTCCGCGCTGGCCGTCAATCCGCCCGTCGGAGAAACACGAAGCCCTATGAAGAAACGCTTCTCGGCTTCCTTCAAAGCCAGGCGAAAACGCCTGCTTGCGTAGGTAGCGTTCCGCCAATTTACAGCCCGGTCGCGGTCTTCGAATCTATGCAATCCTACCTGCAAACGCTGCGCCTGTTCAACCGCGACGTCCGGCTGTATCTCGCCGCTACCATCCTCTTCGGCTTCTGTCTTTTCGGCGGAATTACCTCCCTGCTGCTCAACCTGTACCTGCTCCGCCTGGGATACGGACCCACGTTTGTCGGGTGGGTAAATGCCACCGGTGCGTTCTCCTTTGCAATCTGCAGTCTACCCGCCGGTTTCATGGGGGCCCGATGGGATCCGCGTCGGGTCATGATCGCGGGAATCGGTATCGCCGTCGTCGGAAACGGTCTTCTCTCACAGGCCGAGCTCGTCGCCCCCGGCGCCAGAGACGTCTTTGTCATTGCGACCAACGCGCTTGGGCTGCTGGGTGTGGCCCTCTACATCGTCAACGGCGCCCCTTATCTGATGGGGGTTACCGGAGCGAAGGAACGCAACCACGTCTTCTCGATGCAGGGCGCCCTCTTTCCGCTGGCCGGTTTCTTCGGAAGCTTCGTCGGCGGCATACTCCCCGGCCGGATCGCCTGGTTGATGAACGTCGCCCCGTATCACCCGGCGCCGTTCCGATACACGCTGCTGGCCGCCTCCGCCCTGCTCATTCCGGCTCTGTTCCTTCTCATCTCCATGCAAAGGCCTCAGGTCCGGCAACCGACGGAAAGCGTGGAAGAATCCGATGCGCCGTACCCACTCGGACTGATCGCGCTGATCGCGGTGGTCTCCCTCCTGCATGTTGCCGGAGAGGGCGCCGTTCGTACCTTTTTCAACGTTTACATGGATGCCGGCCTTCAGATACCCACGTCCCTCATCGGCACGCTGATGGCCACCGGGCAGCTTCTGGCGGTGCCCGCCGCTCTCATGTTGCCGTTTTTCACCGGACGGTTGGGCAATCACCCCACGGTCGTCTTGAGCGCCGTCTGCACGCCGCTCATGCTGATACCCATGGCGCTGCTGCCGCACTGGATTCCCGCGGGCTTCTGCTTTATGAACATCGTGGCTCTGGCCGCCATCCGCCGTCCGGCCTTCGTAGTTTACAATCAGGAAATCGTCCCCCCGCGATGGCGCGCGACGATGTCAGGCGCTTCCTCAATGATGGCGGGCATCGGCTATTCCGTGATCGCGATGGGCGGCGGTTACATCATCTCCACCGCCGGATACCCCGCCCTCTTTTTGGCAAGCGCCGCGTTTACCGCGCTCGGCACCCTGATTTTCTGGGCTTATTTCCGCACCCCGCGCGGCGAGTTTGCCCGGACGACATCAATGAACCCGTCATGAAGGAGACCAGTCATGGAATATCGAACCCTCGGAAAAACCGGACTGCGCGTATCGGAAGTCGGCTATGGCGCGGCCCAGATCGGCAATATCAATATGCCCGAAGACCGCGTCGAGGAGGTCCTCAATGCCGTTCTGGACGCCGGCATCAATTTCATCGACACGGCCGCCATGTACGGACAGAGCGAAGCCCGAATCGGCAAGTACATCTCACGCAGACGTGACGAATTCATCGTGGCCACGAAATGCGGCGATTACGTGGGGGAAACCGACGGTCAATACCACATCGTGAGGGACTACAGCCTGGAAGGCATCCTGCGGACCATCGACCAGAGTCGAAAAAAGCTGGATATGGACGTGATCGATATCGTTCAGTTTCACGGGCTGCCGGATCCGGAATACGATGACGAGGTGGCTTTCGAGGCATTGCTCGACGCCAGGGAGAGGGGCTGGACGCGGTTTGTGGGCGTTTCGGCGGACGGACCCGCTGCCGCCGCGGCGGCCCTGCGATGGCCTCTCGACACGCAGGAATTCACCTACAACATCCTCTACCAGGAATCCGCCGACGATCTCATGCCCGCCTTGAAGTCACAAGGAATGGGTACCATCATCAAACGCCCCATTTCCAATGCCGTGTGGCAACAGAAGGAACGTCCCGAAGGCGACTACATGGGCGGTCCCTGGGACCGTGCGCAATCCATCCCGCTGGCCGACCTGGCGGGAGAGATGCCCATTCTCGAGTTCGTACTGCGTTTCACGCTCTCACACCCGGACGTTTGCACCGCCATCATCGGCTCAACCAATCCAGAACACGTCCGCGCCAACGTCGGGGTCTCCGACGGGCAGTCGCTGCCGGATGACGTCGTGCAGGGAGCGAAAGCGGCGTTCAGGGAGCAATTTGGCGGTTGATTCGGGGGGAGTAGGCGATAGAGGTCTTTCGGTCGCAGTACCTGGCGGCCTTCGGTCAATTCGACGTTGTTTGCAATCCCAAACACGAATCGCCCCCGGGGTCGACCTGGAGGCGATTCTCACCACCTTGGCGCATTCGCACGTTCAGTGGCTCATAAGGAAGTAAGTATCGTTCGTCGATCATGTCAAGTCATTAGAATGGCGAAAAAGAGTCATGCCAGAATACGGTACGACTCACTGCTGTCCAAGATAGTTTGAAAAAGACGATCTTGGATGCGTAAGTGCCAGGTTTTCTTGAAAGTCGTTGCGAAGTACTAACGCAGGTCCCTATCTTTTGACCACGACTGTCCAAGACAGAAACCGATATGGGACCGGGGTGGTTGGCTTTCCCGGGAGCGAGGGCATCCTGCCCTCGAGATCGGATAACTCGTCGCACACGGTGTTTTCCGAGAACCGGAGTCGGATTGAATGGCCCTGTCAGTCTCTTGACGCGAATGGGGTCGGTGACGCGAAGTTCGAGGGCAGGATGCCCTCGCTCCGGTTACAGGTGGACCGTGTCGTTATAGCGGTTGGAAAAGACGATTTTGGACAGGTGTGGGTACGACTCATTGTAGAAAAGGTTTACGCCAATTTGACGTAAACCTTTGTTTTTTATGGTCGGGGAGGCGGGATTCGAACCCGCGACCCCCTGCTCCCAAAGCAGGTGCTCTGCCGGACTGAGCCACTCCCCGATATATGGTGCCTGGATATTTCCGCGCTTCGGAATATCCACAAAACCGTTGCCGCGAGCAAGGAAAAAGGTGAATCACGCACACATGCCGCTGTCGTCTACAACGCATCCCAGTGCACGCAAGGCGGGTCAGGAAACATCACACTGGCAGCCCGATCGACTGACCTGAAACGAAGTCCATAGCGGCTGCAGAGGTCCATGGATTTCACTTGCCGCGAGTGCCCGTGCAAGGTACTTTGACCGGCGGATGGTTTTTACCGATTTGGCCTGGAATTTTGACCCTTTCCTGATCCTATGCCCGACAGACCCGTTCTGATCATCGACGGCCATCTGGATATGGCCTTCAACGCCCTGTTCTACCGTCGCGACCTCACGCAACCGGTGCATGTGCTGCGCGAACGTGAAGACGTCGTTCGCGCCGGCCTGTCGACCCATAAGGACTCGCTGGAACGACGTGCTGGCCTGGTGGACAAGCGCTACACGGTCACCGTAACCCTGCCTGAGATGCGCGAGGGCCACGTCGGCATCATGCTCTCCACCATCATGGCGCGCGTTCAGGCCCCGTCCATCGACTCCCACAACTCCGTCCGCGCCCAGTCGGTCGCGTACGCGAGGGGCCAGAGCCACCTCCACTACTACAACGCGCTCGCCCGACGGGGCGAAATCACTTTCATCAGGGATTCCGCCGACCTGGACGCATGCGTGGCAACCTGGCAGAACCCGACGGACACAACGCCGATCGGCCTGATTCTGACCGCCGAAAGCGCCGACCCCATCCTGGGACCCGACCAGGTGGGAGACTGGTGGGACGCCGGACTGCGCTCGGTATCCCTCACCCATTTCGGAGCCAATACGTACGGCCACGGGACTGGCACGGTCGGAGGGCTCTATCCCCCCGCATATCCCCTGATGGACGCCTTTAAAGATGTGGGCATGGTCATCGACCTCACGCACGCGTCGGACCTCACGTTCTGGCAGATCATGGACTATTGGGACGGACCGGTGCACGCGAGTCATTGTAACTGCCGGGCGCTCGTTCGCGGGCAGCGGCACTTGAGCGACGACATGATCAAAGCCATTGTGGAACGGGGCGGCGTCATCGGAATGGTCTTCGCCGAACATATGCTCAGCCCCTCATGGGACTGGGACGATCCTTCAACGCACTATGCCACCGCCACGCGTCCGATGAAGGCCGTCGTCGAACACGTGGACCACATCTGCCAACTAACGGGAGACAGCCGCCACGTGGCCATCGGGACGGACCTTGACGGTGGATTCGGTGTGGAGCAATCCCCCACCGACTACAATACGATCGCCGACCTCCAGCGGTTCCCCGGCATTCTGGAAGCGCACGGATATAATTCTGAAGACATCGACAACATCTGTCATGGAAATTTGATCCGATTCTTCAAAGAGTCGTGGGCCTGACGCCAGCCGTCTTGCCGACTGCCCAACTCTTGCAGCCCTCCTCGCCGTTTACCTCAAGGGATTCGAATGCCGGACCGACCGTACCTTATCGCAGACAGTCACCTCGACCTCGGATTCAGCGCTATTCAGGTCAACCGGGACCTCACGCAGCCGGCCGCAACCGTCCGCGTCCACGACGCTGAACCCGTGATGCGCAGCTTCGGTAGCTGTACCGTGACCTTTCCGGAACTCCGCCGGGGCAACGTGGGCATCATATTCGGCACGATGATGTCCCGAACCGACCCGAATGACCGCTGGACCCGCACGGGCATGTACTGCCAGGACCAGTGCCACGGCGTGGGAAGGGGCCACCTGGCCTATTACCAGGCGATGGAACGCGAAGGCGTGGTTCGATTCATCCGCAATTCGCGGGATCTGGACGAAACGGTGGCCGCCTGGGAAGACCCCGCTCCGGACACGCCTATCGGCCTGGTGGTAGCCATGGAAAGCGCCGACCCCATCCTGGACCCGTCCCAGGTTCCCGAATGGTACGATCTGGGGCTCCGCATCGTGAGCATCTCACACTACGGCGTCAGTTCCTACTGCCACGGCACGGGCACGGAAGGCGGCCTCCTCGAACGCGGAAGACCCCTGCTCGACGCATTGAAGGAAGCGGGAATTATCGTCGACCTCACCCACACCACGGACCGGGCCTTCTGGGAAATCCTCGACGTCTACGACGGACCGGTGGCCGCCTCCCACCACAACTGCCGGGCACTCACCCCCGGCCAGCGCCAGCTTACCGACGAGATGATCGCGGCCATCGTTGAACGGGGCGGCGTGATCGGCGCCGCGTTCGATGCCTGGATGCTGGATCCGGACTGGAATCGTGAAATTCCCTGCTGGGCCCAGAGCACAAGGGCCACCCTCGAAACCGTTGCCGATCACATCGACCACGTCTGCCAGCTTGCGGGAAACGCACGGCACGCCGGCATCGGAACGGACCTGGACGGCGGTTTCGGACAGGAACAGGCCCCGCGCGACCTGAACACCATCGCCGACCTGCAGAACCTGGTCGGCATCCTCCAGCGCCGCGGCTACGACGAACCCGACGTTCGCAACATCCTCTCCGGCAACTGGGTCCGATTCCTCAAGGAAGTTTGGGGGTAGAAGATCCGTTGGACGCAAGTGGCAAGAAACGCGATATGTCGGGATCGTTCCCTCGTGCCCATTCCACTTCCTGACGCCGCCACCAAGAGGCTGCCAGACATGTCGGATTCTGTCAAATCGACGCCATCCTTACGGAGCGAGTCACCGGACCACGCGGCTCGGAAGGCGGGATTCCTCTTGCTGCTCACCGTGATCTTTACGGTTGCGCTCGTCTACACGCGGGTTGCCGCCGACGCCGACCAGGCAACGCTGCTCGAATCGCTGGCGGCCATTTCGCGGCGCCCGGTCATGTACATCCTTTCAGGAGTTGCCCGGCTGTTGTCCGGCATTGCGCTCCTGGGGGCGGGCTTGCTCCTGTTGCGGACCTGGATCATTCGAGGGGGATGGGCGACGTCGGCCGTCCCCTGCCTGTTCGTGTTGTCGGGTGCGTTGACCACGGTTTCGGGAGGGATCACAGTCCTGATCGCCATCCATCCCGCACTCGAGACCGTTTCAGGCGCCGGCGCCTCACCTGCTCCCGACATGTCCGTGCTGGAGTCGATGTCCGGCCTTCGATGGCTGACAGGCACAGCAGGTTTCTCGGCAGCCGGAGTAGCGCTGGCGGTGGCTTCCGTGTATCAGTGGAAAGTGGGCGGTACGCTGCGCAAGATTGCTCCGATATCGGCAGTATTGGGCGTCGCGATGCAGCTCATTTGGATCGACGCGGGAACGAACCTCCACTCTGTGATCGGCACAGCCTTCCTGATCTGGCTGATCGTCATCGGATCCATGCTGGCCAGTGGTCGCGTTGAACGGCAATATTCGACGACTTATCTGAACGAAAGTTGACCCTGGATTTCCCGTCTTTCTAACCGCGTGCGTATGCCTTCCAGACCTAACCTGCTGCTTGTCACGACCGACCAGCAGCGCGGCGACTGCCTCGGCTGCGACGGCCACCCTGTACTCGAAACTCCCTATCTGGATGAACTGGCGGAGGGCGGCGCGCGTTTCAACCACGCCTATACCTCCGTCCCTTCCTGCACCCCGGCCCGCGCGGGCATCCTGACGGGAATGGACCAGTGGAACCACGGCCGTCTCACGATGACCGGCTCGGACCCGCTCGAGTATCCGGCAACGTTGCCCGGCGAACTTGCCAGTGCGGGTTATCACACCCAGGCCGTGGGCAAGATGCACTTCCACCCCCAACGCAGACTCCACGGCTTTCACCATATGGTCCTGGACGAGAGCGGACGGCGATTGGGCAACTTCATCAGCGACTACCACATTTTCTTCGACAAACACAAAGACGGCGAATACGGCTACCGCGACCACAGCGTCGACTGGAACTCCTGGATGGCCCGCCCGTCCCATCTTCCGGAACACCTTCACCCCACGCACTGGACGGCATCGGAGGGCATCCGGTTTCTCGAGAATCGGGACCCAACCAAACCTTTCTTCCTCTGGTTGTCTTTCGCCCGCCCACATTCTCCGTACGACGCGCCGCAGACCTACTACGATATGTACATCGACAATCCACGCGTGCCCAAAGCGGCCATAGGAGCGTGGTCCGCCCGGTACGACCGCCGAATCGCGGACGTGAACGCCCCACGCACCCGCCGGACGGACGCTGAGACCCATCGCGCACGCGCGGCGTATTACGGCAACATCACGTTCATTGACCATCAGATCGGCCGTGTCCTTCACGAACTGCGCCGGCGCGACCCGGTGGCGTCGGCCAACACCCTCATTCTTTTCACCTCGGACCACGGCGACATGATGGGCGACCATCACCACTGGCGAAAGACGTACGCGTATGAAGGTTCCGCCCGAATCCCCTTCATCCTCAAATACCCGGATGCGTGGGAGATTCCCCGAAACCGGGCGCTGACTCAGCCGGTCGAACTGCGAGACGTCATGCCCACGTTTCTTGACGCCGCGGGTGTTCCCGTCCCCGAATCCGTAGACGGCCTGAACCTGCTCGGACTTTCGCGGGGCGAGAACGACGGCTGGCGAACGTTTGTTCAGGGCGAACACACCACCTGCTACGACAAAGAACACGGGATGCAGTACGTTACCGACGGACGGGAAAAGTACATCTGGTTTCACCATACGGGCGCCGAGCAATTCTTCGACCTGGAAGCCGATCCTCTGGAATGCAACGACCTTGCATCTGAACCCGGCCGGCAACAGCGCATCGACGTATGGCGTGGACGCCTGGCCGGAATCAACGAAAAACGCGGCGATCCCAGGGGCCGGAACGGCGAACTCGTGCCTCAGCCTGACGGCGCGCTGTCGCTTTCACCCAACTACGAGAAGTGGAAACAGCGGGCGAAAGCGCTGGAAGACGCCTAATCCATGGGCGCGGGCGCTCGAGTGCCACTCAATAGCCAGCTTTGAACGTACGAGACGAACCCATGACATCCGAGACCGGATTCAACTTCTCCCCGTCGGTGCATCACCGGCACCTGATAGACACACTCGAACCCTCACTGTCGTATCGCGGCGACGACCTCAAGCCGTGGCAATTGAAACTTCGCCGAAAGGTCCGTCAGCTTGTCGGGGATATGCCCGAAGAACGTGTTTCCCTGGACGTCCGCACGCTCTGGAAGCGGGACCACCCGTTCGGGAGTATCGAGAAAATCGTCTTTTCCGCCGAGCCCTACGCCGACGTTCCCGCGTACGTGTGCCTGCCGGGGGGCGTCGAGCCGCCCTACACCTTTTTCATCTGTCTTCAGGGACACTCGACGGGAATGCACAATTCCATTGCGGTGGACAGGGAGGATAACGCCGCGCCCATCGACGTTCCCGGAGACAGGGACTTCGGCCTCGGGTGCATGAAGCGCGGCATTGCCGCCCTGTGCATCGAGCAGCGTTCTTTCGGCGAACGGCGGGAGCGGGTCCAGCAGAAGATATCCTCTCACGGATGCCATGACGCCACGATGCACGCCCTCATGCTCGGCCGAACCCTGCTGGGCGAACGCGTCTACGACGTGGACAGGGGAATCGACTACCTGCTTTCACGCGGCGACGCCCATCCCGGGCGCATCGGCGTCACGGGAAACTCCGGCGGCGGGACCGTAAGCCTGTTTGCCTCGGCGCTTTTGCCGCGAATCTCGTACGCCATGCCTTCCTGCTACTTCTGCACGTTTCGCGACTCCATCATGGCGATCTATCACTGTGCGGACAACTACGTGCCCGGTCTCCTCAAGTACGCCGAAATGCCGGATGTGATGGGGCTCTTCGCTCCCAGGCCGGTCGTACTCGTCGCGGGGAAGGACGACGGTATCTTTCCCATCGCCGGTGTACGAAAAGCCTTTAGCCATCTCAAGAAAATCTATGCCGCCGCCTGCGCATCTCACCGCTGTCACCTCGTTGTCGGCGACGGCGGCCACCGGTTCTATGCCGAGGATGCCTGGCCGAAAATGCTCAGGGAAATCGCGAAAGACGCATAAGATAAAAAAAGGCGCGGAATGCGCCGCGCCCCCACTGTTGGCGAGGAGACCCTGCCAATGAAATACTGGCTGATGAAGTGCGAACTCAGCGAATGCAGCTTCGACGACCTGAAGAACAACCGCCCGAACAGCACCGGCAAATGGCGCGGCGTACGCAATTACCAGGCCCGAAACTTCATCCGGGACGACATGCGGACGGGCGACGTCGTCCTCTTCTATCAGTCGAATTGCGACGAACCCGGAATTGCCGGACTTGCGGAAATCGTTCGGGCAGCATATCCTGACCCGTCGGCCTTCGACACCGAGAGCGACTACTACGATGCCAAATCGACGCCCGACGATCCACGCTGGTTCTCCGTCGACGTCAAATGGAAAAAGGCCTTCAAGACGTATGTTCATCTCAAAGACCTCAAGGCCAATCCCGCATTGAAGGAAATGCTGGTCGTTCGAAGGGGCCAGCGCCTATCCATCCAGCCTGTAAAGAAAAGAGAATTTGAAGTCGTCAGCGAAATGGGAGGGGTTTGAAATCGTTCCCTACCCCTGTACGATATCGATTTCGTCCGACCGGGACGACACGCAGGTCTCCCAGTTCACCTACGGGGCCTCCGGAACTTCCACCGGCAGGTCCAGCCGGTCGCCCCATTCCTTCCACGACCCGAGATAGTTGCGCACGTTTCGATAGCCGAGCAGGCGCAACGCCAGGTACGAATGGGAGGAACGGTACCCGCCCTGTCAGTAACACGCCACTGTCTGTTCCGGCGTCACGCCTGCACGCCCGTACATCTCGCGCAACTCCGCCGCCGGCTTGAAGGCGCCCGACTCGTCCAGATTGTTCAGATACTCGATATGCACGGCGTCGGGAATCGCGCCGCCCCGGGCGGAGCGGGCTACGCGACCGTAATACTCGTCGTCGCTTCGCGTATCCAGCGGCACGAAATCCGCCTGCCCCAGCGAATCCCGAATCTCTTCGAAACCGATGTGGCGTTCCGTGTCGGTCACGATTTCGAACGCAGCCTGTTCCGGGATCGGGACGTCAACCGTTGTCTCGAATCCCGCCGCCGTCCAGGCCTGAAGCCCCCCGTCCAGAACGTGCACGTCCCGGTGGCCCAGATACTCACAAATCCAGAAGCCTCGGGCCGCGCGCATCCCCGAGTCGTTTTCGTAAAACACCACCGTCGCATCGGAGCCGATTCCCCGGCTTCCCATCAGGTACGCCAGCGTCCACATAAACGCTTCGAATGCCTCGCGGCCGGTATTGTTCAGACTGATTCCGTAGAGGTCCAGGTGGAGCGCCCCCGGAATGTGTCCGGAAACGTATTCGTGCGTGGGCCGGACGTCCACAATGCATATCGATGCGTCCTGGAGTCGAACATGCAACTGCCCGGGCGTCATCAGCAAATCGGGATTCGCATATCCCTTATCTTCCATCAACGTCCCTCCTGACTGTAATAGGCGTTGACTTCAATACATCGACCGCCCTGTCGGGCAGAGTCCCATCCAGCGAGAATTGGCGCCAGAGAATACAGTCCATCGTGATAGTCGTTCAGTATTCCTCCGCGATGCCCCGATCGCACTGCCTCCACGAAGATCCGATCCTGTTCGAACCAGGGATCGAAATCCCCGCACCGATACACCGTCTCACCGTTCAGGTCGATTCTGTCGTAGCTGTAAATCTCCAGGCGTCCCCCTTCGAAGAAGAACGTGAACCACGGCTGCGGTGTTCCGGACGGGTCCGCACGCACGAACGTCATCGTCATTGTCGCGCCGTTGTCCAGCAGGAAATGGAAGGAGGACGAGAGCGGATCGCTGAAAACATCGGACCGCTCGCAATAGAAAGCCTGGGCTTTTTCGACTTCCAATCCGGTCGTAAACCGGGTGTAATCCACGGCGTGTACGCCCCAGTCGAGCGCCGGCCCTCCCGATTTGTCCGCCTGGTTCCACCAGGAGTCCTGCTCCATTCGTGCCTTCAGAGGCGGCGGCCCGCCCACGGATTGAAACCCGACGTGCACGACACGCTTCTTCGAGAGAATCCGCCGCGCCTCCCTGAACAGCGGTCGATACCGTTCCCGAAAACAGACGGTACTCAACACGCCCGCCTTCCGGACCGCCCGGTCGATCTTGAGAGCCACCGCCATCCGATGCGCCTGCGGCTTTTCGCTGAACAGATGAATGCCGCGATCCACGGCTCTGATTTCGACGTCCGTTCGGGCAAAGGCGGGCACGATCGAAAAGAGCACGTCGAACCGCTCCGTCTCCACCATTTCGCGTCCATCGGAGTAGACGGCCGGAATGCCGAAGCGATCCGCAGTGCGACGCAGGGCCGCGGCGTCCACGTCGCAGGCCGCAACAACGTCCACGCCCAGCTTCTTCAGGTTCGGAATGTGGGTCTGGTTCGCCCACGAACCGGTACCGTACACCGCTGCCCGAACCGCTCGTCCCGACACGCCCGCCGAAGCCAGCGAAAGGTCGATTTCCTTTGGGTTCCTTTTCACCTGCTCAAGCCTTCGCCAGGGACTCCGCTGTCTGCACGATGGTCTGCTCCTCCCCCTGGAACCTTGCCGGTTCTCCGTAATAAGGGTATGCGTTCGGCTCGTAACCCCCCTCCTCGTAGTGCCGATCGGTACAGAGATATCCGATTTCGTCGTTCGCGTATCCCACCGGCCAAATGTCATCCGCGTCGACCAGCCCCCTCAGCCGCTTCTCTATCGCGTGACCGATCTCCTGTACCGGCTCGCCCGGTATGGTGACGCACGTCAGCGGGCCTACCGCCATCAACTGCATCTCTGTCGCGCGGCTGTCGGGAATGCCGCCGCTGTCAATCATCTCAAGAACGCCGCTGGCCCACGGCCCGGTCAGCAGGCGGCCTCTAGTGCTCTCGTCAGCCGCCTTTTCCCTGAGGTCCTCTACGGGATCGTGTTCGCCGAATGTGATTCGCACGTCGGTACGCCGCGCATTCAATTGCGACGACCGCCGGGTCTTCAGACTCCCTGCCACGCGCACCACTTCCCGCCCCAGTTCTTCGCCGCAGGCGTCCAACTCGGCCTTGGTGGCGGACTTGAACCCTCCTGTTTCCGGATTGATTACCGCGGGCCGGATATTCCCGAAACACCCTGCCAGAAACAGCGCCTTACACCCCATCGCATCTTCAATCACCCGGCGGCCGATACCCGCGTAGTCGGGAGAAATAGAGCCCTCCGACCCACTTTTGGTGGTCGTATGGCACGAATAGTGAAACAGTACCGCATGCGGCGTTCCGTCCTCCGCCTCGACCAGTAACACGCGCGCGCGACGGTCCACGATTCCGCCGAAATTCAGCATCATACCGGATGTGCCGGGCAGCGGCCTTCGGCAGATATTGAAATGCGCCGACCCACAGCCCAACCCCATCCGTACCGGTTTGAGGTCCGAAGCCGCGCGGACGATGCTCGCCGCGGTTTCTCTTTCGATCGATTCCATCCACCCTTCCGGCGGTTCCATTCCCAGAGCGGGAAGCGTTGCCGGGGCTGAATGCGTGTGGCTGCACGCCACCATCACGTGATCCCCCGGGATGCCGCACGCCGCCTCCACACGTTTCCGGATCCGATCGGTCGTCTCCTTCGTCACGCCGATTACATCCAGGGTGGCGATCGCCGTCCTTACGGCCCCCTCTTCGAACACGATTGCCCGGACTTCCAGAGGGTACAACACCGAGTGAGAGGGATTCGTGCTCCAATGACCCTGCAGCACGGGACCCGGTTCCGGCGTGATATCCGCCATCGCAACGCCGCTCTTCATGTCTTTCTCCTTTGAGGTGTCGGGAAGACGAGGTTCAAGGTCGGCACCCCTATGGTTGCCGCGAAATCCGCACACGCCCACCCCGAATCGTAACGACCGCCTGATTCTCCAGGGCAGCACGATGTCTTTCAATAGTCTGTGACATTAAGGCGATCCGCTGTTTTACCGGAACATCCGGAAGACGCACCAACCCCGCGTGCCTCGCCCGTCTGACATAAATGAGCTCTCCGAAGTCGGTATCGATCGTCACCAGGATTCTCCCAGCGGCCGCGGCGTGTTTCAGCAGTTCCCAGTCGCCGGGGTCGTGTCCAAGCTCACGGGACTCCGCCACATCATGTCCCTGGTCCCTCAGCCATACCGAGAGACGGTGACCAGCGCACCTGTCGACGAGGAATTTCACGAATCCGAGATCGCAATGGCGTCAAGTGAATCCCTGGCGATACAGGCGTGCGCATAGGCGGCACAAGCCCGAATATCATCCGGTTCCAGTTCAGGGTAATCCTCGAGGATGTCATCGCTCGACACCCCCTTTGCCATCAGGCTAAGAACAATCTCGACCGAGATTCTCATATCCCGAATAATGGGTTTTCCGCCGAATACCTCGGGACGAGCAGTAATTCGGCTAAGCAGTTCAGTATTACCGATCATGTCGCCTCCAATGTTGAGTCCACTCCGAAAAGTCGCATTTACTTATGCTGGTGAAAGTACT
>JAPPJY010000027.1 GCA_028874335.1 Gemmatimonadota bacterium | reverse complement strand
CCCGGAAATAAGTTGCCTGAATTCGACCGCCGAGTCGCCCGGCTCGCAAGGCGCCGGAGCGCAGGCGACCTGCGTATGGTCGGCGAGCGAGGGGAACGTAGCGAGACGGGATGAATCGGCGGTCGAATGGCGAGGAATTTTTGGGACAGGACATTAAATCCTGAAATGCAAATGACACACGTACAAAACGGCGGCCGGCCGGTGTGCGGATGGCGCCTGTGTCTCCGGGGCATCATGTTCGATTCGGAAACGTTCGCGGGGCGCCGATTCGCACTCGTTCTCATTTTCACCATCATTTTGAGTGTCCTGACCGTGATGCTGGACAGCGTCGACGCCGTCCGGAAAACCCACGGTGACCTTCTTTACGGCATTGAGTGGTTCTTTACGCTCGTTTTCACGCTCGAATATATTTTGCGGCTTGTCTGCGCCGAACGCCGATTGCGATACGCGACGTCCTTCTTCGGCATTGTTGACCTGCTTGCCATCGTTCCCACCTATGTCGATGTGCTCCTGCCCGGCAGTCATTATCTCGTGGTCATCCGTATACTACGTGTCCTGCGCGTATTTCGCGTACTCAAACTGGTGCAATACCTGAACGCGGCCCAATTGATGGTTCGGGCGATTCAAACCAGCTACCGAAAGGTCGCGGTTTTTCTGGTCACGGTGATGACGACGGTTGTCGTCCTTGGCTCGCTGATGTACGTGATAGAAACACCGGATAACGGATTTACGAGTATTCCCCGAAGCATCTATTGGGCCATCGTGACGCTCACAACGGTCGGATACGGCGACATATCTCCCAAAACCGCACCTGGCCAACTCCTTGCGATTGTTGTCATGTTACTGGGGTTCAGCATCATCGCCGTGCCCTCGAGCATCCTGTCGGTCGAAATCTTCCAGGCCGTGCAGGGCCGGGCCGGCACGCGGTCCTGCGCGGTATGTAACGCCGTGACACGGGAGCCCGATGCGAAATTTTGTCAATTCTGCGGTACGGAGTTATAGACCGCTGGTCGTGCTGCTTCCGGTAGCGCTGGCGGTCGTCTGGTTTCGGCCGGCGTCCGGGACTCCTGAACAGCGTGCCGCCGATCTTTGCATTCGCGCCGAAACCGCGTTGAAACACGGGGACGTAGAAGAAGCGATGGCGTCGTACCGGAAATCCATCGCCATCCACTCTCCCTCCGCACGCGCGCGGTACGGTCTTTCGGATCTCCTGGCGGCACGGGGACGGTTCGCCGAAGCGAAGAAGACCCTCAACGCGATTTCTCCCCCTGGATCGAGCCCGCGGGAGTGGTTAAGATACGCGCGCGCCCTTCGCAACGCACGGGCGGATCAGGAGGCCGAGGCAGCCTATCTGAAAGCCGGCGAGGGATTGGCGGACGACCCCACGTACGCCCACGAGTTGGCGGAATTCTATCTCGCGGCGGGAAACCTCGGCAGCGCGGAAACCCATTTCCGGCGCGCCGCGGCCCTCGGCGGGGACCGCGGGCGGATTCTTGCCGGCCTGGGGCGCGTTCACTTCAGCCGTGGCGAACTCGATTTGTCCGCGGTCTGCTTCCGGCAGGCCCTTGAGGACTCCCCGGGAGACGTCGATCTGCTCTGTGACGTCGCCAACGCCGAACTCATGGCGAAACGTCCGCGCACAGCATTGTCTCATCTCGGTCGCGCGGCCGTTTTGGATCCCCACCACACCCGCACACGATATCTGACGGGTCGGTCTCTGCTCGCCCTCGGCCGTGACGGGGAGGCCGGGGCGCAGCTGACTGTTTTCGAACGCCAGAGCAGGCTGGCCGCGCGCATTCGCCATCTGGAACGCGACGCCGCGGAGAACCCCACGGCGGAACGCTTTCAGACCCTTTCGCACTACTACATGCTGTCGGGGCGGGACAGCCTTGCCGCGGCGTGTCTGCAAAGGGCGACCGCGCTGAATCCCCTCGCCACCGCGACCGCGGAAGCCATTGGGCCCGACCCCTTCTGAGCAGCCCGGACGCGAAATTCTGACGGTTGGCAACCGGCGCGTTCATTCGTGCGGGAGGTCGGTCCCGCGCAGCTTCGTCTCAGGAAACGGCAATCCATGTCAATGCCATCGGCGAAATCGACGAATTCCGATGCCGGGACGGATACCGGCCGGGAAGCGGTGAGGAATCGCGGCGTGACCGTCAGGTCCATCGTTTACGGTCTGCTGCTTTCGGTGGCCATCGGTATCCTGGGCGACACGGTGCGCTATGTCCTCCACGCGTCGTTTATGGCGTACAGCCATATGCCCATGGGCAACCTGATCCTGACGCTGGTATCCATCATCGTCTGTTCGATGCTGGCCTACAGGTTCGGCCGGCGGTTCCTCTTCTCGTCCTCCGAATGGATCACCATCTTCTGCATGGGATTCATCAGTTCTCTGGGGCCTACCTACGGGATCAGCGGCTACCTCGTGGGTATCATGGTCGCGCCGCACTATTTCGTCACCCAGGAGAACGAATGGGCGCGGTACCTTCATCCGTACCTGCCGGGTTGGCTGATTCCGGAAAACGAAGGCAACGCGATGGCCTGGTTCTACGAAGGTCTGCCCCAGGGCGCGTCCATTCCCTGGGGCGTCTGGGCCGTGCCCCTCTTCTGGTGGTTCACTTTTCTCTGCGCTGTCGCACTTGCCGCGGCCTGCCTGTCCGTCATATTCCGAAAGCAGTGGTCCGAATACGAGCGTCTCGTCTTCCCCGCGATGGAACCCATCGTCGAGTTTACCACACAGGGCGGAACGGGAAGACGATGGTTCCCTGAATTCATGAAGGGAAAGGCGTTCTGGGCCGGGTTCATGCTCACCACGTTCGTTTTCGGCTGGAACATGATTGCCTGGTTCTATCCTCAGTTCCCGCGTTTCCCTACCGCTTCGGCCCGCTGGTTCTTTTTCTCGCGCGATTTCCCGCCCGGTTTCTTCTTCTTGAGTACGGTTGTCATCTGCTTCTCGTACTTCGCCAGCCTGGAAATCCTCTTCAGTCTCTGGTTTTTCGATGTCCTTTTCATTCTCGAGGGCGGTATCCTCAGCGGGCTCGGCGTCTCGGCCATCTCACCCTACTATGGCCGCGGGCGTTACATCTGGCAGACGGCCGGAGGGTTTACGGCCTTCGCGCTCTGGGGGATCTGGGTCGCAAGACACCACCTGCGCGACGTCATCAGGAAAGCCTTCAACCCCGATCGACCGACTCCCGACGACAGCAACGAACTGCTCTCGTACCGGCACGCCGTAATCGGCCTGATTGCCGGGTGTCTCTACATGGCGCTCTGGCTGGGATGGATCGGCATGCAGGTGAAGGTCATCGTCCTTCTCATCCTGTGCATGCTCGTCGTGTATACGACCGTATCGAAAATGCTCGCGGATTCCGGAATCGTCTACCTCAACCCGCCCACGTCGGCGTGGGGTCTCCTCAGCCGTTTTCTGGGCGGTTCCCACACGTTTACCGCGCACACCAAAATGGCGCTGAGCATGTCCTCCCGCGCGGTAAACCACTACCGCGGCCTTTCCATGGGGACGATGACGCACATCAACCGCCTGGCGGAGTTCCTGCCCGGGGGCAAGCGCCGGCTCTTCGGAGCGGTCTGCGCGGCGTTCGTGGTGGGTATGGTTACCTCCACGCTCTACACCGTCTGGCTCGGTTACACGATCGGCGGATACAATATCCAGCCCAACTGGCTGATCATCCACGCCGGTGTCCGGCAGATTCAGGGCATCGCCAACTCCATCAAGGCCGTGGACAGCCCCATCGAGCCGGTCAACTACTGGTTCTTCTTCGCCGGAGCCGCCGTCATGGCTTTGCTGAATCTGATGCGGTACCGCTTTGTCTGGTGGCCGCTGCATCCGATCGGCTTCGCCCTTTCGGGCACGGCGCTTTCAAGACTGACCAGCGCGACTATATTTGTGGCATGGCTGGTCAAGCTGACCATGCTCAAGCTCGCCGGCGCCGCCTTCTACCGGAAATCCAGACCGTTCTTCATCGGCATGCTTGTGGGTTACATATTGTCCGTGGCCGCGGGCGTTTTCGTGGACGCTGTCTGGTTCCAGCCGGATGGCCACGTGGTGCACAAATGGTATTAGCGTCCGCGATCCGGTTTCGGGTCGGAACGCAAACGCAGGCGCGTGCGAAAACTCGCGTCCAATCGACGCCAATCCCTAGCTCGGTGCAGGTGTCTTTGTGAAAACAAATAATATCGCCATCGGCCTGGTCATCCTCATCGCCTTTCTCGCGATGACCCTGGTTTCTCCGCAGGCGCTGACCGACCGCCTGTTCGAATGGTTCGATATCCGCTATCCGGAACCGCCGCCCGTCAGGGTGGCCACCGGCCAACAGCAACTGGCCGACGGCATCCGGGACCGGATCACGCCGGCCGGAGTCGAATCCCGTCTGCTCCGGCTCAGCGGATCGGGATCGCGGGTGGTCGGCTATCCGGGCCACAGGGAGGCATCTCTCTATATTCGGGAAGAATTCGAACGTATCGGTCTGGAAAACGTCTCGGTGGAAACCTACGACGTCACGTCGCCCGTCGACAAGGGCGGCGGCCTTCGGATCATCGGCGAGTCCCGCATTGTCCCCATCCATGCGGTCTGGCCCAACCTGGTTCGCACGTCCACGCTGCCGGGCGCCGGACTGCGCGCTCCCCTGATCGACGGCGGCGCAGGGGAATTCGCCGATTTCAACGGCAAAGAGCCAGGCGGCAGCGTCGTACTGCTGGATTTCAACTCCTGGAACCGCTGGATGAACGCCTCTATGCTGGGCGCCAGGGCGATTGTCTTCGTGGCGCCGGACTCCACCACAACGGCCGAAGCAGAGCAGAAATTCTTCCAGGTCCCGCTCAATGCGCCCCGCTTCTGGATCGGAAAGTCCGAAGGGGAACGCCTCCGGCGCCGGCTGGCCAACGGCGAGCGGATCGAGGTTGAATTGAAGTCGCGGATGGACTGGGAGCGGCACCCCACGCAAAACATCATCGGCTGGATTACGGGCGTTGACCCTCAGCTACGGGAACGCGTGGTACTCATCGACGCCTATTACGACGCCATGTCGGTGGTGCCCGCGCTCGCCCCGGGCGCCGAACAGGCATCCGGAATCGCCGCCATGCTGGAAATGGCAGAATACTTCAAGGCGCATCCGCCCGCCCACACCGTCCTTTTCCTGGCAACGTCGGCGCATCATCTCGGTTTTCGCGGCGTGTGCGACTTTCTGGGACGGCATGCGCGGAAAGAGGAACACTTCGCGGCGCTGATGACGGATCCCATCGATATCCGGTTGTGGATCTCCCTGGACCTCACCTCCCAGACAGACCAGATGGCCGTCTGGAACGGTTCCACTGCGTTCTATTTCCAGAGATTCTTCACGCCGCTGGGCAAACGCTTCAGCAGCCTCGGCGCGGACCTCGCTCCGGCATTCGGCATGGACGCAAAGCGGTCGCTGGTTGACGGCATCAATCCGCCGTCGGGCATGAGCTGGAGCATGTTCATTCCCGGCGGGAATCTGAAGACCGACTCACAGGTGGTGCTGACCGCCGGAATGCCGACGCTGGCTTTCGTGACCATCAACGACGCCCGATTCCGGGTCGATACCCCCTACGACACCGTCGACCACGTCAATCTGGCGAATCTGACGAACCAGATCAGGCTGCTGACCGCGGCGCTCAGCAAAGCGCTGAACGATCCCGACTTCCTGCCCGACTACCGCGTCAAGATGAAGGATCGAATGCGCGCGCTGAAGGGACGCATCCTCACCTTTCCCCGGCGCAGCATCACGCCGGACCGGCCCCGCAGGGGCGCGGTGGCGGTATTGCGAATGTCCTACGAGAAGTCGGTCAAGGGCGTACGCGCTATCTTCTACGATCAGGCCGACGAAAACGGCGAGTTCTACGTACCCGGCCTGGCGGTACGCTGGGTTGGCCTCGACGCCTTCTATCTTGACCCGGAGAGCGGCGAGATCACCTATGCGTGGGATCGCGGGCAGGCAGCGCGGATCTACAAGCCTGAATTCGGCATGGACTGGTGGATTACCCGCGCCACGCGCATCCTTTTTCCCTGTGTTTCGACGGACTTCTATGAGACCGTGGACCCGCGCTACCTCACCAAGCTCCCGAGTCTATCCCTGTACGGCGACGGGAACACCGCCCCGCGGGAATATGGTTATACCCTGGGTTACGGCCAAAACGAGCCGGTGGGCGTCGTGTTCACCCCTCCCGGCACAAGACTCAAACTAACCATGCATACGCGTGGTATCGGCATCCGCTACCTGCTGCTGAATGCAACGGATACAACCAGCGTGGAGGCGGCGCACAAGAGCGGATTCGTCGCCGCCACCCACGGCGCAATCACGCATACGGCGTACCAGGCCGCCAAAGACATGTGGGTCCTGGACCACGCCAGGATGCGCGAACTTCACGCCTACGGGATCGAAAACGATCGCCTTGCCGATCTGCACACGCGGGCGAAGAAACATCTGGATCAGGCGGACATGGCCCGGGACCAGCTGCGGTGGGACGATTTCATCAGGCATTCGCGTGCCGCGCTCGGCCTCGAGTCCCGCGCGTATCCCGATGTCAAGGGGACGCAGAACGACGTGATCCGCGGCATCATCTTCTTTATGGCGCTGGTTCTGCCGTGCGCCTTCTTCGGGGAGCGGCTGATATTTACGGCGGTTGACATCAGGCGGCAGATTGCGGGTTTCGCCGGCATTTTCATGGTGATCTGGATCTTCCTGTCGATCGTCCATCCCGCGTTCGACCTCTCCAATCCTTTCGTTATACTCCTCGCCTTCGTGCTCCTGGCGCTGGCCAGCTTCGTGATCAGCCTGGTATTTTCCCGCTTCAACAGTCAGATGCGCAACCTCCGCACTGAGGCCGCCGTCATCCACGACGTGGACGTGGGTCGGATTTCCGCCTCGCTGGCCGCCTTCCAGCTGGGCATCGCCAATATGAAGCGTCGCAAACTCAGAACGCTGCTCACCTTTACCACACTCGTCCTGCTCACCTTTACCGTCCTGTCATTCTCTTCCATCAAGTCCCAGCTCAAGTTTCACCAGATCGCGCGGGACAATCTGGGCCCGTATCCGGGGATGCTCATCCGCAGCAAGTACTGGGCGCCGCTGGAGGAATCCGTTCTCGACTACGTTCAGGCCAACTTCGGAAAGGAAGCCGTCGTGGCGGCGCGCAGCTGGTACGCCTCCAAAGAGAAAAAGGCCATTCAGGTCGTATCGGACAGCACGTCGGCCAACGCACTCGGCATTTTGGGACTGACCGCACAGGAGACCGATGTAATCGGCATCCAGGACTGCCTGTCCGCCGGCCGGTGGTTCCTTCCGGGAGAACGAAACGTCGCCGTGCTGCCCCAGGCAATGGCGGACCTCCTGAAAATCGACGAATCCGATATCGGCAAGGCGGAGGTACGCCTCTTCGGAGAGCGATTCAAGGTTGTCGGACTGATCGACGCCGAGCGTATGAAGGACCTGGAGGACCTGGATGGCGAGCCGCTCACGCCCGCGGATTTCGTGCTGACCGATGAGAACGTATTCATGCAGATGGCCCAGCAGGAGAAGCGCGAGAAGGCCGGTCTGGAAGAGACCGATGTCGAAATCATGGAGTTCGAACACCTCGACCCCGCAAACGTCATGGTGGTGCCCTACCAGACCCTGAGGGAAGTCAACAGCCCGCTCCAGGCGATTGCGGTCCGGTTCAGGGACCCATCGGTGGTCAAAGCGCGCGTGGAGAGTTTCATCTCGCGGCTCTCCGTGGTGCTGTTTGCGGGCGTACCGGAGGTTTCGCCGGAGGGAAAGATCGGGCGCATTGCCGTTTCCGTTTACTCCTCGTACGGACAGGCGTCACCCCAGGGCCTCGCGAACCTCTTCGTTCCCATCGCCATCGCGGCGCTGATCGTGTTGAACACAATGATGGGTTCGGTGTACGAACGATTCCGGGAAATCGGCATCTATTCCTCGGTCGGCCTGGCGCCGGTACACATCGCCTTCCTGTTCCTGGCCGAGTCCTGCGTGTACGCCGTGCTCGGCGCGGTCTCGGGCTATCTGCTCGCACAGGGCGTGTCCAAGCTCCTCTTCTGGCACGGCCTCCTCGAGGGCCTCACGTTGAACTACTCCTCCGTGTCGGCCATGGCCTCGTCCACGCTTGTCATGCTCGTGGTCATCCTGTCCACCGTTTACCCCGCCCGCCGGGCCTCCCAGATGGCGGTTCCGGACATCACCCGGCGCTGGAAGCTCCCCGATCCGGATGCGGACCGCTGGCATTTCGAGTTTCCGTTCACCATCTCCGGCGGCGAGGTCCTGGGGCTGTTTACGTTTCTCACCAGGTACTTCGACTTTCATACGGAAAGCTCGATGGGAACCTTTTTCACCCACGGCGCCAACCTGTCCACGTATGACACAGCGCGGGGCCGCGGGTACCGGATCGATACCACCA
The DNA here is from genome assembly GCA_028874335.1 of Gemmatimonadota bacterium. GTDB lineage: Bacteria > Latescibacterota > UBA2968 > UBA2968 > JAAXHE01. The sequence continues at coordinate 44,706 of JAPPJY010000027.1, read as the reverse complement.
TCTGGCTGGCGCCGTTCGATCTCGGGGTCAGCCAGAACATCAGCCTGACGTCCACGCCCACGGGCACCTTCGGCATCCACGCGCTGGAAATCACCATCGACCGGCTTTCGGGCGACCTGGCTTCATGGAAACGATGCAACCAGCGCTTCATGAACCAGATCAGGAAACAGTTCCTCATCTGGCGTACCATTCCCGAAGAAAGCCAGCGTCAATACGCGAACGAAGGCGATGAACTGATCGACAGGGGGACGGCGGCCAACCCGGTGTCCGAGGGGGAGAAGGTCTGATGCCGCTCCGGTCCCTCCTTTCACGCCCACCCGCCGTCCCGCCGCCCCGCCCGGCGTGTCGACACCCTCGCCCGCTGTGGAAACCGTAAGCTGTGCCTCTCGGCAGACACATTCTGGTTGAGCTCTATGGGTCCCCAGCATCCGTACTGAACGACGTCATCCGCATTGAAACGTGTATGGTTCGTGCCGCTCGAGCGGCGAACGCCACCGTTATCAACACCTCCTTCCATCGTTTTTCGCCATACGGCGTCTCCGGCGTCGTTGTCATCCACGAGAGCCACCTCTCCATCCATACCTGGCCCGAGTACGGTTTCGCCGCGGTCGATCTGTTTACCTGCGGAGACTCGATCGACCCGTGGCCGGCGTATGAAGCGCTGAAGTCGGACCTGAAAGCCGCTCACGGCACCACCCGGGAGATGGAGCGCGGTCAACTCGACGTTCCGGCACAGACCGGCGCCGCGCCGGCGATGGCAGCCGGGGAAACGCCTCCGGCACACATCCGCAATCTCTGGTTTACGAGACGGGAGGAAGGGATCGCCCTCTCGCTCAGGCATGCCGGCGCGCTCTTCCGGCATCAATCCCCCCATCAGAAGATCGAAGTCCTGGACAGCTACGGGTACGGAAAGACGCTGGTGATCGATGGGGCGATCGTATGTACGGAACGTGACGAGCACATCTACCATGAGATGATCGTCCACGTACCCATGCAGACCCTCCCCGACGCGAAGCGGGCCCTTATTGTGGGCGGCGGCGACGGCGGAGCCCTGCGCGAATTGTTACGCTACAAGCAGATCGAGGAGGTCGTCGTCGTCGAACTCGACGCCATGGTTGTCAGCGCATGCAGGCAACACTTCCCGGCCCTTGCGCCTGCTTTCGAAGACACCAGACTCTCGCTTCACGTTGCGGACGGGTTCGACTTTCTGCAGACCTTTCCCGCCGAATCCCTCGACCTCGCGATCGTCGACATCGCCAATCCATCCAGCGGACCCCGAAGACTGTTCTCGGGACCTTTCTACGCGCGGGTACGGGAATGCCTCAGGCCCGGGGGCGTCATGGTCGCGCAAACTGAACCGCCCGCGCTCGACAGCCGGACGTTCTCTGAAATCTACAGACGCCAGGAGTCGGTCTTCGGCCCGGGAAACGTGTACTGCTACCTGGCCTGCATCCCCACGTATACGACCGGTCTGGTCAGCTTTTCATATGCCGCAACACAGGGCGCGGACCCGCAGAATGCCCTCAGTCCGGCGAGGGCCCGCCGCTTTGCGGATGCCCACGGCCTGCAATACTACAACGACGAAATTCACAGGGCTGCGTTTGTCCTCCCCCCCTACGTCAAACGTCTCCTGCGAGGTGAAGACCCGAAGCCGCCGCGGTCCTGACACCGCAATGTCGTGGACGACTCTCCAGGCGAAGACGTGTTGGGCCATCGGCATGCGGTTCGTCTACACTGAATTCCGTTTGACAATGCGCATGACTCAACGTAGCTTCATCGGCGACCGCAGAGTTGGGATCGACAGAACAGCAAACAGGGAAACAACCATGACCGCCGACCCGCCCGTGGAGATACGTCCGGTCGACGCCGCCTGCAGAATTGGAACCCGTGCCTGAACCTTTTTTCATCCCCCGAATTCTCCCTGGGCGAAGCGGCCCGGTAGGATCATTTACAGAGTATGGGAACAGTCAGCGAACTGTCGTCGGCCGGGGAAGTCGCCGTTCCCCGGACACATACGCTCGATTCCCTCGGCCGGGACCTGAGAGCGCTTGGCGTGGAACCCGGCGATACGCTCTTCATTCACTCGTCGTTCAAGAGCCTCGGAAGGGTTGAAGGCGGCGCATTTACGGTCGTGAAAGCCCTCGAGGACGTGACCGATCCCGGCGGCCTCATCCTGATGCCTTCATTCAATCTCCTGGAGGACAGCCGGTTACGCGCCGAGCTCTGGAACCCGAATACGACCCCCTCGACGGTGGGTTGGCTCACCGAATTCTTCCGCACGCTGCCCGGAACGTACCGCTCCGACCACTATTCCCATTCCGTCGCCGCGCGCGGCTCAAACGCACGGGCGTTTGTTGCCGGCCATCGCGACAGAATCGGGCGTTCGTCTCCGTGGGACCGCGACCCCTGGGGCAAGACCTACGGCGACAATTCACCCATGATCCGCGCGTACGCGGCCGGCGGCAAGGTGCTCATGCTGGGCGTGACGTACGAAACCTCCACCTACATTCACCTCGTTGAAGTCATCTGTTGGTACCGGCGCCGGGAAAACGACCCGGATGCGAAATATCCCTGGATCGACCGGACGAAGCTCGGCGCTTTCTGGGAAACGAACGGCCGCATCCGGCGGGGCCCGGTCGGGGACTCCGAGTCCCGGCTCTTCCCCATCCGGACCTATGTGGACGCGCTGGTCGAGGAGGTTGGGGGAAGGCCGGAGGCGTATTTAAGATAGGCGGTTTCCCGCCGGGCTGCTCGTCGGCCGAAACAGGTCAATCCAGTTCCGGGACGAACACCGGACCGAACCGGCCGTAAACAGGATCCTGAAGGAGGTCATTGTGACGTCGGCACAGGCTGAATCGCTCAAGAACGCATTGGAAGCGCTGATGGACGCCATTGCAAAAAGGGAACCGATCGCCGACCACCTGCACCATCTGGCCACGCTCCACCGTAAACTTGCCCCCTTCACGTCCCGGCAACTGGATCATTTCCTGCAGAACAGAAGCTACACCAAGGCGCTGGAATACCTCCGCGACGGCGTCGTCATCGAGGACCCGGACCGCCCCGACTGCGACGATACATAATCGCGCCCGTACGCCGCGCCCGAGGATCCACAGCACCCTGCAGAAAGGCTCCGCCATGGTAAAGAGTATACGCCGGCGCGCGCTCGAGCGCGAAGTCGTGGCCGGGACATTCCTGAACCTGGGATCCGCCGTCACGGCCGAAATCGCCGGGAAGAGCGGTCTGGACTGGGTCCTGATCGACATCGAACACGGCGCGTCGGACCTGGAAACGCTTCGTGTCCAGCTTCAGGTGGTCTCGGGTACGCCCGCCGTGCCCATCGTGCGAATCGCGGCCAACGAACCCCCCCGGTTCAAACGCGTCCTGGATATGGGCGCTTCGGGTGTGATGGTGCCCTACGTGAGTACGGCGGCCGAGGCCGAGCGGGCGGTGGCTTCGAGCCGCTATCCGCCGAGGGGTATTCGGGGCGTTGCCAAGTTGAACCGGGGCAGCGAGTTCGGACGGGATTTCGATGACTATTTCAGTTCGTCGCACGAGTTGCTGACAACCGTCGTGCAGATTGAAACCCCGGAAGCCGTGAACGCCATTGACGGGATCGCCGCTGTAGACGGCGTGGACGTTTTGTTCATCGGCCCACTGGACCTCAGCGTCAACCTGGGGATTCCGCAGCAATTCGACCATCCCCGCTTTCTGGATGCCAGGGCAAGGGTTTCCGAAGCCGCCAGGCGGGCGGGTAAAGCCGCAGGAATCCTTCTGCTGGACCCCGGTCATCTCGACGCCGCGGTACGTGACGGATTCACCTTTATTGCGCTCGGATCGGACGGCGGCCTTGTTGCGGCCGGCATGCAGAACATCGCGGCCGCGTTCGATCCGCATACGGCGTAGCCGACGCACGAATGTGTAGAGACCTCGTACTCGCGCCGGAGAAACTCAGCTATGGACCATAGCGAAACAAGGCGAAGGTCGACGGACGCGCAAGGGGTCTACGTCTTTGTGATGACGCCGATGAAGACCGCCCTGAACCGGAAGGGCGCATACCGGATCGATGCAGCGGGCCTGGAGAAAAACGCGCGTTATTTTGCGGGGGTCAGGGGACGGAAGACCCTGGTGATCTGCGGCGGATCCGGGGAATTCTACGACCTCTCGACATCCGAAGTCAAAGACCTGGCCGCGGCGGCGGTTGCGGGCGTCCGGAGGTCGTGCAGGATCGTATGCGGGATCGGATGGAGCACGGGAACAGCCGTGAAGATGGCGGAGAACGCACAGGCCGCCGGCTGCGACGCCCTGCTTGTGATGCCTCACGACCCGGTCGTCGCCCGCGGCGAGGCGGCGATCTGGCGGCACCACCAGGCCATCGCGAAAGCGGTGGATATCGGAGTCATCCCGTTCCGGGCGCCGCGGCAACTCCTTTCAATCAACCTCGTGAAGCGCTTTGCCGGACTCGAGAAGGTCGTCGCCATCAAGGAGGAGAGCAATGCCGTCGACTGGGTACGCACCGGCTGCAGGGCCGTGGATCACCGCGTTCCCATTATCACGGGAGGCGGCGAGAACATGGCGCCCTACTACTACCTCGCGGGCGCCAGCGGATTCACGACGGGAATGTCCAACCTTACCCTGCCGAAGTCCATCGAGATGCACAATGCCGGAATGCGGCGTCGATGGAAGACGGCGATGGACCTCCGGGACTGGTTCGAACCCCTGACGTCCCTCCGGAGCGAACTCGGCACGCCCATGCTCAAGGCCGGCCTGGAAATGATGGGCCTGGCGGGCGGCCCCATGCGGGGCGAGGCGCAGCCCCAACCGGCCGCGACCCCCGCCCGCCGTATCCTCGCGGCAAGAGACCGAGCCAGGGTCCGACGTCTGCTCAAGAAAAAGGGGGTGCTTTAGCACCCCCTTCCGATTCCCTTACCTCAGTAAGGGTTGAACGTTCCGCACTATCGCGTCCGCCCGCGGCCGGTCGTCACCCGGACCGCGTTCCGGACGTCCCCAGGTTGCCCTCGCCGTCGAAATCCATCTCTTCCGGTTCGCCCGATACCTCCACTTCCGGCATCCCGGAGAGCTCCGGGAGCAGCGACTCTGACGCCCGGAGGTGTTCCAGCTCCAGCGTTGAGCGTATCCGCATCACTCTCGCATCAGGGTTCCCTCCGTTGCCCGACGCGCCAAGCGCGATCTCAATCGCCTCCCTGTCGTTTTCGCCAACGATGGGTATGTACGCGCGGTTCAGGAACGTGCTGGTCATTGCGTTGGCATACGTCGCCTTGAAGTCGATTTCGTCCACAAGGCGGCGGGTGGTCACGTCGGCCAGCCCGATTCCATTGGCGTTGCCGTGCGTCTCGGGTGTCAGGTCCAGCACGACGATGCGTTCGATACGCGGTGAATCCGGCTCCTCGACGCCCTCCAGCCATATCCGTCCGATGATGTTGGGGTCCATTCCCGTACCGCTGATATTCTTGCCGATCCGGTCCACGATCAGGACGTCGATCCGTTCCACGGGTATCCGGGGCATCAGTACCCGGGCCTCATCCAGCAACTCCGGCTCGACCGCCGTCAACTTGTCCGGCTCCACGGCAACCACTCTTGCCGTCTGCTCGTAAGCGTTTTCCAGAATCGCCACGCCGAGCGCGATGGGGGCCTCCCGGAGTATGATGCGGCCCCACGCCGGTATCATCCGGGGCAATCCCGCCGCACCCATCGAATGCGCGAGCGTGGCCCCCCGGTGCGACCCCAGCCCGATCGTCATCATCTTCATCAGCCCGCTCTCGAACGGTCCGCGAAACGACGTGTGGGGCTTGACCCGGTTCACCAGGACCACCGCATCGGCCTCTCTTGCCAATCGGTTCACCACAACCGGAACGCCGTCGTCCGTTTCCCCGACCTGTACCACGTCCATCGTGGCGTCGACCGGTGCTCCCATCGTGGATTCGTCAATGCCGTACGAGGCGAGAATTGCTTTCTGTCCGCTGGACGTGGCCCCGCCGTGACTGCCCATCGACGCGAGAACGAAAGGAACGCCCCCCAGTTCATGGACGCAGTCCACGACCGCCCGCGTCAACTGTGCGATCCGATGAATGCCCCTGCTGCCGGCCGTAATTGCAACCCGTGCACCGCCGGAAACGCGCGCGCCCAGCGATGAGTTCAGGACACACCGCCGCGTCTGTTCAACAGGGTCGTCCAGACTCTCCGCGTCAAACGTCTGGCGCAGCGGAAACATCCGGGGAAAATCCATGTCAAACCTTATCCATCGAGTCGCCCTACGAAATCCGGAACACCCTTTCCGCGTTCCCGGTCGTGATGCGTTCAAGGGCATCCTTTGAAAGATCGGCGTTCCGGATATAGTCCAGCATCGGCGGGACGCCTACGATAGAACACGCCGGCGACGGCCGCGTGTGGATGGTGTCCGTGGCGAACATCAGCCGATGCTTCCATCGCTTAACGAAGCTAAGCCCAAACGCCGGATCCCGTGTGATGGCGTTGTAACCCGACTGCGCCGAGAGGTCGGCATACAGGTTCGAATATTTCCGGAACAACGTATTCAGACGTCCGCCGGGCGCCACCGGTCCCTCCGGATAGCGCTCTCCCTGTCCGACCTCCCCCGAGATTTCCCGCCAGAAGTATTGGGCGTGGCCCACCCACTTTACGTTCCGGTAGGTCTTCACCATGCGCTCGAAGCCCGGCAATCCGGTATCGTCCCGGTTGATCCAGTGGTCGATATGCATTACGATTGCCAGCCCCAGCCGGTCGCAGGCCTCGTAAACGCGCTGCTGCATCGGATCGTCCACGGGGAGACCACACAGGTTCTCGCCGTATCCCACGCATCCCTGGTCCATATAATGCTCGAGGATCGGGTACGGCTGGAACCTCCCCGGGTATCGATGTCTTGGATCCACGGCGCAAAGCGGCAGCAGCCGGTCCCGGTGAGGCCGGGTGAGCCTCAGCAGCTCTTTCGTTGTCATGTAGAAGTCGAGTTCCTCGGGCACCTCCACCGCCATGACGATGCCCTTTTCAATCCCATGGCGGTCCATCCAGCGCAACAATCTGGCGGGGGTGAGGCCCGGGTCTTCCAGCACGAGCTGTCCCAGATGCAGGTGTGTGTCGATCATTTTCTAATCCCTCGCATGCACCGAATGGTCTCCTTCAAGGCGCTCTTGTTGATCCCGGCGGCCTGTCAGATCCGGAAGACCTTCTCGGCATTCTTCCGTGTGATGAGATCGAACGCGTCTTTCGACAGCGGCGCATCTTTGATGTATTCGACAATCGGCGTTTCCTGCCCCACCCGCAGGTAGTCGGTGGCGAACATCAACCGGTGTTTCCAACGTTTCAGGAATTTCGGACCGAACTCCGGGTCCCGAGTGATGGCCCCGTACCCGGAGCCCGCGGAAAGGTCCGCGTAGAGATTCCGGTACTTTCGAAACAGCGCTTCGACCCTGCCTCCGGGCGTCACCCTTCCTTTGGGATATCCCGCCGAGGCGTCCACGTCGCCGGAAATCTCACGCCAGAAATGTGGCGAATGCCCGATGAATTTCACGTTTCGGTACGTCTTCAGCATGCGTTCAAACCCGGTGAGCCCCGGCTTGTCCCGGTTGATCCAGGAATCGAAGTGCATCACGATGGCGATGTTCAACCGGTCGCACGCCTCGTACACCCGTTCCTGCATCGGATCGTCCACCGGCAGACCGCACAGGTTCTCCCCGTACCCCACACAACCCTGGTCCATGTAACTCGCGATGATCGGGTACGGCTGGAACCGGCCGGGATACCGGTGACGGGGGTCCACGGCGCAGAGGGGTTTCAGCCGGTCGCGGTGCGGGCGCGTCATTCTCAGCAGTTCCTTCGTCGTCACGAAGAAGTCCAGTTCCTCCGGGACCTCAACTGCCATCACCACCGCCTTTTCGATTCCCTGCCGGTCCATCCACCGAAGCAGCTTGGCCGGTGTCAGCCCGGGGTTGTCGAACAGAAGTTGTCCCAGATGAACGTGTGTATCGATCATTGCCCGATTCTCCATCCGATAGCGCACTGCCAAATGATCTCCGACCCAGGACGCGTTTCCCGGGCCGTCGTCTCCCCTACCCGCCTTTCGAGCCCTTCCTGAGCGTATCCATGATCAAAAGCGAAATTGACTGCACGGTCTCGTCCAGATCCGCATTCTCGAACGACGGCACGCCGGCACCGTCGCCAACATCCAGAATATGCTGCTGGATTTTCATGATCTGCTCCAGCGATTTGACGTACCGGTGTCGCGTGCGACCGGCGGCGTTCTTCCCCCGGCTTTCAAATCGATCCGTAAATTGCTGTAGATCAGTAAGATACAGATTCAAGTGGATAAATAACGCCTTTCCGGAGAACGCATCCAGTTCGAGCAGATCGGGCATCAGGTGAACGCCGTCGACGATCAGGCTGACGTTTTCGTCGATCGCCCGAGCAATGGTCGCCCGCACGCCCACGGAGACGCGGGCCGCCTGTTCGCGGAACCCGTAGATGACGGGATCAGGGGCCTCGTCGGCAGGCACGGGGATCGCCTCCCACGCCGCGTAAGACGAGACCTGCAATTCGGGCATGAGATCCGACGAAATCATCAGCCTCATCACCTGCCGGATTTCGTCGGTAGACGCAACCCGCGACACACGCAGCAGATTGGCCAGCGCCACGCCCACCGTGGTTTTGCCGACGCCCGTACCTCCGCCGATCAGCACGATCAGCGGCGTCGCCTGCCCGCCCTTTCGAAACCGGTTCCAGATGCCGTACCGCTCCGCGAACGCGTCGCCCGAATCGATGCGGAGCATGTTCAACGTCGCCTTCAGGATGTCGTCGCGGTTGACCACCGTCCGGTTGTTCTGGATGAAATCGCCCTCGATCCGCTCGGCGATCCGGTAGGCCTGGCTTTCGTCAACGCCGGTGATGGCCAGCGAGTCGGAGAGATGGTCCTTCGAAAAAGGCCGGGTGCCCAGGTCGTCTTCTACGAGTATCTGCCGGGACCTCGGCGCCCAGAAAACACCGTCTCCCACCGGACGGTCGGCGAAGAGCTCGCGCGCGTGGTTATGTACCAGGTCGATCATCCGGCCCGCGGGCACCTTCTTCTGCTTCTGAATGGAACTTCTGACCCGGTCCGCGACCTGGTATGCCTCCCGGAAGGAGAATCCCTGCTCCAGCAGGTAGTGGGTCAGCATTCCTCTCAGGAACGGAATGCGCCTCCCGCTATCTACGATGATGGCCACCTCAGCCTCCCGAGACGCCGCAGCAAGTCATGATGAAAGGCGGTTACAGGGCGATCGGAGCCCGGTAAGAATTAGTCCGGTCGGCGAGCGGAAGTCAACCGAAATTGTACGCGACCGCCGTTGACATGCCACGCCATTCAGATGTCGCCAGTCCGTTCCATTCAGCGCCAATTCTAGCCTCAATTCCGCAAAAGCCGCAACGCGGCACCGCGACGAAACCTTTCGAAACGGGCCGAAATGGTCGTCATGAAGGACATATTTTCCGTTCACGTACAGTGTCCTGGTGTATCCCGGTAATCAGCAGTCTAATCGCCTTTATTAACTCGCACATATTCGAATTAACTTCCCCGAAAAATTACGAATCAAAGTTAGCCCTTGAATGGCATGATATCGAGAGGATAATCAGAAAGGGTTTCCACGCCCTCAGGGGTTACCGCGAACGTATTCTCCAGACGGATTCCCGCGCGCAGGTCGTCACTGTAGGCTCCCGGTTCACACGAAAACACGTCGCCGACCTCAAAGACCGCGTCCCGGTCGCGGTTGATGTCCGGCGCCTCGTGCGCGCGCAGCCCCACCCCGTGGCCACCATGATGGATCAGCCCGGAGTCTGCCAGGTGCGTGTGCTCGCGAATGCGCGCGTCGATTGTCTTCCACAGTCCGGTTGCGCTCTCGCCCGGCCTCACCAGGCCCGGAACGTCGCGCAGAATGGCGGCAAGGTGCTCGTAGACGGACGTCTGCAGGTCCGTGGGCTGCCCCCCGACCGCGAACGTACGCGCCAGATCCGACCAGTATCCGCGATAGGTGGACTGAGCGTCTATGATGTAGAGTTCCCCCGCTTCGATCTTTCGGTCCCTCGCGGTCCCGCCGATAACGCCGGCGCGATAGTCGCCCCCGTGATAGACCACCTCCCCCGCCTCCTTCATCGCCGCCTGCTGCGCCTCGGCCAGCACATCGAGTTCGTTCACCCCAGGCTCGATCACTTCCTGTGCGCGCGTATATGCCGCCAGATCGACCTCGACGCTTTTTCGCAACAGCGCCAGTTCGTCGGCGTCCTTCCTTTTGTGCAGGCCCGCCAGCAAGTCATCGACCGGCGCCCACGCATCAGGCGACAGCCTGGCGTCCACCGTTTCCGCCAGCAACCGGTCGAGTCCTTCCTCCTGCCATCCGATGCGGGAGACCGGCTTCCCGCCGCTCAATCTTGACGCCACCGCCTTGTCGAGCTGGCGGACGGGATCGGGATTCATCGTACTCATGATGTGCCATTCGTAAGTGACCCGGTCGTCCACCAGCGCGTCGCCCTCACCGGTATGGGCCGCCAGCCAGGAACCGCCATCCGTCTCGAAATAAAGGAATGCCGGGAAGTGAAACGCGGGGAATGCGCACAACAGTACGCCGGTCAGGTAGTATATCTCGAGATGGTCCGTCAAGACGACCGCGTCGATGCCTTCCGCACTCAGTTTGGCTCGTAGCCTGTTCTGCCGGTCCCTGCAGCCTTCCAGTGTCAACATGTACGGGGCTCCTTTCCCTGTCAGCCGTGTTTTGCTGTTCAGAATTCGGTTTCTTTCGTATGATAACAGAGCCGGAGGCGGCGGGTCAAGCGAATTGACATCCAGAAATTCAAACCAGGTTACAATAACAGCTGAAAGGAACGCTATGGCATCCCTTCGTGCCGGCGTGGTCGGCGCAGGAAGCATCTCCCGCAGACACATCACCGCATGGCAGGCCCATCCGGACGTGGAACTGACCTGCATTGCGGACATCAGCGAGCAGGCCGTGAACAGCCGCGCGGATGAATTCGGCATATCGAACCGTTATACCCGCTTTGCGGACATGTTCCGGAAGGAAGATATCGACGTCCTCAGCATCTGCACGTGGATGAACACACACGCGGAGATCGCGGTTGCCGCCGCGGAGGCCGACATCCCTGGAATCCTGAGTGAAAAGCCGCTGGCAGGCAGCCTGGAGGAAGTGGACCGCATTCTCGACGCCGCGGAAAGAAACGGAACCCGCATCGCCGTGGGCCACCATCACCGGTTCCGCGGCGCCTGCGTGAAGGGCCGGGAACTCGTGCTGGGCGGCGCGATCGGGCAGCCGGTACTCTTTCACGGCCACACGTCCGGCGGCCTGCTCAACAACGGCACCCACTTCGTGGACATCGCGCGGTACCTGATGGACGATCCCGAGCCCGTCTGGGCGATCGGCCAGGTGGTGCGGCACACCGACCGGCACGAACGACACGACCCCATCGAAGATCTGTGCGCGGGCATCGTCGCGCTCGAAAACGGCGCGCGCATCCTGATCGAAAGCGATATGCCCGAACCGGCGCCGCCCGACAACGCGATGACGCTTCAGGGAACCGGGGGCACGCTGGTCGTCACGTCCAAGGGCGCGCGACTGCTCAATGACGAGGGATGCCAGGACGTGGAGGCCGCGCAGGAGACGGACGTCGGGATCCTGCAGGCCGCGGAACTCGTGGACTGGATGGAGGGCCGCGTGGACGAGCACCGCAACGCCATCCGGAAGAACCGCGGGGTCATTGAAATCCTCATGGGCATCTACGAATCCGCCCGCATCCGCGACACGGTCACCTTCCCCCTCGCATCCCGACCCTCGCCCCTGCACCGGATGATCGACGACGGCGACCTGCCCGTTACCGTGCCCGGAAAGTATGATATCAGGATAAAACCACAACCGGACCAGGATTAAGCAGGATTAGAAACGGATTAAACAGGATTAAAACCACGACCAAGATCAAAACCAGGACCCGGATCATGGTCAAAACCAGACCAGGATCAAGACCAGGACCGGGATTGCGAGCAGATTAAATGTGATTGCGACCTGGACTGTAGCAAATTGCGCCTGAAACCCCTGAAGATACTTTGATTGATGTGGTTTTGGGAATGACCTGAATCTAGGATAGCGCGATGTCATCGAACCGTCTTACCCCCACCATAACTGTGGGTCTGGCCCATTCCGATATAACCGGGAACGACAACCGGGCGCTTCAGGCAGCCGTTGACTATATCGCGGGCCTGGGCGGCGGGACCGTGGAGATCGGCCCCGGGACCTACACGATGCGGGACTCGCTGCACCTGAGGAACCGTGTCACCGTCCGCGGACAGGGGCGGGAATCCGTCCTCTTCAAGGCGAATGCCGCTGAGAGTCCGCTCACGCTCGACGGGGACTACGGCGAGGAACAGATCACGGTTGCCGACGCCGCGGGCTTCGCGCCGGGTGTGGGCGTGAGCGTAACGGACGACAACTCGGGCGGATTTCACACCGTCGTCTGCACGCTGATCTGGGCGGACGGCGACAGGTTCGGCGCCGGCAAGCCCATGCTGGGCGACTACCTCGTGTCACGAAACGCCCGCGCGGCAACCACGTTTCCGGTCATCAGCGGCTACGGCGTCACAGGCGTCGGCATCGAGAACCTGACGATTCAGGGCAACAAGGAGAACAACCCGTACCTCAACGGTTGCAGGGGCGCGGGCATCTTCCTGTACCGCAGCCATGGGACGAGAATCACCGCATGTACGATCCAAGACTACAACGGCGACGGTATCAGCTTCCAGCAAAGCAACGACGTGTCAGTCGAAGACTGCGTCTGCAGCGGGAATACCCACCTGGGCCTGCACCCGGGCAGCGGAAGCGGCTCGCCCGCCATCCGCAACTGCCGGTCGAGCGGGAACGGACGCATCGGGCTGTTTCTCTGCTGGCGGGTGAAGAACGGGATCTTCGAAAACAACCGGCTCAATGAAAACGGTGAGACCGGGATCTCCATCGGCCACAAGGATACCGACAACACGTTTCTGTGCAACGAGGCAAACGGAAACGGACGGGAGGGCGTGCTGTTCCGTGACGAATCCGAACCGATGGCGGGGCACCGGAATTACTTTGAGCGGAATGAAATCCTGGACAATGGAGCGGGAACCGAGGGCTGCGGCATCCGCATCCTGGGCGAGACCCGGGACCTGACCTTCGTCAACAACCGCATCGGCAATTCACCGGACGGCAGGCAGAAGATCGGTATCATGATTGGAGAAAGATCGGATCGTATCCAACTCAACGAGAATGAGTTATCCGGAAACGTTGAACGGGAAATCGAAGACCGGCGCGAGGGGAACCAACCGGACCGGGATTAACTATGATTAAACAGGATAAACGGCTGATTAAAACCCGGTGAAAGACTTTGATTGGCGTCATTGGGACGAATGAGCATCCTGTAGTTTACAGTATCTCACATCTTTGGCCTTAGACACCGAGCCGCTCCCTGAGCCTGCTTGCATTGAGCTTGTCGAAATGTCGAAGGGTCGGCGAAGGGTGTCGAAATGCCGAAGGGGCCGCCAGACAGTCGAAGTGTCCGCGCACAAGTTCATCTACAAATGGCATATACTACACGTACAATCGAGAATGCTGGAGGTCTTCGCTGCGCTCGGATTGGCATGTTCCGCGATAACAATTAGCAAAACGCTGAGCCGACGCCTTAGCAGAACCTGTCATCCTGAGGAGGCCCGCGCGCTCAGAATGGCATGTTTTAGGATTGTCCTGCACGTGGCCTTCCGCTGTCACCCAGAGGACTTGCCCTGAGCGTGCTTGCATTGAGCCTGTCGAAATGTCGAAGGGTGCCCCCCAGGCCGACGAAGGATCTACTGCAGCGTCGGATCATCCCGGTGCGATTCTCACGGGTCGATACCTGAGAGGCAGCACGTCCGCCTGCCGCGCAGTCGCATTTTGCGACACTTACACACAGCTTCGTGATTTTGCCTACGCGAATCCTAAACGGTTCCTGCGGAAAGACTTGATGCGTTTGACTTCAGAGGAATTCGAACATGAAAACGCGATTCATGTTTATTGCTGCGTTGTTGGCGATTGCTGCGGGTGTATGTGCGGCGTCGGATAGTCCGCCCAAAACCAGGGGTTCGATCGAAGAATTCAAACTCTATACAAAATGCCTGGGTGTTTCACCCGTGGTTGAGTACCGGTCTCAGAATGCGGAGGAAAACGGCCTCAAAAGAAAAGAGATAGTCGCCGCCGTGGAATCCAGATTGCGTTCCGCAGGGTTGCATCAGTCCAGTTTCTTTGAGTTCTCCGAGGGGACGGTTGTATTTCTGCCGCACCTGTACATACATGTCAATGTGATTGGACAGTCGTACTTCGTACTGCTTGAGCTGAAAAAGTGGGTCCACGAACCCCTGTCCGGGCAATTGAACTATTCCCAGACCTGGCGGACCGAGACGTCGGGTATCCATGGGACAAGCAGCCGGCGCATACTGTCTTCCGTCCGGGAACTGACGGATCAGTTTATCGATGATTGGAACAAGGTGAACAAGCCGGACGGGAAATGTGTGGAGTGACACCGTCCAGGAAACCGGGGCAACTCCATCTTCTATCTTTGTGAGGGAACAGATGATTACACGTGGTGTGGTGGTTTTTGCATTGATTACGATTGCTCCGATTGTTTGTGCTGAGTCGGATATTAGTGCAAATATGGATCCCTACGATCGCAAGATCTACGATTTCCAACTAAACACAAAATGCCGTGGCGTGAACCTCGTTGTTGAGCAACTATCCGATGATGCGAGAAAAATGGGCTTACAAAAAAAGAAGATAGTTACTGCCGTCGAATCTAGATTGCGCTCGGCTAACCTGTACGATCCCAATCCTTACGGATCTCCTGAAGGACATTATACACCGAAACCGTATCTGTATGTGAACATAAATGTCGTTGGACCGGCATTTAGTGCTAGACTCGAATTGACAAAGTACATCAATGATCCGCTTTCCGGACGTTCGGGCTCGGCAGCAACTTGGAAACAGGGCAGCCTAGGAACTCATGGAAATAGGTCCGACTACATTGTGTCTGCTGTGCGCGAACTTATGGACCACTTTGTCAATGAGTGGTATAAGGTGAACAAACCGGACGGGAAGTGTGTTGAATGAGGGATCCCAGGGTCACTATCCCAAGTCTCCCGTCGTTTTCGATACCATTTCGGTATAGCGTGCGGCAGTGGACAGGATGTCTCCTAATTATGCACTATTGACTTCCCTATAACTTGTGCTTAAAGTTGGATTAGACAAAGGAGGTCTCCGATGAATCATCAGTTCAAGTGGTGGTGCTGTCGGTATCTGTTGCGGGTCATTTTCGTCCGGGACAAAAGAGACTCGAAGAACGAACCGAATCCAGCTACCATTGTCCACCGGTGCAGGGACCTGAAATACAGGCCGGAAAGACCTGATATGACCTGCGATAAGGAGGATTGCGAGAACTGCCGTCAGAAGCATGGACGGCCGCGGACCGTTCTGCACTATTTGACTGAGGGGGCGTAGCACAGAAAAACAGCTGTAGAAGATAAGCCCGAGGCGGTTCTATCCGCCCCGGGCTTCTGATATTGTGCCTGGGCAACACAGAATACTTAGAATGTCCGATTTATTGAGATCTTTAGGTCAAATCGGCTTGATCGTGGTGTTCATGTGGGGCCTGATCAGAACGATCCGCGACGGGGGATGATCTCTTTGAATGCGGCACCATGGCGACAACCGTTTTAACTACCTGGCGAATTGCAATATGGCTTTTATGGAGGGGGAGACATTAATGTTCGATCCGAAAATCGTTGTGGCCTTTTTCGCAGCTATTGTCGGTGGGTTAATCGCAGGCTCTTTCTCATATTGGACGACAAGACTAAATCTGAAAAACCAATGGGCATTGGTCGCAATGGAAAAACGGCTACAAGCTCATCAAGAAGCATTCAGTCTCTGGTATGCGATTTGCTCATCGTTAAGTGACCAGACAGTCTTCGAACTTGCTCTAAGAGCTGAAGAATGGTGGAAAGATAACTGTTTGTATTTGGACGCAAAGTCTCGCCACGCCTTTAAGTTATTTCCTCACGCCGTTAGAATGCGGCATGAACTCTTGTCTCAAACACCTCGTGACACCCAAATGTTACTACGGGTTTGGGAAGAAATCCAGGAACCAGGATCACTACTTGCAGAAGGCGTCGGCTTACCAAACATAAAGGATGTTTTCCCAAATGAGACGTAGTGAGAATTGTTAGTTTGGGGTTCACGACAGAATCCCCCGATTGAAAAATGCCTGGGTGATTCGAGTTGTGAACAACGAGCCAAAAAGGACTGGGACGCCTTTTCCCTGCGAAGCTGATCTCGTAATCTCGGTGGAGATGAGACCATGCGACGAGGTCAGTGACGGATGTTGATCGGAATTCATGGGTTATTCTGGCTAGTTGAAATGGCTTCCTCATCGCCGTTATTTTGAGTCCGTTCGGCTTCTTGAAAGATCTATGTTGTCAATCACCCTCTCGATTATTTGTAGCAATCCAAGGGTAGTTTCTGCTTTACTCTGCGCTTTTCGGTTGGCTTCCATCGCTCGCCGTGTGTAAATTTCCGCGTTCTCTGCATTGTCCGCTAACGCGGATATTTTCGCGTTTTCTGCTTCCAGTTTCGTTTCCTCAACATGCGTTTTTAATTCCTCGAAATATTCCTGAGCCTTATTGACAAGATCGTCAAGGGTGGACAGGTTCATTGGCTGCAAACCCTTTTGAAGCTTCTGCATCCACGCCTTATCGCTCTTTATCGATGTTATACGAACACTGGCATACGGACTGGCCAGCATTCGCACCTGCGTCAATCTTGTTTTGGTTACTTGATATATACTGTCCCCCTGAACTGCCCTTTGTTCGGCAACTTTTGCGACCGCCTGAGCGGGACGTGGTCGCCACGGAATTTGTCTTGACGTATCGCTGTTTCCACAGCAAGTCAGCGCGAGGGAAAAGACGACAGCCTTTTTCATTTTAACTTCCTCCTTTGCCGGCAGTCAAGCTTGAATCAGGTACCGTTCGCCCTAACTCAACCGTCCACCCCTGCCAGATCCACGCCGAATTCCGCCCCAATTTCGCACACCGTTTCCCACGTCCGGTCGTCCACCTCGATGCCGTCAGTCGCGCGGCGCTCGGCGGTCCGGAACTCGGGTTCGCCCGGGGCGAGGATTTCTTCGAACCCCGATGCGAGGCGGCTGGATTTCACGTGGCCCATCAGCCCTTCCACTTCGTCGTAGAACGTCTCCATATCCGTGAAGTGCTCGATATCGTAGGCATTGATCAACACGCCATTGCTGATCATCTCACGGTCCCCCGCCGCGCACCCCTGGCCGCTCAGTCCCCCGCCGAGCAGTTCAACCATAATGCTCAATCCGTATCCCTTGTGACCCGCGTCACCCCCCAGCGGCAATATGGCGCCCGGCGGGTCGTCCTTGAAGTCGTTCGGCTCCGTGGTCGGCTCACCCTTCCCGTCGATCAGCCATCCTTCCGGCACCTGGACGCCCTGGTTGATCGCCAGCCTGATCTTGCCCTCGGCCACGATCGACGTGGTCATATCCACGAGGATCGGATCCGCGTCCCTCCGCGGCGCGGCGAAGGCGATCGGATTCGTACTCAGCCGGCCGTCAATGCCGCCGAACGGCGCGATCTGATACCCCAGCCTGCCCGCGTTCACGAAGATCTGCCCGATCATCCCCTCCCTCGCGACCATCAGCGGATACGCGCCCACCCGCCCGATGTGGCTCGTATTCCGCAGGACCACGGTCGCAACGCCGCTCTCCCGGGCCTTCTCCATGGCCAATCGGGTTGCGAACGTCGCCCCCACCTGCCCCATCGCCCCGCCGCCGTCCACCACGGCGGTACATGCGCGCTCGCTCACCACTTCGGGAGATGCATTCGGATTGAACCGGCCGTCCTGCACCGCCTTCGCATACTCGTAGAATCGGATGGCGCCATGGGAATCGTGCCCGAACAGGTTGGAGTCCACCAGGTGGTCCACAACCGTACGCGCGTCCTCTTCGCGGCACCCCGCCGCACGAAACAACGTATACCCCACCCTGCGCAATACATCGGGCTTGAATCTTGGCACCTTAACTCCTTCCGTCAGAACATTTAATGCCTAACCCGGTATCAGCGCCGAGCCGGGCGCTTGCATAACAATCGACCCGCCCAACGTGTTTCACATGATAGGGTCGAACGATACGCCTTGTCCGGTTCCGAATCAAGCATAAAACAACCGTATTTCCTGGACCTCGAAGAATCGCAAGGCCGGTCGCAAAGGTATCACTTGGCGTTGGAGAACCGAACGGTAATCCAATCGAAAACGCATTCTCTCTTCCATTCCGTAAGACGGCAGCAAGTCGTGGTGGGTCCGGCCACAGGATTCCGGCGTTTCGGTTTCACATACGCGAGCAGACAGGAATGTCCGCTCCACCCTGAAGGCGTCGGTTGTCTCTTCTTGGAATCTGGACCCACGAAGCTGTGGTGGAAGCCGCGAGCCACAAAGGGCAAATTCCAGACGGTGCGACATCGGTAGAAGTGCGGATGTAAAGGCAGGTTTAAGACATCGCTGGCTTCGCCCTCTCCTGGCATACTTACACAAAACCGCCCACGGCTTCGGGGTGTCCCAAAGACCCGTGGGCAGTTTAATTTTTCGTCCTGTATTTCAGATCAGTGTGCCAGATCGGCCTCTTTTTGCTTTATCGATGACCATGTCCATAAGACTAATGAATTTCGCACCCCTTTCCGATCCATCTGACATTTCTCTTGTTGCCCATTTCTTGGTGTTTTCTGTATTTTTCAGGAATTTATCGAACGCGTCCTCGTCCATGGATCGGATTATTTCTGTCAATAGAACGATCGTTACGTCATTCATATCCTGTAACGAATAGTCGAAACTTTTCGTCTCAGTGGCCATCGTTATTGCTCCAGGTATTTTTTCACTATAAGCTCAGTAACGGTAGCTTCAGATTCCTTTTTTCCCTCAATTCTGGATAATCGACGGTCCAGACAATCCAGCTTGTCTTCCGTTCTTGCAAAGATTCTCCAAAATAGGCCGACACTTGCAAGAAATGAGGCAACAATAACGCCGCCGAAAGACAACATTGCGCCAGAGTCCATATCCTTCCCTTGCTTTTTCCACCGTCCTGATGCGGTAAGTGTAATATATCGAGTAACTGTCTCAAGGGCAAGTGCGTCAGTCAGGCTGTTTTCCTGATTCCTCTTCACTCGCGTCCGCTTGCGCATCGTACAGTCGTTTCTTGTATTGTGCGCCGGTCATTCCGTGTTCCGACATGCGGAGCTGAAAATACTGGCGCCCGATACCGCTCTTTAGGGCAGCCCGAGACACGTTTCCATCCGTGCTGACGAGTGCCCTGTGCAGGTACTCTTTTGTAAACCCGTCCATGCAGATCCTGCGCGCGTCCTTGTAGGGCAGATTGTAGATGCCCCGGTCCGGTCCGTTCTCCGCGTCCAGGACCTCGGCGGGAAGGTCATCAGGCCCGATAACATCACCCTCGGCAAGCGCCTGCGCACCCGCGATCGCATGCGCGAGTTCTCTGATGTTTCCGGGCCAGTCATATCCTTCCAGCAGGGCGTATGTCTCCGGGGACATTCTGCAGGCTCCTCTTCCAACGCGGGCGAACCGCTCCAGAAAATGGGCAACCAGAAGCGGAATGTCGCTTCTGCGTTCCCGCAGAGGTGGCAAATGGAGTTGGATTACCCGAAGGCGAAAATACAGGTCGTTTCGAAACCGCCCCGCTTCAACCCCCTGCTTCAGGTCCCTGTTCGTCGCCGCGACGACCCGGACGCCCGCCCTTTTCCATCTGTGATCGCCGACCACCCGGTATTCGCCTTCCTGGATCAGCCGAAGCAACTGCCGCTGAAGGGGTTCATCGAGCTCACCCACTTCGTCGAAAAAGAGTGTGCCGCCGTGTGCGACCCCAACCAGACCGGGACGAGACTCCGTGGCGCCGGTGAACGCCCCCCGGACATGACCGAACAGTTCGCTCCGTCCCATTTCCTTCCCCAGCATGCCACAGTCCACAACCACAAATGGAGCGTCCACACGGGGACTGCAGTCGTGGATCTCACGGGCAATCAGCTCCTTCCCCGTCCCGGACTCGCCGGTAACCAGCACGGGCAGTTCGCTCTCGCCGGCCCGGCGCGCAAATGTCCGGACCGCAACGAAAGCGGGATGAACGCCCACCATCGTGTCGGTACTGCAGCAGGAACTCCCGGGCATCTCTCGAAGCCTGGTCCGCCCTTCCTGTCGGGTAAGGGAACGACCTGTTTAGCGTTGGGTAAGCCAACAAATTAAGTGTACGAGATACAACCGCGTCTTGTGTGCAAACATCGTACCGGAAAACAAAAAAGCGCCCCTGATTCATCGCAGGCGCTTTTAAAACAACGATTTGAGAATTCAGTCTTCAGATGCAGCCAGACTGTTCACGTTCCATCCGGTGTCTACCTGTGTAGACACATTGTTCACCGTAAAGCGCCACAACCCCATTCGCGCACATAACCTGTTGAAAATACACGGTAATTCGACTGTCTACGCGAGTAGACGACAAATCAATACTTGACCGCCTGTTAACCTCAATCCGAAAAAAACAGCAACGCGGCGACGCGATAAAACCCTCCGAAACAGGGCGTTATCGACGTATAGAAGGACGTCTTTTCCCTTCACGGCCAGTGACCTGGTTTATCCTGGTGATCAGCCGTCTAATCGCCTTTATTTACAAACACATATTCGAATTAACGTCCCCAAAGACTTGCAAATCAAGGTTAACCGGCGTCAACCCGGGCGCTGAGGCCGTGCCTATCCATTTTCTTGTACAAACCGGATCGCGAAAGGCCCAGTTCCAATGCGGATCGCGTGATGTGCCCGTTGTTCTTGTCGAGCACCTGAGAAAGATACCGTTTTTCGACCGATTGCAGAATCGCTCGCAGGGTACCTGACGGTTCATTTGCCCCGCCCGCCTCATCGCGTATGCGCTCAGAGAGCAACCCCACATCGAGAATACCCCCATTCTCGGCGAGCGCTACAGCGCGGCGTATCTCGTTGTCCAGCTGGCGTACATTGCCCGGCCAGTCGTATTTCACCAACGCCTTCAGCGCGCCCGCCGTGAAACCCGTCATGGACCTCCCGGCATCACGTGCGGCGTTGCGCAGGAGATGCCCTGCCAGCAGCGGAATATCGTCCTTCCTGTCCCTCAGCGCCGGCATGTCGATGGTCAACACCTGGAGCCGATAGAAGAGATCTTTCCTGAACGTCCCTCGTGACACCGCCTTTTCGAGGTCCGAATTCGTTGCCGCAATGACCCGGACGTCTACACTGCGCGTTGTGCTCTCTCCCAGGCGCCGGAGTTCGCCGTTCTGCAGCACCCGGAGCAGGCTGGCCTGGGCCTGTGGCGCCGCGTCCGCGATCTCATCGAGAAAGACTGTGCCGCCATGCGCTGTCTCAAACAGCCCCGCACGATCCGACACGGCGCCCGTAAACGATCCTCTCTTGTGACCGAACAATTCGCTGTGAATCAATTCTCCAGACAGCGTTCCGCAATTCTGAGTCAAAAACAGGCGATTCCGGAGCCCGCTGTTTTCGTGAATCGCGCGGGCAGCCAATTCCTTTCCCGTTCCCGTTTCGCCCAGTATGAGGACCGGCACATCCGTACGGGCGGCCAGCTCGATCAGACGATAGACGGTCTGCATCGCCTGACTGGCGCCAATGAGCCCGCCGAGTTCCTTCCTTCCGGTCGGATCGCGCTCCCTGTACAGTGTACGTTCCTTCAGTCTGCTTCTCATTCGGGCTTGAACCACGCCCACCGACAGTATGCCGGCCAGCGCGTCCAGGAACCTGCGGTCTGCTTCGGATACTCCCCTGCCGGTGCCGCGAAGGTCCAGATACAAGGCCCCCGGCGATCCTGATTCTGACCGGTATAGTGGTATGCATGCCTCCGGGCGGCTGTCGAAGTCGAATACGCGCTGCCGTTTCTCGATGAGCATTTCCGCCTCGGCTTCTGCACCAAAAAACGGCTTGTTGTTCTCGATCACCTGGCGGGTCACGTCCCGGAAACTGGCATCTGTCGCGTCGTTTTTGCCCTCTCGAGACCGTGCGGCTTCGGCACGCAATGCTCCAGATGCGGCATCCTTCAACACGACCGCAGCCGATTCCACGCCCAGGACCTCCAGACAGATGTCCACGGTCCTGTTCATCAGTAACGTCAGATCAAGGCCCCGCCCCAGAACCGCCGCAAGGTCGGAGACCGCCGCGATTCTGTCCAGGGCAGGACGATGCGCCGGCGAACCCGAGGTTCCAGGTCGACCCGCCAGCCGGGCCAACCTGGCAAGCAGTTTCGACGCCCGACGCGCATAGTAGGGTGTCTGCAGTTCCGTCGCCTTGCGTTGCGCCGCCTCAAGCCGCCGGCGCGCCATCTCCCTGTTCCCGTGCTCCAGGCAGAATCGACCCGACGCCAGCAGCGACCGGCACCATTCAAACCGGCGGTTTGCCTCACTGCACCCGGTCGCCCGCTCGAAGGCGTCCTCGGCTTCCTTGAAACACTTCGCGGCCGCTAACGCAACGCCGATCCCGCGCCACGCCACGGAAGGGGTTTCGCCTTCCACACGGGTACCGGGCCGGGCCCTCTCCGCCCACTTTAACGCCTCGTTCCCATCGCCCAAAGCTGCGTGAGCCT
The DNA here is from genome assembly GCA_028874335.1 of Gemmatimonadota bacterium. Classification (GTDB taxonomy): domain Bacteria; phylum Latescibacterota; class UBA2968; order UBA2968; genus JAAXHE01. The sequence continues at coordinate 21,954 of JAPPJY010000027.1, read as the reverse complement.
CAGCCAGCAGTCCGCATGCCCAGTAAAGTTGATAGGCGTCCTTTACGTGAGACAGAATCTCCACTGCCTTTTTTCCGTACACAACCGCGGTTTTAGCATCGTTTCTCCCCAGCGCAATCGAGCCGAGGTAAAACTGGCTCACGCCTTCTGTCGCGGTTCGCCTCCAGTCCCCGTCTGAATCCATCTGTGCGCGAAAGATGTCTTCTGCGCGTTTGAAATTCCCGGTTTGAAAGGCAGTCGTTCCCACCAGAGTCATATCGACGATGGGCCCATGCCCACCTCCCTCCTTATCCCACTGTTGCAGAGCAGATTGGAACCCTGTATGCGCATCCCCAAGGCGTTCGTCCAGGTGTGCGATACATGCTCTGAAATAGCTGGCTTTCGACATGCTCATTGCGTCATCGGACTGTCCGTAATGTTCTGATATGCGCCCAAACTGCACCCTGGCGTCCGCCCGACGCTCCATCCGTACATACAGGTCGGCGAGCCATCCCCTCGCTTCGATTTCCTTCTTCGCCAGTCCGAGCTTGCTGTAGATTGCAATCGCATCCAGAAATGCCCGTTCGGCGTCTTCGTACAAACGGGAACGGGCATTCAGGATACCGAACTGGCACAGAACCAGCGCCTTCTCACCGGGAATGTCGTCTGAAATCAGCGACCACGCATCCTGCGCGCGTTTCCTGGCCTCCTCGACATTTCCTCGCAAAGACAGCGTATTGGAATAGTCGCACAGAAACCTTACGGCGGATCTGACGCTGCCGGCAGGCACAGCATCCCGCTCATCGACTTCAGTACGCGGTTTCGATACGTCTTCAGTCATATTTTTCGCGCGGGCCATGTCTGTACGGTGAGCGCCCGCTTATCCGCATGGATGAGTCGTTCTCAACATCTACCGGCGTCCGGTGCAACGGTATGCGAGGGTCACGACAGCCTGAGGCGTCTGCTCGGAACGATGGACCCCCTCGTGCAACCTGCGAAATTGCCCATTCAAGAATTAACCCGTACCACCCTGTTCCATCAGCAACTCCAACGGATGGATGACTTTGATGCCGGTGCCTTCGCGCAGGTGGATGGCGCACACGCTGCTTTCGGTGACGATGGTGTCCACATTCGCTTCCTGAAATGCCTGGAACAGCGGTTCTCCCACGGCCTGCGAGAGTTCGTATCCCAGCATTCCCTTCTTCATGCCGAACGTCCCCGCCATCCCGCAGCAGGTGCCCGTCTCAACCAGCTCGACTTCCGCGCCGCGACGCCTCAGATAATCCATCGCCTGCCGGCCGGCATCGAGGGGGCGCTGGTGACACGAGACGTGGAATCCGAACCGGCGGCCCTCGTACAGGGTCGTCTCTTCACCGCCGCCGGCGAGGTTTTCGAGCATTTCGAGGTACGCGAACAGTTCGTACGTCCGGTCGGCCACAGCCTGGGCATCCGCGCGGCCGTGGAGCAGCTTGGGATACGACACCTTCAGACAATATGCGGCAGTCGGCTCGGTGGCCACAACGTCATACCCGGCCTCGACGTGGGGCATCATCAGGCGTACGTTCTCGTCAGCCAGCTTCTCCGCCCGTTTCAGGTCGCCGTATCCGATATAGGGATAGCCGCTGCCGCGCTGCCTGGGCAGGATGACCTCGCATCCGAGCGCTTCCAGCGCCGAGACCGCGGCCCGGCCCAGTTCGGGCGCATTGTAAGCCGCATATATATCCGCGAAGAACACCGCCTGGCGCACCGGTTCCTTCGACCAATTGACCGCGCCCCGTCTCCTGAACCATTTCGGCAGCGTCTGGCGCCGGAACGGGGGCAGCGCCCGCCTCCGGTCGATGCCCGTGAACGCCTCCATCGCCCATCGGAACAACCCGTTCCGCATCATCCAGTTGGAGAAGGGCGCCGTGGCGCAACCGAACTTCGCCATCCCCTCCGCCGCCATCAGAATCCGGTTCACACGGGGATGCCCGTTCTGCGCTCCGTCCCGGTCCTTCACCCCGGCGATCATCATGGGAATATCGATTCCGGCCGGACAGATCTCCTTGCAAAGCCCGCAGGAAACACAGAGCGGCGCGAACTCGGCGGCCTTGTCCAGTCCGTGCACTTCCGACGTCCAGGGGATCCCGATCGGCCCCGGATAGATGTAGCCAAACGTGTGCCCGCCCACCACGCCGTAGGTGGGGCAGATATTCATACAGGCGCCGCAGCGGATACAGTTCAACGCATCCTTGAACAGGGGATCTTCCCGCATCCTGCTGCGCCCGTTGTCCAGGATGATGATGTGCGACTCCCTCGGTCCCCGTCCGTCCCCCGCTCCCAGCGGAGATCTGCCCGCCATCATGGTCACGTACGTCGTCAGATGCTGCCCCACGGCGCTGATGGGATGCGCCAGCATCATCTGCAACGCATCCTCCACGGTGTCCACGATTTTCTCCCGCCCCATGATGCAGATATGCACGTCCGGAATGCTTGAAACGAGCCGCGCGTTGCCCTCATTTGTCTCGATCACGATGGCGCCGGTCTCGGCGACCCCCACGTTGGCCCCTGTCATCCCGATATCGGCATTCAGAAAAATCGGACGCAGATATTTGCGCACGATCCTCATGATGGCGTCGACGTCATGCGGTACGTCCTGCTGCGTTACCTCCCGGAAGATCTCCGCCACCTCCACCGCCGTCTTGTGTACCGCGGGGAAGACGAGGTGAAAAGGCTTTTCATTCACCTTCTGGATGATCAACTCGCCCAGGTCCGTCTCGATCACATCCACGCCGGCTTCTTCCAGCGGGTGATTCACTTCGATTTCCTCGCTCGTGAGAGACTTGGACTTGGCCACGGTCCTGGCGCCGCGTTTCTTCACAATGTCCAGGATGTACGAAATCGCTTCGGGACCGTCGTTCGCCATGAATACCCTGGCGCCACGCTCCCGCACCTTCCGTGCAAACCGGTCCACCAGTTCGTCCTGCTGATTGAGACACCGGACCTTTACGGAACGAACCGCATTACGAAACCCCTCGCCGCCGGGCAGGGCGCCAACCGCCTTGTGCCGGCTGTCCCGCCCGCGTTTCATGGCCCGGTAAAGCGCCGTCCTGCCGGATCGCTCTTTCAGCGCATGATCGATCTTTTCTTCCAATCCCTTATACCGGCCCTTCAACATCATCCCTGTCCTTTCCTGCCTGGTGTTTGATCGTTCAGGATGACCGCGTGGGCCATCTCGGGGCCATGTACTCCCAACGTGAGCCGCATCTCGATGTCCGCCGTGCGGCTCGGGCCGGAAATGAACGTTACGGTGGCGTTTTCCGGCTGCGCCGCCATAAACGCCCGTATCCGCGGTCCGGCGTCCAGCAATGACGCCTCGATCTCCTCTGCGCGAACAATCCCCAGATGGATCCTCGGCAACGTGGAAACCAGGCGCGTCGCGTCGTTTGTTGCGAATTCAACAAGCGCACCGGCCTCCGCCACCGCGAACTCGGCCCACGACACCCCGACGTGGGCGGCGTCGATGGCGCCGGGGAGCGAGCGGCCGTCGTAGGGCGGCTTCAACAGCTCGACACCCGCCTGGACACACCGCTGCTCCAGCGTCCTTGTCAGCTCATCCGGGAGTTCGGCCGCGGCCAGGCGCGTGCCTCCGGCATCGTGGAGCACGGAAAGCACCGCCTCCGCGGCGGATTCCGCGCTGTCTGCCAGATGTGCGCGTCCTGACAGCGTTTCGTACTTGGAAACAAACCGTTCAATCACGTCAACCGCCATCGCCCCGTCCCCTTTCGAAAACACATTGAAACCGCCCCGATCGGGCGCCAACAAGGTAAGCGCAAAACGGCCTCCGGTCAACCGTCTCCCGGACGGACTGATCACCCGAACCCGTTCATTTTCGTTTGGCGCGGTTTCCTCTCAAACGTATATTCGTCGGACCCTGTTTTCTGCCGCTGGCAGCCGGATTCCGTCCGTCCGGAACCGGTCGATCCGGTGCATTGAAACCGGCGTCAATGCCCGCATCGGGGGGCGGTCTTCCGCGTGTGAATCCATTGGCGCCGGGATTCCGGCCGGCCTGGCAATCTGACTTCCAAATGGTACTTTATTCACAGAGGAAAGAGAGAACATTCCGGATGTCGAATCCCATTCGTATTTTGCATATCGGTCTGGGGCCGCTCGGCCAGATGCTCGGTCCCTATCTCACGGAAAAGGACCACCTGCAGGTCGTCGGCGCCGTGGACGCGGACCCCGAAAAGTCGGGTCGGGACCTGGGGGCCGCGTACAACCTGGATCGTCCGCTGAACGTCGTCGTGGAGGGTTCTTTGGACGCCGGAATGATGAATGACGCCGACGTGGCCGTTGTCACGACGGTGTCCGACATTCGGGCGCTGTACCCCACGCTGGAACAGGCGATGGAAGGCGGCCTGAACGTCGTTTCCACCTGCGAGGAACTGGCGTATCCATGGGATGCCGAGCCGGAACTCGCCCGGCGCGTCGACGACCTCGCGAAGGCGAACCGGGTATCAATACTGGGTACCGGCGTGAATCCGGGCTTTCTGATGGACTTTCTGCCAGTGGCCACGACGGCGGTGTGCCGTAACGTGGATTCCATCCTGATCGAACGCATCCAGGACGCATCCCGGCGTCGCCTCCCCTTCCGTCAGAAGATCGGCGCCGGACTCTCCGTCGACGCGTTTCAGAAACGCGTCAGAAACCGTCAGATCCGCCACGTGGGATTGACGCAATCCATGCAAATGATCGCATCCAGACTCGGCTGGAGTCTGGACAGGACCGAGGATATCGTGGAACCGGTGATCGCGCGAACGGAGGTGCGGGGAAAGGACTGGTCCATCCAGGCCGGCCGCGCCACGGGCGTCAACCAGACGGGACGGGGTTTTGCGGACAATCGGGAAGTCCTCACGCTCGTGTTTCGGGCGGCAGTGGGCGAATCCCAGCCCCGAGACCGCATCCGCGTTTTCGGGACTCCGGAAGTCGATCTTACGGTTGCCGGCGGCATCAACGGAGACGTGGCCACGTGTTCGATCGTCACCAATGCGATTCCGGTCATCCATCGGGCTCCGCCTGGCCTGCGCACCATGGTCGACATCGCCCCGATATCGGCCTCTTAGCCTTAATCCGAAAAAAACAGCAACGCGGCGACGCGATTAAACCCTCCGAAACGGGGCGTTTTCGACGTTTAGCAGGACGTTTCTTCCGTTCACGTCCAGTGACCTGGTGTTTCCTGGTAATCAGCCGTCTAATCACCTTTATTTACAAGCATATATTCGAATTAACGTCCCCGAAGACTTACGAATCAAGGTTAGCCTTTCGGGGACCGCAGCTTTCCCAGTCGCCTGTAATCCCCGGTCCCCGGCGTCACCTCATCCTCTCGGCCCTTCCCAATCTCAGACTGTACCCCGGAAACCACAAACCTGTTGCAAAACAACCACATCTGTGTTATTCTTTCACAGGATATGGCGATGCGCCTGCCGCAGATTTCGGCATAACTGGTTGTTTTTCAATCTCGTTTGCGTCCAATTCCAAACGGCCGTACTGGTACGGTTTTTGCGCACTCTGATTCACCGCTCTGAATGTGGTCGACGGATTCCAGCGGAGGTCAGTATCGATGTCGCGCGTGATTGTCCTTTTCACCCTCCTCTTCGCCTGTACGACGCCATCCGTGTACGCCCAGGATGCCACTGGATACGTTGTCGAACGAATCGAGGTCAGGGGCAATCACAAGACGAAAGCAGACATCATCCTGCGATCCCTGCCCATCCACAAGGGTGACCGGCTGACGCCTGGAAGGCTGGATGCCAGCCGCGAGTCGCTCTACCGCACCCGCCTCTTCCGCACGGTACACGTCGCGCCGAAACCCGGCACCGAGCAGGGCAAGGCCGTCCTGGTCGTCTACGTCGACGAGAAGCGATTCGGCGACGTCGGCGTCAGCTTCGAATACACGGAACTGGACGGATTCGGGCTCGCCGCCGACGCCTATCACGTCAACCTCGGCGGAGAAGGCAAGACCGTAGGCGTGGCGTATTCGCACGGCGAGCGCCTGCAGCGCTTCGGCTTCAGCTATACCGACCCATGGCTTAACAGCGGGTACACGTCGCTTCACGTGAAGGGCCACTTCTCAAGGGCCGACCGCGATATGTACCGCAGTCCAGACCCGCAGAAGCGCGGCCTGTACGACGTGGACAGAATCGGCGGCGCGGTGGGCCTTGGGAAACCTATCGGCGAGAAATACCGGCTGGTGGCCCGTTACGCCCTCGACCAGGTTCGCATCAACGACTTCGATGAGCCGGATGTCTTCATATCGGGCCCGGAGTTCACGCGGGAAATCATCTCGGCCCTCGGCCGCACACCAATATCCACCTTCGGCATCGAACTCTACCGGCAGCCCGCCTCCAGGTTCTGGGGCGGCGCGGCGGGATTCGACCTCAACTTCCGACTGGACTTCGCCCCCGGCGCCCTGGGCACCAACGCGAGCTACCTCCGATCCCGGGTGGAGGCCTATCGTCACTTTGCCACGCTGCCCGGACAGACCCTCAGCGTGGGTGGAAGGGCGGGGCTGATTGCGGGTTCGCCGCCCTTTTTCGAACGGTTCTACCTGGATGGCGAGAATCAGCTCAGGGGTTTCGAACGACGCGCGATCGGCCCCGAGGGCGGTACGGAGTTTGTTTCAATCGAAGGTGTCTATGCGATCGCGACCCGCCCGATCGGGAGGCTCTACTGCTTTGCCGAGTGGGCCGCAATACGCAGACCGGTCGCGGCATTTCATCGCAGGGATTCGAACGGCACATATGGCATCGGCGCACTGCTGTTTAACCGGGTCGACATCAGCTACGGCTTGAAAAGGGGCACGCTAATTGTAAAATTCCACCGGTTCGGCGGTATCAATCTGGGCCTCTGAGTCGCGGGTGACGCCCTGTGCGGCGCGTACAGATCCCTCGCGTCCGCTCCAGAGAACAGGTCACCGTTCGGCGAGTGTTCCACCACGGCACCCGGCTGTCCGTCCGGACCGCTGAAAGCTCACCAATCTCCCGAAATGCATACAAATCGAGGCAAAGCGGAGGCGTCCAGGCGAATTGTCAGCATATGCGCTTGCCTCTTTTTTTTTGTTGCAACCCAGGCGCGCGCCGACTCCCCGGACGTTGCGGTCGCCGCGCATACGGTCTACCTGCAGGCGGACACGCTCAAACTGAATATCGAACTGGATTCACTCTTCTCCAGGCGCGCGCTGGATGCCATCGCATCCGGCCTCATCACCTCCGTGGTCATGGAGTTCCGGCTGGATTCGGACCGGCAGTCGAAGGCGCTGGAGTACGCACTCGGCATGCGACTCGACCACGACATCTGGGAGGGCCGGTACCGGGTGGTGCGCGATACCGGCCGCCTGGACACCCTTCAGACTGCCCATTTCGACACGGTCAGGGCGTTCTGCTCGATACATCGGGGGCTCCCGCTGGGACCGCTTCCGGACGGGCGGAAATTCAATCTGCGCCTTCGCGTGGGTCTCACACCCATCTCCGTTGAACAGGAGGTGCGGTCCCGCCGCTGGCTCAACTTCCTTCAGAAGGGAAGCCTGCTGGAGCTCTTCATCTCACTGGACCGGCCCACGGACCGGACACCCTGGATCGAAGTCAGCCAATTCTCGCCGGAGGATCTGCAATGAGGTCCCTACCCCTGCGATGGCGCATCATTATCGCCCTCATCGCCCTTACCCTGGGCACGACCCTGGCATTGTCCCTGCTGGCGCAACACTTCCTGGAATCCGGCCTTCAGCTCCAGGACAACATCAGCGCGAGTACCAGCCTGGCATTGAATGACGCGGTGGACCTGGCAAAAAACCACTACGAAAGCCGCAAAGAGGCGCTCGGCGATATCGGAAACCGTCTCTTCCGGTCGACGCTGCCGGCGGAAGCCGTTCGCTCGCAAGACCTTCAGCCTATTCGCGATCTGCTGGACAGCCACGACCTTGGCGACGCAAAGCTCCGGTTTGCGAAAGCCGTGGAAATCGCGTCGCTGAACCTGCAGGGTCCACCTTCCGGTTCCGTCGTGCGCAGGGCGGACGACGGCGACGCGTCGCTGGAGATGTTCGTGCCCATATTCCGGGATGGCCCCTCCGACGCGGCCCTCGTCATCACGAGCCCCATGATCGAACTCAACAACGTCGAACAGGCGGTCCAGGCCCATCAGTACCTGCGGATGATAGGTAGCGACCTCCGGAGCGAGTTCTTCTTCTATTTCCTTGCCGCGACCATTGGACTGCTTCTGCTTGCATGCCTGATGGGCGTCCGTATCGGCTTCGGCGTTACGCATCCGCTGGACGAACTCGTCAAGGGAACCCGCGAACTCGCCAAGGACAATCTGGACTACCGCATTCCTGCCGGACGGGACGACGAAATCGGACTGCTGATCGGTTCCTTCAACCGGATGGCGGAAGACCTGACCCAGAACCGCCGGCAGCGTCTCGAGGCCGAAAAAATCGCCGCCTGGCGTGAAATCGCCCGGCGTCTTGCCCATGAAATCAAGAATCCGCTGACACCAATACAGCTCACGGTCCAGCAGATCCGCGACAAATACCCCGGCAATGACCCCGCCTATACCAGGCTTGTGCATGACTGCACCGAAATCGTTACTGAAGAGGTGGAAAGCCTGCGAAAACTGGTTCAGGAATTCGCCGACTTCGCACGCATGCCTTCCCTGTCCCTGGGACGGCACAGCCTGAACGACGTGATCACGGATATCGTGCGGCTTTACCCCGAAGCCGGTATTGTGCTCGATCTTACGCCGAAGGTCCCCGATCTGGACCTGGACAGCGAACAGATGCGCCGTGTGCTGATCAACCTGATCGAAAACGGACTCGAAGCCGCGGGACAACACGGCCGGATCGTCATTCAGACCGAGAACCACCCGGATTCGGTCAAACTCCTGGTCGTGGATTCCGGACCCGGTGTGCCCGAACGGGACCGCGAGCGCATCTTCCAGCCGCATGTGACATCCAAACAAAGCGGCATGGGCATGGGCCTGGCCGAGGTCCGGAGCATCATCGAGAGCCACGGCGGCCAGATCGTTGCGGCGAGCGCGCCGGGAGGGGGCGCTCAGTTCGAGATTACGCTGCCCGTACCCGGGGTACCTGCGAGACAGCCGGAGGAAAGCATATGACCGAACCGACCATTCTGGTGGTGGACGACGAACGCAACATCCGCCGGACCCTGGAGATGATCCTGTCTGCCGAAGGTTACCGGGTTGTCTGCGCGGCTTCGGGAACGGAAGCGCTGGCCGCGATAGAAACCGAGTCTCCGCACGTGGTCCTGCTGGACATCGTCCTTCCGGGAACGAACGGGATTGAAATCCTGAAAACCGCCCGGCAGAACGATCCTAACCTGGCCGTCATCATGATTTCAGGCCACGGAACCGTCCACGACGCGGTCGTGGCTACGAAGCTGGGCGCGTACGATTTCCTTGAAAAGCCGCTGTCCCGTGAAAAAGTACTGCTCACGCTCTCCCATGCGCTTGAGAGCATCGAACTGACCGAGGAGAATCGCGATTTGCGACGAAAGTTCGAAATGCGATTCGAAATGGTGGGCAAGAGCAGCGCCATTGCATCCGTACGGGAACAGATTGGAAAGGTCGCGCCAACGAACGGTCGCGTCCTGATCCTGGGTGAAAGCGGTACGGGCAAGGAACTGGTTGCCAGGGACATCCACAGAAACAGCCGGCGCAGCAAGGGTCCTTTCGTGAAAGTCAACTGCGCCGCGATTCCGGAAGAGCTCATCGAGAGCGAACTGTTCGGCAGCGACCGGGGCGCGTTTACAGGCTCGGTGAAAACACGCGACGGCAAGTTCCTTCAGGCCGATGGCGGGACGCTGTTCCTGGACGAAATCGGCGATATGAGCCTGAGCGTCCAGGCGAAGGTCCTTCGGGCCCTCGAGCAGGGGGAATTCGAGCGGGTTGGCGGGTCGAAGACCCTGAAAGTGGACGTGAGGGTGATCGCCGCGACCAACAAGAACCTTCAGCAGCAGGTAGAGAACGGCGCTTTCCGGGAGGACCTCTACTTCCGGCTCAATGTCGTGCCCATCACGGCCCCGCCGTTGAGAGATCGAAAGGAAGACATACCGCTGCTCTCGGAGCATTTTCTCAAGGGATACGCCGACGAAAACGACTTCCGCCCGAAAGAAATCACCCCCGAGGCGATGGAGGCCCTGAAGAATTACAGCTGGCCGGGCAACATCAGGGAACTCAAGAACCTGATAGAGCGCCTGTCCATTATGGTCGCCGAAGACACGGTCCTCGTCCACCATCTGCCTGGACTGGACGGCCCGGAACCCGCCCGCGGCGACGACGCGCCCGGGGCCGCCGTCGCCTTGCCCGGAGCAGGGTCCGGCAAGAGCCTCCATGAAGTCCGTGAGGACGTGGAAAAGGCCTACATATCGGATGCATTGATAGAAAATGGCTGGAACGTCACAAGGGCGGCCAGATTGCTGGGCGTTGACCGTACAAACCTCCACAAGAAAATCAAGTACTATAATATCGAGCGCTGACGGGACGGGTCGGCGGGAGCGTGGCTGGATATCTCCGTGACAGGACGCCAGACTTGAAAGCAGCGTTCCTCATCCTTCTCCCGGTTCTCGTCTGGGTATCGGACGCGTGCGCGCAGACCGGCGACGTCTCCCGGTTCGAGAAGTTCTACCGCGGCGCCCGACTCCGATACAATCGCGTGGAAGGTTCCTTCCTGGGGTACCGCCTGTCCGTGGGCCGCAAGGATTGGCCCCGGCTCAAGGTCTTCGCGGAAAGTGGATACGGTCTTGCCAGCCGCTCCGCCCGTTGGGAAGCCGGGTTGGAATACCGCGGCAGGAAGATCAGCTTGAACGCCGCTGTTTTCGACAGATCCGAAACGCCGGAACCGGGCATCGTCGGCACCAACGAAAACAGCCTGTTCAGCCTCCTCTTCAAGTGGGACTACCGCGACTATTTCCGGGCGAAAAACGGATTCGAAGCGAAGTTCGCCCTCAGGTCGAAACGAACGCTTTCTCTATTCAGTGGACTGACCGCGTACCGATGCGAGCCCATGGCGGTCAGGACCGCCTGGAGTCTGTTCTTCCGGAACCGCCCCTTTCGTAGTAACCCGCCTGCCCGGCCCGGAGACGTCGGCCTGCTGTACGCCGGCGTCACGGTCGATACGCGCGGCGGGAGTCCGCTTTTCCGGAATGCGTGGTACGGAAGCCTGCGCTACGAACGCGGCTTTCGGGATTTCGCCTTCCACGGCCTTACCCTGGAAGGCAAGCGCTATAAAAAGGTGAGATTCGGCAGACAGGGCCTGATTGTCCGGGCCCGGTTGAGTACCCGGCAAAGCGCCGCGTCTCAATTCCTCTTCGGCCTGGGCGGCGTGGGCACCCTGCGCGGGTTCGACATCAAGGAATTTCGCGCCAACCGTCTGGTTCTGTTCAACGTCGAGTACGCCTTCCACGGCGACGTCCTTCCGCGAATCCCCGTCAGAGGATTCCAACTGCTCAACCTCACCGTATTCGCGGATGCGGGGTGGACACGGCTGATGCCGGAATCCGCCCAACTGTTCGCCGGAATCCGAGAACTGGGCTTTGCATCCTTCATGACCAGTACAGGTCTGGGTATTGCGCTTCCCCGGCAACTCCTCCGGCTGAACGTCGCCCGCCGGCTGGACAGATGGGATGACGCCTGGACGCTTTCTTTCAGACTCAGATACAGTCTTTGATTTCGGTCCAGCCGACCTGCGCGGTGAAACAGGAAAAGCCCCGGGGATTTCTCTCCGGGGCTTTTTCATTGCGCGCGAAAGGAATGTCATTAACGCGGTCCAGCAAACGTACGGCTCAGGTGCCCTCCTGCCAGGAACCGAGATACCGCTCCTGGTCGGCCGTCAGCGAGTCGATTTCTACGTCCATCGCCTCCAGTTGCAGCCGGGCGACCTCGCGGTCGATCTCATCGGGCAGACGGTACACCCTGGGTTCCAGCGAATCGGCGTTCCTGATGCCGTATTCAACCCCGAGGGCCTGATCGCAGAACGACAGCGACATCACCGTGGACGGATGGCCCTCCGCACACGCGAGGTTCACCAGACGGCCCTCGCCGCACAGGAACAGCGAGCGGCCGTTCATTGTATATTCGTGAAACAGGGGCCGCACTTCCTCCTTGTTCTCCGCCATCGCCTCGAGCCCGTCCACGTCGATTTCAAGGTCGAAGTGCCCGGCATTGGCCACCACCGCGCCGTCTTTCATGGCCCGCATATGTTCCGCGCTGATCACGTGCTTGTTGCCGGTTACCGTGACAAACAGGTCTCCGATACCCGCCGCATGCGCCATCGGCATCACACGGAACCCGTCCATCCGCGCCTGCAGCGCGCGAAAGGGATCCACTTCCGTGACAATGACCTCCGCTCCCAGTCCCCGCGCCCGCGACGCCACGCCCTTGCCGCAACTGCCGTAGCCGACGACGACAACCGCCTTTCCACTGATCAGCAGGTTGGACGCCCGCACGACGCCGTCCAGCGCCGATTGCCCCGTGCCGTAGAAATTGTCCATCAGGTGTTTGGTATCGCAGTCGTTAACGGCAATGATGGGGTATTTCAGCGCATTGTCCTTCTCCATCGCACGCAGGCGGATGATGCCGGTTGTGGTCTCTTCGCAACCGCATACGATCTCCGGGATCAGATCGGCGTAGTTCGTGTGCACCTCGTTGACCAGGTCGCAGCCGTCGTCGATGGTCACGTGCGGCCGGGTCTCTATAACCGCGCGAAGATACCGGTAATAGTCCTCCCGGGTTTCTCCCTTGTAGGCGTAGACCGCGACGTCCTCGGCCGCAAGCGCCGCCGCCACGTCGTCCTGCGTGGAAAGCGGATTACAGCCGGTTATCGATACGGTCGCGCCGCCCGCCCGCAGGGTCCGCACAAGCACTGCGGTCTCTTTGGTTACGTGGAGCGCCATGCCGATCCGGTATCCCTCGAACGGCTTTTCACGCTCGAAGCGTTCCTTTATCTTCAACAGGGCGCCCATCTGCTTCTCGGCCCATTCGATATTTCTGAATCCCTGCTCCGCAAGACCGACGTCCTTTACCTCGTAACCCACTTCAGTCTCCTCTCCGTCCGCATCAGGGCCTGTCCTTCCCCGCGGCCTTCTTCAGGGCTTCCGCCTTGTCCGTTCGTTCCCAGGTAAACCCGTCCTCCGTCCGCCCGAAGTGACCGTAGGCGGCGGTGCGCTCGTACACCGGGCGAAGAAGATTCAGGGCCCGGATGATGCCGGACGGACGCAACTCGAAATGCGAGCGGACCAGGTCCGCAATATCCGTATCGCTGACCGTGCCGGTACGGAACGTATCCACGAAGATGGATACCGGCTCAGCCACGCCGATGGCATAGGCCAACTGCACCTCGCATCGGCTCGCGAGCCCGGCTTTCACCACGTTCTTCGCGACGTACCGCGCGGCATAGTGCGCGCTCCGGTCGACCTTGCTGGGGTCCTTTCCGGAAAACGCCCCGCCGCCGTGGCGCCCCACGCCGCCGTACGTATCCACGATGATCTTGCGTCCGGTCAATCCCGTGTCGCCGTGCGGACCGCCGACCACGAATCGCCCGGTTGGATTGATGTGATAGACCGTGTCCTCATCCAGATAACGCGCCGGGATAACCTTCTGTATGACATGCTGCTTCATATCGCTGCAGATGCGGTCATGTTCCACGTCGGGGTCGTGTTGAGTCGAGATCACGACCGTATGTACACGCACCGGTCTGTCGTCCTCGTATTCCACGGTCACCTGCGACTTGCTGTCGGGCCGCAGATAGGTAAGCGCGCCGCTGCGCCGGAGCTCCGCCAGGGCCATCACCAGCTTGTGTGACAGCATTATTGGCATTGGCATCAACTCCGGGGTCTCGCGGCAGGCATAGCCGAACATCATGCCCTGGTCGCCCGCGCCCTGCTCTTCATGCAGACCTTCACCCTCTGTTACCCCCTGGGAGATGTCGGGCGACTGCGTGTCGAGCGCGAGCAGCACGCCGCAGGACCGGTAGTCGAATCCGTACGCCGAATCCGTGTACCCGATGCGCCGGATGACGCTTCGCACGAGTTCCTGCAGATTCACCCGGGCCTGCGTGGTGACCTCGCCCGATACGACCACCTGGCCCGTGGTCACCATCGTCTCGCACGCGACGCGCGACCGCGGGTCTTCCGCAAGCATCGCATCCAGGACCGCATCGGAAATCTGATCGCAGATCTTGTCCGGGTGCCCTTCCGACACCGACTCCGAGGTAAAAAGCCGCCGCATTTACTCCCTCTTTTCCTGTCGTGGAATTCAGGTAATGCTTCCTTCGGCCAACCAGGCCGTCTGCAAGGCCTCGCCTGCAGAGCGCCTTTCTCAACGGACTGTTAGCGTTCAATCCCCGCCGGCTCCTCGACCCATTCGTCCAGCGCCTTGCGCGGAGCCTGCATCCGGGTTAATGCACCGTGCAGATATTCCCGGATGGCGCCCCGGGTGGGCAGGGCGAGCGCCTCTTCCGCCACGGCCCTCGCCTCTTCCATGCTGACCGACCGGATCGCCTGTTTGATCTCGGGTACCATACGCGGACCCGCGCTGAATCCGTCCACCCCCAGGCCCATCAGCAGGACGCAACTGTGCGGGTCTCCGGCCATTTCCCCGCAGACCGTGACCGGAATGTCGTTCCGGTGCCCGGCGTCCACGACGGATTTGATCAGTCGCAATACGGCGGGATGATACGGATCGTACAGATAGGCCACCCGTTCATTGCCCCGATCCACTGCGAGGGTATACTGGACAAGATCGTTGGTCCCTATGCTGAAAAAACTCACTTCGCGCGCAAGCTGATCCGCCACGACGGCCGCGGACGGCACTTCGATGACCGCGCCGACCTCGCAGTTCTCGTCGAACGGCACGCCGGACCGCTTCAGTTCGGCGCGGGCCTCTGCGAGTACGGACTTGGCTTCCAGCAGTTCCTCCACGCCCGATATCATTGGGAACATCAGCTTCACGTTTCCGTACGCGCTGGACCGGAGGATGGATCTCAATTGAATACCGAAGAGATCTCTGTTTGCCAGAGAGTGCCGGATGGCGCGCCAGCCCAGAAACGGGTTGGTTTCTTCGGCGGCGTGCGATGCCTGCGCCAGCTTGTCGCCGCCCAGGTCCAGCGTTCGCACCACCAGCGGATGAGGCGCCATCTGTTCGGCTAGACGGGTGTACGCAGCCGTCTGTTCGTCTTCGCCCGGCAGGCTGGGCCCCGCGAGATAGAGGTATTCCGTCCGGAACAGGCCGATGCCCTCCGCGCCGTACGCCAGAGCGGAGTGGCCCTCTTCAGGCAGTTCGATATTGCCCTGAAGGCTCACACGAACGCCGTCGAGGGTTTCGGCGGGAACGTCGGTAAACCTGAGCAGCCCCTTCTGCAACTCGGTGAACCGGCGGGCTTCGGCGCGGTACCGGCTCAGCGTGTCCGGATCGGGCCGGATACAGACCAGCCCCCGGTTCCCGTCCACAATGGCCGTATCGCCGGGCTCGGCCGACGCCAGGGCCGCCTCGACGCCCACGACCGCCGGGATTTCGAGTCCCCGCGCGATAATCGACGCATGCGAAGTCGCGGCGCCCGCTTCGGTAACCATGCCCAGCACGCTGTCCCGCTTCAGGCGCGCCGCATTGGAGGGTGTCAGCTCGTGCGCGATCACGATCGCAGGGGCGGTCATCCGTTCCAGCAACGAGTCCTCACGCCGGCACAATCTGGATAGCACCCGCCTCTCCACGTCGAGGATGTCCGCGCGCCTTGCCCTGAAGTAGTCGTCCTGGATTGCGTCGAATTGGCGGCGCACCTTCTGGAGAGTCAGCCAGAACGCATACTCCACGTTCACCCGATCTTTCCGGATCGATGCGAGGGTAGGCTCCCGCAGGGCCGCGTCGTCCAGAATCATCAGATGTGCGTCGAATATCTGCGCGTGGTCCGGGCCCAGCTTCTCCTCGACACGAACCCGCGTGGCCTTCAGGTCTTCAGCCACGGAGGCCAGCGTATCCAGAAACCTCCGCACCTCGCCGTCGACTTCATCTTCCCCGATGCGCCGGTAGTCTACCCACGGCTCCTCCGGGTCGTGAAGATACACCGGTCCGATGGCGATGCCGTTCGATGCCTGGATGCCCTTAAGTACTTTCATTGGTCCGAGACCTTGCACGCAGCAATGTGCCCGTTCAGTCGAACTCGCCCTCGATCATCCGCACAATCTCGTCCAGAGCTTCCTCTTCATCCGGACCGGCCGTCCGGACGCGAATTTTCGCATCCGTCTCAGCCGCGAGCATCATAACGCCCATGATACTCTTGCCGTTGACCTCGAGCCCATCCTTGATCAGGGTAATTTCCGATACATACTTTGCGGCCGCCTGCACAAGAAGGGCCGACGGCCGCGCATGGATACCCAACCTGTTTTTCACCGTGGCTTCTCGTTCCGCCATAACCTGTTCGTGCCGTTATGATAGCCCATGCCGGAAGTGAACAATCTATCTAAATCCAGTCATCCTGTCAAGCGCTGCCGGGCCTTTCCACACGCGCCTGGTCGCCACTCGCCGGAACCCCGACGGCCCTGAACGAAACAAAAACCGCCAGAGTCCTTCCCGGCGGTTGCGTTGAACCTGTATTCCAGCCTGCAGATGTCTACCCGCGGTGGACGGCCCCGGCAAACTCACGTACCAGCGCGGGGTCCCGCTTTGCTTCCAGTATACTGCCCACCACCACAAAATCGGCGCCCGCCGCAGCCTTCGCGCCGGCATCCCGCGGCTCCCGGATGCCTCCTCCCGCCATCACGGGTATGGATACGTTTCCCGAAACCGCAGCGACCATTTCGTCGGAAACCATCCGATCGGCGCCGCTGCCCGCATCCAGATAGACGCATTGCATGCCGAGGTACTCGGCTGCCAGCGCGTGCGCCGCCGCGATCTCAGGCTTGTCTCCGGGCATCGGTTTGGTATTGCTGATATATTCGACTGTCGTCTGCCGCCCGGAATCCACCAGCATGTAACCGGTTGAAATCGTCTCGAGACCGTACGCCTTGACGATCGGGGCTGCCTTGACCTGCTGCCCGATCAGCAGGTCCGGATTTCGCCCGCTGATCATGCAAAGAAACAGAATTGCGTCAGCCGCGGACGAGACCTGGTTCATGTCGGGACCGGGGAAAATCAACAGGGGTAGCCCCACGGCGCGTTTGACCTCCCGGACCACCCGGTCGAAATCGGTATAAAGCAGAAAACTGCCGCCCATCAACAGGGCGTCAGCTCCGTTCTCTTCACACATCGCCGCCGTGTGAACCAGGTCCTGCTTGTCCATCCGATCGGGATCCAGGAGGCAGAGGAACCCCGCGCCCCGCTTTGCGAGAACTGACTTGAGGTAGTCGTACGTCGACATGGATGCAGATTACCCTTCCAACTGTAACCGGACGATCTCGGGGACTTCGGCAAGCGCTTCGGACATCTTTTCGGGATGCCTGCCCCCTGCCTGTGCAAGATGTGGGCGTCCGCCGCCGCCGCCGCCCACCCGTTCCGCCACCGCCTTGACGATATTGCCCGCCTGAACGCCCCGCTGGATGAGGTCGTCCGTAACCACCGCGATCAGCGAGGCTTTGCCGTTCAGCGCCGCACCCAGCACGCCCACACCGGAACCCAGGGTTTCACGGAGGCGGTCGCCCATTTCACGAAATGCCTCCATGTCCGCCGGCTGGACGGCGGTAGCCACCACCCGGACCCCGTCCACCTCCACCGCGGCGCCCGCCAGGTCGCGCATTTGCTCCCCGGCCGATGCGCTGCGAATGGATTGTACCGTCCGCTCGAGTTCCTTGCCCCTGGAGATCAACCGATTGACGCGATCGGGCAATGCGTCGGCCTCCACGCTCAACATCCCCTCCAGTTCAGCAAGCGTGGACCGTTGCCTCCCGATGAGGGCCTCGACACCCGCCCCGGTGACCGCCTCCATCCGCCGAACGCCGGCGGCCGTTCCCGTTTCGGCCGTCAGCTGGAGCATGCCGATCTGACCCGTCGATCCCACGTGGGTGCCGCCGCACAACTCGAGGCTGAAGTCCCCGATCCGCACCGTGCGCACCACGTCGCCGTATTTTTCGGAAAACAACATCCGGGCGCCGTTACGCCGCGCCTCTTCAAGACCTACCATATCGGTATCCACTTTGAGGTCACGGCGGATCACCCGGTTGACGATACGGACGATCTCGTTCTGCTGCGCAGGCGTAACGGCCTCGAAGTGGTTGAAGTCGAATCGCAGCCGGTCCGGCGCGACCAGCGACCCGGCCTGATTCACGTGTTTGCCGAGTACCTGGCGGAGGGCCTCGTGAAGCAGATGGGTCGCGGTATGGTTTCGGGCGGTCTCCATCCGGCGCTCCGCGTCAACACGCGCCTCCACGTGGGCGCCTTCCAGCGCGTCGGCGCAACCCCGCATCAGGCGACCCCGGTGCACGATGCCTTCGCCGGAACGGAAAGTCTCGTCGACCAGTACCTCCAGATCTCCGTTTTGAATCCGTCCCCGATCCCCCACCTGCCCGCCGGCTTCGGCGTAGAACGGCGTCTCTCTCAGGTACACATCCAACCTGCCGTCCTCCGCCGCCCTGCACGCCGCCACGACCGTGTCGAGCGCCAGTCGATCGTATCCGACGAACACGGAATGTTCCGAAGGAAGGAAATCGTTGGCCACCGCTTCCTGGGACGCGAAGACCCGCCGCCCCGCCTCGCGCGACCGCGCCTGCTGGGCAGCCATCTCCGCTTCAAACCCGTCCAGGTCCACCTCCAGTCCGCGCTCCGCGCACATCAACTGCGTGAGGTCGATTGGAAAACCGTAGGTGTCATACAGGCGAAACGCGTCCCGTCCGGAGATTCTTCCCCCGCTGGAAACCACCTTGAACATCTCAAGCCCCCGGTCGAGCGTCTTCCCGAACCCTTCTTCCTCCGACCGGATGACCCGGGAGATGTGGTCGGCCTGCTGAGTCACCTCGGGAAACACAGTCCCCATAACGCGCACGACAACGGGCACCAGCCCGTGAATGAACGGATCGTGCATCTCCAGCGTGCGCCCGTATCGCGCCGCCCGCCTCAGGATACGCCGCAGCACGTACCCCCGCCCTTCGTTGGATGGCAGCACGCCGTCCGCAACCGCAAAGCAGAGCGTGCGGATATGGTCGGCGATAACGCGCATCGCCACCCGGTTTTCGTCGTCATAGGATTTCCCGGTGACCTCGCTGATCCTGGTGAGAATAGGCTGAAACAGATCGGTATCGTAGGTGGATTCCACCCCCTGGAGCACGGTGCAGATGCGCTCGAACCCCATGCCGGTATCCACGTGCTTTTCGGGAAGTGGATGCAGAACGCCTTCGGCATCCCGGTTGAACTGAATGAAGACCAGATTCCAGATTTCCGAGGTCTCGGGACCGTCGAGGTCCGGAACCTCGCGGAACCACGAAGCCGGATCGTCACCCAGATAGTAGTGCACCTCCGAACACGGACCGCACGGACCGGTCTCGCCCATCTGCCAGAAGTTGTCCGTCTTGTCCAGCCGAATGACCCGCTCGGCGGGGAGGTCTGTCACCTCCGTCCAGAGCGCTTCCGCCTCCTCGTCCGCCGCCAGTCCGTCGCCGGCGTCCCCGCCGAATACCGTGGCGCAGAGTCTCTCTCTGGGCAGCTGCCAGACCTCCGTCAACAGTTCCCAGGCCCATGCGATCGCCTCCCGCTTGAAATAGTCTCCGAACGACCAGTTGCCCAGCATTTCGAAGAACGTATGGTGCTGCGCACTGAAGCCCACCTCTTCGAGGTCGTTGTGATGTCCCGATACGCGGATGCATTTCTGGGTATCCACCGCCCGGCGGTAATCCCGGCGGCCGGTGCCCAGAAACACGTCCTTGAACTGATTCATCCCTGCATTTGTAAACAGCAGCGTGGCATCGTCCTGCGGCGCCACGGGCGCGCTCGGCACGATCGTGTGGCCTCTGTCTTCGAAGTATCGAAGATACTCTTCACGGATGTCGGCTGAAGATTTCATGGTATTGATATAGCAATGACAAGGGTACACGCGGACCGCGGCGCAAGGCGCCGCACCGGGTTTCGCACGGGATGCGGCCGGTTCCGGCTTACGAATCCGGCACGCTGTCGTGACCGCTTTCGCTGAATTCCAGCCAGGCCCGCTCCGCTGCCGCGTGCGCCACGGCACCGAATCCGCGGCGCCCCAGGAACCCGTACATACGGGAAAGCGCTTTGCGCCTGTCGACGCCGTCGTAGTGTCTCCTGCGCGACCTCAGGAGATCCAGGGCGACGACTTCGGGATCGACGCCATCGAACACCTCGTCCAGCACGTCCTCGGCCGTAGCGGAGTCGATTCCCCGCTTTTCCAGTTCGTGACGTAGCAGCGCCCGGCCCGCGGGCCGGGTTCGCATACGCTCCTGAACGAAGCGAAGCGCGTAATCCCGATCGTCGACCAGCTTCAGCCGCCGCAACTGGTCGAGGGTCCGCTCGACCACGGGCTCCTGAAACCCCCGGCGACGCAACCTTTCTCTCATTTCCGCGCACGAATACGCGCGTGCGCTCAGAAGTCGAAACGCCGCGTTCTTCGCCCTTTCGGCGGCATTCGGGCGATGCGGCGGCGAACTGGATTTCGGTTTCATCCGCGGCACCTCGATGGCTGGAAATGCCAACTCCCCGCCTTTCCGGGCAGGCCTGGCGTTCCGCCGCGCAGGTCACGTACGACGCCATCCGCGTACGCTCCGGTATGCGGCTCAGGCGCTGTCGCCCGCCTTGGCCGCACCGTTGTCCGCCAGACCCACGGCCTCACGCACCCGGGATTCGATTTCCTCGGCAAGTTCCGGTTGTTCCTTCAAATGGTTCTTTACGTTCTCCCGCCCCTGCCCCAGGCGATCGCTGCCATAGGAAAACCAGGTACCGCTCTTGCTGACAATGCCGTGAAGTTCGGCGATATCCAGAAGACTGCCCTCTCTCGAAATGCCTTCGCCGAACATCAGATCGAACTCCGCCTCCTTGAACGGCGCGGCCATCTTGTTCTTGACAACCCGGACACGGACCCGGTTGCCCGTGACCTCCTGCCCGTCCTTGATAGCGCCAATGCGTCGGATATCCATGCGTACGGATGCATAGAATTTAAGCGCGTTTCCGCCCGAGGTCGTTTCCGGATTGCCGAACATCACACCGATTTTCATCCTGATCTGGTTGGTGAACATCACGCAAGTCTTGGACCTGCTGATCGATCCCGACAGCTTGCGCAGGGCCTGAGACATCAGCCGCGCCTGCAAACCCACGTGGGAATCGCCCATGTCTCCCTCAAGTTCCGCACGCGGCACGAGCGCCGCCACGGAGTCCACGACGACCACGTCGAACCCGCCGCTGCGCACGAGCGTGTCGGTGATTTCCAGGGCCTCCTCCCCGGTATCGGGCTGCGAGATGAGAAGGTTCTCAAGATCGACACCGATCCGTTCCGCAAGTTCTACATTGAGCGCATGCTCCGCATCGACAAAGGCACAGGTTCCGCCCTTCCGTTGCGCTTCCGCGATGACGTGCAGGGTCAGTGTGGTCTTGCCGGATCCTTCAGGACCGTAAATTTCGACCACCCGGCCCCGCGGGACCCCACCCGCGCCAAGGGCGACGTCCAGTGCGAGAGCGCCGGTTGGAATGACTTCGACGGCCACCTGCCCGCCCTCCTCGCCGCCCAGCCGCATTATGGAACCCTGCCCGAACTGCTTTTCGATTTGCGAAATGGCCAGATCGATCGCCTTTTCCTTGCCGGCGCCACTGGACTTCGCCATTGCCTGCCCCTCCTGACTGAATTGACCTGTTGGATCACGGCGCAGCCCACGGCCTTGGCAGCCCGTTGAAAAAGTCCATCCGGGCTGCGGCCGGCCCTTGCGGTCGAAATACTGCGTTGCGCTCCCTCGCCGAATCGATGGATGGGACTCGGTCGCGCGCCTTGTCTTCGGCCACAAT
>JAPPJY010000074.1 GCA_028874335.1 Gemmatimonadota bacterium | reverse complement strand
TTGGCAACGGGCGTGGACGCCGGTTCCACGACGATCAGGGCGACGGTGGACGGCAAGTCCGGCACGGCGACATTGAAAGTGACCGAACCGCCGCCTCCACGACCCGTAGTGGACCGGGTCTCGGTGTCTCCATCGTCCGCGTCAATCGAAGAAGGAAAGACGCAGCAGTTCAGCGCGACAGCCTATACCTCGGACAACGTGGCAATATCCGGCAAGACGTTCACCTGGTCGAGCAGCAGCACCTCGGTGGCCACCGTCAACTCATCCGGGTTGGCAACGGGCGTGGACGCCGGTTCCACGACGATCAGGGCGACGGTGGACGGCAAATCCGGCACGGCGACGTTGACCGTAACGGGACCACTGCGAAGCCGTACCGGTACGATTGGTGGACGAAACAACTATTCATCAGGTGGATCCGTGACGCTAAGCGAAACTTCCGACGGGAAGCTCAGACTCAGCATTGCCGGGTTGTCAACGCCGAGCGGGGCGCCGGATGTGTTTGTGGCTCTTTACACCAGCAACAACATTAACTGGCCCAGAAATGGTGCTTTACCTGCCGGCGCCGTCGAATTTGGTGAAGTGTCACGGCAATCTGGGAATAAGGCATGGACGTTTTCTCCTGCCAGTGGAAAGAATATCGATTCATGGAGCCACCTCATTCTTCATTGCAGGCTGATCAACCGTGAAGTCGGAAGCGCTTCATTGGGCAATTGATAAGAAGCTGTCTTAAAATTACCGGTGAGTTCCAGAGCGCGAGCGAAAAAGCGGAGGTCAAGGCGGGCAAATCCGCCTATGAGAGGCGAGCAAGCGCAGCCTCGATCTCGTACGACGGGTGGGTTTGACCAACGCCGACCGGCGCTCTTGCAGCCGCGCGAAGACCGCTGGGAATTTTAAGTCAGCTTCTAAGCAAAGGAGCATTAAGTGAACGGGTTAGCCTCAATCCGAAATAAACAGCAACGCGGCGACGCGATAAAACCCGCCGAAACGGGGCAATATCGACGCAAAGAAGGACATTTCTTCCCTTCACGTCCAGTGACCTGGTGTATCCTGGTAATCCGCCTTTTAATCGCCTTTATTTACAAGCACATATTCGAATTAACGTCCCCGAAGACTTACGAATCAAGGTTAGTTCTTGCCGCGTTGCTCACGGGTGTGATGATATTCGATTCCTCCATCGCCCACGCGGGCGGATGGACGCAGCCGAAGGGTAAGGGGTATCTCAAACTCAGCCAACAGGTAATCAGCGCCGAGTCGCTTTTCATCGCAGATGGATCGAAGACCGAGATCCCGACCGTGAGTGGCTATACGACGAGTCTTTACGGTGAATTCGGCGTGACTGACCGGGTGACGCTGGTGGGCTACCTGCCGGCCTATGCGCACTTCGCCGTGGATGTCGAAGGGTTGGATTCAACGACCGGTGTTGGCGATGGGGACGCAGGTGTCAGGATCGGGATTCTGACAAAGGGACCAACGGTGGTCAGTCTGCAGGCCATGGCAGGATTGCCGCTGGGTGAATCAGGAGGGGATATCGTCCTCTGGACAGGCGACGGCGAATTCAATCAACATGTTTCCCTTCAAGTAGGCCATTCGCTCTATCCCGCACCTGCCTATCTGATAGGTGAAATCGGATACAATAACCGAAAGAGCAGTGACAATCGCGATGACAATTACGCGGACGAGTTGCGATATCGTCTGCAGGCTGGTTATACGATCGCCGAGCGAATGGGCGTCTCGGTCTGGCTCCGCGGTGTCGAAGCCCTCGACAGAGCAGACGATGAGTTTCACCCGCGCAACGATCTCGAGTACCTGTCCTTTGGATCCCAGATCGATTTCCATGTTTCGCCCAACGCGGGAATTACCGCCGGGATTTCGAGGTTCACGCGAAGCCACAACCTGCTCGATGCCCCTGTCTGGGAAGTCGGGTTGTTTCTGAAGCTGTAGATCGTTGCCGGCCGACCTCGACTTCGACGCGGTGTCGACAGAATCATTAACGCGGCGGCCTGCCCCGCGATGTCAGACCGCTAAATGCCGCCTGGTACGCAGCGCACGGTTGAACGTCTGGCCAGAGCCGTGCATGAAGTTCCCCTGAGGATGGCCAATCAGTATGTTGTCGTCTCCCTCACTGGGAATTTTAAAGCAGCTTCTGAGGAACTCGACGACGGCGCGGCAGCACCTGCGCCGAATCCCGTCGATGACCGTTGTTTCAAGTGTGGCAAACGGATCGTGCTTGACCTGCGGCGTGTGGTGTCATATATTGAGATCATTTCGATATCACATATTGATCGCAAATGGAGAAGGGAGTACGCCGTGGCGGATGTTCTGAAGAGCATGACCCTGCGTGGGCTGGATCCCCAGCTTGCCGCCAGGTTGAGGGAGGTGGCCAGGCGGGAAGGAAAGAGCATGAACCAGACGGCACTGGACGCATTGCGACGGCAGTTCGGATTGGACAAATCACGCCGGTTCACCGAGGTCCATAGCGACCTGGATCACCTCTTCGGACGTTGGGACGAGGATGAGTTTGCCCGAATTCAGGGGAAGATTGACTCCGAGCGATGCATCGATCCGGAACTTTGGCAGTGAACGAATTCCTGATCGATACCAATATTTACTCGCACGCCATGCGCGCGGAACCTGCCGTTGTGTCATTGCTTCGGCGTGCTTCACGAATCGCGATGAGTTCGATCAGCATCGGAGAGCTGCTTTCGGGCTTCAAAGGCCGGATCCGGGAGCCCAAGAACCGCGATGAACTGGCCGAATTTCTCGATTCGCCACGCGTGGAGATATGCGCCGTCAGCGAGGATACGGCCGAGTTCTACGCCGAGATCCTCAACGGGTTAAGGCGCGTCGGCACCCCGATCCCGACGAACGACGTCTGGATCGCGGCGCAGGCCATGGAGCACGGTCTGCGGCTGGTCTCGATGGATCGCCACTTTGCGTCAGTACAGGGATTGCTTCTGCTTTCACCGAGGGCGCCTGCGCCACAAGGGGAACAGGGAGACCTGGACGAACATCCCGCAAGCTGATCCATTCAGGAGATAAAATCGGGCCGCAGACGTTGTTGCGCGGACGCGGTCTATTTGCCACGATTTACCCAATGCCCAGGACCGGTTTCGAAGATATCCGATTCGTCCGCCTGAATGCGGAAGTCATTCCGGTCAATCCGACCGAGGCGGCGCTGTACAGGCACTACGGTATCGCGCCCATCCTTGTGGACGCGTACGAACCGGACGACATCATTGCGGGTGTTGCGGATTGCGACGCCCTGGCCGTGGTATCGGCGTCACTTCCCGAAAAGGTCATCAAGAGCCTTATCAGATGCACGATCATCTCCCGTCTGGGCAACGGTACGGACAAGATCGACGTCGAGAACGCCACCCGCGAAGGTATTGTGGTCTCCAACGTCCCCACGTTCTGCAACGATGAGATGGCCGACCACGTCATGGCGTCCCTGCTCGGCCTTGCCCGGCGAATTCCGGCAATGTCACGGCACTTCTACGCCGGCAGGTTCCAGAAAGCCCGGGACGAAGGACTCAGGCTTCATCGTGTATCGGGCCTCACGCTCGGCCTGATCGGTTTCGGCGCCTCAGCCAAGGCCGTCGTTAAACGGGCAAGGCCATTCGGTCTGAAAATCTTTGCCACCAGGAAGAACCTGCGCGCGCCGCGGGACGAGGCCGATGCCCTTGGCGTACGGATGGTGGACCTCGACACGCTTTTGACGGAGTCGGACTTTGTCTCTCTGCATCTGCCGCTTACAAGGGAGACATACCGACTGCTGGACGCGCCCACCCTCAGGAAGATGAAATCCGGCGCCTTTTTCATCAATACATGCCGCGGGGCCATCACGGACGAAAGCGCCCTCGCCGACCTGCTTCGAAACGGACATCTGGGGGGCGCCGCGATTGACACTTTCGACGACATCGAAATCTTCGGCGAAACGGAGGCCCCGCCCGACCACCCGCTCGCCCGGCTCGACAATGTGATCCTGACCCCGCACATCTCGGGCCTGTCCGTGCAGGCCGGCCAGGACGTGGCGATCACGGGCGTGGAGAACCTCGTCTCGGTACTCAACAGCCGCTGGCCCCATCCGGACAACATCGTCAACACCGGCGTTCGGCCGCGCCTACCGCTGAAGGAACACGAACCCGCATTGTTCCATCATCGAAAGGACAACGCGCTGCGCCTTCAGAATTGACAGGAATGGAATCCGGATCTCAAGAACCGACGCAAACGAATATCCGGCGCCGCACGGGTCATCGTCGCGGCGTCAGACGAATCACTCAAGGAGACAAATACCATGGCCGAACAGGTGAGTCCGGAACCCTTCTATTCCATGTCCCGCCGCGCCGGCGATCTGCTGTTTCTCTCAGGCTTCGGCCCTGTCGACGGCGGCGAGGTCGTTGGGGAGAATATCGAGGAACAGACCGTCTTCACGATGGACAACATGGTGCAGGTGCTGGAAAGCGAAGGCGCCACCTTCGACGACGTCGTCCGTGTCAACGTCTTCCTCCTGGACATGGCGGACCGCGACGGATTCAATCGCACCTATATACGGTATTTCAAGAACAGGAGCCGGATGCCTACCAGGCGTCTGGTTGGAGCCGGCGACATGTACAAGGGCATCCTGGTGGAAATCGACGCCGTCGCGTATCTCGGAGAGTAGCGGGTTCCGGGCGGACCGACGCGGGCGGCGCTTCCCGGCGCAAAAACGGAGATGGACCATGTCGCATCCAATATTCGACCTGACCGACCGCGTCGCGCTCGTGACGGGCGCGGCCGCGGGCATGGGCAAGGCGATGGCCGTCGGTTTCGCGGAGGCCGGGGCGGATCTCATGCTGGCCGACGTCAACGAACCCGGTGCGCAGGAAACCGCGCACGAGATCGAATCCCTGGGCCGGCGCGCCATAGCCGTGCGGTGCGACGTTTCCGACGTCGAGCAGGTCCGCGGGATGTTCTCACGGCTGGACGGCGAATTCGGCCGCATCCACGTCCTGGGCAACGTCGCCGGCGGAACCATGCTGGGCAAACCCGAGGACCTCTCCCTGGATCGGCTCCAGGAGAGTCTGCAGTCTCTGGTCATCGCGCGTTTCTGCAGCTGCCAGGAGGGAGGCAGGCGCATGCTCGCCGCAGGCAAGGGCAGCATTATCAACATCGGCTCTCTCGCGAGCCTCACCGCGATCGGGCGGGGCCACATCGCCTACAGCATCGGGATGGGCGCCGTCGCCCAGATGACCCGGGAACTCAGCACGGAATGGAGCAGCCGCGGCGTGCGCGTGAATGCGATTCTGCCCGCCCAGGTTATGAATCCTTTCCTGGAAAAACGACTGCGTGCCGAACCTCGCATGGCCGATACGTGGCTGGGCGGCATTCCGGCCGGCCGGTTCGGCGAGCCGAAGGACATCGTGGGCGTTGCCATCTTCCTCGCATCCGACGCGTCGGCGTGGGTCACCGGCGTGATGTTGCCCATGGACGGCGGCAACCTCGCGATGAACGCCGGAGGCACCTATCCCGGAGGCCCGATCGTCAGCGGGTGACCCCCGTGACAACAACAGACCAGACAGGGTAAGCATCATGCCGGAAGGTCTCGAAAACGAACGAATCCTGTCCCTCTACCGCCAGATGCTCACGATCCGGCGTACCGAGGAGCAGATTGCCAGGTCATACCAGGCCGGACTCATCCCGGGGGCCTGCCACACGTACGTCGGAGAAGAAGCCATCGCGGCGGGCGTCTGCGCGCACCTGCGCGGGCAAGACACGATCTTCAGCACCCATCGGGGCCACGGCCATGCGCTCGCCAAGGGCGTACCCATACGCGAACTCATCGCTGAACTCTTCGGCAAGTCCACGGGGTGCGCGCGGGGGCGGGGCGGCAGCATGCACCTGTTCTCCCCCGAAATCGGGCTGATGGGCACCAGCGGCATCGTGGGCCCTTGCATCCTTCAGGCCGCCGGCGCCGCCTATACGTTCAAATTGCTCGAATCGGACCGCGTCAGCGTGGCCTTCTTCGGCGACGGAGGCGTCAACAACGGCGCTTTTCACGAGGGCCTGAACATGGCCGCGATCTGGCAACTGCCCGTGGTCTTCGTCCTGGAAGACAACCGGTACGCCACCGAAGTCGCCTTCGAGTACGCCACGCGCAATACGGATGTCGCACAGCGCGCGGAAGGCTATGGCGTAATCGGCGCTCAGGTGGATGGAAACGACGTCCTCGACGTCTACAAAAAAGCCGGCGACGCCGTCGTTCGCGCCCGCAAAGGCGGCGGCCCCACGCTGCTGGACTGCAAGACCTACCGCACGCGTCCCCACGCGGAGGGGATGCGGGATACCGGTTACCGGACGCAGGAAGAACTCGAGGCCTGGAAGGCCAGGGACCCCATCGCATTGCTGGCCGGAAAACTGCAGGAAGAGGGCATCGCAGACCGGGAGACCCTCGACCGGATCGAGAACGATGTCAGGGCCGCCGTCGAAGAGGGCGTCGAGTTCGCCAGGAAGAGCCCGTGGCCGGATCCGGTCTCGGTAGCGGACCACGTCTTCAGCGGACAGGATGCAACCCATGCGTGAAATCACGTTTACGGAAGCCGCGCGAGAAGCCCTGTCCGATGCCATGGCGGCGGACCCGACCATCTTCGTCGTGGGCGAAGGCGTGGGCGAGCGGGGCGGCAATTTCAACACCACCACCGGACTCTACGAACGCTACGGTCCCATGCGGGTGTGCGATACGCCGATCTGCGAGCGGGGCTTTATCGGGCTCTGCACGGGCGCGGCCATGGCAGGCGCGCGGCCCGTGGTGGACTTCATGTTCATCGACTTCATCCTGGACGGCTTCGGCGAGATGGTCAACCAGATCGCCAAGATGCAGTATATGAGCAGCGGCCGCCTGTCCATGCCCATGGTGCTGCGAGGCTGCGTCGGTATCGGTGGCGCCGCCGCCACCCACCATTCGGGGAATTACTATCCCGTTTTCGCTCATCTGCCGGGCTTCCGCGTGGCCCTGCCCGCCACGCCGTACGACGCCAAGGGCCTGTTTAAGACCGCCCTGGAAGGCGATGATCCCGTGCTCTTCCTCGAACACAAATCAATCCTCAATCATAGGGGTCCTGTGCCCGATACGCCGTACGCCATTCCATTCGGGAAGGCCGAGGTCCGCCGCGAGGGCGACGACGTTACCGTTGTCGCGCTGGCGAATATGGTTCCCCTGACGTGGAAACTCTGCGACGAACTCGCGGGGGGCGGGATCTCCGTCGAACTCATCGACCCGCGCACCGTGGCGCCGCTGGATATCGATACCATACTGGAATCCGTCCACAAGACGGGGCGTCTGCTCATCGTGGACGAGGCCTTCGGCCCGTGCGGCATCGGCGCCGAAATCGCCGCTCAGGTCCAGAGCCTGGCGTTCGACGATCTGGACGCACCGGTAGGCCGCCTGAACGGCGCGCATGTCCCCACGCCGTACAGCGCTCCGCTCGAGGCCGCCTGCATGCCCCAGCCGGAAACCGTTTCACAGGCCATCCGCGACCTGATCGAGGAATGACAGCCCGTTGATAAAGTCCATCCGGGCTACGGCCGGCCCTTGCGGTCGAAATACTGCGTTG